>JAKBEU010000001.1 GCA_021833625.1 bacterium
GCCCATCTAATTTGAGTCGTTATTGTATGGGTTCCGCCTCCTGCAGCTGCGGTTATATCTACAGCTGTCCCTGCCTGTGCATTTGCAACAGTCGTTGCCACCTTGATAGTTGTGGTACTCGCATTTATTGCATAATAGACAGTTCCTGCAGTTAATCCTGTTGGGACCGCTCCACCGGAGTTTGTGAATATGATTGGAGTTGTTGTCGGAATCTCACGAGCTACTGTTATTACGTCAGAAGTTGTATTTACATTTGCATCAGTAAATGTCGTTCCTTTTCCGAACCAGGTAACAAGTCGTGAACCTGTACCATCTTGAACAAGGTCAAGTAATATAGGTTTTCCTGATACTGCGTTTGACAATGCTAATGTTCTATTTCCACCAAGTACAACTGAAAATTTTGCATTTATCGAATGGTCAATCGTTATTGTTGCTCCATCAGTCATGACCGTTATTCCCGCTGCTACTGGTTCCACTGGTGATTCTACTCCAGAAGAATTTTCCTTATACAAAATTCCATCTGTTTTAAAGTAAAGCTTATTCCGTCCGGATGATGGGACAGCTGGCGTTGAAATCTGTTTTAGGTCAAGACCGGATACCTCGAATTGGTCATTTATATAGTTTATATGTGCCTTCGAGATAGGAAATGCGATTGTGGCTCCGTTCTGATGTGTTTTTGCTGTAAATCCTTCTCCTCCTCTTGTGACTCCCTGCAATACGTTCGATCCATTGATTGATGTATAAGGAATCCATTCGGCTTTTGTCGTGTCAAGAGGGTCTGAATAGGTAAAAAGAGCTAATCCGGGCTTAGTGATATCAAGACCTGATACCGATTGAAGCGTTATCCCTGTCGTTTGCGATGCCGTGATTCCGCCTCCAACATTCAAGGTTGTCGTGAAAAACTGAGGTAAGTAATAAAGGTCTTGTGATGCCATAGATTAATTATGAAATAATAAAGATGTTTTCTTTACATTAGCTCGTATAGAATTTTGATGAACTTGGTAACGGTTTTCCTTCAAGTATTCGATATTCATGCGCAAGGGAAAGGAATTTATACCGGGCATCGATTCCTTCTGACCTAAATTCATATTTAATTGATCTTCCTTTTTTTATGAAGAATAATTGGACGATTGTATCGGCTGAAACTCCTGATGTAACCACTCCTCCGGGGGCATCACCTGGAAGAGTGAATCCGACAAGCGACACACCAACTCCGGCTCCTCCGGATGTCTGTGTCTGAACAGTGAAGTTCCCCGATACTATTGCTCCATCTATGATGATATCTCCAGTAATGGATCCTGATTTTGAAATATCCTTGAATTGAAATATGGGATTCCAATATTTTTTGAATTTATTGAATTGTTTCTGATTAAATGCTTTTGTTGCGAATTGGACTGATACAGCAACCCCATTGTCGCTCCGTTCATCCCTAAACATTTCTTCAAAATATCCGGTTTGTTCATCCCCAAAATAAAGCTTTTCAGAACTGTCTGTATCGATGTAATTCGTAAAGAAGTTTGGATGAAGGTCATCCCAATGTACCCATGCGCCAAACCGAGTATCAAGACACCAAATTCGATTGTTTACCGTTGAATCGGATGTGGTAATTGCGCAGCCATATATACTATTGAAATAAAAAGCCGCAGCGTTCTTTATATTCGACATTAATACATCTTCAAGGTCTTTTGCAATCTTTATTGAAAGTTCATTTGTTCTAAGCACTCCGGCACTATAGTTTTCCTGATTACCGAGTGAATAAAAAGCAAGCCTTCCGTCTTTTTTAGCGGGAAATACAACGTCATTTTCTACATGTTTGGAGCCACGCCATGCTATACCACCAAAAGAGCGCGTTATTTCTTCAAGTGTTGGCTGACCGGAAGAATTGAAGTAGAACTTATATATCGCATTATCCTTCCAGACGATAACTCCTCCCTGGAAGGGAAGCAAATCGCGGATTTCCGAACCATCGTTTTTAAATATATCTGTCGCTCCTCCTCCTGTTTCACTGAACGAGAAATTTCCTATATTTGAACCGACTCCACCATAAAATAACCTTGATGGATACGCCGGATCACCTGCGGCAAATATCCTAGATTGTGAGAATACTGCTTTTTTTGAAATTATTCCGGTTGTTGTGTTTCCCTCCGGAGGAAGTATTACTGTTGATGGAGTAAATTCAGCTTTATCGTTGAATGCGTTTGTATATACGGTTGTTAGATATGTTTCACCAAGTCCAGTGCTTTTATTTCCATATACATTGTATCCAGTAGCGCCAGCTGTAGCGGTCCAGGTCAACTTATTATAGTTTGTCGCATCAAGTATTGCGTTTCCTGTCGCTATTTGGACTGATACACAAGCTAGGGTTTCTCCAATCGCATTGAATGCTGAAACACGATAAGAATAAGTTGTGGTTCCTGCCGTCCCTTGTGTAGCCAAAGCAAGTCCTACCGGAGTAGTGAGCGCCGAATATACGTTTATGTTTGTTCCATCATAATAGGAAAGCGAATCTATACCATTGAAGAGAAAGACATTATCCCGCGCCTGCAAAAAATTCATCCGAGCGGCAGTATTGTATGTTTTGGTGCCTATCTGAGTCCAGGAAAGACCGTTTTTCTTCTCAAGATTTCCATTATTTGTTACTCTCAAAAGTTCATGGGTTCCATCTGACTTATAGTACCCAAAACCGCCAAGCATTTTTGTTGCTGTACCTTGTCCGCCATAATGGAGTATTCCCGGGCGCGGTTCGATTCCATCGACTGAAAGAATTATATTTTTTGCTTTAGAAAGCTCTGATTCCTTTAATACGGTTTCATCCTGGAAGGTATTCAATCCACCAAGTAGCCCTGTCACAACCTCAGTCTGCTTATCCGGATCTTTGATTTTTGTAATCCTTGGCATTGTTATGGAAATTGCGCTTGCACACTATCGACATTTCCACCATCTTTGAGGGAGAACAAATATTTATTCTGTTCCTCAACCATGCGGCCCAATATCTCGTTATACTCATCAAAAGAGTCAGAGGCAGAGCCTCTTTCTCCATCAACAAGGGTAACTCTTGCCTGTGCGTAAGCAACTAATATGTCGGAAAACAGATCAGGAATGAGGATTGTTGAAGCGTCTCCAGTTAACTTTGTATAGTTTTGGTAATATTTCAGCGCAATTCCGTTTGTTACTGATGTTGAGATTGCCGGGACCGGATATATTTTTCCGTTGAAGAGAAAATAACTATTTACGAAATTTGAATAAGAAGTGCTGTATGCGGTCATCGCGTCATACTGCGTTATCTGCGAATATACGATACCGTTGAATCTAAACTCCAGGATTTGTCTAAAATCTGGCACACCATCGCTTGTCCCATATGATTCTTGTCCTGCTAATGAATTAAGAGTCGTAGATGCTTCAGTGAACCACCAATAATTTTTAGCCATTACTCCTCGATATCCTTCGTTTATGAAAGAAAGCCTGCGGGCTTTCTCATTTGCATCGTTTGGTGCGGAATCTTCCCCCAATCTGTATGCCAAGGCTAACTGGATGTCTCCGGCGGTGACTAGTGCCATTAAAAATAAATGTCAATTTATATCTAGTCTAATTATGGAGAAAATGGGGGTGTTTCTTTACACCCGGGAGCGAATAAAGTCTTGCCAGCGCTTCCTATTTTCAAAGAAGATTTTGAAATACGGATCCTGTCCATAGTTCTCGTTCATCTTTAGTCCTTTTGCTTCTTTTATGAGGTTATCCCATACGTTTGAAGCCCTTTTATGCTGAACCGCAGCATACCCAGTGACAGCTGCCATTCCGATATTATCAATGTCTTTTTTCATTTCAATTCCACCCCAAATATCGGCAAATCTATCAAGACCGATTCTTGGTCCCATTGGTGCTTGGTACACATAAGGCAGTAGTTCTCTTTTAAATGCAAAGTTCATTGCACAAAGTGGAAACTGAATACCCTTTGGAACAATACCCTTATAAAAAGTAACCTCTTTATTTCCATGAATAAGTTGGGTTGGCGCGTCCCAGTCTGCAACACCTTTCCATACGCCATGGGATAATACCACCTCTGCTTCTTGACGGGCCTTGTAGGGGAAGCCACGCGTATATTCTGAAGCGGTACTTAGCCACGAAATTGATACTTTCGTGCCTAGAACCGCCAAATGGTCCTCTATTGTGCTTCCGGAGGGTTCGACATCATCATCAAAAGAAATAATAGTATCAATATGGGGAAGATATTTCGCAACATAGGCAAATCCTAAATTTCTAACGCCATCGTTCTTCTGATAAATAATATCGCTGTATTCTCCCATTATTTCTTCAAGTCCAAAACCGATATTTCCTGAAACAACATGAGGTTTTTCCCCATCAAAAACAGTGACAAGCGTTACATCGTTTTTTTCAAAGGACTCCTTCCATTTTTCAAGGAATTTCACATAAGTTTCCATCCGTATTGTTGGTATTACTACTGCAATTTTGTTCATATTTTTATTCCTATTCCAAAATTTGATTTATTTTCAGGATGATCAATAAATTCATGGTATTCACATTCGTTTTCGTTCTCCTTTAGTTCCTTCCAGTGTCGAAGGGAGCCACCATCATTTATTTTTGTCTGATGTTCGTCAATGATGTCATGGAACATGCAAAGTTTCGCATATTTCCCAATATTTTCGTAATCCTTTACTACAGCGGAATATGAGTGGTCGGCATCGATAAAACACAGGTCAGATTTTGCACCTATAAAATCATCTGACGTTCCAGTGTGGAATTTTATGTCAATTCGCTTTTTAAACTCTACTTCCATTAGCGGATTGTGGCGCACCATAATATCTATAGTCCGCGATTTGATACCTGGATTAAAAACCTTCAGATATGAAGCAATAAATGCAAAACAGGTTCCATTAAATGTCCCAATCTCTATATATTTATTTATCACGAAATTTGATAGGAATATAAGCGCATCTGCAAGCTGTTGAGGCTGCTGTAACATTCCGAATTGCTTTAAAAAGGCTTGTTCAGATGGGGAATAAAGATGATTGATAGAGGAGTCGTTGTGTAATCCCATCTCACGGATCAAGGCAATTACATAATCCCGATTCCTCAAATTTTCCTTAGTTGATGAAAGTATTTTATCGACTATGTATATTTTGTCCTCAAAGGGTATGTCTGCCATATTAGAGCATTGAACGGCTCCAAGTAGCCTTATATTTAATTAAATAATCGTTTTCGAGCTTCATGTTTTTTCTTCCAAACATCTCGCAGAAAATATCATTGTTATGAAGGGGATTAGAAATGATCTGCACATCTCCGTCAGTTTTGCAATACAAATTATTAAATTCTATTTCGTATTCGACCGCTTCAAGCTTCGTATGTGCTTTTGGAAGAAGTATTTTATTTAGCACTTCGCGCTTATATTTGCCGAGATACATACCGAAAATGCAGGGATGATCAGCAAGCGCGACACTTTTTCCTTTATGTGTTTCAAATACCAATTCAAAAAGGGAATTATTTTTAATCTCACAAGTATCATGAAGGAATAAAAACTCATCAAGGTCGGTATTATATACAGCATGTGCTATCGCTCCAAGCTCAAAATCATTTCTATATACCGGTAGGACCTGATAGTGAGTATTTATGGAGCGCATAAGATTATCAAACATTTCTTCTCTTCCTTTGTTGGTTTCAATAATGATTCCTTGTTTCATAGTTAATATAAACCAATTATTTTTGTTTGGATCCTGTTCAAATGGTACAAATATCTTTCTTTCATGTATTCGACAACCTGATTTTTAAGTGTCTGATTCATATATATTCTCAATTTGTAGTCATTAATCCCATACTGCGCGTATGCGTTTGAAGCGTCACCATAAGTTAAACCAAGCGCCAATTCTTCGTCTTTAGTGGGAGTTTTAGTATTATATTTACGAAAAATATCCTCATAAGAAAATCCTCCGGAGAACGGGCCCCAATCAAAATGTGGGTTTCTCATGCAAATAAATCAGGAACGTTTTTAAACGTGAGCTTCCTTTGGTTATAAAGCTTTTTATCATCTATATTTACTCCATGCTTCTTATAATCGACCTCAATTAGTACACTGTTTGGGTCATAAATAAGTTTTTTTTCGCCAAGTGCCAACATGGTAAGCTCAGTATCGCCGTAATGTGAATGATATCCGGGATAGAATATATTTCCCTCATAATTTTTCTTCATCCAATTAGCCTCAACCATTCCGAAAGTGGCAAGTGTCCCTGCGTATTTTCCATCATTGAAGGCAAATAGCGCTCCATCATACTTAATCATCGCCTCATAAGCCAATTTGAGCCATGATTTGCCCGCATACGCATCTTCCGCGGTGTAGACGTAATAATCGGCTTGTATATCTTTTACTGCCTGATTAATCGTCTTCATGAAGCCAGTTCGCATTTTGTCTTCAACGATATAATAATCAGCTGGAATATCTGCTTTTGCCTTAAGTTGATTTATTGTCTTATTGGCGCGTACCACATCAATTGAAGGGATTATTACAGCAATCTTATGCTTTGATTTTTCCGGTTCGTTTCCTTTCCAGTTTTCTTCAGTAATAAGCATTTCCCCGATATGAGCTGCACGAATGGAAGAATGGATGTGAATCTTAAATCCATATCGATGAGCTGTCTTACAGAAAATGAGGTCATGCGACTCCTGATCCGTCATTTCGACAGGAATACCAAAATTCCTACCATATCTCATCCACATGTCAGGCCCCATTTTCTTATATACGTCCATTTTTACGAACATTCCACCGAATCCTATTCCATCAACCTCGACAATTTGTCCCTTTTGAAGAGATTTTGTATCGATTGTCCTATATGGATGGGTTGGATTGCCGCTATATACATACACAACCGGGGAAAACGGTTCACTTCTCCTATAGTAAATTGAGCCAATAATATCCTTGCCAGATTTTATGAACGTGTCGAGAATATCGGCAGGATAGATCTGGTCACAGTCAAGCCATAAAATAGCATCAATTTGCTTCTCTAGGCATTGTTTTAGGATATAGTTCCTGTTTGATGAGGTCATTACTCCTCCCTTATGAATAGTAAAAAGCTCTATTCCCGGATTGTGAGCCTTCGTGTACTCGATTATTTGGGGAAGATTATTTAACGCAAAATCTGGGTTAATGGTTTGTGGTACTGGTATTCCTATGCAAACACGCATATGACTTATGGAGGGTCAAGCGCACTCATACTACAGCAACCCCCACTATATTGCAAGTGGGGATTGCCTATTAATAACTTTCTTGTCAAAAGGTATTAAACACGAATCAAAGCAGCAGAAACAGTGCCTGCGGCTGATGTCGTTGCAGTGTCTGCACCAAGTGCTACGGCAAAGACATTCTTCATCGTGGAAGTTGTCGCTACGACAACGCTTCCATCAGATGTTTCATGGGCGGTAAGCAGATTACCTGCAGCTACCACTCCGTTTGCGACCACTGTACAGTCGACTACACCGTCAGTTTGAAACCATCCGTAGTTTCCTGCGGTAACTGCTCCAACTGCCACCCCTGCGACTGTTCGCCCGATGGAAGTTCCCCCTGCACGATCCTTAGTAACTGCTCCGGTTGTGGAAGAATACTCAACCACGTTTCCTGCAGCTACTGTTAAATCCTTGCAAAGGAAATAACGATACATCTTGCTTTCCTTGATGTATATCTGTCCTAAATCACCTTTTTTTGAAGCATCATTTGCTGTTATGCCGGATGCTGGGATTTGTTTGCTCATAATAGTA
This sequence comes from bacterium, assembly GCA_021833625.1. Taxonomy (GTDB): domain Bacteria; phylum Patescibacteriota; class Microgenomatia; order UBA1406; family GWC2-37-13; genus JAKBEU01. Next base: position 7,762 of record JAKBEU010000001.1, read on the forward strand.
AAAGTTGTAGGGGAGGGCAGATCATGCCATCTCCCCCAATGTTTCTAAATTAACCAGTCTTGGCCGTAAGCTTACCAAGAGATTTTCGTCTGTTGGTAACTAACGCACATCTCAAGACAATGTGCTGAACGTTGACGTGCTGATCAGTCGGTCGTCTTGTTTCCGTTTTGTCCATGAATGCATCTTTATGCACATAGATTTTAAGGTTCTGTGTGTTCAAGAAGTACATGTTCGTTGCGGTTGCAGAATTGTCGATTACGACTGGAATGCCTGCATAAGCAAGAGCCGAGAATCCCGCATCAATCAATCTTTGAGTTTCCTTTGAAGTTACCAAAGGATTCGCTTGGAATGTTGGTGTCGCTAGGGATTCATACTTTTCATACAGAGTCTGAGTGGTTGAGATTATAGACACGGGCGATCCACCTTTTCCCTGATTGATAGTATTTTTAGCCGTTCTCATTTGAGCAAGCGTCAAAGCTCCTGCTGAGGACTCAACATAGGACTGCCAATCGGTATACGTTCCACCCGCGATTCCCGCGAATGTCCCTGTACCAATAAGCGTGTCAAGACCGACTATTGCTGGTCTGGCTTCTGATCCTGTCCCATTGTAGAGTTTGCTATTAAGCGCATCTGAAATGGTCAGTTCTGCCTGTTTGATTTTTGCTTCGATCAAGTCTACGACCTGTTCTTTTCCACTATTTGAAAGCTCATCATCAAGCGTAAAAACGATTGAAGCGTTAAGATTTCTCCAAGTGTATTCAGCAGCATCGAGAGTGTCTACTGGAGCCACATCCAAATGATCAGTTCCGCTAAACCATTCACTGGTTCCTTTGCCAGTCATCAAAGGTACTCTAATCGTAGTACCACCGTCTTTTTCTAGTACTCCACCATTCTCCTTCATGTGGTTGAGTAATACTGTGTTGTAGAAAACCTGGTCTTTAAACTCCTTCTCATAGAGAGGAAGAGCTGCGGCCACTTTTTCTCCTAAATTCCATTGTGCCATAGTAAAAAAATAAACAAATAATTATTCCAGTGTGCTGGCGATAATATCTCGAATGTTTTTCTTACCTGTCGGAATACTTGGGGTATTCTTCCCTGTAATAGAACTTTTCGCAAATTTGCCTGCACGATCTCGAGCAGCGCTGGTATTCCGCTGCACTCTACTACTAACGATTCTGTCAATCTCTTGGTCAAACTCGGAAATGAGCCTCGAAACGTTGCCTTTGTAGTCAAAACCTACAGATGTACCGTTCTTGGCAATATGCTCATCGAGCAAATCCGCCATATCAGTCGCTAGACTTTTGAACATCCTCATGTTGAAATTCGGATTGTTCCTATCAAGGCGTTCATCGGCACTTGTAAAGTGATCCAGTGCTGACTGTTGGTAGGATTCCTCACTGTCTTGCTTTTTAAGAGAAGTAAACTCCTCTCTAGCAATTCGTCTGGACTCCTCCCTCGATAGTTCAAGTATCTTCTCGGTATATTGCTGAACAGTAAGATTCCCAAGCTCAAAATCATGCCGTACAGCATTCTTTTCAGCCTGCAGGTCCGGAGATTGTAATTTGTTCCCCGCCGACTCTAACTGTTTCAACCGTTCCTCGTACTGAGATACTTTAGTCCGGTACTCCTTGAGTTCTGCTGTTTCCTTTTGTCTAGTTTGAGTGTATTTCAAGTTCCACTCTTTATAGATTTGGTCAAGCTCCTCGGGAGTTTTTCCCTTAAGATCAGGTTTTTCAGCGAATGGCTTTAACACTTCCTCCGCAACTGCCGGATTAGTCTTATCGACCTCGGTAGATGGTGCTGGTGTCGCCCCTGCTTCAACCCTTTCTTCCTTATTTGTAACGTGCCCTTCGTCGTCACCCTCAAATTGAGAATTAACGACATCCCTTAATGAACCGTTTGGAGTTATCATATTTGTTGCTCCTGTGCTAATTGCTAATGACGCGCACACAAAATGTGTGGTTGGTACTAGTTAAATTATCTTTTAATGGAGCTATATTCTTTACACCCTGGTCGTGATTTTGCCGTTTTTTAGTTCATGAAGGCCGGGAATAAAAGCAGTAGAATACTGACATTTATTACAGATTGCTTCGCGTGAAGAGCCCATTTCCCATACAAAAAAATGTTCACCCGGATAACACCATTCTTTGACTACTTTAGGTATGATGTTTTGCGTTAGAGATGATTTTCCCGTAACAGGATCTATTATTTCTTTCCACAAATCAATTGATTTTTTTTCTTCAGGAAGCTGGTTGATTGTTGACATATGGATTTGCATTAGGATTTGGAGCCATTTCGTTTCCTAATAGGGGTAGATTATCGGCAGCTTCAGGTTGTGCTTGTGGATCGCTTACATCTGCCACAGCTCCTTGTTCTGCACCAGGCTCTATTGCAGCGCCTGCAACTGCCTTTACTAAGCTAGCCTGCGCCGGGGTCGGCTGTGTCCCGGTCTTGTCTTCCGCCAACATATAGCTTTCAGGATTTTTTATGTTGTATCCTTCGCGAAGCATTTTCGCAAATACTTTCTTCCGGTCAACCAAAGGATCATCTTTTACTTTATCATATAGAGCGATAGTACGCTCTGCTATTGTATCTTTATTTACTGAAAGTGATTCAAGGGATATATCGATATCGGTATCGAAGTTGATGTTTTGCAGGTCCGTGCCGGACACCTTAAATTCCTGTTGGTTACCGTCCTCATCGGTAATGGAGATTATTTTTTCCTCATCCCAATTGTCGCGGCATAATTTGAATAGGTTTATTACGACCTCTCGATAATATTTTGCAAGGGTTTTTCTTGCTTTCTGCATCCGTTTATCCTGGGATTGAGCAAACAGTTGTTGTCCAGTTGCCGTCTTTACTGTATTTGTTTCCTGCGCTCCTTTTGACATGTCGAGTGTGCCAGAAATGAACTGTGCATCTGATCGGGCAATATTGTCGGCTTCGGTTATCGTCCGGGGCATTTCAGGCGGAACAAGATAAGCAGGAGGTTTACCTGAATATGCGAGTGGTTTTCGTTTTTGAACATCTTGTATGCTGTTTTGGTCAACAACAGTTGCAAGGTCATGAGTAAGCCAGGGGAAGGCATATAAATCTGCATATCTAATTTGCTGTCCTCGCCTCATACTCATTTCTTTCTGTACGCTGCGAAGAGTCTTACCGATTCCGAATCCAAAAAATTCATTTGGAGCGCTAAACCACTTTGCCATTGTTGTATATTTTGGTTTTTCCTCTATATATAGAAGCTTTGAAGTAGTGAAAACGGCAAAATATTCTTTTTCATATCCCCACTCCATGCCGTTTGTAGCCAATTCATCTTTAACATCAGATGATAAGCTACCGGAATATTTATATATCTGAGCTCTTTTCAAGTCAGATTTTTGATTGTCGGTTATCCCTTTTATCGCAACCTGTAGCTCTTTTGTAGGTGGAACATCTTCATCGTAAGTCGATTTAATTTCATCAACGGGCATAAGACATTCAACAACCTTATAGGGAACTTTTTTACAGTTGAGTGAATATTCGCTATCCGGGGCAAAATAGGTTTTTTCTGGGTTATCGACTGCAACAATCGGGTCGTTCCATTCATATATAGGAGCCTGGACGGGTTTTCCTTCAGGATCCATCATTGGCTCTCCATTTGCGCCATTTACAGGAACATAGCCATTTATTTTTACTTCATATCCCTGAGTTGAGGATACTTGCCCCGTTAGAATATACCACCAAGCTGACGTATTCATGAACTCATCCAGGTCGAGTTTATCCTGGAGATATTTATATACTGCCTTGATAAGGGATGCTTTCTCTTCATCATCTTCTCCTTTTCCTGTTAGGACAAGCTCCATAGGCTTTTCAAAGAGGGAAGAGAGCATCGATTCGTGCGTTGAATAGATATAGGGAATATTGAAAACATATCGTTTTTTTGTGAGATGTTGATCAATTACTCCTTCGACCTTATCAGCCTGTTTGCATTTATAGTCTGCAACACACTTTTTTACCTCTGCCTGAAAGTCTTTAGTAAAGCTTTTTGCAATGGCAACACGGCTATTCAATAATTCAAGTATTTGCATAATTAAATTATCATGAATTGGAGCCTTTTAATTTACACACAGCTTAAATTACGGTGTTATAATCCTTTTTGTAAATCTCAAGTCGTTTTTTCATCTTTTTCAAGTGCCGACAAACATTCGTTGGATGGACTGACAATGCATCAGCCGCATCAACGCTTTTGTTTCCCAACATAAACACATAAAGAAATAGAAACTTTTCGACCGGATTTTTTAAGGTCTTTAACATCCTAATCTCTATGCAATGCATAAAAAATGGATTGTTCTCAAATAGTTCATTTTCGTCACTCATATTTTTTTTGGTTTATTTAATATCTCTGTAATCACCTTATGCTCTATCCCATTACCCTTAGGATCTACCTTCTCCTTTTTTACTTTCGGTTTCAAAAGACCACCTTCTTCGTCATAGTCATATAAAAACTTGTTCCAGTGTATCTTCTTTTCTTTGTAGAGCTTCAATAAGCCCTTAAGTACTCTTAAATACACTTTTTGTACATCTTCTCGTATATTGAAAAAACACACGAACTCGCCATCAAAAAAGACCTGATAGACATAGTTTTCTTCCTTGTCTTGCGTCCATAGCGTCTGGTCTTCTCCCTTTCGATACATTTCGACCTCTGCAACGATTGCAAGACGATTTGAGAGAGAGAATTTAAAATCCTTCTGAATCTTTTCAAATAATACTTTCGCTGCCGTTTGGTACATCATTCGTATTGTTCCACCTCCTCTCGTTCATACTCTTTCTGCTTCATGAGCTGTTGTAATATCGTTTCTCCTTGGAATTGGTCAGCTGGTTTCTTTTCTATCTTTGGGGCCAGTACTCGACCCATAACCGCATAGCGGAGTGCATCATATGCGTCATCGCCGCCCTCTCCATCGACTGCATCTACCTTCAGCACGTCCTCCGGGTCCGTTCCATCAAACTGCATTCCTGCCGTTACCGTGAAAACGTCCAAACAATTCCGGAAGAAATAAAGCTCCGGCTTTTTATTTTGTTTGTTTTTGAAGGTGATGCATTTCCTCAGTTGTGCCACTCCTTGCTTGCGATCATCGAATGCATGGATAAGAACGTATTGTGGAGGTCTAAGCCCATAGGCAAGAAACTGCTCATATACGCTCGGTGAACCATCGCGCTGGTTGCTCCATAAGTCATTTCCTGCAAATATCTGTACGGTTTTATTTGGAGGAACATGTTGTCTTATTCCTTGTGCAATTTCGGATGGTCCAATAAGTCTGCTTTTATAGTGTTTTACGACATAGATTGTTCCATCTGGAATCATTGCACATAAGACAAAGGAGAAGGGATGATTATAACCATGATCATACCCGGCAAAATATCGCGTTTCCCGCGGCAGTTCAAATGGTTCGACTATATGTACGTTTTCAGATAATTCATCAAATGCCATACCTGCAAATATGTTCCAGTCACCATCAAGATATGCCTTGCGTAAATGTTCGGGAAGGTCATACAGACGCTTAACGTATTCTGGATCTGCAGCCATTAGCGCAAGGTTGTCCGATACTTTAGCCTGTACGAAATCAAAGTCGGCAGGATTTTCCTCCGGTTTAAACCGTTTATCAACAAAAATACGCTTCACCCACTCATGTCCGACTCCTCCAGGGTTTCCGGTAAGGAGCATAGTTGGCTTGAATCCAACCGTTGTTGTGCGTAGGGAAGAGCGAAGGATCTTGAATGCAAGCTCTTCATGCTGTGTTATCTCATCCATTGAGATATCGTCATACTCTCGACCCTGATAGGTGTATACGTCATTGGTATTCTGCAGGTAGGAAAACTCGGTCGTTGAACCGTTGGGATAGTGGATAATCTTTTCTGATTTATTGAACCAATCGACCATGATCGGGTATTCTTTGAAGAGTTGCTGGATATGGTTTGAACGAAGCTCAGGTAGCGTTTTACGAATAATAAGTCCTTTAGTATTGGGATATTTGAGCCTACGCAATATTTCCTTTGCCCGGACTAAAAAGCTTTTGCCGCCCCCCTTTGCCCCTCCATAGAACAAAATAGGGGTAGCAACAGATTTTTGTAACGCTTCCTTTTGCTTTGGTTGTACTCTGATCCTTAACTCAACGATGTTATTGTCTTGCATACGGAGAGGGGAGCGCTAGAACACCCTCCTCTCACCGCATACCTCTAGCAGACTACAACGCCTCGATTAGCCTTTCCTATCGTCAATAATTCCACAAAATTCACACTCATTAACGTACTTTTCGTTGAGCAATTTTCCACTATTTATGAAATAATGTTTTCCTGTCATTGTTTTTGGGCATACATCTCTATTTTCCTTTGGCTGAGGATATACCCCTCCACCTCCGTTGTTATTGTCCATTTATTTGTCAGAAACTTGTAATTCTTGTGGTTTCTTGGGTTCCTTTATCTCTTTAAGAAATACCGCAAGCGTTTTATTAAATTTAGATTGTACTAAGCCTCTAAATATTCCTTCCTCAAATCTGTGTTCATTGCAAAAATGAACGTTTATCGAGAAATCATTTTTGCTTAGTCCTCCACAGATATCGCAGACACAGACTTTTTCCTTGATTGTTATTGTTTTTTTCATGTTTATTTGTTTTTATTTAACTTTCTACGCTTTGCAATAGCCCGATTAACATGTATTGCTTTTAATCTGTCCTTTTTTATTTTTCCTGCTCGATGTTTAAGGAAATTGTTAAAATCCTTCTGTCTGTTCTTGAGCGACTTTTCATTCTTTGGAACACGATATACCGTCATCGGTATTCTGAACTTTGGTTTTTTGACTTTCTTCTTTTCTTCTACCATGTTTATAAATCGCTAAGTAATAACATTTCCTTGTCCCAAGCACCCAATATCTGCCAAAAATGACCGAATGGGGATTGAGCAAGCAATATTGGATCTCTCCGCTTTACTGTCTTCTGAAAGTCTTTTTTATCCGCGATAATATAGAAAAGCGGGAATTTCTTGCACATTTTCTCCGTTGTTTTCTTATACGCTTGAATAGCGTCAATCGCTTCTTTTGGAAGGTCTGGCACGAACTGATCGACCATTCCCATCCTTAGATGAGTGTTTACCTCAAGAACCTTTTGGATTTTCTCCGATTTTGCATAGGGGTATTGGTCAAAGAAGCTTTTAAACTCAGGATATTTCTTCCTGTTTTCAAGTCTGATTATCATGGATTGAATCTCAAGTGAGCCATTTTCCATATCGAAATCGCTTACTTTTATGATGTTCAGGCGTTCCTTGAAGGAGTTCAGTTGCTCATCTATATATGCAGGGTCGGTATTAATCTTAAAAGCCATTTCATGAAGCAATTTAGCCTCATAAACGCCTTTTGGAGTTAGTGAAATCTTTTCCTCCGTCTTTGCTTTCATTTTTTTCTTTAAATCCTTGGCTGCCTGTTTACCCATAGAAATTGCTGTAGTTGCGTCAACCGCATAGGCTATTGGCATTTCCATTGGGTCCGTAGAGTTAAATCCAAACATGCGCGTTCCTCTATGGAAATCCGGGAGGTTTTTACTCTCCCGAATCTGATTGCGTGCGTTTCCATATAACATTTCTCCTTGATTTGATTTTCCAAATAGTTCGATCCCAAATATTTTCATAGTATTTAAAAATAAATTAATAAAATATTTCTAATAACCTTACCCATTATTTCTTTTCACCAAGTGATATTGCGGAACGATTTCCTTTATTTCTCCATTTTCCCCTTCGAGTATGTTCGTTCCTGCAACTCTTTGGTATTCTTCCAAGTAGCCGGACAGCATTTCCTTTGCATCTTTTATCTCCTGCTTGTATTCCTCTACCTTTGCAACAACCGCTTCCATTGCGGGTGTTTTCATTATTTTTGCTTTTATTTCGTTCATCTTTTTTTGAATATCTTTTTTTTGGATCTCAAGCTCATGATATGCTGCGTCACCTTCAACGGCATCGTGAAGCATTCCGCTTTGGATCTTGAGATTTTCTTTCATCTTTTTCAAATCTGCTTCGTATCGATTAATAATTGTCGTAAGCTCGACAATGTTCAGACTGGTTTTTTTAACTTCATCTTGGGACATAATGTTTTTAAATAAATAATTATTTAATGACTGGTCTTTTGCTATTAACTAATGGAACATAGATTAAGAACGTATTGTCCACGACTCCAATTGGATAGAGTCCCATTTCAAAGAGGTCAACCATTTTAAGGAATGGAACGTCTTTATAGAGCTTTTTATAGCTCTTTATATCCTTAGTAATTAATCCGGCGGCACTCTCGGCGGCACTCCAGGCGGCACTCCGGGCGGCACTCCAGGCGGCACTCCGGGCGGCACTCTCGGCGGCACTCCAGGCGGCACTCCAGGCGGCACTCCGGGCGGCACTCTCGGCGGCACTCTCGGCGGCACTCTCGGCGGCACTCCGGGCGGCACTCCGGGCGGCACTCCAGTCATCTACAGTATTCAAATATTTAAAATCGATTTTTACTCTGGGAAATTTAAATAGATTGAGACATGCATCGACCGATAACGTTATCTCTTTTTTACTTACGATTGGTTTTGGAGTAAACCATTTTATTTTTTCTACTCTCTTAGTGAATAAATTAGCGCGTTCTATCGCTTTTTTCATTTCAGTTTCGTTTTCTTTGACGGTCCACCCAGTTATTTTCTTATAAAGGTAATCCTTTTCTTTCCCATTTTTCATTTCAGGAAGATAATCCCATTCTTCTTTTACATCTTTAAGCCATTTGTATAGTTGCTCAGGTGTATGCAACTCTTTTTTAATTAATTGCTTAATTAGCTTGTCAGAAGTGCTTTTTTTTATAAATGACAACATTTCCTCGGCGGTCCTATCGTAATGCTCATCGACAAGCTCCTTCTTCCACCAGTGATATTCATATTTCCTGAACCTGTCCTCATTAATACCTAACATCTCACAAGCAGTAGAGTGGGAATTTGTTTTTTTCCCAAACAATGCTTTTTTGTTATCAGCGAACATGGGTACTCCGACACACATAGAATGAAAATTTAATTAATAATAATTAGATCCAATCCTCGACAATAACTCGGATTTCCTTATCGCCATCCTTAACGGATAATCCGGTTGTTTTTGTTTGCTTTGCTATTACTTTGTCTAAAATGTCATTGCTCGCCTTGTTTCGTATTTTTACGTCTCTATGGCTTATTTCATCAACCAATTCAGTAGCTGCGGCAAGGGAACCGCCTTGTAATATTCGTAAAGCATCATTTGGCAGTCCTTCAGTCATTGATTTCCAATCATCTTTTATGACCGAATATATCTTTTGATAGAAGTAAGCTCTTGACCTTCCTGTGAATACCTTGAATTTCCTTGCGGCATCATTGACGCTATGAGAAAGAGTAAGCGCTAGTACACCGTTCTTTTGTTCGCTATTCAGGTCTGTCCATGACAGTCTTTTTACCGTATTTTCAGCTTGTATATCACTTGTTGTCATTTTTTGGCTTTAGTTCAACTTGAAATTCATCCTCAAAATACATATTGAGTATGTTCGCGAATTGGTCGGGAGTACCATAGCAGTCAATTACTATTTCAAATACGTTTGGGGATAAGATTTTGCTTTTGATCATGTCAGCGGAGGAACGCGCGAGAATTGCTTTGAAAAGAAGGGGAGTGGTTAAGAAAGAGGAGCGGTTAAGCCCCTTATTATCTGTATGTGATGATTGATTATTCTGATTTTTGTTGAACTGCATTTTTTACTTGCAGTTCGTTAAGCACAATAAAACTAACAGACTATTTACACCTTTGCAATAGGTAAATTAAATTATATTGTTGTGAGGCTTTATTTCTGTCTTTTAAGAAGTTTCGCTATTGTCTCTTCCCGTTTTTCGAGGGATTCATCAAGACGCTTTAGATATTCCATGAATCGAGAAGTGTTAGTGTCATTCTCTTCCTTATTCTTTATGACCTTTTTGTCAATCTGTCTTAGCTTCCTTAGTATGAAAGCAATCGAAGATAATACGACAGCATCGAATATAATGCCGCCGTATAAACAGTATTCAGCCCTTATTTCCCCTAATATATTGGTACTCATACGAGTTTACTTAGAGTGGTAATTGCACGGTGCTGTTCCCTGTCCAATGATAACCATTGTACTAGTTTCAATTTTTCGTGCAAGTCGAGTTTCGGAACAAATTCCTTAATCATATTTTTGATTACCTCAAATGTTGGTTTGTAATGGGTAATGGGATTCATTTGGAGAGCAACTGCTTGATCGTCTATGTTGAGGTGTACATAGCTTTGCAGGCTGGATAAGGATGAATGACCGGAGATCTGCTGAATAATGGAAAGAGGGATATTTGCCCGGACAAGGCTTGTGATGAGTGTATGCCGGAAGATGTGCGAAAATACACGTTTATGAATCCCTGCTGTCACTGCTCTTCGTTTCAACTCAACAGCGAACTTCTTGTCGCAGAGCTTTCCGTGTTTTGAGCCAAAGACATAATTATGGTAATAGCGGGGAAGATTGCATATTTTGTCATATGTATACTTGCTTATCATTATTATTCTCATATGATTTGTTTTGCTGTCCCGGATGATAATCCGGTCTGGCAATACGTCCGGCTCTGGACTCCATTTAAGATTACATAGTTCGTTTATGCGCATTCCGGTTACGGAAAGAGTATGAATTACCGCGGCATATCGTTCATTAATTACCGTGTTTTCCCGGGCGTACTTCAGTTTTACTTTTTCAAGCTTTTCAATGTCTTTCCAGGAAAGAGGATCTATATGAGGAGAAACGGAGGGAAAATAAGTATATTCATCCAAAAAGTCAAGCTTTTGGAATCGACACATATTTTTGAACATCTTTATGTAATTGTTTATGGTCGATTTCATCAGTCCTATGTCAATAAGATAAGAGATGAATTGGTTTACGGAGTCTTTATTAAAATCTTTGTTGTTTTCCTTAAACCATTTTTCTATGATGTTGAATCGGTAGTGGAGAGATTGTTTACTAGACAGGTCTATCTTACGCTCAATAAAGAGGAATGAAGAAAATGAATCCCAGGATATGAAATTCATATTATTACAAATTAATAATTGAGTTATAACATATTAGAAGTAAATATGCACTTGACAATAGAAATTAATCTGTTTATACTGAAGGTGTTACTTTAAAATTCGTTTCCTTTTAGAACTTCGTAGCCTCGCTCCACGGTACGGATCCTGTCGGATTCACTCTATCTAATACGGATAATTAAATTATTTACGAGAAGTGTGAAGTGCATTGAGTTTGCAATAAGGTTCGTGAATGTCTGACAACTTCTGAAGGTAGCTCAACGCTAAATCCGCACTTCCTCCGCCAACTCCTTGAAAGACAATCAGCGGATTGTTCCCGATGTGGGGGACAAGGGTATTATACAAATCACAGTCCTCCGGTTTCTTTCTCATTTCAGCGAGAACGCTTTCTCCGTATTTTTCAGCACGAGACAATGGCCTTTCAGATGGTTTAGCCCGTTCTGTCATGATGAATATCATATCATCCCCTATTTTTATTGTCAAATCAAGCTAATCTTATAATCAAAGCAAATACAAATGTATTACACACGGATTTTTTTACTATAATCCTATAGTTAGTTCTTTAGTATCAGTTTTTAAGCTTTTGCAAAGCCCTATGTGATAAATATCTCTTGACAAAGTATGGCAATATAGTATTCTTTTTGTGTAAAGGATGAAGTTTGGGCAAGTTTTATCAATTATTTAGCTTCCCATGAAGACCAATTTGGCCCGTAAGGTCGTATCGTTCCTTTCTTCGTTATCAATTCTTCTTAACTCTTTCGCTCCTTTTGTCCTTATCACCCCTCAGACGGCATTTTCCCATGAGCCCCTTAAGAATACAATAACTTATAATAACAGCAAAGGGGTCTTTCATTTTGAAGTCAATAATAAAGATGCGGCGGTTACGAGCGGCCCAATTTCATATTCACTTTTGTATCGGAATGAACTGACGGGACAAATACAAAACGTAAACGGATCAACCGATTTGTCCGACTTCAACTTCGCCCGAGATATCGATGCAGCGACCTGTTCGTCAGGTGGCACCTGCGTTCCACATGTCGTCAATCAGGGAATAATAAAGGTCAAAGTGGAGAGCGCGAATTGGTTTGACTCACAGTGGTTCAAAATCGAAAACGGAAGTCTTGTCGTAAAAGCGCAATTCAACTCGGGAGATGTCATGGGCTTAAGCTCAGACGAGCAGAATTGGCTAAGTACTGGAGAAGGTCCTGCTCCCACTCCGACCCCGACAGTTGAGCCGACTGCAACACCGACAGTTGAGCCCACAGCTACTCCAACCGAAGTTCCCACTCCCACAGCGACAATTATTCCGACCGCAATTCCGCAATTAGGAAACGAAGAAGTACAGGTAAAAGTCGTGAAGCTTGACGGATCATATGCTGATCCGAATCTTGTGCCTTCCACATGGACGGATAAGGCGGATTATGCGCCGACGGAAAAAGTAGTGGTGTCGGGAAAGAATTTCGTTCCAAATTACGAATATACAATAGTTATTTCTTCAAATGATGATCCTGCAGTGACGCACACCGGTACCTTTGCGGCACTTTCTGATGGTACGTTTACCTATGAATATCAACTTGACGGTCACTACAGACCGAATTATGTGGTGCAGATTAAAGACGCAACGGGAACGGTGGTTGCTAGTACGACATTTACTGATAGTGTGTCAACGACGACGACCGTTTCAGGAGTTTCCTGTATGGCTGAGCAACCAAATCAAACGCACTTAACTTGTACAGCGCAAGACACCCCTCTTACACATGTTTCTGCGATTACAATAAATACGAGTTCAGATGGCCATAAGGGATGTAGGTATCCGGGTGACAAAGTAGACTTCACGGCTACGTGGGAATTACAAGCAAATGCAAACGAAAGATACAATTTAGGCCTTTGGTTTGCGACAGAGGGTCAAGCAAGTGCATTAAACGGCATATGCTCAGTTACTTCACTTCCAAGCTCTCCTCCGCCTTTTTTTGATGGAGGTACCAAATGTGGTGGTATTGATAAAAACGGAACAGGAACAATCCAAGTTACTATGAGTGCTGTTTGTAATCCTGATGCAAACGGACTGCTTAGGTTACCCTATTGCTCAAGTTGGCAACAAAAAGACAACAACGGCAATGGTAATAACAATAATATAACTGCTTGCAACAGTCCGATTGATACCGTTCCAGGATCGCCATCAAAGTGTAAATGTGAAGATGGATTTACAATCGACATTCCAGTCCCCCCATCAACTATCGAGGTGGTTAAAAAAACTTCTCCACTAGACGATGGGGGGAAATTTAATCTTAAAATTAATGGAACAACGTATGCGTCAAACGTTGGAAATGGAGGAACGACGGGAAGACAAACCGTAAGTGCTGGTAGTAATTCGATCGCAGAAGCTGCAGGCAGTGACACTGATTTAACAAACTACAGTTCTTCAGTTTTGTGTAAAGATAAGCACGGAGATGGGACGGAAGTTACAACCAGTGGTACAAATCCATGGCCGTTAACTGCTTCTGTCGGGCAAGATATCCTATGCACCATTACAAACACTCGAAAAAATAATGCCTCTATAACCGTAATCAAACATGCGGCTCCGCATGATTCCCAAGATTTTGAATTTACCACAACGGGCGGTTTAACTACGCCGTTTTATCTTGATGATGATACAGATGCAACACTTCCAAACACGACGACATTCGGAAGTCTTGCGGCAGGGCCATATTCGATAACAGAATCGCCGACAACGGGTTGGAATCTAACTAACCTCGTATGTACTGACAACGCAACGGGCGTCAGTGTCGGAAGCATTGTAGACAGTACTGCATCCCTTGCACTTGGCGCTGGTCAAAATGTTACCTGCACCTTCACAAACACACGTCAACCGAAGCTTACGTTAGTAAAGACGGTGACGAAAGATAACGGAGGAACTGCCGTTCCGACCGATTGGACACTCAGCGCCACGAGCACATCAAAAACCGCTTCGGGCAAAACGGGAGACAGCACAATTACCAATGCGTATGTTCCCGCAGGAATCTATACCTTATCCGAATCGGGAGGACCTTCAGGATATACCCCAGGAAACTGGAGCTGTGTGGGCGCAACGGTTGTCGGCTCTTCGCTTAGCTTGTCAAATGGGGATATTGCGATTTGTACGATAAATAACGATGATAAACCAGCAACGCTTACAGTTACAAAAAGTTTCAACAAACTTTATAACGGAACATTAGGATGCAGCGATTTTTCATTTAAAGTAAACGACGGTCCATCTATTCCGTTTGAAGCAGATTGTTCAAATGACATAACGGTCAATGCAGGAACATATTCCGTCGTAGAAAATCCAGTTGACGGATATACGCCCGCTTATACAAATTGCACAGATGTCGTAATTAGTAACGGAGGAAAAGCAACTTGTTCGATCGTGAATAATGATCTTCCTGCAACTCTTATTGTGAAAAAAATTGTCGTGAACGATAACGGAGGAACAAAAGTTGCCCAGGATTTTACATTCAAAGTAAACGGGACGGGGTCTGATATTCAATTTATCGGAACAGGTGCAACGGGAGAAGTGACTCTTACTCAAAATCAAGGTACATATTCTGTTGTTGAAAATCCCGATTCCCAATACACGACCACATACGACAATTGTTCGAGAGTACGAATTGATAATGGAAAAACGGCAACGTGCACGATAACAAACGATGACAAACCTGCAACGCTGACATTAACAAAAATTGTCGATAATTTTGACGGAGGAATGAAGGGTGCGAGCGACTTCCCGGTACAGATTGACAATGTTATTTCAACATGGGGCGCTCATACGGTGAATGCAGGACCTCATACCGTTTCTGAGACATCTCAATTCGGATATACTCCATCAGCTTGGGGAGGCAGTTGTTCAGCAACAGGAGAAATAACTCTTTTGCCTGGAGAGAGCAAGTCGTGTACCATAACCAACGATGATGTTGCTCCACAATTAAAGCTTGTAAAATCCGTAGTAAACGATAATGGAGGAGGAGTACATGCGGACGGGTGGAATTTGACTGCGACGGGAACTGTTCTTGGATTTACGGACAAAGGTGATTCGATTGATTTTCACACCGTAAAAGCAGGAGTTGTGTATACGCTTTCCGAATCAACAGTTGCAGGCTATGCATCCAGTGGATGGTCATGTGACGGGGGTAATTTGGTTGACGGAAAAGTTACGTTATTACCCGGACAGAATGTTATCTGTACGGTAACGAATGACGACGTAGCACCAAAGCTTACGCTTATAAAAAAAGTAACAACAGACAACGGAGGAACTGCAAAGCCCGATGATTTTAATCTGACGGTGGGAGGAACATCCGTTAAATCGGGAGAAAAAAATACTTTTGCTGCCAATACTCCGTATGCGATAAATGAAACTCAACAGGACGGATACGGTTTTGTCAGCATTACGGGTGATGAAGGTTGTCCGAAAAGTCTCGGAGGCACCATTACTCTTAAGCCTGGCGATAATAAAACATGTACCATAACGAATGACGATATTGCTCCATCCCTCACTCTTAAAAAAGAAGTTAAAAATGATAATGGAGGAAGGGCAGTTTCGACTGACTGGAAGCTTATCGCAACCGGACCTTCGACTCTTTCAGGACAAGGAATTGCGACGAGTGGTGCTACTTTTGCAGCCGGCACGTATACCTTGACCGAAAGCGGTCCGAATGGCTATACCGCCGGCCCTTGGTCTTGTACGGGAGTTGACGTGGTCGTCTCGGAAAATATAAGCAAAATTACGCTCAGTCCGGGACAAAGTACCGTTTGTACAATTACCAACGACGATATTGCGCCGAAAGTAACACTCATAAAACAAATATTGGGACGTGAGGGACTAGGAGAACTTAATTTCGGACTTACCGTTGGAGGCAGTGCAGTTACATCAGGAATTCCAATAGAAGTAAGGGCGAATACTCCTATTTCACTGAATGAAAATGGGTTGCCCGGATACCAGTTTGTCGCGATACACGGAACTGGAGAAGGTGATCAATGTCCAGAAGTATTAGGCGGCACCGTAACGCTGAGTGAAGGGCAAAACGTATCGTGCACAATAACCAATCAATATGTGCCCGCAGAGTTGACGATTGCAAAATACAACACGACATGGCCCAATACAACGACCCCTGGAGGCGAAGTGCAGTATACGCTCAAATTGAAAGTATCAAAGAATAATATCAACAACTTGCTGGTGGTAGACCTTCCGGCAAACGGATTCAAGTACAAGCCGGGAAGCTATCACGTAACCATCGGAGGAGTGGATGCAACGGCTTCAATTGCTGAACCGCAATATCACTCACCAGGACAATGGAAACTAGGCGATATCAATCTAGGGGAGAACGATGAAGTTGAAATACTTCTAAGTTACACAGCAACGGTTGATCCAAACCAGAAGCCGGGATTGTATAAAGACCTTGCGTGGGCGTATGGGTCACAAGCAGGGATAAATGCCGACTCAACCCGCCTTCTTGCTTCATCGACTGATGCAGGAACCTCCGATCCGGGAGTTATCACGGACCAGTTTGTAGGCTCGAAAGTGGCAGTTAACAAGGAGACACAAAATTCGACTTCCGTCAATGTGGTGACAAAGCAGACGTCAACGGGAGAAGTATTAGGCGCCTCAACAAATCTACCAAGCACAGGAGCATCAACTGTTTGGGCGTATATCATTTCATTATTAATAGGACTTGGATCACTTAGTATTTTTATGGGAATAGCACTAAAAAAAAGACTGTTTAAAAAAATAACCCTGTTTTCGATGGCTTTGCTGCTTGTCGCAAGCGTATTCGCTGTTCCACATGCAGTTCAGGCGGCAGACAGCGATCTTACCATCCGCATTTCCGAACCTAAAACGCCCATTAATCAAACATTTGACCTTATCTTTGTTGCGCTTGATATGCAGCAAACAAGACCGCTTACGGTGAAGTGTTACAAGAAAGGTCCGTCAGACGGAGCGTACAGTCAGTTTGGTTCGGATATCGCAGTTATTGCAGGAGGCAATTCGGGTAAGTGTGATATCACCGATTCGCTGCTTTCACAAAAGGGCACGTACTATTTCTATACCACCGTCGAAGCAGATTTAGGTCCCGTTGCGAGTCAAACCGTTGCCGTTGATTACAACAGCACGGACGGTCCCGGAACGCCGACTAACTATGCAAAAGACCATATTTCGTCCTGCCAAAACAAAATATCGTTTAAGACCTCAGATGACGGAGGGAAAACGGTAAAAGTAGAGGTGTATCGAAATGAGAATACAAGCTTTGGAGTGGATTCAAGCAATAGGGTTTCATCAATCGGGATAGGATCAAACACCGACGGAAGCTATACCGATACGGTGCCTGATTGTAATAAAACATATTACTATGTTATCCGCGCGTTTGATATTGCAGGAAACGGCTCGGGAGTAATTGGAGACAGTGTTGTAACAATAACGAATTCTTCAACAACCACAACGACAACAACAGCCGCAGCGGGAGGAGCGATTCCCGTTGCCGGAGGGAATATCCCAGGTGAAGCATCAGTTCTGGGAGAAGAAACATCCGCAACCAAGGAAGCGAAAGCGCAAGGCGAAGTATTAGGCCAGAAAGCAGAGGTACAGAAAAAATCGGTCGGCTCGAATATACTGAGTGTATTGGCCGATAAAAAAATGAGACCATGGTATATCGCAATTGCCTTATTAGCGGTTGGAATAATCGGATATGTCATCTATAAAAAAAGAAATCAAAACGAAACAGAAACACCGCACCTTTAATCCGGAGCAGATACTATTGTGGGTGGGAGCTGTGATGTTGGTGTGCGGCGTCTTTCTTTTTCTTCTCACGTTTTTTCCTGTCATCAAACAGGAAGTTATATATCGAATAGAGGCAAACACGACGTCTCAAAGTAAAAAGATTGTTCCAGTGAACAGCGAATTCGGTATCGTCATTCCGAAGATACAGGCGAATGCAAAAGTTGTTGCAAACGTTGACCCGCTAAATGAAAAGGTGTATCAGCAGGCGCTCACCCAAGGGGTTGCCCATGCGCGTGGAACGGTCCTTCCCGGGCAGACGGGTAACACCTTTATCTTCGCTCACTCAGCAGGGAACTGGTACGTTGCAAACCAGTACAACGCGGTATTTTACCTGTTGTATAAGCTCGTCAAAGGAGACGCGATTGATATCTTTTATCAGAACAAACAATATACGTATAAGGTCAGAGAGGTGAAATATATTGATGCAAAAGAGGTGAACTATCTGTCGCCGAAAACGGATGGGTGGAAGACACTTACTCTCATGACCTGCTGGCCGCCTGGCACCACTATGAAGCGCCTCATCGTCATCGCCGATATCCAGGAATGAAAAATTTGAAGACCTTAATTATCGAGTCCTTGATAATCAGAATGAATATCGGTCCCTTTGTGCCGCCAAAATGCCGCGACCTTAAAGGTCGCGGGTTCCGAGTCGGCAAAGGCTTAGCTGTGGGTATGGGTTTATGAGTTGGTTTTACAATAGGTTTTAAAGTGGGTGAAGGAGTTTTTGTTGGAACGAGCGTAGGAGCTGGTGTAGGTGTTGGCGATGGGGGAATGTACTCAGCGACGTTTCCGCCATCAGTCGTGTTAAATGAAATTATAAAACTATCCTTCGAGCCAACAGATGATATTTTTTTAAATTGAAACCATTTATCACTACTTTCTCCAATCAACCATACACTGGCTGTATATTCGCCATTTCCTACCCCATTTATGTTTAGCCTGTATTCTCCACTTTGCGTATTTTGCATCCAGATCATTCCTTCGTCTTCCTTTATAAATTGTCCGTTATGTTCTATTTCCATTGTGGCGGAAGATTGAATAAACGCTAAAATTGCTGGAAAAATCTGCGTTGATTTTCCGTTTGGAATTTCACTATCTTGAACGTTTATATTAAGTGAAGAAAGTATTGACTTAATATTTTCCTTTGAAAAAATTATCTCTCCATGATTTGATAAGGGAGCCGGCGTGATTTGATTTAGAGAGCTTTTAAGTAAAACTATTCCGTCACCATCCTCTTGCCAGGAGCTAAGTGGATGACCATCTTGATATATATTTTGTAGTTTATCTAAAGGAGTTTGTTCTCCAAGAATATAACCGGCGTCTGTTTGATGACTAGCCCCCCCGATATGGAGTTGTAAAATAGAGGAGGTAAGCGAAGTATTTATAACACCCGTATTTCCAAGAACGCTGTCAAGCGTCAACCCGTTTTCATTTTTCAGATAGGGAAACATAGGAAGAAGGTCTTTAAGGACAGGAAAAGTTCGCGAGATAGTATCCTTATCGTTTTCAATTATGGACTTATTCAATAAGAGAATTATTTTTTCTGCCAACCATATAAGATTATTCTGACGATCAATTTCTCCACCCGCAAGGGGTTTATATGATTGAGCAGCTCCTAAAAGCGGTGAGCCCGCTGTGACGATGTTTTTAATAGGTTTTGTATTATTTTTTTGCGCATACAGTTGTGCGATATTTCCTCCAAGAGAATGTCCTATTAATTGAACCGGAAGGTAGGGATGAGTGATCCAAATATTTTTATTGATAAACTGATCTAGGTTGTTAACTGTTATTGCAAGAGGAGCACGCCAATCGTAAGGAAACACAAAGTAGCTGTCATTTAAAATCCTCCCTTTGTTTTCGAGAGTCTTTTGTAATGCTTCATATTCCAATACGGCAGGATTTAATTTCCAAGTATCGAATGCAACGTTTTCATTGTGTAATATCGCATTTCCATTCCACGATGCAAACATTCCCGGGATAATAACGATTGGGTAATTGGGCTTTGTAATAGTTGTGTTTGCCGCCAGGCCGACGTGATAACCGGTTTCATTGGGGAGAGTTCCATATAACCACAAATCGTTTCCCACCTGAATGGGAGATGGGTCTCGTAGTGGACTATTTATTATATGTCGATTCGTCCAAACCGTATTACATCCATTAAGGGAATCTGCTTGCTGAACTTCAAGTCCTGCGGGCGATTGGAAAAATAAATAAAATACGTTGTTGTACTTTATTATGTGTTCGCTTGCTCCGGGGGCAATGAAAGGATTGTTTGCACATTTTTGCCAATTTGTTCCATCGGTTGAGGTTGCAAGTCCTATACCCCAATTTCCGGTGCCGCTCCCTGAATAAAACAAATAAGACAAATTATTTTCCTCAATGACAGACGGACAAGAAAGATTGGTTCCTTCCCAAGATGAATCGGCTTTTAGAATTTCTTTTTCCGATCCGGTTTCAAACGTAACTCCGTCATTACTCGTTGATTCCCACAATGATATATTTCCAAAATCAGAAGATGCAAAAAATAGATTGTATTTACCATCTTCAAGGACCACATAAGGATCACTTGCATTTTGTTTATTAGTTACTTGAGTGTCCTTTGCATCAAACCAATCGATGCCATTGGAAGACTTGACTGACTTAATTCGGTATTGAGGCGCTATATCTGCATACCACAACGTATAGTAGTTATTTTCCTGTAAAACGAAGGGTTGTACGGCCCCTATGTGTGACGTTTCTTTTTGGATAACGGGGTTATTTTGATAAGGAATAAATTCTTGGGCTTGAGCAGAGAATGGAGTGATGATAAGGGTTAGAATGAAGAGGGCAATAAACATCATTCTTTTACTCTGTATGAGGTGTTTTAAAAATACAACGGACTATAATCCGCTTTTGTTAGATATTTTCTCTACGTATAGCTCCAAAACACTCCCTTTATGGTATAGGTTAAGCACGCCTGTGAGAAAAGGTGCGATTAAGCGATCAAAAAAGAAGTAGGAAATTTGTTTTTTAAAAGTTGAGGGACGACTTTCAGTTATTTGTTTTACATTGATTCCAGTAGGATTTATTATGTCATTCTTTTTCTTAATTATACGTTTTAAAATTCCCATAAAGTGTTCGGAATAACTATATGTTTGGATGCATTTGATATGAACATTATGAGGGAGCATTGTTTTAATGGACTTCCAAGAAAATATCCAGAGATGTTCCGGAGGGATGAGAAATGTATAGTGTTCTCTTTCAGCGTAGAGAAGATGGCTGTCGCTATTGGGAGTCTCGATGTAAAGAATTCCTCCAGGCTTCACAAGTGTCAAAAGGTCTGAAATAAATTTTTTTGGTTTTTTCACGTGTTCTATCACATGAATACAGGTCACTACGTCGAATTGTCCAGGGTTTGTTTTTGTATAATCCTGCAAATCCATTGCACATACTAAGACGCGATATTTTTTACCGGTAATTTTTGCAAGCAGTACTGACGGTTCTATGCCAATCGTGTCATATTTCTTTTTCTTCGCTTCATCAAGAAAAAAACCATGTCCGCTTCCCACATCACAGATTGTAGTTGCGGTGGGAACAATTTTTTTTATTTTGTGAAGTATTATAGTGCCTCTTTTTCTAATTATTTTTTCATTAGCGAGTCCGTCTCTATATGAAAAGTGTTTTGCATAATATTCATTTAATTTTTTTGATGGAGGCAGCTTGTGTAAAAATATAACCTTACAGGCTTTGCATCGATGAAATTCATATTCATTTTTATATGCAAAAAAAGATATGTTTTTCGATTGACAGATCGGGCAAAGCATATCAGGACTTTAATCAAAAAACATAAATAATGCAGCGGATTATAAACAACATTTTTCTTATCTGGGCCGTTGGGACAGTAAATAAAATGCATTAGCGGTGTAGACTTAATTTTCGTTCTGATGAGGTAATGAGCTTTCCTGCTACAATGATTGGATTGTTATAAAACAATGGGTGCAACAATTCTGATTTTTTTTATTGCCGTCGTTTGCGAATTTATCGATAGCTCGCTTGGAATGATGTACGGAACAATTTTGTCGCCGGTCTTGATATTGGCGGGTTACAATCCAAAGCTTGTTGTTCCTGCAATTCTTATTTCACAAGCCGTTGGCGGCGCTGTTGCTTCCTGGCGTCACCACTCGCTGAAGAATGCGCACATTTTCGATAAGGATTCCGAAGACTTCAAAGTAACTCTCCTTATCGCCTCTTTAGGTGTTGTTGCGACTCTCGTTGGAGCGTTTCTCGGGGCGAGCATTATCCCTAGTACCTGGCTTAAAAACTATATTGGTATTTTGTGTGTTGTCATGGGGGCAAGCATTTTGCTGAAAATTTCGTTTCAGTTTACCTGGGGGAAAATGGTCATCTTAGGGATAGTGAGCGCTTTTAATAAGGCAATTTCCGGCGGGGGATATGGACCATTGATGTCGTCAGGACAGATTGTTATCGGGCGGGAAAGCAAGAATTCGATTGTTGTTACCGATTTTGCCGAAGTTCCCATTTGTCTGTTCAGTTTTGCAATGTGGGTTTGGATAAACAAATGGCCAAGTTCACCCCTCATCTATATTCTTCCAGTGGGCGCTGCTATTGGCGGATATTTGGGACCGATTCTTCTGAAGAAAAACAAATCAAAAAAAAGAATTGCCCAAATAGTGGGAGCACTTGCTTTCATTCTTGGCGTTGCCGTTCTTACTCTTGGAGTCAAAAGCTGACTAAGGAAACGTGGCCAAGGGCGCGACCGTAAGGATCGCGGGATACCGGCACGGACGGTTTATTATAATAAGGTGATATGCAATGCCGGGTGTGCAAGTCCAAACATATTAAATTCCACAGGGTGGTAAGCGGTGTCCCTATTTATCAATGTCAGTCCTGTGACATTGCATTCGTACACGCCGATACTCCCCGAAAAAAAACTTCGCATATTTATTCATTTAAGGATTATCAAAAAAGGGAAGATCAGTTCAGAAAAAGATATGAGAAAACTCTCCATTTATTGAAAAAACACACAACAGGGAAAAAAGTTCTGGAAGTAGGGGCGGGATTCGGCCTTCTCAGCAGCATTTTATCCGGTAATGGATACGAAGTGGATGCTCTTGAACCCGTTGTAACTCCCCATTATCTGAAAAAAGCACCGGTCTATATCATACACAAGCCATTCGATTCATTTGCTAAGAAAACGACAAAAAAGTATGATGCGATAATTTTATACGATGTCTTTGAGCATGTTGATGATCCCAAAGCAACTGTCGCATTGTTTTCAAAACTTCTGGCAAAAAATGGAATCGTTTTTATTCAGACCCCAAACTATTTGAGTTTGATGGCGAAAATGGTAAAGGACTGGTCCTGGTGGATGATAGAGGATCATCGGTTTTTTTACAGCAAAAAATCTTTTGAGTTATTATTCTCAAAGCGAAGTTGGAAAAAACTTGTTTATAACACCTATGAAGAATGGCCGGATTTTAAGAAAAATCTGGACGGAAACTTCGGTACCGACAAAATGGAAAAATACATCTTTTTCGGTTGGTGGATCCCGAGTTATTTCTTATTACGGAGAGTTATGTGGTCGCTTGGTAGGGGAGGGCTTATTACCATTATTTATCAAAAGAATTAATGCCGCAAAGGGCGCGACCTTTAAGGTCGCGGCGCGGCATCCGGGCTTGGTATAATGCAATGAAATGAAAGTTGTTGTTACCCGGCCACGTTATCACACCCACATCATAACTCCGCCTCTCGGGATTGGATATTTATCCTCGTACCTCAAGAGTAAAAAAATCGATTGTCAGGTCATTGACGGACTCAATTTGGATTTATCCAACAGGGAAATCGTTGCACGGGTAAGGCATGTTGATGTGGTGGGAATATCCGTCCTGTCATATTACTTTTTGGAAGCAATTGATCTTGCAAAAAAATTAAAAAAGGCCGGCAAGATTGTCGTCATCGGAGGCCCGCACGCCTCGACCCTCCCCCTTTTGACACTGCAAAAAACGGGAGCGGACTATATCGCCATAGGAGAGGGAGAAGAAGTTTTTTTTAAATTAATTAATCAGTTAAAACAGGGAAAACGAAAAAAAGATATTAAGTTAGATGGGATTATCAGCTCTTCTTATAAAAAGCCCGTCTTTGCCCCCTTTACGAAAAACTTATCATCGCTCCCCATGCCGGACTGGGATCAGATAGACCCGCTGTACTACAAGAAAGCGCCTCATGGCGGAATAGTAAGCAACTTTCCGGTTGCTCCCATGCTGACAACACGCGGATGTCCGTATGAATGCAAGTTTTGCGCTTCTCCTTTTTTATGGAAGCGGAAAATACGGTTTCGTGACCCAAGCGAAGTCGTACGGGAAATTGAATATTTGGTAAAGAAAAAAGGAGTAAAGGAAGTACAGTTTGAAGATGACAATTTTACGCTCGACAGGGCACATGCCGAAAAGGTATGCAAAGGAATTCTCAAAAAGAAAATAAAGGTTGCCTGGTGCACGCCAAACGGCATTCGGGCGGACAAAGTCGATAAGAAATTATTGACACTGATGAAGAAGGCGGGATGCTACTCCGTTGCATTCGGAATAGAGTCGGGCAACCAAAAGATTTTGGCAAATATTCTGAAGCATGAAAAGTTGGAAATAATAAAAAAAGCGGTAATAATGGCTCATGAGGTGGGACTCCTCACTCAGGGATTTTTTATTTTTGGACTGCCGGGCGAAACGAAAGAAACGGTTGATGAAACGATTAATTTTGCAAAAAGCATGCCACTCGATAAAGCTCAATTTTTGCTTCTTGATATTATTCCGGGATCGGCCCTTTGGAATGAACTTAAGTTCAGAAGTAGAGTGAACTGGCGGATAAACTCGTTTCATGAAGTTTCATGGCTTCCTCCGACCATTGACAAAAAAACCCTTTCAAACGTATTGCCGAAAGCATTTCTGGGATTTTATCTGCGGCCCAAACAGATTTTCGTTTTCCTGAAATATTTTAAACTGTCTCAATTTCCGTTTCTGCTGCGGAGGGTACGGGATTTCAAGATAATTAAAGTATAATGACTGAAATAACAGAGATTAGACACGTGCAATGATTATATTTGTCGTTTGTTTGCTTGCATATTTATTTCTTTTGCTCTCTACTCCGCTTCTTATTTATCCGGAGTTCTTTTTTTATCCGTGGCTTATTTCAAGGGGAGCTGTTCAGTATAAGGATTTTTTTGATGATCACGGATTTTTTACCAACATTTTCTTTGCCCCGTTTGCACATAGTCTCCCACTTGTTTCGTTTATATTTATCGCTTTTGAAATCATACAGTTTGGGATTATCGCCCACCTTATCCGAAAAAAAGTAAAAAATTCGCTTGTCTATTTTATTCTTCTTATTTTGTATGTTTTATTCCAGTTTACGGTTGTTCATCAGCAGATTTGGTATGACGCTATAATGGTTTTTTTTGTTGTCGTTGCTTGGTACTTGTTTGAAAAAGAAAATGAATTTTTCGGATGGATATTTTTTGCCATTGCCACGATGGTAAAACCGACCGTCGGATTGTTTTTACTTCCTTTTTTTATCAGGTCAAAAAATAAAAAAGGCGTGACGGTATTTTTTATCTCCTGGATTATTGCAGTCTGTTATTTTATAAGTAGGGGAGCTTTCAGCGAGCTGTGGCGGCAACTTATCCTATTTAATTTCGTATACGGAAAATCCATATATAAAACCTTTACGATAGGAATTGCTTATAAATTGTTGGCAATTATTATCGGAGGATTTTCCGTTCTTATTTTTTTTGCGGTAAAACAAAGAAGAAAAAATATTCCTCTTCTCTTAGCGGTTTTTATTTCCCTCATCTTTTTTTCGTTCGGTTTTACGAAATTGAACTTTGCACTGTTCGTTCCGTTTTTTACTCTTCTTGCCGCACATATTTTTGCTAATAAAAAAATAAACCGCTATGTGATTATTGTTCTTTCGCTTTTTACGCTTATTATCGTTCGTGATGCATACAAGACATATATGGATTGCAGAAATAGGCAGGTGTACATCACGCGGGCAGTTGTCGATGAAGCAAAGCAGGTGGGTACATTTATCAAAGAGAAGAAGGATAAAAAAGTGCTTGTTATCGGTAACCACGTCGAACTCTATTATCTTCTCAATGTGTTGCCGCCGGAGTTTATTCTGCTTCATTTTCCGTGGATTACTAAAGAGTATCCTCAAAAACTGAGCTTGAACGGAATTCAATATATGATAGTCCCAAAAAAATTAGGACAATATGAGTCGATCGATACAAGAACGGAAAATGAACTGCAATCAAACTATCTCCTGTCGGGACAAACTGCTACCTATATCATTTGGCAGTATAATAAGAAATAACTATGGACTTGACGGTACTTATCATCACGAAAAACTCAAGTTCCACGCTTGAGGCAACGCTCAAGAGCATTGTCTCTTGGGCGGACAAAATCCTGATAATAGACGACTTCTCAGTTGACGGCACAAGCGATATTGCGTATAAATATGGGTGCACTGCTATTCATAACGATGAAACAGGATTTAGTGCACAACGCGCATTTGCTCTCTCTCAAGTAAAAACGAAATGGACGCTTGTTCTGGACTGCGATGAAGTACTGACTGAAAACAATAAAAAGGAAATAGAAAATGCGATTCGGGATGAAAAGACCGCAGGGTATTATTTATACTTCCGGAATCATCTTTTTGGAAAAAAATTACTGTATGGTGAACTGCATAAAAAATTAGTTCTCTTTCAAACAAAAAAAGCAACAATTCAGCAAAGAGAGATTCATGAACAGTATGAAGTTGAGGGAGTAATTGGGGAACTAAAATCAGAGGTACTCCACTATTCATATCAGAATATTTTTCAGTTATATTCCAAGTTTTTCCGCTACAGCATTCTCCAGGCGAAACAATATAAAAAAGAAAATAAGCAATATGGACTTCGTGAACTTTTCCTTAATCCTTGCCACATGTTTTATGCACGATTTATAAAAGATGGAGGATATAAAGATGGGATAACGCGTCTTATTCTTGACGGAGCTTTTGCAAAAATGGAGTTTTTGTCTTATTTTCTTGTCCCATTTGTCAAAACAAAAAAAAGAATTGCGGTTGATTGCGGCGGGTACGCCATAGGAGACACTGTCACAAGCGGAATAGAACGGCTCATTCAGGGAATATATAACAATGCGTTAAAAGATAATGAATACTATTGGTTTAGTTTTAACAGGAAAGCGAAAGACAGGCTCCCTTCCCGTTTTTTTTCGCAACTATGGTTGCCGATTGGTGTACTTATCAACAGATGCGATGAATTTTTGGGAGTTGCCGGAAACATTCCGTTTATTTTACGGTTTTTTAAAATAAAGAAAATATTGTTTCTGTATGATTTTGGTTTTTTTTCCTCATCTGAGAAATATATTTCCTCGGCGAGAAGACTCCAGTCTCAGACTATTGATTCAATAAAAAGTGCTGACAAAATCATAGTGTTGCATCCGGAAATATACAAACAATTTGTTAAACTCTTTCCTGAATACGGATATAAGGCAACCGTACTTCCATCAGGCGCGGATCATTTGGAAAACGTCAAAGAAGTATCGCTTCCTATAGAAGGTAAAAAGCCAATTGCGCTGTATGTAGGGGTCGTGAAGCCTGTTAAGCAAGTAGAGATACTCCTGTCTGCCGTACCAAATGAATTTTCACTTGTTATCGCAGGACCTCAGGAAGCGGAATATGTAAAAAAACTAAGAATAGAAAAAAAGCAAAATGTGGAGCTTATTCAAAACTTCTCGGACTCCCAATTGAAATGGTTATATAAAAAAGCTAACGTCATGGTCTATGCATCGGAACATGAAGGTTTTTGTTATCCTGTTCTGGAAGCGCTCACACTTGGTCTTCCGGTAGTTGCCATAGATCTTCCGGTGTTTAAAGAATATAAAAAATATTTTCCCCACCTTACCCTTATTGCCGGTAAAGAAGAGATAAAAGAAGTATTAAAAAAAGATAATTTCAAAAAAGAGCAGACAAGCAAAGATCATCCGTATAAATGGGGTGCTTTTGCGCAGGGCCTTGAAAAGGCGCGACCTTTAAGGTCGCGGACTTTGGCAGATAAAAGAGTTGCGTTTATCGTTATCCTCTATAAAACGCCGGAGGGGGAAAAAGAACGGTTGAAGAAAGAGATTGGTGCAATTGGGCTTAAAGACTGTTTCATTTATTGGATTGATAATTCCGATAATAAAAAAGGATATGCTGCAGGAATTAATGAAGGTATTCGGAGGGGATTATCTGACGATTGCGAACTTTTTTTTGCCCTTAATCCTGATATTTCCCTTCGAAATATGACAAAACAAAATCTGTTGGACGTTGCCGCGAGGTTTGACGTGTGGGGATACGCGATGAAACAGGGAAATGAAATGTATTATGGGGGAAC
Organism: bacterium; assembly: GCA_021833625.1. Lineage (GTDB taxonomy): Bacteria > Patescibacteriota > Microgenomatia > UBA1406 > GWC2-37-13 > JAKBEU01. Next base: position 36,084 of record JAKBEU010000001.1, read on the forward strand.
GCTTGATAAATGGCGTCTCAGCGGAGGACTCGTGACTGATAAACCTGATGTACGATTTTCAACGGTTGATTTTGTAAGTGGTTCCGTTATGGGATTTACCCGCGAGGCCTTGCAGCGTATTGGGTTTTGGGACGAGTCGTATTTTATGTATTATGAGGACGTTGATTTTTGCATGCGGGCAAAGAGAAACGGTCTTATTGTGGGAATTGACACAGACACGCAGTACGAGCATTTTGAGGTTTCCCAGTATAATGAAAGGAAGGCGAGATGGATTGCAAAAAGCAGATGGAAGTTCTTTTGGAAGTATGCAAATGCCATACAGGTCGCACGGGAACTATTCCGGTTACCTAAAACGTTATTGAACAAATAAAGTGAAAATATCATTTATTAGAGGAGCGTATCTAAATAATTTCGAGGGGCAAAACTATAATTTTGGGACGCAAAATTCCACCGACCAATTTGTAGGGTTTTCTTCTCTTTTTCCGATAGACTCCCACGTGCCCTTTCCTGTTGTCAGACTTCCCAGTATTGCGGATTTGCAGAAACTTCCTCTATTAAATCTCCTTATTCGTTTTATTGCGAATAGAACGCTTGGGGACAGTCAAATATTGTTCGGCCTTGAGAAGAAGATAATTGGCTCCGACATAGTGCATATCGCGGACCCTCACTATTATTATTCGTATCAGGCCGCTCTTCTCAAAGAGCAGGGAAAAATAAAAAAACTTGTTTCCACATGGTGGGAAACCATCCCGTTTAATAACGAATCAACGCTTGCCAAAAAAAGAATAAAAAAATACGTGATGAGCCAAGTTGATATTTTTGTGTGTTATACGCATAAGGCAAAAGCATGTCTGTTGAAAGAAGGGGTGGCGGAAAAACGTATCGTCGTTATCCCCCTGGGTGTTGATTTGGAATTATTTAAGCCCAGAGAAAAAAAAGAAGAAACGGTGTTTACTATCCTTTTCGTGGGGAGGCTGGTCAAGGAAAAAGGTGTCCTTGAAATGTACGATGCATTCAAAAAAATAGCGCCCTATATGAAACACGCCGTCCTGAGAATCGTTGGTGCGGGGCCTCTAAAAAACACGCTGCAGCAGATGATCGCCTCTGACGATTTAAACGCAAAAGTAACCATTGAGACGAGGGAGTATCATCAGATGCCTGCCGTGTATCAGGAGGCAGATGTACTTTTTGTACCTTCAAGGCGCGTCAAGACGTGGGAAGAACAATACGGAATGGTGTTCATAGAAGCTATGGCAAGCGGACTTCCCGTCATATCGTATGCAACCGGCGCTATTCCGGAAGTTGTTGATAGAGCGGGAATACTATCGACAGAAAACAAACTAAGCGAACTGGTGACTTCCCTTATTAAATTGATTAGAGATAGGGAACTGGGGAAAAGAATTGGTACAATTGGAAGAGAACGTGCGGAAAAATATTTTAATGCCCGATTGACGTCAAAAAAAATACGCGAGTTTTATTCAAGCTTATGAAAATTTCTGCAATCATACTGACAAAAAATGAAGAAAAACGCATTGAAAAGACAATAAGGTCATTATCTTTTTGCGATGAAGTTGTCGTAATTGACGATGTGTCAACGGACGGAACAGTCGAAAGGGCGAAAGAAATGGGAGCGACGGTACACATTCATGAAAAGAACAAAACATTCAGCGGTCAGCGGAATTTTGCAATGGAAAAAGCCACAAATGAATGGATTTTGTTTGTCGATGCGGATGAAGAAGTATCGGAGGAATTAAAGCGCGAAATACTTCACCTTAAGACGGACGAAGTGACGGCATATTCTCTCCCCCGACGTGATTTTTTTTGGGGACATGAAATGAAATATGGCGAAACAAAGAAAGTCCGAAATGAAGGGATAGTACGTCTTATGAAGAAAGAGAGTGGCGTATGGGTAGGTCTTGTTCACGAGCGCTTTGTCTCTTCCCAAAAATCCGTGAAATTGAACGGATTTTTGAATCATTATTCCCACGACTCCGTTTCCTCATTTATAGAAGACGTGAACAACTATTCCACAATTCGCTCGGAAGAACTTTTTAAAACGGGAACGAGAGTGTCGGGACTTGAGCTTATTCTTTATCCTTTTGGAAAATTTATATACACTTATTTTTTCCTGTGCGGATTTCTTGACGGACCAGCCGGTTTCGTATATTCATTTATCATGTCATTTCACTCGTTTTTAGTTCGTGCAAAACTGCACACCCATTATGTTTGAAACATATTTGCTGTATGCAATAAGTGCTTGTCTTCTTGCCGGACAGTTTGTGAGAATAGAATTGTTTAACAGAATGGTGAACGGGTACGGGCAGGAATTCTTCATTTTATTATTCATACTTTACTCGCTTTTGAAATACGGACTGGAGCCGATAAAAAAACTCTCCTCAAAAAAGAGCATAAAAACTGTCGGTCTGTTGTTTCTCATTTCCTTTTTTTGGACAATATCCCGGTATACATTCGCGCAAAACCTGGTAGCGGTTCTTTTTCCGCTCCGCCTTGTTTTGTACATCTGTTTCGGCGTATATCTGCTTAATTTTGTCAGTAAAACCAAGTCCCGTGCAATTGTTGATTCCATCGTCTATACGTTCAGCATCCTGCTACTGGTTGGCACTGCCATTCAATACTTTTTTTTTACGAATTTGTGGAGTCTGTACACTTCCGGGTGGGATCCTCATGAGTTCCGTACCTACTTTACGTTTCTTGACGTATATGTTGCTGCGGCACTTTTTGGTATGCTTTGTTTTTATTGGATAAAAAAACGGAACTGGATTCTTTCGTTTTTGTTTTTACTGAGTCTTATCCTTTCGTTTTCACGGTCGGCATATGTGGCCTTTGTTGTAGTCGCGGTGTTTTCCTATCTTCTTAGAAAAAAATGGAAAACACTTTTCTTTTTGATAGCACTTTTTGTTGCACTTGTTGTACTTGTTCCCAAACCGTTTGGGGAAGGGGTGAACCTGCTTCGTACCGTCTCCATCAACTCTCGCATTCAGGATTATAAGGTCGCTTTGCTTTTATGGGAAAAACAGCCCATACTGGGGCACGGATATAATAGAATTCATTTCGTAAAGGAAAAGATGGGCCTTATTAAAATGGATGACGCTTCCCATGCAGCGTCTTCCTTTCATTCAAGCTTCCTTATCGTCCTGACTACGGGCGGCTTGTTGGGGCTTGGTGCGTTTTTGTATCTTCTGTTTGATCTTATGAGAAAGTATAAGGAATCGGTAAGCATCATAAGTTTTGTTCTTATCATGTCGCTGTTTGATAATGTTATTCTTCACGTTCTTGTGCTGTTGCCGCTTATTATCCTTATGGTAGATCAGAAGGAAGCGAAGGCTTAGTCATCCTTTGAATAAGTGACGGTGAGGGTTTTCTCCGTTTGGTTTCCGACGATGTCTTCGGCAGTTATTACTATTTTATTTTCTCCGCTTTTTAATCGAACGGAAGACGTGAATTTGCCGTCGGCATCAACGATTATGGGCTGGTCATTTATCTTGATGGAGGTTTCTTTGTCCGTGCTTCCGGAGATGATAATATCTTCCTTATTTGTTTTTGAATTGTCTCCCGGAGAGGAAATATCAAGCTTTGGTTTATCCGTTTTGTAAAGAACGGAAAATGTCTGGGTTTTCTTCGTTGTTTTGGATGAGGATGATTTTGCAATAAAGTAAATGGTGTTTTGTCCCTTCTCAAGATCTTTCACTTCACCCGCAAACGTATCGGATATAGACATCTGTCCCTGTTTTGTGTCATTCAAATATATTTCAAGGGAATCAAAGTTAAGCGAAGTTCCGGTAAATTCAATTGTCGCGCTGTTTGTTGCCGAAGCAATCGGGTCGATATCGACAGAATTAAGGGTCTGTTGTTTTTCAACGGTCTGCTGTTTGTTTCCGCCGTTTGCAAGTTGATTAAGGAAGAGGGTGAAGGAGACAAGAAGTTTTATTCCTGTCGTAAAAAGAAAAAAGAATACGAATACGAAAAGGACAATTCCTATAACAATCCTCTGCAGAAATTGCTTGTTCTGTCGCTTCTCAAGGTGAGACATATTGTTGGTTCATTATACAATTATTTTAGTGAGCCAGTAGTCGGAATCGGACCGACGATCTTTCGCTTACGAAGCGACTGCTCTACCAACTGAGCTATACTGGCACTTTGTATTTCTGTAAAATTATTATAGCAGAGGATCCGGCCTATTCGAGCAATTTATTCGTTAAATCCAATAAAATAGGAAATTCCTTAAAGTTGTCGCCCAAATGAAGTCCGTTTTCAATAGGGACAATCTCGCTTCCCAGACGCTTTGCAAAATCTATCGGGAAACGATTGGGAACGTAGGGATCATTTGTTCCATATAAAACGTATGAACGGGGAATAAGTGTTTTTAGTTTTATCCAGTCAAAATCAGTTTTATAAAAAGTGTTATTTACTACGTCAAATTGCCACGTTTTTTCCTGATGGAGAGATTCCAAAAATGGGGACGCAAAAATTGCGCCCTTCAGTTGTAAGTTGAATTTACCAACAAGGTGCAGAACAAAAACTGGACTGAGCGAATGTCCGTAAAAAATAATTTCCCCCTTCTTATTTAATTTGGGAAGGATATTCTTTTCAAAAAAACTCATCCATGAAGTAAGATTTTGGGTAGTGTTTACTGATTCTTTCTTTATATCATCCCAATTGTCGACAGGATATTGTTCTAAAAAAACCTCATGGTTCATTGCTTCCAATTTTTTTTTGAGCCAAGGAAACCAATTTCCATTCTTGCTTCCAAATGCTCCGTGCAATATGACGCACTGCATAAAAACGATTACATAAATATTTAATTTTGGAGCGGGCGAAGGGAATTGAACCCTCTACTTATCCTTGGGAAGGATACATTTTACCGGTAAACTACGCCCGCAGACCTCATTGGCCAACACTATGTAGTATATCAAAAAGAGGTTATGGCACGATGAGCTTTTGACCTGCCTCGACGTTGTAGGGATAGGGAATATTGTTTGCATTAATAAGCTTGCCCATCTGATTTCCGTCTCCGTATATCTTCTCTGCAATCTGCCACAGGTATTCGCCTTGAAGGACTACGTATTCCGAAATATGTTGGGTGGAAGGGGCAGACTCGGTTATCTCTCCCTGTGTCGGCTGTTTTGCTGCGGCGCTCGGGATAATAAGAATCTGATTGTCACTGAGGGTATAGGGTTCTTCCAGTTTATTTGCCTTTGCAATGTCGTATGCATTAAATCCCGAACCGTAAAATTTTTGTGCAACACTCCACAGGTCGTCTCCCGGCTGCACGGTATAGGTTTGTACTTTCGCGATATGAAGGGTGTCTTTCACCACAATTTTTTTGTGTTTGGAGAAGGGGATAAACTTGAAAGTAGAAGCGGCAAAAAAAAGCGCAAATCCGGTGACGATACATCCGAAAATGAGTGCGGGATATTTTCCTTTCACAAGAGCGACAACCGCGCTTTTATAGTCTTCGGAAAATACTGTCTTTTTCATATGATTATATTGTTGTGACTTTCTGAAAATATAATATCATAATTTGCTTTGTTTGCAATGATATAATGATTCTGAAAGGAGGTGAACATATGAACACAGGTATTTTATTTATCGGCATAGCAGTCGTTCTCGTTTTCTATCTCATCGGAACGTACAACTCATTTATCGTACTCAAAACCCGCATTCAAGAAGCGCTTTCAGGAATCGACGTCCAATTAAAAAGACGTGCAGAACTTATTCCGAACTTAGTCGAAACGGTGAAAGGATACGCAAAACATGAGAAGTCCGTCTTTGAAGATGTTACGAAAGCACGGTCTGCCCTTATGTCAGCAGGAACCTTGCAGGAAAAAGCCGAAGCTAACAACCAGGTTGCAGGTGCTTTGAAATCCTTATTTGCAGTTGCTGAGGCCTATCCGGACCTTAAGGCAAACACAAACTTTCAGGATTTACAGCGCCAACTCGAGGATACCGAAGACAAAGTCGCATACTCAAGACAGTTTTACAACAGCAACGTATTGGAATTCAACAGCAAGATACAGTTATTTCCAAGCAACGTCATTGCAAACATGTTTGGATTTAAGTCTGCTGAATTTTTTGCAGCAAACGAGGAAGAAAGAAAAGCGGTCAAAGTTTCGTTTTCCTAATTTGGTATATTACACGCATTGTTCCATTGAGTAGTGGGAGACATCTTGCTCAAACAATGGAGCAATGAAGTAGTTTAGCAAGTATCTATTATGACACTTTATTCGCAGGTGAGCTCAAACAAGACAAAGTCCTTATTCATCTTCGGACTGTTTATCGCTCTCATTTCGGGCTTTTTTTACCTTGTCGGATTATATTACGATAACGGATCCGGCTACTTTGTAGCGGGACTGTTGTTTTCTTCCATCTCGTCAGTTTTTAGTTATTTTTATGCCGACAAAATAGTCCTTATGTCCGTCAAGGCACATCCAGCCGATAAAAAGACATATTTTGATTTTTATACCGTTGCCGAAAATTTGGCGATAGCCGACGGACTTCCCGTACCGAAGCTCTATGTAATTGATGATCCGTCCCCCAACGCATTTGCAACGGGGCGAGACCCAAAGCACGCGGTCGTGTGCGCCACATCCGGACTTCTGTCGCTTCTTGACAGAGGCGAGCTTGAAGGGGTTATTGCACATGAATTGTCACATGTCAAAAATTATGACGTGTTGGTGATGACGGTTGTTAGCGTGCTTGTCGGTACGGTTTCACTCGTGGCCGACTGGATCATGCGAAGCCTTTGGTGGCGTGACCGTGACGATGACCGCGATCGCGGAAGCAGTCCGATTATGTTTATTCTCTTGCTTGTTGCGCTTATCTTAGCTCCTCTTGCGGCGACGATTATTCAACTGGCAATCTCACAAAAGCGGGAATTTTTGGCTGATGCAAGTGGGGCCCTTCTGACCCGCTATCCGGAAGGACTTGCGCGTGCGCTTGAGAAAATAAGCGGCTATCCGCGTTCCATGTCCTCAGCAACGACCGCAACAGCCCATCTGTTTATCAGTAATCCGTTTAAGAAAGATCAAAAGGGGAGCTGGCTTACCAATCTTTTCAGCACTCATCCTCCCGTTGAAGAAAGAATAAAGATATTAAGGTCCCTATAACTTATGCGCACACGACTTGCTTTTTTATCGGGAAAAATAATGGATGTTTTTATACGGTTGTTTCATCTTGGCGCAGGGTCTACGTGGCCGGGTGAAATAGCGCTGCGCATTGATGCGTTCTTTATCCGACGCATCTTATCCGGATCAAAAATAAGAACAATCATCGTTGTAGGAACTAATGGCAAGACAACTACTTCATCAATGATTACCTATGGACTTGTGAAAGCAAAAAAAACGGTTATTCACAATCCTGAAGGCGCCAACCTCGCAAACGGAGTCGCTTCAGCGCTCATCAGGGGCGCAACGCTGGGCGGTACATTGACGTCTGATTTTGCCGTACTTGAAGTGGATGAAAATGCATTTACCCAGGTTATTCGGGATATTCCAAGTCCAAGTGCCGTCGTATTTCTCAATCTGTTCCGCGATCAACTTGACCGGTATGGGGAAGTTCACGCCATTGCAGCGCGTTGGAAGGAAGCACTGTCAAACATTCCCTCTACAACGAAGCTTGTTGTTAACGGGGACGATCCTCAGCTTGTTTTTCTGAGTAAGGATAAGGCGTCGCAGACAACCTATTTCGGTGCTCCGCAGAAAGATAAAAAAAAGATACAACTGGGACATGACGTTGATTCCATTTACTGTCCCGTTTGCGGGAAGAAGCTGACCTATGATCTTGTCAGCTATTCCCATTTGGGCGTTTTCCATTGTACGTGCGGCTTTAAGTCGCCTTTCATTTCAACAAATGAAGAAGTTTCTCTTCCCGGTTTTGCAGGCGTATATAACCGTTACAACATGAACGGTGCACTTGCCACTCTTAGTGTGACTCTCAGGAAAAATCCCCACGCGGCACGAGAACTGCTTGACGGCTTTGCTCCTGCGTTTGGCCGTCAGGAACGGGTGAATGCAAGGGGACGCGACTGGATTCTTCTTCTTTCCAAAAATCCCGCAGGTTTTAACCAGTCCATACAAGCGGTGCCTGAGTTATTGCAGAATAAAAAAAGCACGGTAGTCCTTATTCTTAATGACCGCATTCCGGACGGCACGGATGTTTCGTGGATTTGGGATGTTGAATTTGAAAATGTATCCCGGTTCGCAACAGATATCATTGCAACGGGAGACAGAACGTATGACATGGCAATACGGATGAAGTACTGCTTTGAAAAAGAAGATGGGGAACGGGTAGAGGCAATCGCCAATCTTGAAGAAGCGCTGAGTACCGCCGCAAAAAAACAAAGCTCCGAAGTTCCCATAATTCTTCTTGCGACATATACCGGAATGCTTGACGCAAGAGAATTGTTAGTCGGCAAAAAACTATTATGAAAACAACATATTCGATAACAATCGGGTGGCTGTATCCTGACCTTATGAGCACTTACGGGGACAGGGGGAACATTATCACCTTCAGAAAAAGATGTGCGTGGCGGGGGATACAAACAACACTTATTCCTATAGACAGTTCGCTTAACGCTGAGAAAATAGGGGAAATGGACTTTATTTTCGGGGGAGGAAGCCAGGATTTGGAACAGGAATTAGTTATGAGAGATTTAAAAGGGAAAAAGTCGGAGGCAATCCGTCAAAAAATTGAAAAGGGAACTCCCGCCCTGTTTGTGTGTGGATCTCCACAGCTGATGGGTCACTACTATGAACCGGCAGAAGGAAAACGGATTGAGGGATTGGGTATTTTTGACATCACCTCCGTTCATCCAGGGATTGACATGCCCCGTTGTATAGGGAACACGGTCGGAAGCGTCATCTGGGATAATCTCGGGACGAGTGAGCCGGATAACTTCATTGTCGGATTTGAAAATCACGGAGGACGCACCTACCTCGGGAAAACGGCAAAACCCTTTGCCCGCGTCATCCGAGGATATGGGAACAACGGAGTCGATAAAACGGAAGGGGTCGTCTATAAAAATGCAATTGGATGCTATTATCACGGTCCGTTTCTACCGAAAAATCCAAGCGTGTCCGATTTTATTACAAGGCGGATAATCGAGGTGAAGTATGGGGAAAAGATTGACTTGGCTCCCCTTTCCGACGCACTGGAAAATGCGGCACGGAAAACACTGTTTGAACGTTTTGGAGTTTAAGATATAATCTAGATTGTAAAATTACAAAATAATCCTGACATATGTCAACAAAAAATATGCTTTCGAAAGATGAAGTCTTACATCTTTCAAAGCTGGCAAACCTTACTCTTTCAGACGCAGAAATTAAAAAATATGGTAGTCAACTTGCCGAAACCATTGACTACGTCAAGAATCTTGACGAGTTGAAAACGGAAAAAGTAGCTCCGACCAACTCGGTTGTTGATCTTTCAAATGTGTCCTTTGAAGACGGGACGGAAAACACAAGAGGCCTTTCGCAGCAAGAAGCGCTGTCAAACGGCAAAACAATCGTTGACAATTCATTCTCACTGGGAAGAATAATGTAAAAATATGATACTCGGAAAAACTATTTTGGAGCTTAAAGAACTCCTTAACACAAAAAAAATATCAAGGGAAGAAGTATTTTCTTTTTTTGAAAAAAGAATTAAAAAATACAATCCCGCATTAAACGCATATCTGACCGTCCAGGACAGAATGGGAAACGCAGCGCAGGAAGGACCTCTTTCTGGCGTTCCGCTTGCCATAAAGGACAATTTTTGCACCAAAGGAGTACGTACTACCGCCTCCTCAAATGTCCTGAATGACTTTATCCCACCTTACGAATCAACAGTTACCTCAAAACTGAAACGGGCAGGATATGAGCTGCTCGGGAAAACCAATATGGATGCGTGGGCGCATGGATCCTCAACTGAGACTTCCGACTTTGGGCCTACGAAAAATCCATGGGACACAGCGCGCAGTCCGGGCGGCTCCTCAGGCGGAACTGCAGCTGCAGTCTCTGCGTATTTGGCGCCGGGAGGAATCGGGAGTGAAACGGCAGGTTCTATTCGTCAGCCAGCTGCGTGGAGTGGTATTGTAGGACTGAAGCCGACCTACGGACGTGTCTCACGTTACGGAGTCATTGCAATGGGATCATCTTTTGACTGTCCCGGTCCCATGACTCTTTCCGTGTCGGACGCCGCCTATCTGCTTGGCATAATTGCAGGAAATGACAGGTTCGACGGTACCTCTTCTCCTTCTCCCGTTGGAGAATATATGAAGGATATGAAAGAAAAACGGACTTTTACCATAGGAATCCCTGCCGACTATTTTGAAGGTCTGGAACCGGGTACGGAAAAGCGGCTTCGCGAAGCGATTGCAGTGTTTAAAAAAAGCGGACACAAAGTAAAGTCAATTTCGCTTCTTTCTCCGAAGTATTCCATTTCCGACTATACCATTCTGCAGCGAGCTGAAGTGTCGTCCAATTTGGCCCGCTTTGACGGGATACGTTACGGAAACCCCCGCACACAGTTCGGGAGTGAAGCAAAAAGACGCATAATGCTCGGGACCTATACGCTCTCCTACGGGTACTACGATGCGTTTTATAAAAAGGCGCAGAAGGTAAGAACGCTTATCATTAATGATTTTAAGCGGGCATTTAAGGAGGTTGATGCAATAGTTGCTCCGACCACTCCCGTGACGGCACTCAAGCTTGGTGAATTCGAAAAATATCCGTTCTTCGGGGAGATGATGGACGTCATGAACGAGCCCGGTGCAATGGCAGGAATTCCTGCAATCAATCTGCCCGTAGGTCTTGATTCAAACAACTTACCTGTCGGCATGCAGATTATGGGAAATTATTTTGATGAAGGATCAATCCTCAATCTTGCGTACCAGTTTGAACAGGAAACGGAGTTGATGGGCGTTATCAAACGGGGAGTTTCGAATTTAAAATAATATGGAAAAAAAATATACGCCGGTCATAGGACTTGAGGTGCACGTCGAACTGAAGACAAAATCAAAAATGTTTTGTCAGTGTGATGCAAACTATTTCGGCGCAAAACCCAATACTCACGTTTGTCCTGTCTGTATGGGGATGCCGGGAGCGCTTCCCGTTCCCAATAAAACTGCCATTGAATGGATGCAGAGAGTCGGAAAAGCGCTTAACTGTACGATAACCGCAAATTCAAAATTCGACCGCAAGCACTATTCCTATCCCGATCTTCCGAAGGGCTATCAGATAAGTCAGTATGATGAACCGTTTGCTGTAAAAGGAAAAGTGACGGTCAAAAACCCGTATGTAAAGGGAGAGGCGAAATCATTCCGGATAACAAGAGTGCATATGGAAGAGGATACCGCAAAACTTTCCCATGAAGGATCAAATACGCTTGTTGACTTCAACAGGTCAAGCGTTCCACTTGTTGAAATAGTGACGGAGCCTGATTTTTCCAGTGCGGAAGACGTCAAAATGTTTCTTGAAGAATTGCAGGTCATTATCCGCTATCTTGGAGTGTCCGATGCCGACATGGAAAAAGGAAGTATGCGCCTTGAGCCGAATATCAGCGTGATGAAGACGGGGCTCGGCACACTGCCTCCGTACAAAGTAGAAGTAAAAAACATCAACTCATTCCGCTTTGTAAAGGAAGCGATTGAGTACGAAGTGAAACGGCAAATTGTGTTGCTTGAAAAAGGGGAGACGCCCAAACAGGAGACCCGCGGGTATGACGACGTAAAACGGATTACCTACAGTCAGCGGAGCAAAGAAGATGCGCAGGATTACCGCTATTTTCCGGACCCTGACATTCCGCCGTTTGCATTTGATGAAAAATACCGGCGCGATATTGAAAACAGCCTTCCGGAACTGCCTCCCGCCAAAATGGAACGGTTTGAAAAAGAGTTAAAAGTAAAGGAAGTGGATGCGTTCATCCTGACTCGTGATCTTGGAACGGCTGACTATTTTGAAAAAGCATGTAAGGCCTTAAAAGCGGAAAAAATTGAACCGCAATCCGTTGCGAACATAATAATCAATAAAAGATTATTGACTTCCCTGAAGCTTGAAGATTTTGTTTCAAAGGCAAAAGGATTATTGGCCGCCAAAAAAACAGACACGGCCTTACTTGAAAAGAATATTGCGGAAGTCATAAAACAGAACCCTCAGGTAGTTGCTGACGTTAAAGGCGGGAAGCAGAGTGCCATAATGTTTCTCGTGGGACAGGTCATGAAAATGATGAAAGGACAGGCAGATGCAAAGACGGTAATCCAAACGCTAAAAGAAAAGTTGTAACTTAATCTTGAGCTCGATATAATAAGAAAATGGCGTTTACTCATCTGCATGTTCATACAGAATACTCACTTCTTGATGGGATGAGCCGAATAAGTGAAGTGCTCCAAAAAGCGAAAGATATGGGGATGACCTCCCTTGCCATAACTGATCACGGAGCTCTTTATGGAGCTTTTAAATTCTTTCTTAAAGCAAAAGACGTCGGTATCAAACCGATTATCGGAGTTGAAGTATATAAAGCAAAACATTCCCGACTGGACCGTGATGCGGTTGAGGACAAAGGGCGCTACCATCTCGTGCTTCTTGCAAAAAATCTAACGGGATATCGCAACCTGATGAAACTCGTGAGCGTTGCCCATCTTGAAGGAATGTATTACAAACCGAGAGTTGATTTTGAAATCCTTGAAAAATACAAGGAAGGGGTTATCGCACTTTCCGCATGTTTGGCGGGTGAAATTCCGCAGGCCATTCTGGCAGGACAAAACAAAACCGCAGAAGAACTGGTGCAAAAATACCAATCGATTTACGGTGAGGATTTCTACCTTGAGATGCAGCGTCATCCCAATGTCCCCGACCAGGATGTAGTGAATAAAGAATTGGTTGCTCTCAGCCGAAAGTTTGGAATCCCCCTTGTTGCAACAAACGACGTGCACTATATCTTAGAGTCTGATGCATACGCTCAGGAAGTACTTCTTTGTATCCAAACACAACGGACGATATTTGAAAAAAACAGACCAATGTCCATGTTTGACGTTCCGGACTACTACTTTAAATCTGAAGAAGAAATGCGGACAGCCTTCAGCGACTTGCCTGAGGCAATTGAGAATACGAATGTCATTGCGGAAAAATGTAATGTTGAAATCCCATACGGCAAATGGGTTCTTCCGAAATATGATACTCCCGACAATATGCCCGGAGATCTTTATTTGCGCCAGCTGGTAGAGGAACGGAAAGGAAGAGTTTTAGGATTTGACAAAAAACTTATTGACGAGAGGTTGGAGTATGAACTGAAAATCATCATCGGAAAAGGATATGGTACATATTTTCTTATTGTTCAAGACTTTGTAAACTGGGCAAAAAATAAAGGATTGGGAGTAGGACCGGGCCGAGGATCCGTTGCAGGATCACTTGTTGCCTATGTCCTTCGCATTACCGACATCAATCCGCTTGAGCACGGTCTTCCGTTTGAACGCTTCCTTAATCCGGAGCGTCCTACCCCTCCTGATATCGATATTGATTTTGCCGATATCCAGCGTGATGAAGTACTGGCCTACGTTACGGACAAATACGGAAAAGATAAAGTTGCACAGATTATTACCTTCGGAACAATGGAAGCCCGCATGGCAGTACGCGACGTTGCGCGTGCCCTTGGCATGTCCTACTCCCAAGGGGACAGAATTGCCAAAATGATTCCTATGGGAAAACAGGGAGCCAAAATGAAACTCTCCCAGGCACTTGCCGAAACGCCGCCGCTTAAGTACGCCTACGACAATGAACCGGAAACAAAACGAATGATAGATGTGGCGCAGCGCATTGAAGGGCTGCCGCGCCATTCCTCAGTTCACGCGGCAGGAGTTATCATTGCAGCGGATGATCTTACCAATTTCGTCCCCATTCAAACCGAGCCGAAACAAAACAGGGTAATTACGCAGTACGACATGTACTGTCTCGACTTAAATGCAGTTCAAAACAACAGGGCCGTCGGACTTCTTAAGGTCGACTTTTTGGGCCTTCGCAACTTGACGATTTTGGATAACGCAATAAAGTTTACCGAGCAGACAACGGGAAGCAAAATAGACATCCACGAAATCCGTATGGATGACAAGAAAACATATGATCTTATTTCAGACGGCAACACGATAGGCGTCTTCCAGTTGGAATCTGCAGGTATGCGCCGCTTGGCACGCGATCTTAAACCGAATAAAATGAGCGACATTACCGCTATGGTCGCCCTTTTCCGCCCCGGTCCGATGGATCTTATTCCGATGTTTTTGGAAGGAAAACTCAACCCGAAAACCATCAAATACCTTCATCCCGACTTAGAAAAAATTATGGGAGAGACGTACGGCGTTCTCGTCTATCAGGAACAGGTGATGGAAATTGCCCACAGTCTTGCGGGTTACTCAATGAGCGAAGCAGACAATCTGCGCATGGCAATGGGAAAAAAGAAAAAATCCCTCATGGACATGGAACACAAGAAATTTATCCAAGGGTGCGTAAAGAACGGATATACGAAGACGATGGCGGAGAAAATATTCGAATTTATGGAGAAGTTCGCCGCATACGGATTCAATAAGCCGCATTCCGCATCATACGCTCTTATTGCCTACTGGACAGCTTATATGAAGGCAAATTATCCCGTTGAATACATGACTGCCCTTTTGTCAGCCGAACTTCAGGGTGTAGCCGGCCCTATGCGCGAGGTAAAAATGGCGCAAGGGATTGAGGAGTGTAGACGGATGGATATTGCCGTTTTGCCGCCTGACATCAACAAATCAACCCACGGTTTTTCCATTGAAGGAAGCAGTATCCGCTTCGGATTGTCAGCCATAAAAAACGTCGGGAGCGCTGCCATTGATTCCATCATTACGGCCCGTGCCACAGGCCTCTTTACCGGGTTTAAAGACTTCTTGAATAGAGTAGATCTGCGCAAGGTCAATAAAAAAACAATTGAAAGCCTTATTGAAGCCGGTGCATTTGAGCATTTTGCCAATCATGCGACTCTCCTTCATAATTATCCGATAGTGGTAAAGGATATTGCCGATGCAAAAGAAGGCGAATCAAAAGGACAGTTCGGGTTATTCGCCGGACAGGTGCAGGAGAAAAAAATGGTGGATAATTTTGAACCCCTTCCGGAGCTTTCCGAGGATGTGTTGACTCTCCAGGAGAAAGAAGTCATTGGCTTTTTAATCAGCCGCAATCCCCTAACACGTTTTGCGGATATTATCCAGAAAAAGGCCACAAAACACATAGGAGAAGTCGCAAAGAGCGATGCAAATAAAATGGTTATCCTGGTCGGAGTCATCAGCTCAAAAAAAATCATCAAGACAAAAAAAGACAATAAGGAGATGGCATTCGTCAGTATGTATGATGATACGGGGTCGATTGAAGGAGTCTTTTTTCCCCGGACTTTTGAGAAATTGAAGGCGATGATAAACGTAAATCAGGTGATTATCGCAAAGGGAAAAGTGGTGGAGCGGGATGACTCCATGAGCTTTCTTGTCGAGAATGCCGTTAAGTTAGGTTGACATTTCTACGACTTTCATGGTAAAATATTTGCGGTCGAATGTAAAAAAAATAAATTCGGCATTTGTCATTGAGCCTCTGGAGCAGAAGAAGCCACATAAGAAAGTTAATCCGGCCTCTTTGACAGACAGTCTGAATATAGGAATGTACTTGGTAGCTCCACTTCTTTGTGGAGTTTTGTTGGGCATACTGCTTGACAATAAGTTCGGTACGAAGCCTGTATTCGTTCTTATCGGAATTTTTTTCGGTGTACTTGGTTCTTTTTTTAATTTAATTAAGGTTGTAAAATCGATATCAGACAATGCCTAAAATAAGCATAAAAGCAGAAACATTGTTCCACATCGGGAGCTTTCAGGTAACCAACTCCCTTTTCCTTTCCTTCTTTATTCTTCTTCTTTTTATTTACATTGCGTACCGTTACAACAAGGAGTCGACATCCGGCAAATATACCGGTTTTTATTTTTTCATCAATCTTATTCTCCGTAATTTATACGATCTGTTCGAATCCATAGTTCATGACAAAATCAACGTATTTTTCCCGATTCTTGCCGCATTTTTCATTTGGATAATTGTCCAGAACTGGTCAGGACTACTTCCGGGAGTCGGAAGCGTGACTGTCGGCGTGAAAGAACCGGTGAGCAATGTCCAGGTTGTTGAAGAACAGACCTCAGGGACAGTTTCTCAAGCAGAAGAAGGAAAGATTGAGCAGGTACCTCTTTTCAGGGGAAACAATGCCGATATCAATGCAACGCTCGCACTTGCAATCGTTGCTGTCGTGATGGTGCAGGTATATGGAGTACAGTTCTTGGGATTTTTTAGATACATGAAGAAGTTTATCGACATCTCCAATCCCATCAACTTCATTCTTGGAATACTTGAGGTTATGTCTGAGGTATCAAAAATTCTCTCCTTTGCTTTCCGTTTATTCGGCAACATCTTTGCAGGAGAAGTTCTCCTGACGATAGTTGCATTCCTTGTGCCGGTTCTGGCCTCGTTTCCGTTCCTTATTTTGGAAGTGTTCGTCGGATTTGTGCAGGCCCTGGTTTTTTCAATGTTGACATCCGTTTTCTTTAGTTTGGCGGTAAGCCATCACTAATTATCATTTAAAGAAAAGGGTGAATATTATGAGTGTTGAAGCAGCTAAAATGTTAGCTATCTCGTTAACAATCGGAGTCGGAGCAATCGGTCCTGCTTTGTCTATTGGAAAAATTGCTTCAAAAGCAGTCGAGGCATTAGGTCGCAATCCGGAAGCAGAATCCTCAATCAGAACAGCCATGATCTTGGGTCTTGCTTTTGCTGAAGCTATTGCAATTTATGCACTTGTCGTGTCCCTTATTCTCAAATTTACCTAATTTGAGTCAAAAAGAAAAAATATGGAAAATCTTGGATTAAATCCCAAATTACTTATCGCGCAGCTTATTAACTTTGGCATATTTTTCTTTATATTCAAGAAATTCATCGCGAAACCTTTTATTGAAGTGATGAAAGACGAAAAAAAGAAAGCCGAAGAACGAAAAAAAGCGTCTGAAGCAGTCGAAAAGCAGCGAATACTCCTGGCCGAAGAAGAAAAAGCCGCACGAGAAGAAATAAAACAAAAAACTCAGGCAAGCTTAACTGCAGTCCGACAGGGAGCTGAGGCAGAAAGAGCGGCTCTTTTGAAAAAGGCACAAGCGGAAGCTAATGAAGTCGTCAAAAAAGGCGAACAAAAAGTAGCAGAAGAACGCTCAACGATGGAAAAAGAGTATAAGCAGACCGTTGCAAAAGTAAGCGTCATGACTGTTGAAAATGTCCTGAAGGATTTCCTTACCGAGGACATGCAGAAACAGGTGAATGAACGTGTTCTTACCCATTTGAACAAATAATGTATGCGACTTGACCCACAGGTAAAAGAAAAATTAAAGAAAACATTTTCCGCCGAGCTGTCAGCTTCCCGTAATGCAGTACGCATTACCTCAAGTTATCCTTTTTCGAAGGAATATATCGACAGTATTTTGGCGCGTTTCCCGGAATTTTCAGGCGGAAATGTTGAAAATGTCGTTGATAAGCAAATTTTAGGAGGCTTTATTATCCAGTCCGGATCGCAAATGGTTGATTTGTCGATTCGCAGTGCATTACATTTATTACAAAAAAAATTGTATGAAAGCGTTTGATCAGTATCTAAAACAAATTGAGCAGGAAATTAAAACAAAAAAAGTAGGATATGCGACTGATGAAATTGGCTCCGTACAAGAAGTGCATGATGGAGTTGCATTGGTAGCTGGACTGGATAAAGCGGGATTTGGAGAAGTCGTCGAGTTTGAAAGTGGCGTAAAAGGATATATCATCGATATGACGGAAGACTCCGTCGGAGTCATTGTTTTGGGAGACTATCTTCTTATTAAATCGGGTGAGCAGGTAAAAGCGCTCAACTACACGCTCTCGGTTCCGGTTGGGGACGAGTTTATAGGGCGAAGCATCAATCCGCTCGGTGAAGTTATTGACGGAGGTGCTGCGATAAATGCGGTGTCACGAAATCCCGTTGAAAAAGTGGCTCCCTCAGTTGTCTATCGAAAATCAGTGACCGTTCCGCTTCAGACGGGTATCAAATCAATCGATGCAATATTCCCGATAGGACGGGGACAGCGAGAACTCATTATCGGAGACCGAGGAACGGGAAAATCAACAATAGCCCTTGACACCATCATCAATCAAAAAGGACAGGGTGTTATCTGTATTTACTGCGGCATCGGACAAAAGAATTCAAAAATCGCGCTTGTATCTGAGCTTCTCCGCAAACACGGAGCGCTTGACTACTCCATTATCGTGAGTGCATCAGCATCAGACCCTGCAGCGCTTCAATATCTTGCCCCTTACTCGGCAAGTGCAATGGCAGAATATTTTATGAGCAAAGGAAAAGACGTACTTGTCATTTATGACGATTTGTCAAAACACGCATGGGCATACCGACAGGTTTCGCTCATCCTTCGCCGACCGGCAGGGCGTGAGGCATATCCGGGAGATATTTTTTACCTTCATTCCCGCTTGCTTGAACGCGCATGCCGACTTGACCCGAAATACGGAGGCGGATCAATCACCGCTCTTCCTATTATTGAAACATTGGAAGGAGACGTATCCGCATATATTCCGACAAACGTCATTTCCATCACCGACGGTCAGATTTTCCTTGAAACCGATTTGTTCAATGCAGGCATACGACCCGCAATCAACATCGGTATTTCCGTCTCCCGCGTAGGTGGAAATGCACAGACAAAAGCAATGAAACAGGTTGCAGGTAAGCTCAAGCTTGACCTTGCCCAGTACCGAGAAATGGCTGCATTTTCACAGTTTGAGTCAGATCTTGACGAGCAGACGAAAAAACTCTTAAATCAAGGGGCAAAAGTAACCCAACTCATGAAACAGGACAAGAACAAACCATACAGATTAGGGGAAGAAATCATCGTGTTGTGGGCAGCCAACAAAGGATATCTGGAGTCTGTTCCGGTTACGGCGGTGAATGACTGTGAAGCTCAACTTCTGTCTGCGATACGGACACGGGGACAAAAACTGTGTGCCAAGATAGAAAAGGAAAAGATAGTAAACGAAGAAACGGAAGCGGAACTGAAACCATTCGTTAAAGACATTGTTGAGGGATTTGTCACAACCTAAATCAGTATGAATGTCAGACAGGTGAGAAAAAAAATTAAGTCTGTTTCGAATGTAAAGAAGATAACCCGTTCTATGCAGCTTGTTTCGGCAATCAAAATGAAAAAAGCCCAGCAGGCGGCAATTGAAGCGCGACCCTACCAGGAACATCTCGAGTCCGTCATCAAGCGTGTTATGGCACGAAACGAGACGACAGAGTCTCCTTTTCTTGTTTCTCACTCCGATTCAAAAAACACAACGGATCTTGTTATCGTCCTGACGACCAACAAGGGACTCTGTGGCTCTTTCAATATTGATATATTGCGCTATATTTCCACCAAAATTGATGTGGAAGAAACGAAATTTATTACCATCGGCAAGAAGGGATCCCAATTTCTTTCCAAAGTGGGAGGGGAGATAATCGCCGATTACTCAACCGCTTTTCCGTCAGACGCCGTGTCTGCCGTAATAAAGCTTGCGACAGATGCATTCTTTAAGGGAACATACAAACGCGTTTTTGTTCTGTATAACAGATTCATTTCGACCCTGAAGACGGAGCCTGATCTTGCACAAATCATGCCGTATCACCTGAGTCTTGATAAGCCTATTAAAAAAATTGAGGAAAAGGAATTTATTGAATATCTCATCGAACCGAACCCTCAGCAGATTATCGATACAATTCTCCGCAGTTTCGTTGAAGAAAAAGTGCGCAACGCCCTCATTCAGTCTGACGCAGGCGAACAGTCTGCCAGAATGATTGCAATGAAAAACGCAACCGACAACGCAAATGACGTCATCTACAATCTCACGCTCGTTGGAAACAAATTGAGACAGGAAAAGATTACAAATGAACTGCTTGACATGATTACCGCAAAGGAATCTGTCGAACAGAATTAATTTACATTTTTTATTAATACATTAAAAGAATGCATATGGTAAAAGGAACAATTTTAACAATCAGAGGAGTTGTCGTTGACGTCCAATTTCCTGAAGATCAGACCCCGCGCATTTACGATGCATTGATCCTTCATGACGAAAAACTCGGAAAAATTATCTTTGAAGTCGAAGCAATACTTGAGCCGGGACTTGTCCGCACCGTTGCAATGAGCGATGTATACGGAATTAGTCGCGGCACTGAAGTTGAAAACACCGGAAAACCGATAAGCGTACCGGTTGGAGATGCGACATTAGGACGCGTATTTAACGTGTTGGGAGAGGTAATTGATGAAGGAAAGGCCGTCGATTCAACGGAAAAAACTTCCATTCACAGAAATGCTCCCACCCTTGCCGAACAGGCAGTCGAGCAGGAAATCTTTGAAACGGGAATTAAGGTGGTTGATTTGATTGCTCCGTTTATTAAGGGAGGAAAGGTCGCAATTTTCGGAGGAGCGGGAGTGGGGAAAACCGTTCTTATCCAGGAATTCATCCACAACGTCGCGAAGGCACACGAAGGCGTGTCCGTCTTTACGGGAGTGGGAGAGAGAACCCGAGAAGGAAACGATTTATGGAACGAAATGAAGGAAACAAAAGTTATCGATAAGACCGCTCTCGTATTCGGTCAGATGAATGAGCCTCCAGGGAACCGTCTGCGTGTTGCACTTACCGGGGTCACGTTAGCCGAACATTTCCGCGACACGAAGAATATGGATGTTCTTCTTTTCATTGACAACATTTTCCGATTTGCACAGGCAGGAAGCGAAGTATCGGCACTCCTCGGGCGTATTCCGTCAGCCGTCGGTTACCAGCCGACTCTTGCAAGTGAAATGGCAGCACTTCAGGAACGAATTACCTCCACAAAAAAAGGGTCCATTACGTCAATCCAGGCAGTGTACGTCCCGGCGGACGACTATACCGATCCGGCTCCCGTTGCGACATTCTCGCATCTTGATGCGTCACTCAACCTGGAACGCTCTCTTGCCGAGCAGGGGCTTTTCCCGGCCGTTGACCCGCTTGTATCGAACTCTCGCTCGCTTGATCCGGAAGTTGTCGGCGAAGAGCACTATTCCGTTGCAAAAGATGTCGTAAAAACACTGCAAAGATATAAGGATCTTCAGGACATCATTGCAATTTTGGGTATGGAAGAATTATCGGATAGTGATAAACTGGTAGTGTCAAGGGCCCGAAAAATACAGCGATTCTTAACTCAGCCTATGGCTGTTGCGGAACCGTTTACGGGACGCCCAGGAAAATATGTTTCTTTGAAAGAAACAGTCCGCGGATTCAAGGAAATCCTTGAAGGAAAACACGACGACAAACCGGAAGCAGCGTTTTACATGGTCGGCACAATAGATGAAGTAAAATAATATGCGAACACTGAAACTGACGATTATAACGCCAAAACAGATAGCTCTTGAAAAGGTAATACAGGGCGTTACTCTTCCGTCAACGGAAGGCGAGATCACCATTCTTCCCGGACACATCAATTTGTTTGCGCTCCTTGAAGAGGGGGTTGTGCGTTATTGGAAAGACGATAAGGAAGAATTTTTGGCAATAGGGGGCGGGTATGTCGAAACGGACGGCGAATGCGTGGAGCTTTTAGTCTCACGGGCATACGGACAGGATAAGATTGATGAGGAAGCAACAAAAAAAGCGATTGAACAGGCAAAAACAATGAAAAAGAGTGCAAAGACGGTTGACGCGCAAAAAGAAGTTTCCTCGCTCCTGCGCAGATCCATCGTCGATTTGAAACTTCTCAAAAAGAAAAGACGACACTCCGCGTAATATTTTTTTAACGGATATTTGATGGACTTTCCCAAATTCCAGGCTGTATAATAGAACTTTATGGCACTGATAATAGTCGAGTCCCCAACAAAAGCGCGTACCTTCAACAGAATTTTAAAGATAGAAGGGAAGGGCGATAAATACTTCGTCATCGCTACCATGGGACATATCCGTGATCTTCCCGGACGCGAAATGGCAATTGATTTCAAAGACCAATACCGTCCGAAATACGAATATATCGAAAAAAGGAAAAAAGTTATCGACCAGCTCATTGCCCTCTCCAAAGAACATGACGAAATAATTCTCGCAACGGACTTGGACCGCGAAGGTGAGTCCATCTCCTATCATGTCGCTTATATTTTGGGACTTATTAAGGAAGACTGGCCGGACATCCATTTAGCCGATGTCGCAAAAAAAATAAAACGAATTGTCTTTCACGAAATCACTGCCTCCGCCCTTAAAGAGGCTCTTGAAAATCCCGGAGAGCTCAGGCTTCCCCTAGTCAAAGCACAACAGGCCCGCCGTATTTTAGACAGAATAGTGGGATACGACCTCTCTCCACTCCTTTGGAAAAAAACGGGAAAAAATTGGCTTTCAGCAGGACGCGTGCAGACGGTCGGAGTGCGGCTTGTGGTAGAGCGCGAAAAGGAACGTCTCGCATTCGGTCAGGAACCGTACATCTTAATGACGGGACTTTTCAATATAGAAGGTCATGAATTGACGGCAAAATTAAAGCAGATTGACGGAACCTCAATTGAGGAGTCAAAAACGCTTAAATTGTATGCGGGAGAATACACTTATACAAAAACAACGGTGACGGCAGAGACAGCGCCTGTAACAAAAGAAAAACTACTTGCAGCAAAGTACAGTGTTGCCAACATGAAAGAAACCATAACAAGCAGATATCCGACTCCTCCTTATACGACCTCTTCTCTCCAACAGGATGCTTTTTTTAAGTGCGGATTTTCTTCCCGGCAGGTGATGAGTCTTGCGCAGTCGTTGTATGAAAAAGGATTTATTACCTATCACCGTACAGACTCATTCAATCTTTCGACACAGTTTGTGTTCCGCGCAAAAGACTATATCATCGAAAAATTCGGCAAAGAGTACGCTCTTGAAAAACCCCGCGGATATCACACGAAAAGCCGCATGGCGCAGGAAGCCCACGAAGCCATTCGTCCGACAAAACTTATCGAAGTTGATGACCTGGGTAAGAAAAAAGAATCCCTTACCGTCAACCACAAGAAGCTCTACAAGCTCATTTTTGACCGTGCCGTTGCAACACAGATGAAGGAAGCCTCCCTCAAAACGATAACCTTTGATTTGGTCTCTCCCGAGAAACATCTGTTTGAAGCATCAGCAACAAAGGTCGAATTTGACGGATTCCTCAAACTCATGACGACAACCAAGCAGGAAAATAAGGAGTTGACGCACGTGACTGACGGAACAAAAGCGGAAATAAAAGATATAGAGGTCAAGGAACAAAAAACATCCCCGCCTCCCCGCTATAACGAAGCATCCCTCATCAGAACCATGGAAGAAGAAGGAATTGGGAGACCGTCTACCTACGCGGCAATCATCTCGCTTATCCAGGTGAAAGGATATGTCGATAAGGACGGACGATACTTTATCCCGACGGTTATCGGAACTGCAATTTCCGATTACTTAAGTAAGAATTTTTCACACATTTTCGAACTCGATTTTACCTCCACTATGGAGGACAGGTTTGATGCGATTGCCGACGGTAAGGAAGACATGATCGCAGTCCTTGATGATTTTTACAAGCCGTTTGAGGTAGAACTTGAAGCTAAAAAGAAGGAAATCGGTATGATACAGATTAAAGAAGAAACGAGTGAGAAATGCCCGAAATGCGGCAAGCCCCTTATCATCCGGTTTTCCAAATACGGAAAGTTTTATGCATGCAGCGGATACCCGGACTGCAAGTTTACGAAACCGTTTTTGTTTGCGATAAAAAACAGAAAATGTCCGAAATGCGGAGGAGACATTGTGGTAAAATTTACCAAGACAAAAAAGAAATTTTACGGATGTTCAAACTATCCGAAATGTGATTTTTCCAGTTGGGCGTTAAATAAAATTCCAGTAACCGAAGTCCCCAATGACCAAAAGAAGCCGACCGCTTAAATATATCTTTATTTCAGGTGGAGTTATTTCCGGAATAGGAAAAGGAATAACTTCGGCATCTATCTGCTACCTTCTTAAAAATTCCGGCTACAACGTCGTCCCGATAAAATTCGAAAACTACCTTAATGTTGATGCAGGCACCATCAATCCGATAGAACACGGTGATCCGTACTTGTGTGAAGACGGTACCGAAACCGACATGGATATCGGCACCTATGAAAAATTCTTGAGCATGGAAATGGGGGTCGATAACTTCGTCACCATGGGAAAAATATATAAAACAGTTATTGATCGCGAAAGGCGTTTTGAATATAAAGGTGAAGACGTTGAAGCGATTCCCCATATCACAAATGAGATCGTTGACAGGATTCATATGGCAGCGGACAAAAAAAACGCGGATATCGTCGTAATAGAACTTGGCGGTACGGCAGGCGAATACCAGAATGTCTTTTATTACGAAGCGTCCCGCATGTTGACTCTCCAGAAACCCGGAGATGTCATCCATATCCACGTAAGCTATGTACCGACTCCCAAACACTTAGGAGAACCGAAGACAAAACCGACACAGCTGTCAGTCAGAACGCTTAATTCAATGGGAATACAGCCGAATTTCATCGTTGCCCGTTCGGAAAAATATCTTGACCAGAGAAGACGCGACAGGTTTGCGCTTTTCTGCAACGTCCATACAGACGACATCATCTCAAATCCCGACGTGGAAAGCGTGTATGAAATCCCGCTTGTCCTTCATAAGCAGGATATGACAAAGAAAATACTGAAAAAATTAAGTCTTGAAGAACGGGCTCCCGATTTGACGGCGCTCCATAGATTAGTTGACTCGGTCAAGGCAACAAAAGAAAAAACACTCCACATTGCAATTGTCGGCAAATATTTCAGTACCGGTGATTATCAGCTGAGGGATTCGTATGCAGCTCTTTTTGATGCGCTCGACCATGCTGCGTGGAACCAGAAGGTCACCATAAAAACACAGTGGCTTGATGCGGAGAAAATCGAAAAAGAGGGGACGGACATTATCGGCAAACCGGACGGAATAATCGTTCCAATCGGTTGGGGAGAACGGGGAGCTGAAGGGATGATTGCCGCCGCAAACTATGCGCGCGAAAAGAAAATCCCTTACCTGGGACTCTGCTACGGAATGCAGCTTGCCGTTGTGGCATTTGCTCGTAACGTCGCCGGGTTAAAGGATGCCAATACCGCTGAGAATGATTCAAAAACAAAAAATCCCGTCATCCATCTTATCAATGATCAGGAAAAGTTCCTCAAAAACAGGGCATACGGAGGCACAATGAGGCTGGGAGGTTGGGAAGCATTGGTCAAAAAAGGCACCCTTGCTTATAAGATCTACGGAACAAGCGATACGAGCGAGCGTCATCGACATCGCTATGAATTCAACAATGAATACGCAAAGCTATTGGAAGAAAAAGGTCTTGTTATCAGCGCACGCTCGAAAAAAGAGGGGCTGGTGGAGATAGTCGAGCTTGACCCGTCCGTTCACCCGTTTTATTTGGGTACTCAGGGCCATCCGGAATATAAAAGCTATCCGAGCAAACCCCATCCGATATTTGTCGCATTTATTGCCGCTTGTAAAAAAACGGCCTGAATGATACAATGAGAACTCTATTTAACACTATGGCAAACTCAATTACGTTCAACGAAGCAAAACTTAAAGTCGGTGATACCGTCTCTTTAAACTACAAGTTTAAGGAAGGCGACAAAGAGCGCACGCAGCTTTTCAAAGGTATCCTCATCAAAATAACCGGAGCTGACGCACAACGCAGGACAATCACCATCCGTAAAATATCAAAAACAGGTATCGGCATTGAGCGTATCATTCCTCTTGCCTCAAAAAATATTGTCAGCCTGAAGCTTGACAAAGCAGGGTCTTATACAAAGTCAAAACTCTTTTTCATCAGAGACTTGACAGAGGCTGAGACCAGAAACAAACTATATAGAAAAAAGTAATCATGTCTAATTCATCAGTTGGAAGACTGGGTGAAGATAAAGCAACTTCTTATTTACTTTCTCAGGGTTATTCTATCCTTCAACGTAATTATCGTACCAAATTAGGCGAGCTTGATATCGTGGCGCAAAAACGGGGGATTATCACGTTTTGTGAAGTGAAAACGCGTATAGGCGACAGCAAGGGCAAGCCCTACGAAGCGGTTGATAAATGCAAACTCCAACACTTATACAGAGCATGCCAACTATACGTCTTGCAAAACAAATTAAAAAACGCTAAACTGAGCCTGCAGGTGATTTCGATAGAGTTGAGCAGTAATTTGTCTGTAAAATCGTTACGGATGTATGAAGTTATATAAAAATAGTATCAATTTAAAATTGATTAAAAATTAAAAATTTCAAATTAAAAATTATTTAATACATATGTTTGAAACGACCAACGGAGTTATTTTTAATTTCTGGACGAAGTTTGTTAATTTCCTTCCCGATTTCTTCGGAGGACTTCTTATCCTCATTATCGGTTACATCGTCTCCGTACTCGTTAAGAAGCTGTTTTTAACCATTCTGCGCTTCTTCCGGATAGATGCGATACTTAATAGGACGAAACTCATCTCCCAGAAGGAAGTGCGCCTGTGGGAAGAGATATTGGCAGAACTTGTCAGATGGACGCTTATCATCCTCTTCCTTATTCCGACCCTTGAAACATGGGGTCTTTCGAAAGCAACCGCAGTACTTAATCAGTTCCTGTTCTATATCCCGAACGTCATTGTATCGGTCATCATAGGCTTTGTCGGAATCGTTATCTCAAACCTTGCCGCTAACCTTGTCAAGCAAAGTGCAAAGTCGGTAGGGGATCAGGCAGCTAATACGCTCGCAGTCTTCGCCCGCTCAACCATCCTGTTCTTCTCAGTACTTATCATGTTAAACCAACTGGGAGTGGCACAGGACCTTATCCGCATATTCTTTACGGGGCTTGTCGCGATGCTCGCAATTGCCGGAGGGCTTGCGTTCGGGCTTGGCGGACAGGAGAGTGCAAAAGAGATACTCGACAATATTAAGAAAAAGTTTGCTAAATAAGACTTCATTTCATATAATAGAATATTGACTTATCGGTGTTCTTTTATTGGAGCGTTCGTCTAGCGGCCTAGGACATCACCTTTTCAGGGTGAATATCAAGGGTTCGAATCCCTTACGCTTCACAACTCAATACACCACCTTCAACACACTGCTTATAAGAATATTTCCAATAGGGTGTTGTTCGTTATATTTTGCCCATTTCATTTTTCGTGTTCT
Source organism: bacterium (assembly GCA_021833625.1). Taxonomy (GTDB): domain Bacteria; phylum Patescibacteriota; class Microgenomatia; order UBA1406; family GWC2-37-13; genus JAKBEU01. Next base: position 63,359 of record JAKBEU010000001.1, read on the forward strand.
ACATCCTCTTGCAACGGTATGTCGTTTTGCTACAATTCGTGTATATGGCCAGTCGTCCTGAACAAAGACAGGGGATAATTGCAGGGACAGGATTCAGCGAAAAAGCTTCCGGATTTGAAGTGATTCAAACCGATTACGGTGATGTGCGGTTTGGTCACTTGGAGCTTGGAGGACGCGACACCATATTTCTTGCACGACATCAACAACTTCAAATTCCCTCCCACGTGAATTATCGGGCAAATGTTGAAGCTCTCAAATTACTGGGAGTGAATAGAGTGTTTACCATAAGCGCTGCAGGACGGATGAATAAAGATGTATTGCCGGGACATTTGGTGAACATAAGCGATTTGGTATGGGATCAAACAGGTAATCGCGAAACTACATTTGCCGAAGATGGTGCTCTTATCCTTCACGCGCCACTTGCAGGATTGTATAGTGCGGGGCTAAGGGCAGCGATTGATGAGTCGTGGGAAGAAGCGCGCCCAGAGGTTGAAAAGATATATCGCGGAATCTCCGGACTTTCGGTCGGATATCACCAGGACGGAGTCTATTTTAATACGGAAACACCCCAGTTCAGCACTGAGGCACGAGAAGCGTGGCTGAGAAACACGGTACCCGATATTAAACTGATAGGACAAACGTCCATGCCCGAAGCGGCATTGTTGCGGGAGATGGGCATTGCACAGGCAACAATCGGCATGTGTACGGACCACTCGACATTTCCCGGTGCCGTACGTGTGTCACACGCGGCCGAAGGAGGAGTCATTGATGTTGCGAATGTCACCTCACTAGCTGCTCTTGCAGTTTTGAATAGGGCGGTTGCAAAGATACCGGACGATTTCAACGACCCTATGGTTGAGGGAATGTTTAAAGGATCCATTTCCCCAAGCCAAGTGGATATGGGCAAACTACAATCAAAACGTCCCCGCTTGGCAGTAATCGTCCAGAATGTTCTTTCCTCTTCATAAGGAAGATTCATTTCATTCTCGTATATACCACCATTTTTGCAGACATACCATTTTTTATATCCGGATGTTCTGATGTATTGAACTTTGCGTATACGGTAAATTGCTGTGTTGGTCGTTCGGATGAGCTTGAGAATGAAAAAGCGGGCGTATTTGCGCTTGGCGATATCTCATCTACGTATCCCCAATATGTTTCACCCGGAAGGGCATCTATGGTAAATGAAACGACCTGTCCGACTTTGATATCGCTCAGTCCCTTATCTTCATCAATGGTTCCGACTACCCTTAGATTTGTGGGACGAATCATTTGGATAAGTTGTGTTGCCTGATTTACTGTTGATCCGGTAAGGTCGCTGGCTGAGGTAATAAGTCCGTCTGTCTGTGCGCGAAGTGTTTCAGAGCCAACAAGTGCGAGTGTATCGCCGCTTAATACCATCTGTCCTTCTTTTACGTCCATTTCTAGAACTTTTCCGGGAAGAGATGGAGCAATTGCAATAACAGGTGCCTGAATGACGGATTTATCGATAAACACCCGTCCCGTCATGCTTTTAAAATAAAGGAATACTGCGCCAACGATTACGAACACAATAATCCCCGTTATAACAAGAACTCTTGCAAATGTTGGTTTTTCAGGCTTTTTTTCATCTTTCTTCATAGTGCTTTATATTCAAGTGATTGAATGTATTGTGGATTGATAATTATTTTATCGTTTGCTGATAGTCCGTCCGTAATCTCTATGTCCTGTCCGTGGATTTTTCCCGCCGTCACCGTTTTAAGTAGGGGTTTATTGTTGTTGTCTATTGTCCAGATGTGTTTGCCGCCAAGCACTGTCCAAACGGGGACAAGCGCAACATGCTCCGAATTTGTTTTAATCATGACCGTACCCGTCTGATCCAATTTTGCCTGTTTGACTAGTACATCACTTTGAATATCTACCTGATACACCGATTGTCCGTTTTGAAGCACGACCTTTGACGGATAGATGTTTACGACGGTACCCGTTATTTTGTCGGGAATTCCATCAACCGCAATCTGAGCTGTTGCACCGAGATTTACATAATTTATCATACTGAGCGGAACATTTGCCCGGAACACTGCCGTTTCAGGATCTGCAACGACAAAGCTTGTGGAAGGGGAGACATTAAGTCCCGAAACAGTCACATCTTCATGCAAAAGAATGCCGTTTAAGGGAGACGTGATGGTTGAGAGCTGGAATGCATTGTTTGCAAGCTGCACATTGATGACTGAGTTGTCAAGATTTGCCTGGTTCTGGTCAACTATTCTCTTTATTGTGTCATTGATGGCATTCTCCCGCGAGTCCATTCCCATTCCCGCCTTACTATAATAATCATATGGATTGGTAAGCTGTGCTTTTTGGACATTGTCCTGCACGTTGTCTTTTGTCTGATCAAAGGTATTGCGCACCGTTCTGTAGGTATTAAGCGCACCTTCTAGCTGCTTTTGTATGGTGTAAGAGTCAAGCGCGGCAACCGTTTGTCCGCTTTTGACGCGGTCACCCTCCTTGAAAGGGAGTGAAATAAGCTTTCCTGCAATCTGGAAGTGAAGTATTGCCTGATTTTGTGCCGTCACGCTTCCCTCTGCCGAAATTGTCGAATTTATGAACTTTACCGATGTAGAAGTCACGGTTTTTGAGTTAAGGACAGCGGGTGAGAACTTTGCGGAAAGGGATCTGTAAATAAGCACCGCAACAATGAGAAGTACGACGGTCAGGACGGAAAGAACTGTTGTTTTATTTTTCATTTTTGTTTTGTAATCGGGTATGTAATATTTTTAAAATGTTCAGCAAGTCGGTTCTTTCTTTCGGGGACAGATATGACAAAATCTTTTCAAGTTTAATTTTTCTCTCCTTCATTACCAGCTTCAGAAGGGTTTTCCCTTCATTAGTTAAACTTATTTTAACAAGTCTTCTATCATTTTCATCCGCACTTCGCCTTACCAGTTTCTGATCGCACAGTTTATTCAGCAGGCTTGTGGCGGAGGGAAGTTCGACGTGAAAATATTCCGCGATATCGCTCATCGTTACCTCCTTATTTATGCTAAGGAAAATGAGCGTGTGAATCTGTAGAATACTCAGATGGGTAACGTTCTTCGCAAAAGACATCTCATCCTTCATCAAACGAAAGACCTGGAACATCGCTTCTGCCAACTGGTTTGTGTTGTCGTTATTCATATAATTGATTAGACTATCAAACTATTATACAGTATAATATACGAATTGGCATGTGTCAATTAATGTTAACGTATTTCCAGTAGGATTAAAGTAAGACGTATGATCAAATTGTTGCGCTATTTAAAGCCGTATGGGGTATTGCTTGTCGCAATCTTTGCGCTTGCCGTAGGACAGTCTGTCGCAAACCTCTATCTGCCCGATCTGATGGCAAACATCGTGAACAAGGGAATATCTACTTTCGATACTAACTATATCTGGAAAACGGGAGGGCTTATGTTGCTTGTCACGGTGGGAGGGGTTTTGTGTTCGATTGTGGGAATTTATCTTTCATCCCAGGTGGCAACGGGAATGAGTAAAAAAGTGCGCTCCGTCATATTTAATAAGGTGCAATATTTTTCCCTTCACGAGTTTGATACGGTCAGCACCGCCTCGCTCATTACCCGTACGACAAATGACACCGCGCAGATTCAGCAGGTGATGGTCATGATGCTTAATATGCTTATCACCGCTCCCATTACGCTTATCGTCGGCATTATTTTGGCCTTAAAACAGGACGTAGGGCTTTCATGGATTCTGATTGCGATAATGCCTGTTCTTATCACCGTTATTGTCGTACTTCTTATAAAGGCCGTTCCTTTGTTTACCGCCATGCAGGTGAAACTGGACAAGCTTAACCTTATTCTTGATGAAAATCTTATCGGAGTACGTGTTGTCAGGGCATTTAACCGTATAAAACATGAAGAAAAACGGTTTGATATCGCCAATCGGGACGTGACGGACATCGCAATAAAAGTGAATCAACTTATTGCAACGATGATGCCTGTCATGATGTTTATGATCAACATTTCCAGCATCTCAATTATTTGGTTTGGAAGTTTGCGGGTAAGCAGCGGAAATTTGCAAATTGGGGCAATGTTTGCGTTTTTGCAGTACGCAATGCAGATTCTGTTCTCACTCCTTATGGTTGCAATGATGTTTATTATGATTCCGCGCGCCGAAGCGTCGGCAACGAGAATCAACATGGTGCTTGAAATGGAGCCGGAAATAAAAGATAAGAGTAAAGTAAAGGAAGCGAAAGAAAAGCGGGGATATATAGAACTGAAAGACGTTACATTCAGTTATGCGGGAGCAGAGTCGCCCGCGCTTTCTCACATTTCATTTACAACGTCTCCGGGAAAAGTAACGGCAATTATCGGCGGAACGGGGTCGGGTAAATCAACCCTCGTCAATCTTATCCCCCGTTTTTACGACGTGGCAAGCGGGGAAGTGTTGGTAGACGGAGTCAATGTCCAGGATATGTCGCAGGAGCATCTCCGCAGCAAAATCGGATTTGTCCCCCAAAAGGCAGTACTTTTTGCAGGTTCAATCGATGACAATTTGCGCTACGGAAAAGAAAGTGCGATGGAGGCCGAAATCAAACATGCAGCGGACGTGGCTCAGGCCAGTGAATTTATTTCCAAAATGCCCGACGGGTTTAATTCGCCAATTGCACAGGGCGGAACAAACGTCTCAGGAGGACAGATGCAGCGCCTTTCCATTGCCCGTGCTTTGATAAGGAAGCCGGAAATATATATATTTGACGATACCTTCTCCGCGCTTGATTTTAAAACCGATGCAAAACTCCGAGCCGCCCTAAAGGGAGAAACACGGGATGCAACGGTTGTTATCGTCGCCCAAAGAGTAAGTACTGTCATTGACGCTGATCAGATAATCGTACTTGAAGACGGACGTGCCGTTGGGATTGGAACACACAAAAAATTAATGGAGACGTGCGATGTATACAAAGGCATCGTATCCTCTCAACTGTCAGCAGCAGAAATTGAAGAAGAAACTTAAATGAACCCAACAAATACTGATACAAAAAAACAGACAATGCCAAAGGCTGGCCCAATGGGCGGGGGATTTGGCGCCATGGGAAGACCGGTTGAAAAGGCAAAGGATTTCAAAGGATCATTAAAACGATTGCTTTCCTATTTTTTACCGGAAAAACTCCTTCTTTCCGTCGTTTTAGGTGCTGCGGTTTTGGGAACGGTCTTCAATATCGTTGGACCGAAAATATTGGGTCTGGCAACAACCAAACTGTTTGACAATCTGATATCAAGTATGGTGGCGCAAACGCAGAATATAATGATAAAAAAGCAGTTGGCACAAAATCCGCTGCTTCCTGTCCATTTAGTCCCCGTTCCGGGCATCGAGTTCGGGTATATCGGGCGGATAATACTCATTCTTCTTGTCCTCTATGTCATCAGTGCCATATTCACCTTTATCCAACAGTACCTTATGGCAGGTGTTGCGCAAAGAACAATATATGCGCTCCGCAAACAGGTGGATGAAAAGCTTTCCCGACTCCCATTGAAGTATTTTGACGGCCGTACTCATGGAGAAATCCTAAGCCGCGCCGTGAATGATGTAGACAATATCAGCTCAACCCTTCAGCAAAGCGTTACGCAGTTAATCACTTCAGCCGTAACACTTGTCGGGGTTCTTATTATGATGCTCAGTATCAGTTGGCATTTGACGATTATCGTACTGCTTACGCTGCCTCTTTCCGTATTTGTCGTCACCGGTATCGCGAAACGGTCACAGGATTATTTCAGAAGACAACAACGCTCCCTTGGTGAACTGAACGGACATGTGGAAGAGATGTATTCCGGACATAAAATAGTGAAAGTGTTCGGACATGAACATAAGGCAATTGCCGAGTTTGACAAGCTCAATGAGCGGCTGTATGACTCAGGATGGAAGGCGCAGTTCGTATCGGGTATCATTATGCCTCTCATGCGGTTTGTCGGAAACATCGGCTATGTTTTGGTTGCAGTGGCCGGCGGAATCATGGCAACACAAAACGCCATTTCCCTTGGAGACGTACAGGCATTTATTCAATACTCCTCACAGTTTACCCAACCCATCACCATGCTTGCAAATATCGCGAATGTCATTCAGTCGGCAATAGCATCAGCAGAGCGTGTTTTTGAGCTACTGGATGAAGAAGAACAGGTGCCGGAAGACCCTCATCCCGTAAGCATCAAGTCTGAAAAAGGAGCGGTTCAATTCCGGCACGTTAAATTCGGTTACAGCAAAGATAAAATGTTGATGGAGGACATGAATATTGACGTAAAAGCGGGACAGATGATTGCCATAGTCGGACCGACAGGAGCGGGAAAAACAACACTTGTTAACTTATTAATGCGTTTCTACGAAGTGAACAGCGGAAAAATTCTTATCGACGGAGTGGATATTACGAAGTTAAGACGCGGCGACTTAAGACGGATGTTCGGAATGGTACTGCAGGATACGTGGCTTTTCCACGGCACTCTTCGGGACAATATTGCCTATGGACGTGAGGATGCGACTGAAGTAGAAATAGTAAAGGCCTCAAAAGCGGCATATGCCGATCACTTTATACGCACACTTCCTGACGGATACAAAATGGTACTCAATGAAGAAGCAACAAATATCTCACAGGGGCAGAAACAGCTTCTGACAATTGCCCGCGCTTTCCTTGCGGACCCGGAAATCCTCATACTTGATGAAGCAACAAGCAGTGTCGACACACGCACGGAACTTCTTATCCAGAATGCAATGAGCAAACTTATGAAGGGAAGAACGAACTTCGTCATTGCACACAGGCTTTCAACCATTCGTGACGCCGACCTTATCCTTGTCATGAATCATGGGACCATTATTGAAAAAGGAACCCATACCGAACTTTTGCAAAGGAAAGGGTTTTACGCCGACCTTTATAACAGCCAATTCAGGGGAAAACTCCATACGGAGGAAGCTGCTAAGTAAGAGTGTGGCGAGCAGAAATGCTTGCGGAAATATCCTGTCTAGGTTATAATGACGCTCTATGACTGAGTCCTATAATAGAGTTCCCAATCCGGCGGACGGCCTCCTTTCTCAGATGATGTTGCTTGCGCTTCCTTATGTTGAACAATATCAGGCAAATAAAATCTCCGAGAAAAGTTTGATAAAGGCACTACGTCCTATTCTTTACCAGGAATATGGACGCATACTTCAATTAGAAAAAAAGTTTGTTGCAGAAATTGACCGTGAACTCGGAATGCAGTCCCAAACAACGGATTCTTCCGGGGCGCACAATATGGCCTGGTTTGAACAAACCGGTCTTAGTTATGCCACAGGGCTCGCAACGAGCGCCATAGCCATTGCCATAACTCATCCTGAAGTAGGGATGAGTGCAGTACAAAGAAATCTGGTAACGCCCGAAAACGTCATTCAGCTTATTGCATCTGCTGCAAAGTCCAAGTTTGCACAGGGCATGATAGAAACGGCAACTAACGGATCTTTGGGACGAATGACCACTTCCACAGACAGCCTAAACGGCACTGTTCAAAAGGCAGTTACGGAAGCAATGTCTGCGTTCTCCAAATTATCACCAACTGGTGTTCCGCTCCAGGGCACTCAACTATCGGTAGTAGGGGGAGACTTTTTAGCACCTACACAGATTTCTAGTTTGTCCAGTCTAATACAGCAAACCGTATCTGTCCATCCAGCAATGCACGATGGAAGGGCGCGTCTTCTCGGACGTAAAATTACGTTTGCCAACCAGCTAGGAAGTACTGAACCAACCGGTATTTTGTGGGGTGGCCCGCGCCATGCGCTCTATCCTCAACCCGTGTTCTATACCAGAGGAAATCTTACGTGACGTCTTAAGATAGTAACCACATGATGATTGCCTTCTGGATATGCATGCGATTTTCCGCCTGATCAAAAATAATCGAATTGCGATGGTCTATTGCATCCCGTGTTATCTCATATCCGATGTGGCATGGCATACAGTGCATTGTTTTAGCACTCGGCGCATAGGCATCAATCAGTTTTGCATTGAGCTGATAAGGAGCAAATAGTTTAAGTCTCTTCTCATATTCTTTTTTGAACTCCGCCTTTACTTTCCCTTTTTCGAAAAACTCCATGTTCATCCATGTGTCGGTGTGTACGTACTGACATCCCTCCAGTCCTTTTTTAACATCTTTCGTATAGATTACGTGCCCCGACTTATCGGCCATTTTATTTAACTCTTCATCAACGCTGTCTTTGTCTATATAAGGAGAAATAATTGCAATATCAATTCCCAGTTTTGCACACAACAGTTTCAGCGTGTTTGATACATTGTTTTCAATCCCCAGCCATCCCATTTTTTTTATTTTCTTTATGTCTCCCGAGTCCTCTATCATCGTCAGCATATCTCCAAGCGCCTGACAGGGATGATATTTTTCGGAACACGCATCGATAACCGGAATTTGGTTGAACGAGGCAGCTTTTTCGACACTGGCCGCTTTAAGAGCCCGAAACATCAAGACATCTCCAAACCGCATGACGGCTCTTATTTCATCAGTGAAATCAGTGAGCGAAAACTGTGTCGTATTTGCATCAAGAAAAATACCGTGTCCTCCAAGCTCCGTCATCCCGGCTTCGAATGAAAGGCGGGTACGCGTTGACCCTTTTTGAAACAACATGATAAGCGTTTTGTTGGTTAAATAAGGAGTAAGCTTGCCTTTATTTCTTTTCGCTTTTATGTCCTGCGCTAACTTCAAAATATCAATAAGGTCTTTCTTTGACTGCTCCTTCAGGGAAATAAGATGTTTCATAATAAAAGATTATATCCGATTATAAATAGGTAAGTGGAACAATTGTCTCTACCGTTTTTTTGGTTCGGTTTGGACCCCGTTCACTCTGAGAGTAAGCTCTTTTATCCGTTTTCCCTCTATGGATTTTACCTCGAATGATTTATGTGAAATCCATATCTTATCCCCGACTCTCGGTTCCCTCCCAATAAGTCCGAATATAAGCCCGCCGATAGTCGTATACCCCTGTCCTTTGATAGGAAGATGGAACCTTTTTTGCATTTTTTCAAGGGACACGTTTCCCTCGATATGATACGTTCCGTCCGCATTTCGCTTTATATTCAAAAGCGGTTTATCAAACTCATCCTGGATTTCGCCGACCAGACTTTCGATGATATCTTCCAAGGTGACAATTCCTACCATAACGCCGAATTCATCATAAACAACAGCCAAGTGCACGTGTTTTTTTTGCATATCCAGAAGGACTTCATTTGCTTTTTTTGTTTCGGGCACGCTGATGATTTTTCGTATAATCGCCGTTTCAACCAATTTCCTGTCTTTTTTTGATTTGTTGTCAAGATGAAAAATATCCTTGATATGGACAAACCCAATAATATTATCGACAGTTCCCTGATATACGGGAAATCTGCTGTAACGGGGGTCAAGTTGCTCGCGTATTTTATTGATAGGCATATGAACATTAACCGTCAGAATTTGCGAGCGGGGAGTCATCATCAGTTTGATTTCTTTATCCGACAATTTAAATACATTATCGACGATACGGAGATCCTCCTTTGACATAATTCCACTTTCTCCCACCTGACTGAACAGAAGCTTTAACTCCTCTTTGGTGTAGGGCGAGGTCATACCTACCGGGTATCTGAATTTTAAAAGTGATAATGTCTTTTCTCCTATTCTGTTCATGAAAAAAATGAAGGGACGGAATATATTAACAAACAGCGTCAAAGGAGCAATAAGGATAAGTGCCACAATCTCGGGGCGGTGTATTGCAATCGTTTTCGGAACAAGTTCACCGATAATGACGGATAAAAACGTAAGGAGTATGAAAGCGCAGATAACGGAGACAATGTGAAGAAGAGCCAATATTCCTCCCTTCGGAACAAACAAAAATATCGAAAAAAATAGCTTTTCAAATATCGGTTCACCGGTCCATCCTAAGATGAGTCCGACAATTGTCGTACCCAGTTGGGTTGCCGAGATAAATTCCTGACGGTTAGCCAATGCTTTACTAAGAAGACGCGCAAGCACGTCTCCCCGTTTTACCAACTCATCTATACGTGTTTTTCGAAGGGCGACGAGGGTATATTCTGAAGCTGCAAAGAACGCATTAAGCAAAACAAGCAGAAGAACTAATACTACTTGAGTAATAATTTCCATCATGATAGTATTGTATCATAGGTGAAGATATGGTTGTTACAAATTATTATATTTTTAACTATGATAACTCCACAACTTATCGCCCTTTTAGGGAACGTGCTTATCAGTTTTATTGAGGGGGTAATCAGCCTGAGAATTGTTCTTAAATTAATGGGGGCATCGACAGCCGCTCCGTTTGTAAGGTGGGTATATGACACCAGCAGGCCGCTTTTGTCGCCATTTGAAGGAATGTTTCCTTCTTCCCAACTTGCAGGGCCTTTCACGATTGAATTCTCGGCATTATTTGCCCTTTTTATATATGTTTTCATCGGATACCTATTTCAGGAACTTCTTGAGTATCTCGAGGAGATAAAAACACGGAAAGAAAACCGGGCAAACCAAAAATTTAATGATAAGTAATAGTTTAATGGCCCTTTGTAAAGCTCTATTTATCAATAATTTAGATGAATTTTATATTCTTTCGTGGTAGAATAGGAGCTCATGCATATCGAAAAGGGGAATAGCGCCCAACGGCTTTTGGCAACGCGTTACAACAGACCTATTGACGAGCTGCCTACCTATACAAAAAATAAATATCATTTTATCGGGCGACTGTTGCCGAATCTTATAACGCGTGAAACTAATGCGCATTTAACTATCGTAGAACTCGGATGTGGAAATAAGGGGCTTGCTGAAACGTATATTCTTTCTGCGTTGGAAGGAAAAGACGTCAACTATATCGGCATAGACAGCAATCCGGGTTTACATCCATCCCCAACGCTGGTTGGAGATATTGCAGCAACATCACTTGCTTCATCATCAGCCGATGCATTATTGTGTCTAGATGTTCTGGAACATATCAACAGAAAAAAAATAGGACATGTAATGGAGGAAATGGTGAGAGTTGCAAAGCCGGGTGCGCCCATAATAATAAGTGTCCCTTCCATGTATAATCTTGACAGGTTTAACATTCCCTCCATACATTTTGGAACTCACGTTACCAAACAAACACCTCATGAGTGGCAAGCTCTCATTGAAAACTACATCTTAGTGAACGAGACAATGGGGTTGGGAGTTTTTGAGATAATCCCTTATCTCCCCCAGTTTCTTAAAATGGTAAATCCTGATTTTCCAATGGAGTTTATTACCACTCTCTACAAGGCACTAAAAAGTTTGGATTTAGGGCGACTTGACCCTTCCATTTATAAAGCAGGCTTGAACCGCACCCCACACCTAAAAGAATACTGCGACAGTTTTCTTATGATAGGGCAGAAAAAGAGCTAACTCCGTTTTTTTACCCTTTTTATCGTATTTAAATATTTAAGAAGATAGGTATGTGGTTTAAACTGCACAAGATAAAGGGTAATAAGCACATTCACCAGGAAATATGCCGTATTGAGGAACGTAATCTGCGAGAAGAGGGTATATATGTCAAACGGAAGCATGAGAAAAAAGAACAATATAAGCAGATCTACTCCCCACTCTTTCTCATACAGCATCGCAATGCCAGCGACTACTTTTAATGCACCAAATCCCAGGAGAGTAATCATGAAGTAGGTGTGATAATGCGTAAAAACAGGAATAAATTTTTGGACAATGATAATAAACAAATCATGCGGATCCTCCAGAAGCTCTCTCACTTTATAGGCGTTATAGATTTTTGAAATTTTTCCTCCAAAAATGATAATACCTAGTCCAAAAGCTAATTCAAGCAGTCCCAATGCCAATTTATAGAAGATAACAATACGAGAAACGTGTGGAGTTGCTTGCTTTTTCATATCCTGATTATACCTTTTCTTGTTCTTATTATTTTTTGAGTGACGCACCTTTCTTTGCAAGAAGCAAAGTATTCTCAATAAGACAGGCAATGGTCATGGGCCCGACCCCTCCTGGAACGGGAGTGATATATCCGGCAACTTGACTACATTGTACAAAATCAACGTCCCCCACAATCCCTTTATCTGTACGGTTTATTCCTGCATCAATAACTATCGCTCCTTTTTTTATCATATCACCTGTTATAAAGTTTGGTCTCCCGACTGCTGCAACAAGAATATCGGCAGTCAGCGTTTCCGCTTTTAAATCCTTGGTTCTTGAATGACAAACGGTAACAGTTGCATTTTTTTCAAGAAGAAGAATGGCAATCGGTTTTCCGACAATATTACTTCGTCCGACAACAACCGCTTTTTTTCCTGCAATCGACTGACCGGTGCTCTCGATCATTTCAATTATCCCTTTGGGGGTACAGGGAACAATAAGCTCGTTTGCGTTTGTATGTTCATCCGCAACAAGCAGTTGTCCGAGATTGTATTTATGGAAGCAATCAACGTCTTTCTCGACACAGATCGCATCAATAATGACGCTTTCCGTCAAATGTTTCGGAAGGGGAACCTGTACCAATATTCCATTGATTTTTTTATCGTTGTTGAGTCGATGTATGGTTTTTAAGACCTCTTCTTCTGACGTATTTTCGGGCAAAATTACTTTTTCAGAATACATGCCCACCTCAATGCATGCTTTTTCTTTTGAGGAAACATATATTTTTGACGCAGGGTCATCTCCCACCATGACAACAGCCAATCCGGGCTTCGTCTTCATTTTTTCCACTATTTCTTTTACGTTTCCTCTTGTTTTTTTTGCAAGCGCTTTACCGTCAATAAGCTGTGCCATAGATATGATTAAAACAGTCCAACGGTTAATCCATTCTCATCAACATCAATCGATTCGGCGGCAGGAATTTTGGGAAGGCCCGGCATTGTCATAATAGCTCCGGCTATAACGACATAAAATCCGGCTCCGTGACTTAAACGTATCTCCCGTATCTTCACGGTAAAATTTTTCGGTCTGGCAATAAGAGTCGGATCATCAGAGAATGAATACTGCGTTTTCGCCATACATATCGCAAGATTCTTTACTCCCCATTTTTCAAACTTCAACAAATCCGTCTCCGCTTGCTTGTCCCATACTACTCCATCTCCTCCATAGATTTTTTTTACGATTGCTTCTACTTTTGCTTTAACCGGTTCGCTCATGTCATAGGTAAAGTGGATGGATGATTTTTTTTCAACAAGGCGCAAAACTTCTTTAGCAAGTTCTTTCCCTCCTTCTCCTCCTTTTTCCCATACTTCAGAAAGAACGACGTTTGCACCTAATTTTTTACACTTTTTTATTATCATATCAATCTCTTCTTTCGTATCAGCCGAAAACTTATTTATCGCAACAACACAGGGAAGTCCGAAATTATTTATGTTTTCCAAATGCTTTTCAAGGTTCGGAATTCCTTTTGCCAAGTTACCCTGTCCGTGGTGTTTAAGCGCTCTCACTGTTGCAACAAGAACGACGGCACTGGGTCGCATGTTGCCGATGCGGGAAGTGATATCGATAAATTTTTCAGCTCCAAGGTCAGCGCCGAATCCCGCCTCTGTGACGACATAATCGGTAAGCTTCAGCGCAGTCTTCGTCGCAATTATCGAATTTGCTCCGTGTGCAATGTTTGCAAAAGGTCCTCCATGAACGAAAGCGGCAGATCCGTCAAGTGTCTGAACAAGGTTTGGTTTAAGTGCCTCCTTTAAAAGAACGGTCAGTGAACCGGCTGCCTTTAAATCCTTCACATATATCGGGGTTCCGGAGTAAGACGTTGCAACAATAATGTTTTCGAGCCGTTTTTTTAATTCCTTCACGTTCATACTCAGACAAAAGACTGCCATAATTTCGGAAGCAACGGTTATGTCAAATCCGTCTTCACGAACGACGCCGTTTCCTTTTCCAAGAGCAATGACAACACTGCGTAGCGATCTGTCGGAAATATCAATTGCCCGTTTCCACGTAATCTTCTTCGGATTGATACCGAGTTTATTTCCGTGATGGATGTGGTTATCGATAAGGGCGGCCAGAAGATTGTTTGCGGCAGTTATTGCATGCAAATCACCCGTAAAATGCAGATTAATATCTTCCATCGGAAGCACCTGCGCATGTCCTCCTCCTGCAGCACCTCCTTTAATTCCAAAACAGGGCCCGAGGGAAGGTTCGCGCAAACATATCATTGATTTCTTTCCCATGGTGTGAAGAGCCTGGCCAAGTCCTACCGTTGTCGTTGTTTTTCCTTCGCCTGCCGGAGTGGGGCTTATCGCAGTTACCAGGATAAGTTTCCCGTCTTTTTTATTTTTCAGTTTTTCGTATACGCCAAGGGACACCTTTGCTTTATATTTTCCATACAGATCAATATCATCTTCAGACAGTCCCAAATCGTTTGCAATTGTCGTAATCGGTTTTAATTTTGCCTTCTGGGCTATCGCAATATCATCTTTCATAGAAAGAAATCAATTTATAAAACTTAAACGACGCGTTTAATACTGATCCTTAATGGGAAATTTTTTGCAAAGAGCAATGACCATTTTTTTCACTTCCTTTATTTTTTTAGACTTCGCAATGATTTCTTTTCTGACTGATGATTGCTTTTCTCCTGCAAACTCTACTCCCATCTCTTTCTTTATCCGTGCAACATCTTCAACAACCTCCGTAATCCATGTGCCTATTTTTTCCATTTCTTTTTCTTTCATTCCTCGACTTGTTATCCCAGGTGTCCCCAGTCGCATCCCTGACGGATAGAAAGGAGGATTGGCATCAAAAGGAACCGCATTACGGTTCAGTGTGATGTTGGCGGCTTCAAGAGCTTCGGCTGCTAAATTACCTATGACTCCTTTGTTTGACAAATCAACAAGAAGCAAGTGACTGTCGGTTCCGCCGGAAACAAGGGTAAACCCATTTTTCTTCAGTACTTCACCCAGTTTCTTCGCATTATTAATTATCTGCTGTGCATATTTCTTGTACTTTGCAGATGACGCTTCTTTGAGCGCAACGGCAATACCTGCAATTGAGTTGATGTGAGGTCCTCCTTGCAGTCCGGGAAACACCGCTTTGTTAATTTTCTTGCCCAGATCCGGATCTTTTTTCAACCCTTTTTCCGTGACCATAAGCATAGCGCCTCGTGGACCGCGGAGTGTTTTGTGTGTTGTTGTCATGATGATATGGACATAAGGAACGGGACTTGGATAGACACCGGATGCGATAAGTCCGGAAAGATGTGAGATGTCGGCTAAAAGGTATGCTCCTACTTTATCCGCTATTTCGCCAAATTTCTTCCAGTTAACAAGAGGAGGATATGCGGTAACACCCGCAACGATAACTTTCGGTTTCTCAAGAAGAGCCAATCTTTCCACCTCTTTGTAATCAATAATACCGTTTTTATCAAGACCGTAAGAAACGGACTTGAAATAACTTCCTGATAATGACACACTGGCTCCATGAGTAAGGTGTCCACCATGTGCTAAGCTCAGACCCATTATTGTGTCGCCCGGCTTGATGAGCGCAAAATAAACTGCAGTGTTTGCGGGAGATCCTGAATAGGGCTGTACGTTGACAAAGGGAACTCCGAATAATTTCTTTGCCCGTTCAATCGCAATTGTTTCGACCTGATCGACAAACTCCTGACCCTGGTAATATCTGCGGAATGCATACCCTTCGGCATACTTATTCCCGAGGCAACTGCCAACAGCCTCCTCAACCGATTTTGAAGCAATATTTTCCGACGGTATCATCATTAGTGTTTCTTCCTGTCGTTTTCTTTCTGCAACTATTAAAGAAGCAATCTCCCGGTCCGTCTTCTTGAGATTTTTCATATACAAATCGTGTGAACTAATAATGATTGTTCTCAATTTAATATATTTGAGGCTCTTTTTCAAGAAGAGATGGAGGATGGGGCCTGGCTTAACAAATTAAAAAAGATTTTCTTGATAGGTTTTGCTTTGCAGTTTGGTAAGGGATTGTTTCTCGATTTGACGTATGCGTTCATCGCTGAGGTGCAATTTTTTTGCCAGTTGTCTGAGTTTTTTTCTTTTTAATCTGCCCGTAAGGATATATTCTTCTTTCGGATTAAGCTTATGAGAGGCTCCGATTGTATGGGTAAAATAGGCAATCGTTTGGTTGGGCATATTTAAAACGACAACTCGCAAAATAGCGTTTTTTTTCTGATGTTCTGCAGGGCTACTTGAATGTGTTTGAGAGTATTTGTCGGAAGGTCGGAAAGCGAATACCACGATGCTTCGCTGCATTTGGACGGCTCCGCATTATAAGGAATGCCTATCCATTTGTTTGCGATAAGAAAAAAATCGATATATTCCAAATCAGAAACGCGATGCATGACGTGTGCCACCGTCAGATCCTTTTTTCGGATGGTGACTCCCACTTCTTCTTTTGCTTCCCGTATCATCGCCGACTGAATTGTTTCATTTTTTTCAAGGTGACCTGAGGGGAGAGTATAGTCGCCGTCTTTCCAACCGGTGTTATACCGTTTTATTAAAAACAGGTTATTCCGTTCTATCAAAAAAAGGTAAACAGCGACGCGCACCTGGTGTCTCGTTTGGGTTTGCATACCCGTATTATAATAGATTGTTTACGCTCTATCAATTTTCATCCTCTTTTGATATAATATAGGTTATGAACTTGAAAAGCCTCATGGTCAAAATAGAAAAAATATCCCTTTCTTATTCAAAAAAATATAATATCTCCCGTGACAGATTGTGGTATTTGCTTAAATTGCAGGAAGAGGTGGGAGAACTCACGCAAAGCTATCTGTCAATGAACGGGCAGGGAAGACGAAAAAATAAAACGCCACAAGAACTAAGACACAATTTTGAAAACGAAGTCGCGGATGTGCTTTGTCATACGCTTCTTCTTGCACAATCGGAAGACGTCAATATAAAAAAGGCTGTCGAAAAAAAATGGCTTTCACAGGACTAAGCCTGCGAGATATCTTTCCTTAACCCTACGTAGATAAGATAAGAGGCTAATGCTCCAACTCCCAGAAGAGGGAAGATATAACCGGTTTCCGGTAATACGCCGTTCTGTCCCACCTGCGCTGAACCCGAAGCACTTGAGCCGACGGTGAGTATGAAATGGTACGATTCGTCTCCCGATGCAACTATCACGCTATGATCTGCCTTTTGCAATTCATGTCCCGGATCAAATGTCCACGTTCCATCCGTAACACTCCCCTTAACCGTCGTAAACTGTCCGTCAAGCGTTACATCAACATTAGATCCTTTGCTTGCAACACCGGAGAATATTACTTTTTGCGGCTCATAGTACCACCTGTTATATTTTTTTCCTTGGGTATTGAGTGCTCCTATTTTCTGGAGAATAAGAGTGTCGGCATAGACGGATGAAGAAAAAACAACAAACAAAGAAAGTAGTGCGACAAATCCCTTCAGTTTCATACGTCTTTAGTATGAAGTATTTTCTTTAAAAAAGCAAGAGATACCCTCTTTCCTTATGGAAGTTGGAATATCAGGACAATTTCCCCCCGAAGTTGTTTTTGTGCAAGTTCTGCGGGTTTTCCGACTAATACTTCTTCAAATTTTTTTGTCAGTTCACGGCAGACGATAACGGTTGCATTGGGAATTATTGCGGAGCATATGTTCATTGTCGCTTCAAAGCGTCCCGCAGACTCAAATGCAACAGTGGAATGATTCTTCCAGATAAGGGCACTGTCCTTCATTTTTTGAATGGATTTTTTCAAGTCTCCTTCTTTTTTAGGAAGAAAGCCTATGAAAGACCAGTTTTGCGACTTTACCCCCGCAATAGCAAGTGCAGTCGTGACGCTTGACGGCCCCGGGATGACGGTGTGTGCAATATTATTCTTCAGACAATAATCGATAAGAAGACCACCCGGGTCTGAGATAACGGGCATTCCGGCTTCAGAGATAAGGGCCACATCATTTCCCTTGGAGAGCAGCTCCAAAACATAAGGGAGTTTTTCAAACTCGCGCTCTTTGTAATAGGAAATTATCTTCTGTCCCTCCACTCGTTTGAGAGAAAATAGGTCTTCACATGCGCATAACAATGTCTCAGAACTTCTCGTATCCTCTGAAAGAATAAAAGGAGTACGAAGTAGCGTTTTTGCCTGGCGAAGGGAAATGTCTTCAAGATTCCCGATTGGCGTTCCGATGATGTAGAGCATATTGTAAATTTAAATTATTCCTTTATTTTTTTCGTCTTCTTAAGTTTTTTTGACACTACTTGAAAAATGATGGGAAGTAAGGAGATAAGGATAACGATTAAGATAACGAGTGAGAAATTTTTTCGGACTAACGGAATGTTCCCGAAGAAATATCCACTAAATGTTGCAATTGAGACCCAGAGGGCCGCTCCCACCATGCAATAGGAGATAAACTTCCCGTATCCCATATTTCCCACTCCTGCAACAAAGGGAGTAAAGGTGCGGATTATCGGGATAAAGCGTGCCATGATTATCGTTTTTCCGCCGTACTTCCTGAAAAACTCTTCCGTCTTTTTTATATGTTCTTCATTGATAGGGATTATCGGGTGCTTCACTATTTTTTTTCCAAAAAAATGACCGATAAAATAATTGGAAGTGTCTCCGAGAAGCGCCGCACAAAAGAGAAGTCCTGCAAGAAAGAAAACATTTAAGTTTCCAAGAGCTGCCAGTGCCCCTGCCGCAAAAAGAAGAGAGTCACCGGGCAGGAAAGGCGTAAAAACAAGACCGGTTTCCATAAAAATAATACCGAAAAGAATAGCGTAGGTAAGCCCGCCGTATGTTGCGATTATTTGTCCCAAATGTACGTCAATATGGAGGACAAAATCAAAGAGAAATTTTATTATGCTCATTTGGATATTATGACATGCGTCTCTTTAAATTACAAATGTCCGCAAACTCGTGTTTACACGTACAACTCACATTGCTAATGTATCAGTTTTTATGATACAATTATTGGTTTCGAATCCTTATGTTTATACTAAAAGCGCCATTTTCATCAACGGGAGACCAGCCACAGGCCATTGCAGCCCTGACAAAGGGTGTTCTTGAGGGTAAAAAAGATCAGGTACTTCTCGGGGTTACTGGTTCCGGAAAGACCTTCACGGTTGCGAACGTTATCCGTAATTTAAACCTCCCGACGCTTATCATCTCCCATAACAAAACGCTCGCCGGACAGATATATCAGGAAATGCGGGAATTTTTTCCCGATAACGCGGTTTCCTACTTCGTTTCCTACTACGATTTTTATCAGCCTGAAGCGTACATCCCTCAATCGGACACCTATATCGATAAAGAGGCGCAGATTAACGAACAGATAGACAAATTACGCCTGCAATCAACGACAAATATTTTGACGCGCAAAGACGTTGTTGTCGTTGCATCCGTTTCCTGCATTTATAACATCGGGTCTCCTGCCGATTACGGAAAATATGTTCTTGAAATAGAGGTAGGAAAACCGTTTGATTTACAGCAATCCATGTACCGCCTTGCCCAATTGCAATATGACAGAAGCGAGTTTGACTTCAAACGAGGAACATTCCGCGTGCGGGGAACCGAGTTTGACGTCTATCCCGCATATGAGGACATCGGCTATCGTGTTTCCCATACGGGAGGCATGGTTACGGCAATTGTCAGGTTTGACCCACTTACCGGCAAGCAGGATGCTTCACTTGACAAACTTGTCATCTTTCCTGCAAAGCATTTTATGGCTGACCCCCAAACCATTGAAAAAGCGGAAAAAGAAATAAGAAAAGATATGGAGTTTGAAGTTGCTCTTCACAAAAAAGCGGGACGCCTCGTTGAAGCACAACGTCTTTCGCAACGGGTCAATCACGATCTTGAGATGATAAAAGAAGTTGGATACGTGAATGGTATTGAAAATTATTCCCGTTATTTTGATGGAAGAGCGGAAGGCGACCCGCCATTCTCACTACTTCACTATTTCCGTCAGGCATATGGAAATAAATTTTTGGTAGTTGTTGATGAATCGCATATGTCCGTTCCCCAAATCCGCGGTATGTTCAACGGGGACTTTGCAAGAAAAAAGACGTTAATTGACTTCGGGTTCCGTCTGAAGGCTGCATACGACAACAGACCGATGAGGTTTGAAGAGTTTTATAAAATTCCTCCTAATATTATTTACCTTTCCGCAACACCGAACGAATGGGAAACGGCTAGGTCAACCGTAGTGCAACAGTTGGTGCGACCGACAGGAATTGTCGACCCTGAGGTAATCGTACGGCCTTCAAAAAATGAGGTGCAGGATCTTGTTGCTGAAATTGAAAAAAGAGTAAAACAAAACCAAAAAGGAAAAATACTGGTAACCACTCTGACAAAACGTATTGCGGAAGACCTGACGGAATATCTGAAAGAAAAAGGTATTAAAGCAACATATCTGCACTCCGATATCGAAACACTTGAAAGATCCGACATATTAGACAGTCTGAGGAAAAATGAATACGACGTCCTTATCGGAGTCAATCTTTTAAGAGAGGGAATAGATCTTCCTGAAGTCACTCTTGTTGCAATATTGGACGCCGACAAAGAAGGGTTTTTGCGCTCACGTACGGCTCTCATCCAAACGATGGGACGTGCCGCACGAAACGTCGGCGGCGAGGTCATTATGTATGCGGATGAAAAAACGGATTCGATGACCGCGGCAATTGCGGAGATAAACAGACGAAGAACGTATCAGCTTGCGTATAACAAAAAAAACAATATAACGCCGCAAACCATTATTAAGTCAATACGGAAAAGAATAATAGAAAAGGAAGAAGATCTAGATGAACTGGGTAACTCAAAACAAAGCGGATACGACTATCTTCTGAAGGGAATACGGAAAGAAAGTCTTACTCCCTACGATAAAAAGAAAACCATAAAACGTCTTGAACGGGAAATGAAAAAAGCCGCGGAGGAAATGAATTTTGAAGTTGCGATATTATTACGTGAAAAAGTTAAAGAATTAAACAAATAATCAAATGAATAACGAAATAATCATAAAAGGCGCCAGACAGCATAATTTACAAAATGTGAATGTTACTATTCCAAAGAACAAGCTTGTCATAATCACCGGAGTATCGGGATCGGGAAAATCATCCCTTGCTTTTGATACGTTATATGCAGAGGGACAAAGACGTTACGTTGAGTCGTTATCTGCATATGCACGACAGTTTTTAGGAATAATGGAGAAGCCTGATGTCGACCTTATTGAAGGCCTTTCTCCCGCAATTTCAATTGACCAGAAAAGCACCTCCCACAATCCCCGCTCAACTGTTGGCACAATCACCGAGATATATGACTATTTGAGACTGTTGTTTGCCCGTATAGGTCATCCCCATTGTCCGAATTGTAAGCTGGAAATCACACGGCTCAGTCTTGACGAAATCGTGTCGCGTGCAATAAAGTTGGCAGAAAAAGAAACACTTGCCGATAAGACAGTTCCCCATACGTTTTCACTTCTTTCGCCTGTTGCAACGGATAAAAAGGGAGAGTTCAAGGACCTGTTTAACAACATACGTTCAAAAGGGTATTCCTCCATTCTTGTCGATAACAAACCATACGATCTGCAACGGGATGAAATCAGCTTGATCAAGACAAATAAACACACGGTTGAAGTCATCGTTGACAGCTTTAATTTGCAGGCAAAAGACCTGAAGGATAAGGTGTTTATGTCCTCACTTCATCTTCGAACCGCCGCAAGTATCGAACAGGGCTTGGCACTGTCTGATGGTCTTATTCTCCTTAAAGGAAAAGAAAAGACACTGTTTTCCGAACATTTTTCCTGTCCCAACTGCAACCTCTCGCTTCCTCCTATTGAACCGCGCATGTTCTCGTTCAATTCTCCCCTTGGCGCATGCGGAAAATGTAAGGGGTTGGGAACACTTTATAAGATAGATCCCGAATTGATATTGAATAAGAAATTAAGCATTAATGAGGGGGGCATCCTGCCTTTTAATAAGATACATTTTCAGGACACGTGGTATATCCGTCTTTTGAAGCAGATGTGTGAAGAGGAAGGAATAGATATGAATATGCCCTTAGGAGAAATAGAAGAACCGCTTCTTAAAATACTTCTCTATGGAACGGAAACGGTATATCGGGTAGTGGGACACAACCGGTTCGGCAAAAATACGGCCATATACGAAAAATTCCTCGGTATAGTAAACGAATTTGAAAAACGGTTTTTCGAAACACAAACAGGAACTGAGGAAATTGAGGTGGGGAGATATATGAAAGAAGAAGTGTGCGATAAATGTAAAGGAAAAAGACTGAAGCCCGAGGTTCTTTCGATAACAATAGAGGATAAAAACATCATGGACATCTGCGATATGGCAATCGATAAGGTAAAGTCATACGTTATTGACGAACTGCCGAACAAGCTAAACCGCTACGAAAAAGAAATAGGGGTTATCATTCTGAAAGAGATTGGGATACGTTCCACTTTCCTGTGTAATGTCGGCCTTTCCTACCTGACAATCAACAGAACTGCAAAAACACTTTCCGGAGGAGAACTGCAGCGTATACGGCTTGCGTCACAAATAGGAAGCGGACTAACCGGTGTTTTGTATGTTCTTGATGAGCCGTCAATTGGGCTGCACCCGAAAGATGTATCTGCTCTCATTGACACCCTCAAACATCTGCGCGATTTAGGGAACTCGGTAGTTGTTGTTGAACACGACCGCGAGACAATAGAAAACGCTGATTATCTTATTGAACTGGGACCTAAAGCGGGACGGGACGGCGGACGGCTTATCGATGCGGGAACACTCAGTGAAGTAATTGCAAAAGGAAAGTCACTAACCGGAGCTTACATTTCTGGCAAGAAAAAAATACCGATTACGAAAAGAAAATTAGCAACGGAAAGAGGATGGATTGAACTGCAGGGAGCAAGTCTTTATAACTTAAAAAAAGTCGATATACGCCTTCCGCTTGGAAATATGATTGCGATAACCGGAGTTTCGGGTTCGGGAAAATCAACCCTTATTACAGAAACCCTCTATCCAGCTCTGAAGTCATATATTGACGGATATTTCGTTGAAAAGATGGGGGATTTTACCCGTCTGTTAGGACAGCAATACCTTCAGCGTGTTTACCTTGTTGATCAGTCTCCCATTGGAAGAACTCCACGAAGCAATCCGGCGACCTATACCGGCATGTTTGATGAAATACGAGAGATATTTGCAGAAACCCTTGAATCAAAAGCCAGAGGATTTAAGAAAGGAAGATTCTCCTTTAACATGAAAGGCGGGAGATGTGAAAAATGTCAAGGTGCGGGAGTTATAAAAATTACCATGCAGTTTCTTCCTGACGTATATATAACATGTGATGTATGTGAAGGACACCGCTATAACAAAGAAACACTTGAAGTCCGATTTAAAGGAAAAACGATTTATGACATTTTGAATATGACGGTTGATGAAGGAATTGAGTACTTTAAAAATCATATTCATATTTATCAAAAACTGTTCTTCCTCAAAAACGTCGGACTAGGGTACATCAAGTTGGGACAACCAGCCCCCAGTTTTTCAGGAGGAGAGGCGCAGCGCATAAAACTTGCCCACGAACTTTCCCGAAAAGACACCGGCAAGACGCTGTACATTCTGGATGAACCGACAACGGGGCTCCACATGTACGATATTGAAAAATTATTGCATACGTTGCATCAACTCGTTGAAACCGGAAATACGGTCGTCATTATCGAACACAACATGGACATTATTAGAAATTGTCAGTATATCGTCGACATGGGTCCCGGCGGAGGAGAAACGGGAGGAAGGGTACTGTATCAAGGTCCACTTCATGGTATCATGAAAGTTAAGGACTCATACACCCGTGAGTACCTTGCCTAACGTTTTTAAACAAAATGTCATCTAAAAAACTTAATTTATTTGTATTTTTTGGGTTGTTGTTCTGTTTTTTGTTTACCGTCCCCGTCTTTGCCTCTGACTTTAATTCGGAATACAATATTGAATATTTCATAAAAGACGGGAACGCGGCACAGGCGTATACACAAGCTGCTTACGTTATTCGACTTACCAACTTGCAACCGGACAAGATAGTCAGCACGTTCAGCATTTCATTTCCCCAATCATTTGGAGTAGGAAACATACAAGTCAAGGACGATAACGGCACAATTATTCCGGAAGTTACACAGAAAGACCGCTATGTCGTTGTCTCCATGAAGTTCAACAACCCCAAGCCCGGGCTTAATGAAGTCAACTCGCTCTACATAAACTTTTTGCAAAAGAATGTATTCCGTGCAAAAGGAACCATATGGGAAATCCTTATTCCAACCATGCAAACTGAAAATATGACACTCCGTTCCGTTGTCGTCAATCTTCCTCCCGACAAACACAGCAAACTGTCCATCGCAAAACCATTGCCCGACAATGTCACTCTTGACAAAATTACCTGGAACAATGTTACTACTGACTCGATATATGCGGTCTTTGGAGACGTCCAAAACTACAGTCTCAACCTCAAATATCATCTTGAAAACCCCAATGTTTACCGCGTCTATACCGATATAGCACTTCCTCCCGATACCCTGTATCAGCAGGTAATATATGACTCTCTTCTTCCTAAACCCGACTCACTTTTTTCCGATTCAGACGGAAATGCTCTGGCCAGGTATAACCTTAATCCGCAGGAAAAAAAAGATATTATGTTTAAAGGATATGTAAAAATATATGCATCTCCCCGGAGTGACTACGTCGATTTTACGACCACACAATTCAATAAAGAAAAATATACTTTATTTGATGCGCAACCTTTATGGACGCTAAAAAGTAAGCCCGTAACATCTGACAACATAAAAACAATTTATGACTTTGTTACCTCCACACTCACCTACAACTATAATAGGATTATTAAAGGGAATTCACGCATGGGAGCAGCACAAGCCTTACAGTTTCCTGACCAGGCTGTCTGCACGGAATATTCGGATGTTTTTATTGCCATCGCTCGCCAGAACGGTTTTTTTACCCGAGAGATACAAGGGTTTGGGTTCGCATCAGACCAGGATCTGCGCCCTATACAGGATAACTCGGACATCCTGCATTCATGGGTAGAGTACTATGACACCGTAAAAAACAGATGGATTCCGATTGACCCGACTTGGGCTGATACGTCCCATATAGACTATTTTTCTTCATTTGATTTCAACCATATTGCCTTTGCCATACACGGAAAAAAAGCGGACTATCCCTATCCTGCAGGAAGTTATAAATCCGATCCAAATGATAAGGACGTATATGTCGAGCCGGTGACGGAAACGCCGCAAATACAAAATAAGCTTGCCTCCGAGATTGACAAGCTTCCGCTTCCCAGCAACACTTCCGGCTCCTTTACTTTGAAATTTACCGTGACAAACGGTGGGAATGCAAGTATTTGGAATAAAAAGATATCCGTTGTTATGGAAGGTGCTTCGGTTGAAGGCGATACACAGCCGATTGATCATCTGCTTCCCGGTGAAACAAAAAGTTATTCAACCTCATTCAAACCCGACAACTCTCTCTTTTATCAATCGACACAAGTTGAAATAAAGTCGGGCGATGAGACGATAGGAAAACAGACGATTACCGTTCCCACTTTTGTTACTTTCTTTAGTAAGTTCGGACTGCCCATTGTTCTCCTTCTTCTTGGTGCTCTTATCTTCAGCATTGTTATCACTAAAAAAAGTTCCCATGATAAGTAAGACACAAGTCGAAGCGCTTCCGACAACGGTTGGTATATACATCTTCAGGAATAACGAAGAGATAGTCTATATCGGAAAATCGATAAACATCAGGGAACGGGTAAAGTCGCACATTGAGCGGGCGGAAATTGACGGCAAAGAACTGGCAATAATCCAAAATAGCAATGCCATCGATTTTATTGTCTCGCAATCCGAGTTCCAGGCACTTATCCTTGAATCAAAGCTGATTCAGGAGCATAAGCCCAAGTACAACGTGATATGGAGGGACGACAAAAGCTACCTGTATATAAAAATTCCCGTCAAGGATGTCCTTCCCCGCATCTCGCTTGTACGCAAGGAGAATGACGGAAAATCGCTTTACTTTGGTCCGTTTGCCTCCACCCGCAACGCACGGTTTTTGCTGAAATCCATCCGCTCCCTTGTTCCGTTTTGTACTCAAAAGCCTTCAATAAAAAAACCGTGTTTCTATTCGAAAATCGGACTGTGCAGTCCCTGTCCGGCGGGAAACGAAAATAACAGTGAGATAAAAAAACAGTACCGTTTACAGATAAAAAAAATCGTATCGATACTGAACGGAAAAATTGATGTTTTTGAAAGGTCGTTGCAAAAAGAAATTGCAGCTCTTACCGAAGACCAACGCTATGAAGAAGCGTTAATACTCAGAAACAAGCTTTTCAATCTTAACGAACTTATTCATCTCCGGTCGTTTGAGCGGTTTGAATATTCCTCGCACTACGATCCTGAGACGGCAACGAAGGACCTTATTTCCCTACTCAATAATGGCGGGATTACCGTTCCCGAATTAAAAAGAATAGAGTGCTACGACGTGAGCAATCTGAGTCAGAAAGAAGCAACCGCATCCCTTGTTGTTGCGACAAATGGTCTTATCGATAAACAGGAATATAGGCGTTTTAAGCTGAAAAGTGCCGGCGTCTCCGACTTTCAAATGCTTAAAGAGGCTCTCACCAGGCGATTCAATAATAAATGGGAATTCCCGTCCCTTATCGTTGTTGATGGGGGAGCGCCTCAAGTACTTATCATTTCACGACTACTTGCCCAAATTAACATTGATATACCTCTTATCGGTATTGCCAAGCACCCTGACCGCCTTGTCCTGTTTCACAAAGGGACAACCAAGACGGTTCGCCCCCTCCGCAACAGACCCGGATTTATGCTTGTTCAACAGTTGAGGGATGAGTCTCACCGTTTTGCAAAGAAATACCACCTTTTCCTAAGAAACAGACGAATATTGGTATAATGAAGACATGAAACGACCTTTCCGTCTTTTTATTTTTTCTTGTTTTGCACTGTTTGTGACCGCCTGGTGGGATAAGGGGTTTATTCTTCCTTCTCAAACCCTTGCATTTGTTGAACTTGCAGGGATTTTAGCCTTTATTTTCCTCATCGTAAATCCCATTGCAAAGATAGTATTGTTCCCCCTTAACATGCTCACGTTTGGATTTTTCGGGTTTGTTTTATATCTTTTTTTCATTCATTTACTGACGACGTATTATCATCTTTTTGGACTGACTTCCTGGCACTTTCCAGGTCTTAGCCTTTGGATTGTCACTGTTCCCCCACTCCAATTGAATTATCTTGCGAATTTGGCTTTGTCTTCCTTGTCGTTATCGAGTATAATTAATACGTTGGATCAATTTACATAATCTATGAGAAATATCGTTCTGGTAATAAATATTGTCGTTTCTATCGTAATAGTTGCCCTTATTCTGTTACAGGGAAAAGGAGCGGGACTCGGGAGCGCATGGGGTGGGGGGGGCGAGCTGTTTCAGACGAGACGAGGAGTAGAAAAAATCACTCTCAGATTGACCGTTTTTTTCATTGTAATTTTTTTTATTTTGTCCTTGATTAGTTTACTCATTAAATAGAGCTGTGGCAGTCGGAACGAAAAAACTTCGCTACTATTATTGGCTAATGCTTGAGTTTGTTAAAAAGCATAATAAGCTTATTTTCTTGAGCTTTTTGACATCCGTCATCTTTGTCGTCAGTGTCATAACCATTTCCCCCTATATCTCCTCCTCACTTGTCCGAAAAAAGAGAGTTATAGGCATCATTGGCTCCTATGAAGCCCAGTCTTTCCAAAATCTTCCCGATGAGATACTCTCAAAGATATCAAGCGGCCTGACGGTTGTGAACGACACCGGTGCGGTGCTGCCTATGCTTGCCAGTACGTGGGAAAAGTCCAAAGACGAAAAAACTTATACCTTCACCATAAAAAAGAATCTGCTTCTTAACAATGGAACACTTTTTAGCGCAAAACACATTTCACTTTCCTTCAGGGACGTAACTATGAAAGTTATCAATGATTATACGGTTCAGTTTACTCTCACCAAGCCGCTTTCCATCTTTCCATTGTATTTGACTAAACCCATTATCGTATATCCTTATACGGGTGTTGCAGGACTCTATTCAGTTGACCGGGTAAAACAAAAGAACGAGTTCATTCAGGAAATTGTTTTAAGCCCCAATAGGAAAGACGTACAGCCCATAACGTATATTTTTTATCCTAACGAAGGGGACATGATAACCGCATACAAACTGGGAAAAATCAATGAAATGACGATAACCAACAAAACGCTTGCTGACGCCTTTGAAAATTGGAAGAATACCACAGTCACAAAGAGTGTCGACTATACGCGACTGTTGACATTGTTCTATAATCAGGCAAATCAGATAGTTAAAGAGAAGGACTTCCGTAGCGCAGTTGAATCAGCATTCAATTATGACTCATTTTCTTCGTACGGACAGCTGGCCACCTCATCCATCCCTCCTACCTCATGGGCATATAACCCCGATCTTAAAAAAAGGGAGACCGATACCGACTATGCAAAGAAGATGTTCAAACATTATGTTGCTTCTTCATCTGCCAAAATGACTCTTGTTACTTATTATGACTATCTCGATATTGCGGATGTTGTGTCTAGCGACTTGCGAGATGCAGGGTTGCCCGTCACAGTAAATGTTGCTTCTTACTCGAATTCCCAGCCGAATTTTGATTTTATGCTTGCATATTTGAAGATTCCGACAGATCCGGATCAATATTATTACTGGCACAGCACACAAAGCCTGGCCCAGCTTCTTTCCTATCGTAATCTGAAGGTTGATAAATTATTGGAAGACGGAAGATCAACTTTTAAGGTAAATGACAGAAAAACCGCTTATTTTGACATGCAAAAAGCAATGTCGGATGACCCGCCGGGTCTTTTCCTCTTCTATCCATACATTTATCAAGTGAAGCGAAAATAGGATATAATAGAACTTGATTTACGTTGAGAAGGCACGAGCCGAGTGAAGAATAGCCCGGATGGTGAAATGGCATACACGCAGGACTTAAAATCCTGTGACCGCAAGGTCGTGAGGGTCCGACCCCCTCTCTGGGCACTTATTTGACAAGTTTCAGGGCGTCCTGTGCCATCGTGAGAGTTTTTGGAATAATGGAGA
This sequence comes from bacterium, assembly GCA_021833625.1. Lineage (GTDB taxonomy): Bacteria > Patescibacteriota > Microgenomatia > UBA1406 > GWC2-37-13 > JAKBEU01. The sequence continues at coordinate 92,466 of JAKBEU010000001.1, forward strand.
GCATCTTCATCTCCTCGGTTGAGTACCATCCCCACCTGGAAGCTTCGTCATTGAGCGTGACGGTTGCATTTTCTTCAATCGAACACACATAACAGATAAATATGCCATGAAACCCTGGGCGCACCTCCGAATATATTTTTGGGACAAGTTCGACAATCTTTGCACTCACCCCAATCTCTTCTTTTAGCTCCCGCAGTATCGTTTGTTCGGGTGACTCTCCGACCTCAAGTCCGCCTCCGGGAAGCTGCCACCGGTGATTAAACTCGTGATCAGGATTTTTTTCATCACGGAACGTAAGAAGGAATTTTCCGTTCCTGTATATTGCGCCGATTATAACGAGGGTTGTTTTGAGCATTGTGTGACCGGGGTGAGACTTGAACTCACAACCTACTCCTTAGAAGGGAGTTGCTCTATCCAATTGAGCTACCTGGTCAGATATGACATGGGGTCACTGGAGCCTGGACGCAGATTTGGACTGCGGACCTGCTGTTTACAAAACAGCTGCTCTACCACTGAGCTATCCAGGCACACGAAACAAACCACATTGACAAGCTAACTCTGTTTACGTCAGAGATAATTATACCATCCGGATTGGGTCAGTAAAGCTAATATCTGTTTGAAATTGTAAAATGTCTCTCTCTGTATAATATGAACACGACACTATTATGCCAAAAAGCGTACACTTGGATATTGCAGGATGCAAAATCAGAATAAATAACCTCACTGACGGCCAAGAATATGATTTCGTACGCTATTTTTCAACAGCTGTAGATAGTTTTGATTATCAGATCAACATAGACTCTTCGGTTCAAACATGCACATTCCACCTCGCCCGACATATTGTTGAAGTTCCAAACGTTTTGCCTCACAACATCTGGCAATATGTTTTCCGGGAAATTCTTCAGCATTTTTTTAACCGTAAGGGAAGTGGTTTTATTATTCATTGTTCAGCAATTGCGGTTAACAATAATGCATATTTATTTTTTGGCGCTAATGAAGCAGGGAAGTCTACGATAAGCTCCTTCTTATCAAAAAAGTTTAAAAAAATTGCTGATGACTCAGGCATCATATTCTTTAACAAAGAAAAAAAATATTATTCCTTTTTTCAAACTCCGTTTATGGAAAAATACAAACTCGATAAATCAAGTGAAGAGTATCTTGTATCCGGAGGCTTCTTTTTGCACAAGAACTCTTTATGTGTAGACAAAAGAGTTACCAACAAATCTTCTTTATTTTTACAATTGAGTAAACAAGTGTTTACGGATAAATTAAGAATAAAACAACAAATGGCAGATGTATTAATGCTTGCGAACTCATCGGTTCCGTTCTATGCTCTTCGTTTTCCCAAAGATTCACACAAGGTAAATGAATGGTTCTTAAGTTTCTTAAAAAGGGGGCATCACTTCCAGTTGTGAACGAGTATTCCCTCTGCAAAATAATTGTGCTGTTCTTCTTCAGTATGAAGGTTGTATACCGTTACGTTCACGCCGTCAATCGTCTCGATGGAACTGACTTTAACTGTGTTTCCCAGGTCAGTTAAAAGAAGGTCTTCTTTTTTCAACTGTGCCGCTTTTATCCATGCATTTTTGTTTTCTAGCCAAAAGAAATGCTCCGGAGTAACCCTGATTTTTTTATTTATTACGAGATAACTATTGATATTGTTATGAATGAATATTTTTTCTACCGTATTTATTACTGTTCTTCTCAGTGTAAGATCGTAAGAAAAAATCTTATCTCCCACTTTCACATTTTCAATCTCTTTTTCACCAGAAGAGAGCTTCACCATCGTTCCCGGCAAAAAACAACTGCATGAACACCCGCTGGGACAAGTGTCCCCGATACAATGTCCCCCAGGCACGGCCGTACAAGAGCAAGTTGCAAGCAAGGGGCCCATTTCTGATCCAAAGGGCGTAAAAAAGGATGTCGAAACTTTGTCGGTTTTTATCCTTGGCGTAATGTACTTCTTTACTATTTTTTTATTCATTTCTTATTTTAGTTTCGTAATATGGATATAGAGAGTGTTGTTTGACAGTATTGACAACATATCGGTTTTTATTTCTAAGTTCACTTTATCTCCTTTTTTTAAATCATTTACGCTCAGCGTTCTCATTGCATCATCATATACGACCAACTTATCCAGATCTGCCTGATTCAAGTGCATATCAAATGCTTCTCCTTTGTTTGAAACAATCGACAAAAACACTTTGTAGGCAAATGAGTTCTTCATTCCAGGTACAAAGCTGATATCGCTTATAACCCCTGTATACGAGTCAACCCGGAAAGACTGAGTAAGAAATCCGTCTGCAAATTGATTAATAGCTTTTTTTCGTTGGGAAATCAGACTCATCCCACTTTCTATATCATCTTTTGAATAGTGAGCAAAAAGTGCCGACATAGTTGAATCAGATGCAACGTCATTTTTTTGCGAAAGACTAGAGTTAGTGTTGCATATTGATTTCTGTCCAGGTTTTTTAAGGTATTCAAAATAAATCAGTTCCCCCACAAGTAAGAGAGATGTTGCCACAATGGTCAATATGAGGGCTTTTTTCATAAACACTTCTAAATGTATAAAGATTCGCCCTGTTTGTCAACCGCGGAGCACATACAGATAGAAAGAGAGGACTCATGCTTGAAGAAAACTAAAAAGTGTGTCGGGGAGAGGACTTGAACCTCCAATCCCTTACGGGAACTACCTCCTCAAGGTAGCGCGTCTACCAATTTCGCCACCCCGACAATCATTCAATTATATCAAATAAGTTTTCGTTCGGAAGGGCCGAAAAGCGTGTCATACCTTTTAATCTAAATAGGCGTGCTGTATTATGAGTAGGGTATGAAGGTCACCAAGGAACACATCATTAAGTCTTGGATATTCTATTGTTTTTTTGTTTTTGCCAGTACGGAACTGCTGTCGTTTTTTAATCTCATAACCCGCCCGGTTGTAGTAAGCGTATACCTCCTTACACTTGCCGGCATATTTTTCATATATAGAAAAAAAATATCGCATATAAAACTACGCCCCAGACTTCCCCAGTATTGGAAGTGGTATCTGTTGTTATCCCTCACGGTATTTGCACCGCTTTTTTTAATTGCCCTCTACTATCCTCCAAACAACTGGGACTCTATGACCTATCACTTAAGTCGGGTTGAGCACTGGATCCAAAACAGGAACATCGAATTTTATCCGACAAACATCAACCGACAGCTCATATTCACTCCGTTTGCCGAATACATAATCCTTCATTGGCGACTCATTACAAACAATGATGTGCTGGTAAACTTCATACAGTACGTTTCAATGTTGTTATCTGTCCTCCTCTCTATCCTGATAGTAAAAACGCAGAAGGGAAACAAATTGACTCAGCTTTTTGCGGCAATCCTTACCGCAACAGTTCCGATGGGCATTATGCAGTCAACGAGTACGCAGAACGATTATGTTGTGGCGCTGTTTCTCCTTGCAACAATTTACTTCTCTTTGAAGAATGATATTTTGTATCTGGCGCTTAGCGTTGGACTAGGTGTTTTTACCAAAAACACCTACCTTATTTTTGCTTTTCCTTTTGTGCTTTACTGGCTGTTCAAATATCTTAGGATAGAGAGAAAAAAAACGATGAAAGGCGTGCTCCTCATTATAATTTTTACGGTTCTCATAAATATTTCCCATTGGAGACGAAATTTTGCCTATTATGACTCGCCATTGGGTCCCAAAATAATGATCGTTGGTATGACCAATCAAAGCTATGAGCCAAAGTATATCATGTCAAATATTGTGCGGAATATTGCCTCACAAATCGGTTTACCAAATAAAAAATATAACGGCACAGTTGACTCAATAGTCCATCTCATACATACCAAAATAGGACTTGCTACAAATGACCCAAAAGTTACTTGGGTCCCTGCCTCTTATGCAACGCTTTTTGCAACACATGAAGATAGGGCAGGCAACTATGTTTTGGTTGTTCTATTTGCTCTTGCAGTTCTTATGGCTTTCTTTAAAAAAAGTCCCCTTTTTCCCACATATATTACATTGTTTACAGGGTGGGTACTATTTATTATCCTACTCAAATGGCAGCCATGGCAATCGAGGCTCGAATTACCATTTTTTATTGCTTCATGTCCATTTATTGCACTTACCATCACTCAGGAGGTCAAACGTGAGGTCTGGATTAAACTATTTTGCGTCATCCTTATCGCGCTTTCCTTTCCTTTTGTATTGGGATACCTGCCGTTTGACAGTAAAAACGTTGATGCGATTAGTTCAAACCGCCCTCTGACCCTTAATGTATTAACCTTTAAAAACACTCGTTACGAAAGATTTCTGTTAGAAAGTCCGGTAAACCGTTCATACGATGCACTTGTAAAAAAAATAAAACAGAAGGGCCTGACAGAAATTGGTCTCAACTTAGGGGTTGATTCGTGGGAATATCCGCTCTGGGTGGCGCTTCGCAGACAAGGGGTTACGGCAAATATAAGTAATGTTAATTCCGCTTCACGCTATGATGCGGTCATATCCGACAATACTGAGGGCAGCCTTAATTACAAGCCCGACAACGCCAAGGAAACAGTGCGGTTTGGAAATTTGGAAATGACACTGTTAAAGTAATATTATAAGCTCTGCAGACCGATATGATGAAGGGCTTTTGGTGTGAGCACCCTTCCCCGTGTTGTTTTCTTTAAAAATCCTATCTGCAGTAAATACGGTTCAATAAACTCCTCGACTGTCCGCACATCCTCAGAAAGGGCTGATGCAAGCGTTTCAACTCCTGTGGGACTGTTCTGAAACTTTTCCCCGAGAGTTGTCATATATGCGCGGTCAATATCGGTCAAACCTTTTGAATCAATGCCAAGAAGAGTAAAGACCGACTCCAAGAGGGAAGCTTGGGCTGATGCGTGATTCCCCACCTGAACCGAGTCGCGTATTCTTTTTAATATTCTGTTTGCGATACGGGGAGTTCGTCTTGAACGGTTGGCAACAAGGAGTGCCAGATCATTGGTAAGATCAATCCCCAAAAGCTTTGCGGCACGTTTAATAATGACTACCATGTCTTCCACCGTATAATAATCAAGGCGCATCAGAAGTCCGAATCTGTCTCGAAGAGGACCGGAGATAAGTGCAAGTTTTGTCGTCGCACCCACTATTGTTATTTTCGGAACGGGAAGCCGCACTGTCCGGGCAGATGGACCTTTGCCGATAATGATATCGAGCGAATAATCTTCAATAACCGGATAGAGCATTTCTTCAACAGGCTTCGGGAGACGGTGGATTTCATCAATGAACAAAATGTCATTATTTTTCAAGTTAGTAAGAATGGCTGCTAAGTCTCCGCCTTTTTGTATGGCAGCACCTGAAGTGATCTTGATTTCTCCTCCCAATTCATTAGCGATGATATAAGCGAGTGTGGTTTTGCCAATACCAGGAGGGCCATATAACAGAATGTGTTCTGTTGCCGCACCTCTTTTTTTTACGGCCTTCAGAAAAATGCGAAGCGTGTCGGTTGCACTTTTTTGACCAATATATTCATCCAATGACTGAGGTCTGAGATTGTTCCCTTCAACGATATTAGTAGTTTTATTCACCATTGCGTATCTTTTATTATTTGTTAACAGACATCCGTAGAGCTTCCTGAATTTTCTGTTCAATACTCAGGTCTTTCGGCAATTTTTCAAACAGTTTCTGTGCTTCCGCTTTGCGGTACCCAAGTTCGACAAGTGCGTCAATGACTGTCTTGTCATCGTCGCTCAGTTGCATCTCGAATTTAAACTCTGTCTTAAATTTCTGGGATAGTTCAAGCACTATTTTCATTGCCGTTTTCTTTCCGACTCCCGAAATACTGGAAAATAATTTTACGTCATTTGCCGAGACTGCCTTCACTGCTTCGTCAAATGTAATGCCCGATACGACCGTGAATGCGGTCTTGGGTCCGACCCCGGGAACGGAAAGCAAAAGATGAAAGAACTGTTTTTCAGAATTATTGGAAAACCCGAACAGGACGTGTGCATCCTCTCGTATTTGAAGATAGGTATATATAGTAAGTGTTTCACCGATCCGTTTATTCTGAAGTGCGGAGGGGGTAATAAAAAGTTCGTAGGAAACGCCGGAGGCAGTGTCAATAATTGCTGTTTTGTCGGTGAATTCTGCAAGTATTCCTGTCAGTTTTGCAATCATGGAAAACAGTATATCACTTTATTCCCAACTCATCGCGCTCAATTTGCCACAATCTGTTGTATTTCGCCACCCGTTCTCCAAGAATGGGCGCACCAAACTTTACGAACTCCGATTGCATTGCAACGGCAAGGTCTGCAATAAAATCATCGTTTGTTTCTGCCATATTTCCAGCGGCAATATAAGAAACGTTGTTCTGACGGGCAATTCTGACTAGTTCAAATATTTCCGATATCGTACCTATTTGATTAGGTTTAAGGAGAAATGAAGTGCAGGAGCCGTCTTTTATGGCAAAGTTTAATCTATCTTTTGACGTCCTGATAAGCTCGTCTCCTATAATATATATAGTAGAAGAAATAAGGGAGGTAAGCTTTTTCCATCCCGCCCAGTCTTCATTGTCGAGCGGATCTTCAAGGGCGAGAATGGAGTAGTTGTCCGTAATTGTCTTTATGAAGGCAATATATTCGTCTACATGCATTGCGTGAGATTTATCTTTAATAGTGTACGCATTGTTCTTCGCAAAAAAAGAGGCGGCCATATCGATACCGACAAACATATCAAGTCCCATCTTCATTTTCAGTTGGGAAACGGTTTCATTTAAGATTTCAAGCGCATCAAGATTAGCAGACAAGTTCGGGCTAAACCCTCCCTCTTCCCCGACTGCCGTTGTCGCATTCCGGTACTCAAGTACTTTCTTCAGCTCGCTGAACAGTTCTATCGATTTTTGATAGGCAGTCCCAAAAGAAAAAGAGGAGGAGGGAATAATCTGGAATTCCTGAAAGTCCATGGAAGAGTTTGCGTGTCTTCCTCCGTTTATCATGTTAAAAATGGGAGTAGGTATTTTGCTGATTTTTATTTCTTCGTTATATTTTTTTTTGTATAAATTGTTCAACTGTTTAAAAAGGGGGATACCATTTGCAACAGCACCGGCTCTTGCAATAAGTTGAGAAACGGTGAGAAGGGTATTCACTCCCAGCCGGGATTTATTCCGTGTACCGTCCGCCTTAACTAGCCAATCATCTATCTCCGCAAGTTTCTCAGGCGAGACTCCTTTCAATTTCGGACCAATAAGTTCGTTTATATAAGACGCAGCATGCAGTACTCCTCTCCCGAAGAAGCGGTTAGGGTCTTCATCCCGAACATCAACTGCTTCATTAGGAAACAAAGAATAGGCTGCCGGGACGGATGTCCTTGCGTGCAGCCCGTTATCTAAAACGAGTTGTGCTTCAAGCGTAGGCGCTCCCCGGGAGTCTATTATTTCGTACGCGTGTATTGATTGAATTGTTGTCATTTCTTAAGGGACTGAAACTGCTTTTTTTCAATTTCATGAATAAGATGCCGTGTTCTTTCGACAGCATCCGGATTAACGGAAACACTGGTAATCCCGCATTTCACAAGTTTCTCTACTATGTCCGGAAAGTCAGATGCCGCCTGTCCGCAAATGGATGCGGTTACTCCGTACTTCACTGCTGTTGAAACAATGTATTCAAGTACTTTTACTATCATCGGATTGCGTTCATCATAAATTCCCGATACGTGCTCATTATCACGATCAACTCCGAGGAGCATCATGGTAAGATCGTTTGTTCCTATCGAAATACCGTCAATTCCTACCTTTAAAAATTCTTCGATATTAAGGGCGCAGTAGGGCACTTCAACCATTATCCACAGTTTAAATTCCGGATAGTCAAAAAGGCCGGATTTCCGTACCAACTCTTTTATCTTGATTATTTCCCATGGAACACGGACAAAAGGGATCATAAGATGCAGATTCCGGTATCCCATCTCCCAAATTTTTTTTATTGCCTTCAGTTCAAGATAAAATTCGTACGGATCATTAATGTAGCGTGATGCCCCACGATATCCTATCATCGGATTCTCTTCGTGAGGTTCATACATAGCTCCGCCTTTGAGATGTCTATATTCGTTTGTTTTGAAATCGGTTGCGCGATATACCACCTTACGTGGGTTAAACGGTTTGACGAATTTCAACAGATTGTTTTTTAATTTTTCAACGAACAAATGTTCCTTACCTTCCTTAATATATTGTTTCGGATGCGTCCCAATCTCGGCAATCATAAACTCTGCTCTCAACAGTCCTATTCCGTCAGTATCAAGATGAGAAACCTCCTCCGCTTTTTCTGGTTCCGCAAGATTTACATATACTTTCGTCACGGTTTTTAATTTTATCGCGTCGTTTTTCTTTTTTAGTTTTGCAATATCCCGTAAATTGGCAGAAGACAGAATGCTCCCCTTAAAAGCTTCACCCGTGGTTCCGTTCACCGAAACAACTTCACCGTTCTTCATGAGAGTTGTCGCTTTTTCCATACCAACGACTGCCGGGATACCAAGTTCACGAGAAACGATTGCCGCATGAGACGTCCGTCCTCCTTTTTCCGTGATTATTGCAATGGCTTTGCGCATTGCGGGAACATAGTCAGGATTTGTCTGAGGAGCAACCAATACGTCGCCTTTTTTTACCTTGTCTATCTCTTTTGGGGAATGGATTATGACAACAGGCCCTATCCCTATTCCTGGAGAGGCAGGAGAACCGGTTGCAATGGGCTTTAACACCTGTTCCACTGCGTCCATCTTCTTACCATTTACTGCCTTTATCGTGGTAATGGGTCTTGATTGGACGATAAACACTCTTTCATTTTCTATTGCCCACTCGATATCCTGCGGGAAGTAATAGTGATTCTCGATTTCCTTGACAAGAAGGGCAACTGAAGTCAGCTCCTGATCAGTAAGCTTGGGAGCCGTGCCTTCTTTTTTCGTCAATTTCACTTCGATATTTTTCGTTCCTGATTTAATATATTTCGAATTCTGATATGCGGTTGTTCTGTTGATAACGACAAATGATCGTTTGTCGACCTCGTAATGATCCGGAGTTACCTTCCCCTGAACGATGTATTCTCCCAAACCAAAAATGGCCTCAATGACCATCTTTGTTTTATCGTTAGTTACCGGATCAATGCTGAAGGCAATTCCCGACTTGTCGGACTGCACCATACGTTGAACAACTGCCGCAAGCCCCACCTTAAAATGATCAAATCCCTGATTATGCCGGTAATAAATGGCACGCTGCGTAAAAAGGGAAGCCCAACACTGTTTTATATTGTGTATGAGTTGCACGTCTCCTTTTACATTGAGATAGGTTTCCTGTTGCCCGGCGAATGAAGCCGTCGGGAGATCTTCAGCTGTAGCTGATGACCGAACTGCAACGAGCGGATATTTGTAGAGAGAAGACAATCTCCGTATCGCTTTCTTCACCATCGTGCTGTCAATCGACAGATATTTCTCTTCTTTCACCAACAAATTGTCATAAAAAGCGACAATCTCATTTACAAGTGAGTTTTGAATGGGAGAGGCCATTATTATCTTCTGTATATACTCCGATGCCTGGGCCAGTTCCTGGGAATTCTCAAAATTGACAATGGAAAGAGTGTCCTTTATCTTTTTATCCAACTTACCATACGCTATGAAGTCAAAATATGCCTGAGCAGTCACGACAAAGCCATAAGGAATGGGCAGATGTGCACGCGTCATTTCGCCCAAATTTGCACCTTTCCCGCCGACAGTTACCACATCATCTTTTGTTACTTCCTCAAACCATACAACGTGTTTTTTTCTCATATGTATTATTTATACAGAAAAAAGTGGGTTGAATGCAAGGACTAATTTCGGCAAGTCCGATCAAATTACCGTTGACAAGTTATTTTGGCTATGATATCATCAACTTTACGAATGATATTTCAAATGTCATAAGGCACAATTGGAAGCACAATTAGTCTGCTCTCCTAACAGCCTTCATCTAAAATCAAGACGAATTGTGTCAAAATACTTATCTCTTAGGAAAAGAGATCGCTCTTTGCCTTTTTTGTTTGGGCCCATAGCTCAACTGGCTTGAGCGTCGGATTTGCATTCCGAAGGTTGGGGGTTCAAATCCCCCTGGGTCCACAGGGAAAAATTAGTTTTTAGCTTCTAACGATTAGAGCAATCTAATCGTTAAGAGCTAACAGCCAACTAACGAAAAGCACTTTGAAAATTTGAATTCAAGTTGTAGGCCAATTAACAACTTTACAGCAAAGTAAATTTAAGTGTGTAGATAATATCTACACAAAGATCTTTTGTGAAACAAAAGAGATGGGAAACACTAAAGCTAATGGTGGATGCCTTGGTAGTTTGAGCCGAAGAAGGACGCATGCACAAGTGCGATATCAACGATAAGCCCTTCAGCAGGCGTTATAGTCGTTGGTTTCCGAATGGGGTAACCCATCCCGATTTATATCGGGATTATTTTGTCGCAAGATAAGATAGGGAACGTAGGGAACTGAAACATCTAAGTACCTATAGGAAAAGAAATCATATGAGATTCCGTGAGTAGCGGCGAGCGAAAGCGGAGGAGTCTAAACCTACCCTTCGGGGTAGGCGTTGCGGAGCCACAGTAGGGATGTTGGATTTTATAGCAGAACCGCATGGAACGGCGGGCCAAAGAAGGTGAAAGACCTGTATGCATAATGAAAACCAACCCCGGTGGATCTTCCAAGTACCACGAGTCACGGCAAACCTTGTGGGAATCTGGGTCGGTCACGATCCAAGACTAAATACTCAAACTAACCGATAGTGAACTAGTACCGCGAGGGAAAGGTGAAAAGAACCCCGAGAGGGGTGTGAAATAGTACCTGAACCCATTAGCTAACAAACAGACAGAGTCCCGGCAACGGGATGATGTCGTGCCTATTGAAGAATGAGTCAGCGAGTGTCTGCATAGAGTGGCTTAATCCCTTATGGGGAGGAGGCAAAGTGAAAGCGAGCCTGAATAGGGCGTTTATTCTGTGCGGACAACCCGAAACCGGGTGAGCTAACCATGAGCAGGGTGAAGCTGGTCGAAAGACTAGTGGAGGCCCGAACTCGTCGTCGGTGAAATGGCGTGAGATGACTTGTGGTTAGGGGTAATATGCCAATCGAACCCGGAGATAGCTGGTTCTCCCCGAGATATATTTAGGTATAGCCTCAGCGCATACTACGTGGGGTAGAGCGACTGGATAGTGACAGGAGTCGCAAGACTGTTGTCATTAACCAAACTCCGAATACGCGTAGTTTAAGCTGGGAGTCAGTCCCACTCGGATAAGCGAGCGTGGGCGAGAGGGAAACATCCCAGATTCCCGATTAAGGTTCCTAAATAACAGTTAAGTGGGAAAGGTCGTTTATTTTCCAACACAGCAGGAAGGTTGGCTCAGAAGCAGCCATCCTTTAAAGAGTGCGTAACAGCTCACCTGAATAATTCCGCTTTGGCGGAATGGAGAATATGCGCCTAAAATGATTCGGAGCTAAAACTGTTTACCGAAATCGGAAATATATTTCAAGAAATTGAAGTGTGTGGTAGGGGAGCATTCCTGTTGCATTGAAGCTATGGTGTAAGCCATGGTGGAGCGTCAGGAAGTGAGAATGCTGACATGAGTAGTGTTTTCTCTTGGTGAAAACCCAGGATGCCGAATGTTCAAGGTTTCCTCAGCAACGTCAATCGGCTGAGGGTTAGTCGGATCTAACCGCATACCGTATCAGGTATGAGGGATGTACAAGCAGTTAATATTCTGCTACTGCAAGTAATGCGTTATCACTTGTAAAATGACGAAGTATGAAGCCCAGAGCCTTCTTTATGGGGGTTTAAGTTATGAGTCTTGCCGCAAGGCGTAGATAAGTAGTTACGGCAATTTTAATCGCAAGATTGAGAGAGTCTGAAGCTTTATGTTTCCGGGAAAAGTTTTACAAGGAGTTTTATTTGTATCCGTACCGACAACCAACAAAGGTGAACTAGTGGAGTACACTAAGGTATACGAGTGATCGTGATTTAAGGAACTCTGCATAAAAAGCTGAGCGTAAGTTTTCGAGATGCTCTGCCTTTCGCAAGAAAGGCCCCAGCAAATGATTATCAGCCGACTGTTTAACTAAAACACAGGTTCCTGCCAACCCCAAAAGGGGACGTATAGGAGCTGATGCCTGTCCAGTACTGGTAAGTCAACCACTGTGATTGACTATAGTGAGCAATCTCTATAGAAGGTCGCGGTGTAAGCTCCAGTGAACGACAGCTCTAACCCTGAGAGTTCTAAGGTAGCGTAGCCCCTTGTCGGGTAAGTTCCGACCCGCATGAATGGTATAACGAGTTGATAACTGTCTTAAATCACCGCTCGACGAAGTTGAAATGGCTGTGAAGATGCGGCCTACCTGCACTTGGACAAAAAGACCCCGAGAGCTTTACTGAATTTAGACATTGGTGGGAGATGAATAACTGTTGAGAGTAGGAGGGAGGGCTTGCCCGACGATGAAACACCTCTCTTTGTTTTTTTCTCACCTTATCTTCCAATAGGAGGAAACAGTGTTTGATGGTCAGTTTAACTGGGGCGGTTTCCTCCAAAATAGTAACGGAGGAGCGCAAAGGTCAGCTTATTCCGGATGGAAATCGGAATGTACGTGTATACGCATAAGCTGGCTTAACTGTGAGGATGACTATCCGATCAGATGCGAAAGCAGGCGTAAGTGATCCCCCGATCCGCTGTGATGGCGGGCGGGGCTTAACGGATAAAAGCTACCTCGGGGATAACAGGCTGGTGACGTCCGAGAGTTCATATCGACGACGTCGTTCGGCACCTCGATGTCGGCTCATCGCATCCTGGAGCTGGAGTCGGTTCCAAGGGTTGGGCTGTTCGCCCATTAAAGCGGTACGCGAGCTGGGTTCAGAACGTCGTGAGACAGTTCGGACTCTATCCAGTGCAGGCGTTTAGATTCTTGAGGGGAGTCGTCTACAGTACGAGAGGACCTAGATGAGGAAATCCCTGGTGTACCGGTTGTCCCGTAAGGGCATCGCCGGGTAGCTACATTTCCATTCGATAAGCACTGAAAGCATATCAAGTGCGAAGCGAACCCCGAGATAAGGAATCCCTATAGATCGCAGGTAGAATACCTGTTTGATAGGCGTTCGGTGTAAGTTCAGCAATGAATTTAGCCAAGACGTACTAATGATCGATGTTTCCCATCTCTTTGGTTTTAACAAAAGAGATTTACGAAACGTGTAGAGATTGTTCTTTGTTCCTACAACTGAATTCATTTTTTCATTATTCTCCTTGTATAATTACCATACATTCGTATGATTATCCTATCCATTGACCCGGGTGTAGAGCGCGTTGGTTTTGCCGTTTTTGAAAAAACGGGTCCGAATATCAATCTTCTTGAATCGGATACTATTCAAACTTCCAAAAAAAGCACCCAATCACAACGTATTCTTTCTATCTCAGATGTTTTGTGCAAAATAGTGAAGCAACGAAAGCCGGATCATATCGTTATGGAACGGTTGTTTTTTGCCAAGAATGAAAAAACGGTTATCGGTGTTGCTCAGGCACAAGGAGCCATACTTCTTCTTGCCGCCCAAAATAACATTCCCGTATATTACCTCACTCCTCCCCAGATAAAGCTTGCCATAACGGGGTACGGCAATGCGGATAAAACTGCCATGAAGAAAATGATAGAACTGCAAATAGTGCTCCCAAAAAAAAAGAGGCTGGATGATGAGATTGACGCGATAGGATGCGGATACACGTTCTGCGTATCGACTAATTCGCTCCAATTTTCTGAATAATTTTCACGGAGTAACCTGCTCCTGAGGTCATGCTCTTTTTGACGTCCCCGGTCTTCAGATATTCCGCAATAAATCCGGCAGTATAGCCGTCTCCCGCGCCCGTCGTATCGACGATTTTACTTACTTTGTGTGCTTCCTGGTAGAGTACTTCACCATTTACATACCCATAAGAGCCTTTTTCTCCATCCGTAATGACGAGGATTTTTCTCTCGGCAAGAGGAAGATAGTGTAAAACACTTTTTTTCAAATCTACCTTTTCATATGGCACTTTTACCAGATCTGAAAACTCATGTCCATTAAGAATGATGATGTCGGCACTTTTCAAAAGAGGTGAAATTTGCTCAAGAGGCCTACGACAATCTTTGCTCCCTATATTAAGAACTGTTTTTGTTCCACATTTCTCAACTGAACTTAAAATGTGGATGCGCTCGGCAAGGGCAACGCGGGGAAGATTTGACATGTAGACGATTTTTGCGTTACAAAGTTCTTTCAGTACATCGTCACTCTGCAGCAGATGCTCGTGAGGAGTCTCATAATTGACAATCGTCCGTTCTCCCTTTGGAGAAAGCAGAATGCTTGATATCTTCAGGTATTCTTCTTCATGCTGACAGAGCTTCATGGAAATTCCATGGTCTTCTAAATGTTGAACTATGAGTTTCTTGAATTGATTATTCCCGATTTTGGCCATTATCGCGCAATGAAGTCCGAATTTTTTTACGCCGATTGCAACGTTCGCCCCTCCTCCTCCTAATCCTTCATGAAAATAATCGGTTAAATATTTTCCTCCGATTGCAAGGTTAAATCGGCTATCGTCGCGGGTAAGAGATTCTCCCTGAAAATACATATCGACACTGATGTTTCCGATTGAGATGAGGTCATACATATACGATAAAGTATATCTAATTTTTTTTTCTTTTGATAGAATGAATGCGCGACTTATGATACATATTTTTTGCGGTGAAGATTCCGTTTCCTCCCGACGACAATATTTAAATGAAATTGAAAAACAAAAAAAGAGCGGTGTGGAGGTGATTTCCATTTCTCCCAGTCAAATTGTTGACCTGAATAAGGGACTGGGAAACAATCTTAGTCTATTTTCCGCCACTCAGGTATATGTCATTGAAGGACTGGAAAAAGCGGGTTTCCGCAAATCGACAAAAGCAAAAAAAGACTCGATATTTGAGGCTATTGTCGCCCTTTCCACCGATAAAACAATAGCACTTCTTGACTGGGAAGAAGATAAGCCTTCCCGTCTTTTGAAACTGAAGGATATCGCAAAAGTAACAGAAAGCAAGCCGTCCCGGTCCGTATTTCAGCTTCTTGATCTGTGTGTGCCGAAAAATAAAATCGCATTCATTACAGCGCTGCGGGAGGTGCTCCAAACCCAGGCGGATATGCTCGTATTTGTTTTGCTTTTTCGTCATATCCGTCAGCTTGTTCTCATCCAATCGGGAGAGGAAGTAAAGATAGCTCCGTGGCAAAAATATAAGCTGCAGTCTCTCAGTCGACAGTGGGAAAAAAATGCCCTTCTTCACTTTTATGAAGGCCTAATTAAAATAGAATTTTCTTCAAAATCTGGCGAGAATGCCTACGGAATAGGGAAGTCGCTTGAAATGCTTGCGTGCTACTATCTTTGATATAATAAATATGTAATTAATATAAGTTTTATTGAATATATCTTATGATAAAAACCATTCCTGATCACGTATTTAGAGGATACGATTTGCGGGGAGTAGTCGGGGCTGATTTAGACGAAGAACGCGTTGAGATGTTGGGAAAAGCGTATGCGACGTGGCTCCTCAGACGAAACGTCACGGACTGTGTTGTCGGATACGACTCCCGTGAGTCAAGTCCCGCATTCCGCGATGCACTGGTGAAAGGTCTTACGGAGTCGGGAGTTACCGTATATGACATCGGCATGACCCTTTCCCAGATCTGCTATTTTGCCCAATACTATTTCCGCACGCGCGGAATGGTCATGATTACGGCATCCCACAATCCGAAAGAATACAACGGATTCAAATTCGGCACGGGTTTTTCCGAAACCATGGTAACCGAGGAAATTATCGAATTCAGAAATCTTGCAAAATCCGGCGACTTCATTACTTCCGGAACAAAAGGAAAGCATATTCAGGAAGATGTTTTCCCCATCTATAAAGAAGACGTATTAAGACGCGTACCGAAGACCGGACATTTCAAAGTAGTAGTGGATTCGTGTGCTGCAACAACCGGACTGTTTCTTCCTTCAATACTGCGAGAAGCAGGATGTGAAGTGATAGAACAGAATACGAAGCCAGACCCAACATTTCCGGTCGGTGTTGCTGACCCGACGGAAAAGGAAGTATTGGAGCGCCTTGCAAAACGAGTTATCGCAGAAAAAGCTGATCTCGGATTTGCCTATGATACAGACGGAGACCGAGTAGGAGTCGTTGATCAAGATGGGCGCATGCTTTGGAACGACACACTCGTTTCACTGTTTGCAAAAGATATTATTTCCTCTCTTCCCAAGGCTAAAATCATCTACAACGTGTTGTGTTCAAAGCAGGTAGATGACGTCATTCGGGAAGCGGGAGGAACTCCCATCATGTGGAAGACAGGACACTCATTTATTAAGGCGAAGGTAAAAGAAGACAGAGCGCCATTTGGGGGAGAACTTTCCGGGCATTTCTTTTTCGTTGATAACTTTTATGGACACGATGACGGGGCCATTGCAAGCTTGAGACTGCTTTCTTACCTTACGAAGGTGGGGCTTTCCTTGAAGGACGCCGTCAACAAACTTCCCCAATATATTTCAAGCCCTGAAATTAAAGTGGGTTGTCCTGACAGCACAAAGTTTGAAACCGTCTCAAAAGAAATCGGAGGGAAAGTAAAGGCTCAATATCCAAGTGCAATCTTTACCGAGATTGATGGTATCCGTATGGATTTGCCCGGATATATGTTTGTCATCAGAGCTTCACAAAACGGCCCCTACCTTACGGCGAAGTTTGAAGCAAAAACGCAGGAGAAATACGACGAGTTGCGCTTATTTGTCGCAAAACTGTTTAAGGAAGTTAAAGACATTGACATGACAAAGGGAGTCAACGTAGACTCGTTACAATAATATGACGGATTTTGACGATTTACTGGAAAAAGCAAAAGATATCGCACGGGGCGCCGGGTCCATTCTTATCGAACAAAAAAAGACCCACACAATTCAAACGATAAAAAATGCTCTCGGAACTGATTTTGCCACTTCAGCCGACTATGCGTCCGAAAAATACATTGTCGGACAGATCCAGAAGTATTTTCCTTCCCACTCTATCTTTACGGAGGAAGGACAGCATTTGTTTGAAAAAAAGGGCGCGGAATTTGAGTGGATTATCGATCCTCTTGACTGCACGCGCGATTATTCGCGCGGATCTTCGAACTATTACGTACTGCTGGGCATAGAACAAAACAAGGTTCCCATTGCAGGCGTTGTCTACTGCCCAGAGGCAAACAAGATATACGCCGCCCATAAGGACGGAAGCTTTATGGATGACGACATAGTCGCACACGTTTCTTCGGTTTCAGCGATTGAGAAATCAATCGTCATAACCCGACTTCCTATCGGAGCATGCACAGACAGTGAGCTTGACTCTTTCCAACGGATAGAAAAAGCCCTCATAAAAAGCACATTTAGAACAAGGGCATATTCCTGTGACATCGTCTCCTGTGTTGCTGTTGCTGGGGGACAGGCAGACGGATACGTTCTTCCCACTCACCTTGAGCACTTTAAAGGACCGAAATGGTGGGATATTGCCCCCGCATTTGCGATAATTGAGAGTGCGCACGGGAAAATTACCGATTTTGACGGAAATCCGATAAAAAACAGGGATTTATCAAACGGGCTTGTCGCTTCAAACACGCTTCTTCATCCGCTCCTGTTAGACTTAGTACAGAAAAACCGATAAAAAGTGGTATTTTTTGATATAATTTGATATAATTATAGGTCTATGGATCAGTCATTACAACCCACAGGTTCAATCGAGTTGTCTAAGTACACGGAAGCTTTACTGGGCAATTTTCAAAAGACAAAGCCCCGCCCAAGCCCGGATGAACTTTCCCGCATAACGGTATCTCAAGCCGTCTCGCTTTTTGCTATCGGATACGAAAAAATACGAAATGCCATAGAATACCGCGAAGATCATCTTATCCGCAGGGCAGCGATAGAACGCATCTTAAACCGCCGTTTCATGCTTAACCCGGAAGGGAAGAACGAGGCAGAAAATCTTGTGAGAGAGCTTCTGTGGGCACGCTACTTTGCCAACGGTTCACTCGGGGGAAAGGATATTGCCGACATACAGCTTGTCATAGACCGTTACCTTCTTCTTAAACGCCGGATTGCAATCGGTCGTCCGTACGAAGTCCAGCAGTATCTGACGGATTATATCCTTGACCTGATGACCTGTGAAATTGAGGAGGTACTCTCTCCCGAAACCGCGAACCGCTATGCAAACAATCTTTTCTTCATTTACCAGGTATTGAGGAAAAAGATAAAAATAGAAGGACTGTCGGGTGATCAAAAGGATGCCTACTTCCTGGCCGCACTTGAAAAGTCATTCCGGAAAAGCGATCTGTCCTACCAAAGATATCACCTGTTCGTCACCTTCTACAAGCCCATCCATGCCTATACTGATGCGGAACTGGAAGGATTCACCACAAAAGCTGCTTCCATATTCAAAAAAATAGACGAAACAATAGACAACAAATATGTCGACAGTCTTACCCGTTTTACCCGAAAACAGCTCCCTTCATTCCTTATTCTTTTTGACATCATCAAAAATTCCAAGGAGAAAACAAAACAGTTATTAACTGATAAACAGTCTTTGTGGAAAAAAGTCGATGAGACATGCCGTGAAAAATATTCACAACTTAATTCTCGTGTCCGCAATTTGGCCATCCGAAGTTTTATCTACGTCTTCCTGACAAAGATGGTCTTTGCCCTTATCCTAGAAGTGCCGGTATCACGATGGCTCTACGGCGAGGTCAATCTCGAATCAGTCACTATCAACACCGTTTTTCCTCCTATTCTCATGCTTATTATTGTCTCTTTCTTCAAAATTCCGGGAGAAGAAAATACGAAAAATATTTTCCAGCGTATCGTTGATATCATTGACTCCAATCCGACGTTTGAAACAAGCGTTTCCTATATGCCCAAGAAAAAGTCGGAGAGGAAACCTGTTCTCATCTTCGGATTCACTGTCTTTTACAGTCTGACATTTATCGTCACGCTTTCCCTTATCTACGAAGGACTTCTTCTTCTTAACTTCAACCTTATCAGTATTTTCGTATTTATTTTCTTTGTAAGCCTTGTGACTTTTTTCTCTTACCGCGTACGACAGATTGTGAATGAATACCGATTATCCGAAAAAGAAAGCTTTTTTTCACCCCTTATTGACTTTTTCTTTATGCCTATCCTGTCACTGGGGAAGTTCTTGAGTGGGGGACTGGCGAAGCTGAATTTTATCGTTTTTATTCTTGATTTTCTTATTGAAGCTCCGTTCAAACTCATCTTTGAAGTGGTGGAAGAATGGATAACGTTTGTCCGCAAAAGAAAAGAAGAAATCATCTAAATAGGATTAGACTTCACGGACAGTCTGCACACATACATAACAAATACGTATTTTCCCCTTGACAATTCAAGACCCTCCCATTACAATCAACTAACATATGAAAAATAATTTATCAGTTCTTTTTATCAGGCTTATTACCCCACCAAGGGCGGGATAAGTGTGGTAAAAAGTCAAAACGCACCCCGCCAAAAGCGGGGCTTTTTTATGGAAAAAATACATGCACACCTAAACAAATATATCGATCGGATGAAGTTGTTGGAAAACAAATATTTGGGTTTTCCCAACAACATGCAATATGATTATGAATTCATCACAAAGGCATGTGGTGTTTATATCAATAATGCGGGTGACCCATTCTCAACATTGTCATGGAAAAAACATTCAAAACATTTTGAGCAGCAAGTGGTTCATTTCTTTCTTGATCTGTATCACATGCCCAAAAAGAAGGGCTGGGGATATATAACTTCAGGAGGAACGGAGGGGAATATGGAAGGTATGTTTTTGGCAAGAGAGTCGTTGCCCAAGGCAACTCTTTATTTCTCAAAAGATACCCACTATTCTATATCAAAAGCGGCGAAACTCATGAGAATACATTTTGTAGAAATAAAGTCCCAAAAAAGTGGAGAAATGGACTATGCCGAATTTAACAGGGTGGTAAGTAAAAATAAAACAGGGGAAGCGATTGTTCTCGTGAATTGCGGAACGACAGTGAAAGGGGCTTTTGATGATTTGACAAAAATAAAGTCAATCTTGAAAAAAAATAAAATAAAAAGAACATACATCCATGTCGACGGTGCGCTTTCCGGAATGATAACGCCGTTTGTCAAAAAGGCCCCGTTTTATTCTTTTGACAAGGGAGTGGACAGTATAGCGATATCAATGCACAAATTTTTAGGAGTGCCGCTTATGTCAGGAATTGTGTTGGCAAAAAAAAGATACGTCGACAATGTGAAGAACAAGGTGGAATATATCAATTCCCATGACACAACAATAACAGGTTCCCGAAACGGGCACAGTCCGCTGTATGCATGGTACGCAATAAAAAAATACGGAAAGAAAAAACTAAAGGCGGATGCAAAATTATGTTTGGAAAACGCACGGTATTTACACTCAAAATTGCAAAATGCGGGATACAATTCCCAGTTAAATGATTTTTCCAACACTGTCTATTTTGATAAACCGCACAAGGATGTCGTGTCCGACTGGCAACTTTCCTGTTATGGGGATATTGCACACGTTGTCGTTATGCAGCATGTCGATAAAACAAAAATCGATGAATTTTTTTCCGACGTAATAAAAAAAGGGGCATCATAAATATAGCGGGTTAAATAGGCGCATATTTGTTACAATCGTAGCTGTAATATGAACGCACTACATTCCGGTATTATTGCTCTTGCTCCCCTTGACGGCATTACCGACAGCGCATTTCGACAGATCGTGGATGAGATCGGCAAACCGGACATGCTATTCACCGAATTCATTCCCGTTGCGGGACTTTCAAAAGGCCGGACAATACTTCTTAACGGACTGGTAAAACACGTGTCGGAAACTCCCATTATTGCCCAATTCTTCGGAAAAGAACCTGAGTATTTTTATAACGCATTTTTTATTGCGGCAGCCCTTGGATTTAATGGAGTTGATGTGAATATGGGATGTCCTGATCCATCAGTGGTACGAAAAGGAGGAGGAGCGGGACTCATCAATGACCCGGAAACGGCAAAAAAAATAATATTAGCTCTTCAAAAGGCCCGGAAAGATTGGAAAAAAGGAAAAAAAATATCCGATACCGATGTACCCGATAATATAAAACAGGCAGTCACAAAGATGTCGGTCGGATCGATAAAAGAAAAGATGACTCTCTCCATTAAAACGCGGACCGGTTTTGACAGCCCAATAACGGAAAAATGGATCGGGGAGCTGCTTGAAACTTCTCCTGATTTCATCACTGTCCACGGACGGATTTTCACTCAAAGGTACGCAGGACGTGCAGATTGGGAAGAAATTCAAAAGGCCGTAAAATTGGCGGAAAATACGAAAACAAAAATACTGGGAAATGGAGATGTACATTCTCTTTTCGAAGCAAAAGAAAAAATGGAAAAATACAAAGTTGATGGGGTTCTTATCGCACGCGCGGCTCTCGGTAATCCATGGCTTTTTTCTGACGCTATTCCAACCCTTGAAGAAAGAAAACGAACCATTCTCAGACATGCCGAATTGTTTTTGCATTATCGTCCGGAGCTTGATTTGCGTCCCATGCGAAAACATTTTGCATGGTATTGTAAACAGGAGATGGGAAGTGCCGCCCTTCGAAAACAAATGATGAGTGTCGTGACTTTGCAGGACTTACGAAACGTACTTGAATTTACTCAAAAGTAATTTAAGTTTTTCAAGCGCATCAACATCGTATACCGACATAGGAAAGACTTCCAGATTCAATTCTTTTCCGATTTTTGCTGCCAGGTCTTTGCTTTCCTGAGGAGTAATCAGATCAACTTTCGTAAGCAGTACTATTTCTTTTTTGTTTTTAAGAAGAGGATTGTATTCCAAAAGTTCTTTTCTTACTACCCGATATACTTCTGTCGGATTTTTCGACTCGCAACTTATGCAGTGAAGGAATAGTTGTACTTTTTCTATATGTTTTAAAAATTTGAATCCCAATCCTTTTCCCTGCGATGCTCCTTCGATAAGTCCCGGAATGTCGGCCAATATTATTTCACCAAATGCACCAAGATTTGGCTCAAGAGTCGTGAAAGGGTAGGGAGCAACACGCGCCTGTGCATGGGTAAGCTCGTTTAACAGACTGCTTTTTCCGGCATTTGGAAGTCCGATAAGACCGATGTCCGCAATAAATTTAAGTACTACCTTAAATTCATATTCTTCGCCCGGTTTTCCCGGTTCCGCATAGCGGGGCGTCTGGTTGGTTGCCGACTTAAATCTGTCGTTTCCCCGTCCTCCCTGACCGCCTCTACACAGGACATATTCCGTATCATACTGGGAGATGACGACCACTCTGTTAAGTTGGATATTCGTAAACTCGGTGTGAAGAGGAACGTAGAGAATACAGTCCTTTCCGTTGCGGCCACTTTTGTTAAAACTGTCTCCTGCACCACCGTCTTCCGCGATAAAGTCCTTTTTTTGTGCAACTGCATTCAGATTTTTGACTTCCCGTTTTGCCTTCACGATAACGCTTCCGCCATTCCCCCCATCTCCCCCACAGGGACCTTGTCTTTGGGGAAAAAAAGAAACGGATCCGTTTCCGCCTTTACCGGCTTTTGTTTGTATGGTAATTTCGTCGATCAACATAGGTGTATAAAAAACTGAAGGTCACAGCACAATAACTGTAGTTCCTACTTCAACCCAATTATACAGGACCGCAGCGTCATTAAGGGTCATGTTTACGCAGCCATGACTTCCTACCGTTAAATAGTCGAATGTACCGTAAACATGTCTCCACGATGCATCATGAAGTCCGTATCCCGAGAAGAACGGCATCCAGTAATCAACAACATCGTCGTAATAAATACCGGGAAAAGGGGACTGCATTTTGTGGTATCGTTCTTTCAAATAGACGGCAAATCTGCCCGTAATCGTTTCAAATCCCTGCTTTCCCGATGTAATAAGCACTGATTGGGGGAAAAGGGAAATGCCGTTTTCATACGCATACAGTCTCTGCAGTTTTAAATTGACAACAACTACCTTACCCTTCGTCTCAATGGCCGGCGGAACTATCGAGAGATATTCTACGTCCTTTTTCTCCTTTTGAAGCGCATATTGTTCCTCTTCAAAAACTTTTACCTTTTGGTTTTGTGCCAACTGGACAAGGGTAAACACCCGCTCCCGTGCAATTGATTCGATGAAGGAGGCACTGTTGTTTTGATACTGAGGCAGGAGCAATTTGTCCGCTTCGTCTATGCAGCGCGTTGCGGTATTGCCGTATTCCTGTTTATTTTTTATTTCGAAAAAATTTCTTAGCTCTTCGCAGGTGCTTTTATACGTATGAACCTCCGCAAATATATTGTCTTTTTGATGTGTATCAATTTCTTTATTGATAAGACCGTCGATTGCCGACAGATCGTTTATCGCTTTTTTTATTTCGGCAAGGGTCGGCTCCTTTTCAAACACGACACCGGCAATGCCGTCAAGTGACTGGAAATGCTTATCTTTCTGATTGTTTGTTAAATCCGTATTTATCTTCAACCGATCGCGCAGATAGGTGAGTTTCAGATCAACGGATTGTTTGTTTGCATTCACCTCATTTACATATGATTCCAAGACGGATGCGAGGATATATTTTTTTTGGGCATCAATTGTTTTTACATGAAACGGAAGAGTAAGGGGAGAATAGTTTTTTGTTTTTATAAGTACCACTCCCAACTGATTTTGATAATTGTCAACCGCAAGCCCCCATTTTTTATATGAGGCAATTACATTCTCGTCTTTGCTAAATGATTCAACGGTTTTTGTTTTGAACAGGGAAAGGAGAGAAAAAGTGAGGGAGAAAAAAAGAACAAAAAAAATAATTGAAAGGCGAAATACCTTCATATGGTTATGATACCTTATGATGATCTTTATGTGTCCATCCGGGTTTTGAACTGCACATCACCCACGTTTCATCTCCCACCGCTTCATGCTTTTGGCTTGGCAATATGACTTGAGATTCGCCCTCATTCAAAACCACCTGTTTTCCTTCGATAAAAAGGGTTAATATCCCTTTAAGAACCTTATACGTCTCCGTTGTTTTTTCATGAAAGTGTTTGTCCGTTTTATCAATAACCGAAATGACACTGCTGTGGGAAGCGTGAAGTGAAGCAGGGTCCGTTTCACACAAAATCTCCGTTACGTTGTTCCTGTTGTTCATCAATATTCTTTTGCCTGGATATTTTTTTTTAAGCTCTGAAATCACGTCAGTTATGCGCATAGTTACAGTATACTCGCTTTTTTAAAGTGCGACCAGTGAGACTCGGACTCACAACCACCTCCTTAAGAGGGAGATGCTCTACCAGTTGAGCTATGGTCGCATGTATCTTTGTGCCCTTGGAGGGAATTGAACCCCCATCAATGGTTCCGAAGACCACTACTCTATCCGTTGAGCTACAAGGGCTAATCCCCAATTCGGGCGTGAATATATTATACTATACAAATGCCTATATTTTTATATTACCTGCTGCTCATTTCAGAACTTATTATTCTTTTATGTGTCTCCATTTACGGCATGGCACTTGTCTTTTCGACACTCAAAGGTGCACCTTATGTCCCCACATCAAAAAAACAGCTTGGCCGAATTTTTGATGTCGTGAAACCAAAAAGGAAAGCGTTTTTTATAGAGCTGGGAAGCGGGGACGGTCGTATTATCCGGTTTGCTGCAAAGAAGTATGGCGTTGTTGGGGAAGGAGTAGAGGTGAATGTTTTACTTAATTTTTTTGCACGGTTCTTTGCTCGACGTGAAAAAGTGGATAAACAAATTTCCTTTATATCGAAAAATATTTTTGCATATGACTGTAAAAAGGCAGATTATGTCTATCTTTTTTTGATGCCACAACTTATTATTAAATTGTTACCTTTTTTCAAAAAGCAATTACGCAAAAATACCATTATTATTTCTCATGGGTTTAAACTGCCGGGATGGGAGAAAAAAATGTTTCATACATTGCCGGACAAAGCGTTTTCTACCTATTACTACAAAATGTAACGAATGAATAATCTTAAAAGAAATATCAATAAAATACTATTTCTTTTCGTAACATTCTTTGTTCTTTATATTGCTGCATTTACCGTTGGATATTATCTTTCCGTGCGGAATGCACGGTTTAATTACTATTTAAGTGTCATGGATGATTTGGAAAAAATCAGCCTCATTTCAGCAGAGCAGGAAAAGTCATCCGAACAACTGCTTACCGAATTTAAAACGTCTGACATCCGTGTCGCAAACCTCAAATATTATTTCCGTAAATACGAATCCGTTCTCTATGACAAGTCCGAATATTTTGTCGCGATGGCAGACAAATATCAGCTTGACTATCGTCTTCTTCCTGCAATTGCGATGCAAGAATCAAACCTTTGCAAACATATTTATGCGGGATCATACAATTGTTGGGGATGGGGAATATACGGAAACAAAGTTACGCGCTTTTCCTCATATGAAGAGGCAATCGAGACTATCAGCCGGGGGCTTAAGAAAAACTATATTGACAAAGGATTTACAACTCCTGAAGAAATTATGCGTAAATATACGCCGCCCTCTGACGGGAGTTGGGCATTCGGAGTCAATACGTTTCTGAAGGTGATCGATTAACAATTATTGAATACTGCGGGCAGTTGAAAGCTCCTGAGAAAGCGAATAGGCTGTCCCTTGTTTTTTACTGCGGGATGCAAACAACGATCCTCTTTTTTTCCTTTTTGACACAAGGGCCGAAAGCCACGTTCTTGATTCTCCCACCTTCATACGTACGCTTTGCAATACGCGAAGGACAATCTCCAAAAACTTAACATCATAGACGCCGGGATTTTCCGGAAGGGAGTCGATTGCCAACTTTTCAATATCCTTCACGTCCTGGAGAAGGGACTTGTCAGCCTGTTTCAAATAGTCAACCTCTTTTCTGATTTGTTCGACCAGTTCTTTTATCTGTTTTTTGACAATGATTGTTTCGTGATAGTTCTGATAGTTAAAGAGGTTCGCTTCTTTTTTTACCGGTCTTTTTTGCTGCTTTTCTTGCGCCTCAAATTGAGCCGGTTCTTCCTGTCCTGCCTCAGTGTTGTTTTGAACCCCAAGCAGTTGATCAAGGATGCCTCCGCCGAGTGAAGCAAGAGAATCAAGGGCATTTTGTCCAACGGAAGAGTCAGACTCTTTTAATGATTCAAGAGTATTGGAAGATTTGCGATAACTTGAGGGGCTTCCCCCTTTCTTGACTGCCATAGTCAACAGTATATCAAAGACCTATAATAAAATCAAGCGCCTTCTGTTTTCGCAACACGGATGCATAAAAATATGCATTCTGTTGTGCGGCCTGACGATCTTTTTCCTCTTTTATATTTCCGAATATCTTCTGAAGGTCAGCATCATTTACTTCAATCTTCTCCGTGTCTGCAATAGCCTGGAGGATAAATTCAAGTTTGTACATGTCCGTCACTTCTTTTGCGAGTCTTTCCTTCAGAGCTTCAATGGTTGTTCCTTTTGATTTCAGATATGACTCGATGGTAAGGCCAATTTTTTGTACATCATCTACCACCTGGGTAAGTCTACGGTTGAGCTCATCTTCGATAAGGAGAGGAGAGATTTCACACTCAACTTCGGTAATAAGAGCTTCAAGCGCACTGTTTAATACTTTTTCTTTTTGAGCATCCTTATCTTTCTCAGATGGTTTTTGATCTTTGCCTGGCACCCAAATTTCAGGAGCTTGTGCCTTCTTTTTTACTTCCTGGATCTTTTTCTTATAATCCTTGAGCTTTACTTCTGGTTTTTCTGCCACTTCAATCTTTATTTCCCACTCTTCGTTTTCTTTAGCCTTGAGAAGTTGCACTTTCGGTGAAACAACCGGCTTTAAACCTTCTTTTTTTACGATTTCTTCATAAAGCCTTGGGATGAGGGTTTGGATAAGCTTCGAATACACCTTGTCTTTTGACATGTTTTTCTCGGCAAGCTCGGAGGGGACTTTTCCTTTGCGGAATCCCACCATCTCAAACTCGGGAAGGAGTGCAGCAAAAGCACTTTTATATTCTGCTTGTATTTCGCTCCACGGGATAAGAAGGGAGATTTCAATAGTAGTCTTTGGTTGTTTTTTTATTGTGTGTTTAGCCATGCTCACAATTGTACCGTATCCTGCACAAAAAACAACTGTTTTTTTTCTTCTTCAGCAAACAGTTTCATGAAATGTTTTACGCTTGTTGACCACGTATTTCCTTCACAATAGATAGAACCAATCTGATCGATTGACACGGCACCCTTATTGATATAGTTTTCACGAAGGCCACGACCAACCGTTTCAATACCTTCTCCGAAGGAATCAAACTTAATAAGCCCACGGCCCCATCCAAAGGCATTGTTTGTTCCAGGCATAATAAACTGACCGAATGTTGACTCAACTCCTGACATAGAAGGGAGGAGGTAACAATCAAGTCTCTGCGTCATACATGTCTGGATAAAGGCGTCAACGCTTCCTATCATAGGAGAATTGTTTCGCTTCAGAACCTCAGTAATGACTTTACGCTTGAGGGCTATTTGCTGTATGCTCAAAGATGATACTGCGTTTGGCTCACGGAATGAAACTGCAGCAGAAGATCCGGCGATAAGATCGGCCCGTGCCGGTGCGGCAAGAAGTGAGAACATTGTTATGAGAAACAGAATGCGAATAATTTTTCCCATAAAAAAAATCCTAAAGCTTTTCTAACTGGTAGAAGAACCTTAGGATCTGGAAATAGTATACCACGGATATGTATATATGTCAAGCGCATTATAAAGTATTATCAATATAGGAAACCTATCTTGTACAATACACTTGTATGAAAAGAACGTTTCAAAGCTTTGTGTTCGGCTGCAGGGTAAATGAGGCTGAAAGAGCTCAAATTGACCTCAAGCTTGTTGAGGCAGGCTACCATATTGATACTCACAGTCCACAGGTATTAATTATCAATACGTGCGCCATAACCGGGAAAGCTGAGCGTGAAGCCCGCCAACTTATCGCCCAACTCAAAAAACGACATCCTGAGGCTAAAATAGTCATAACAGGCTGCAGTGCTACCTACTGGCATCAGCACAATAGTGCCTACGCGGGCATGGCTGACTTACTCATACCGAATACCCAAAAACCACGCCTCATTGAAGCAATCGAGTCTAAGTGGGGGTTTGATGCGCCTGGCCTTAAAGATGCTGAAAATGAGCCTTTGGACGACAAATTCAGGTATTCCCGCCGCTTGCTCGTGAAGATACAGGACGGGTGCCACAGGTTCTGTTCTTACTGTATCGTTCCTTACCTGCGCGGTCAGCCTCAGTCCGTGCCTATAAAGCAAATCGTTCAGTACGTGAACAGTTTTGCCCCCTCTCCCAGCGAGGTCATTTTGAGCGCAATTAACACTGAGTCGTTCGGGAAGGATACGGGAGAGTCGCTTCTTGATCTTATCGCGGCCATGAAAGAGCAGACACATGTCCCGCGCATCGGGTTTGGCTCAATTCACCCTTGGAGCCTGAATACAGACTTTCTCCAGTTCTATAAGGATACGTTGGTAAATGAGCCCCGTTTTTTGCCTTTTTTTCATGTACCGCTTCAGTCGTGCTCAAACCCCGTTTTGAAGTATATGAATAGACCGTACAAGATAGAAGATATTAAAGAAAGCCTCAATGCGATTGTGATGTCAAAACCCGACGTATTCATCGCAACGGATATTATTGTGGGCTTTTTGGGCGAAACCGATGAGTTGTTTGAGGAGACATATAGGCAGCTTGTATCTCTCCCTATTTCCCGTATCCATGTGTTCCGGTTTTCCCTTCGCCCTCATACGGCTGCCGACACATTGAAAAAAACCTTATTTGAAGTACCGGAAAATATAAAAAAGGAAAGGGCACACCGGTTGATTCAACTCAGTAATAAAAAATATGCCGCATTCGTAAAAACACTTATCGGATCTGCGTCTCACGCACTTGCCATACGGTATGACGAAAAGCAGAAAGGAACAAGACTACTTCTGCATAATCAGGTGGAAGGATTTCTCCCTAATAAAAAAGTATTGCCAGGGAAGCTTCTTAATGTTACAATAAAGTCGGTAAAACGAGAAAAGGCCGTGTGTGAATTGGAATCATAGCTCAACTGGCTAGAGCGCTTCCCTGTCACGGAAGAGGTTGAGGGTCCGAGTCCCTTTGGTTCCGCCATCGCCCGCTAAAGCAGGCTTCGGCGGACGAAGTCCGCATGTTCCGCGAAAGCGGGATGTATGAATTGAGAGGAGAAGAGACTGCTTAGCTCAGTTGGCTAGAGCGTCACATTGACATTGTGAAGGTCAGGGGTTCAAGTCCCTTAGCAGTCACCATTTTTATGATCACTTTTTTTTCCATCACAACAACTACGTTCTCCTGAACTCGGGGAGGTTGTTTGACGGATGACACAATCTCTCCCACACAGGAGAGATTTTTTTTAATCCGAAATAGCTATTACAATTTTGTATACTTACCAATATGAACAACAAGAACAAAGAACTTGAATCAATGCGGCACTCTGCCGCCCATTTGCTCGCCTATGCCGTTACGACTTTA
Organism: bacterium; assembly: GCA_021833625.1. Taxonomy (GTDB): domain Bacteria; phylum Patescibacteriota; class Microgenomatia; order UBA1406; family GWC2-37-13; genus JAKBEU01. The sequence continues at coordinate 122,093 of JAKBEU010000001.1, forward strand.
TACCCCGGGACAAAAGTTGCCATAGGGCCCGTCGTTGAAAACGGATTTTATTACGACTTTGCATTTGAAAATCCCGTTACCACCAAAGATTTCTCACGCATTGAGCAAAAAATGAACGAGTTGAAAAAGAAGGATTTTGCCTTTACCCAAAAATGGGTATCCGTAAAAGAAGCGAAAGAACTGTTTAAAGATGAACCTTATAAAATGGAGATTATTACCGAAATTGAAAAAGGAGAACGGGAGGATTTCGGACACAAAGGGGAAGTATCCATTTATACCTCGGGGGAATTTTCCGATTTATGTAAAGGTCCGCATATCTCATCCTCAAAACAAATCGGAGTCATAAAGTTGCTTTCGCTTGCCGGAGCATATTGGAAAGGGAACGAAAAAAATGCCATGTTGACCCGTATTTATGGAGCCGCATTTCCAACGAAAGAAGAGTTGGATGCATACCTGTGGCGTCTGGAAGAAGCAAAAAAAAGAGACCACAAAAAACTGGGAAAAGAACTGGATCTTTTCGTATTCTCCGAACTTGTCGGTTCCGGACTTCCCCTGTGGACTCCGAAGGGCACCGTCATTCGGGAACTTCTGAATGATTTCGTATGGAAATTAAGACGCGAAAGGGGATATCAGAAAGTAACCATTCCCCATATTACGAAAAAAGAACTGTACGAGACGTCAGGCCACTGGGCAAAATTCCAAAATGAATTGTTCAAAATAACGACCCGTGAAGGACATGAGTTTGCAATGAAGCCGATGAACTGTCCGCATCATACGCAGATTTTTGCTCATCTCCCCCGCAGCTACAAAGACATGCCGCAACGCTATACCGAAACGACAATGGTATACCGGGACGAACAGACGGGAGAACTGTCGGGACTTTCCCGTGTCCGCTGTATTACGCAAGACGATGCCCATGTGTTCTGTCGGAAATCACAGATAACAGCTGAGTGTTCTTCCGTGTGGGATATTGTCGATTCATTCTACAGTGCGTTCGGTTTTAAACTTGAGGTAAGACTTTCCCTTCACGATCCGGACAATATGAAAGCATATCTTGGGACACCAGAGCTGTGGACGGAAGCGGAGGATGCACTCAAAACCATCGCCAAAAACAGAAAAGTTGCGTATGTAGAAGCAAAGGGAGAAGCGGCTTTCTACGGACCGAAGATCGATTTTATAACTCACGATTCACTGGGACGTGAATGGCAGGTTGCAACAATACAACTTGACGTCAACATGCCGGACCGATTTGATCTATCCTGCATAAACGAACAGGGAGAGAAAGAGCGAATTGTCATGATCCACTGTGCGATAATGGGATCTATTGAACGCTTTACCTCTATCCTTATCGAGCATTATGCGGGAGCATTTCCGCTGTGGCTTTCTCCGGTACAGGTCGCCGTTTTACCTATCTCCGATAAGTATATTGACTATGCAAAGAAAGTAAATGACGAATTACTGGCAAAAGGCATACGATCCGAACTAGATACGACGGCTGAGTCGATAGGAAAAAAAATAAGGACGGCAACCTTGCAAAAGATACCGTTCATGGGTATAATTGGACAAAAGGAAGCGGAGCAAAGCAGCTTATGTCTCTCCGTCCGAAAACGGGACGGAAAAGACGGCGGATTACAAATGCTCGACTCTTTTATTAATACACTAAAACAATCAATTGAGAACCACGAGTAACTACAAACAACGTTTGCCAAGAAAGTTCTATATAACAAATTGGCGAATTGAAGCACCGGAAATCCGTGTACTCGACAGTAAAGGAGATCAGATAGGCGTAATGACAAGACAGGAGGCGCTTAACCGTGCCCAGACCGAAAGCCTTGACCTGGTCCTTATCGCAGAACATGCAAAGCCTCCCGTCGCGAAACTCATTGATTTTAAGAAGTTCATGTACCAGGAAGAAAAGAAATTAAAAGAGGCGCGGAAAGGAATAAAAAAGGGAGTAGTAAAAGATATAAAACTTTCGCTTTTTATCGGTCCTGCCGATTTGGAACGGCTTCTTAATCGCGGAATAGAGTTCCTCAAAGAAGGAAATCAGTTGAGACTCAATCTCGGACTCAGGGGCCGCGAGATGGGAAAAACAAAAATGGCATTCGATTTGATCAATGGATGCATCGCAAAATTGGGAGAAGTGAACGTCGCAAAACCTCCAAAACTTGAAGGTCGAGTTGTGCGGGCAGTCGTTGCCAGAAAAAAATAAATATTGTTTCAAAAAAAGATTCTCTGTGATATAATGTTCTTTTGGAGTTATCTTAACACCACATCTATGAAAGTTAAAACAAAAACACGTAAATCAGCAGCAAAGCGATTTAATGTCACAAAAAACGGTAAAGTATTACACCGCTCAAAAAATATTCGACATTTACGAACCGCAAAAGGAAAGAGAAAATTGAGAAGCCTAAGAACAATTAAGACATTACAGGGAAAATTCGCGAGTAAAGTTAAAAAGATGATGGGTCTAAAATAATATGGTACGAGTAAAAGGAGGCGTTCATACACGCAGAAAACACAAAAAAACACTGCAACTTGCTAAGGGGTTCTGGATGACCAGACACAAGCAGTTCAAGAAAGCGGAAGAAGCAGTTCTTCATGCTGGAGAATATGCATTCGTCGGTCGAAAAAGAAAAAAGAGAAATTTCAGAACATTGTGGATTGTACGTCTTAACGCTTCAATGAGAAAACTCGGAGCAACGTATAAAACACTTGCAACAGCGCTAAAAGCAAAAAATATCGGTGTAGATCGCAAGATTCTTTCCCAAATTGCGATAGACTATCCAAAGACTTTCGAACAGATCGTAAAAAAAATCTCCTAATTTTTTTGTTTACAAAAGCGGCGTGCGATACTATACAATAGTGCTTGTATGGATATTTTACGTTTACAAAAAGAGGCGCAGAAGAAAATAGAAGAGTGTCGGTCTTTAAGCGATCTTGGACAACTGCATACCGTTTATTTAGGAAAAAACGGCGAGATTAATACGCTTCTTCAAAATATAAAAAACCTTTCGCTTGAAGAGAAAAAAACCGCAGGAAAACAAATAAACGAATTAAAACAATCTCTTACCCTGTTATTGTCCGATAAAAAAATCTCCCTTACTGAAAAACAATCAAACGACACGAAAATAGACGTAACCCTTCCCGGAAAACAGTTCCCCCGCGGAACCGTCCATCCGATAACCATTGCCATCTCGGAGATATCGGCCATATTCGAAAAAATCGGATTCATCCGCATGTCCTATCCCGAAGTGGACTATGAATACTTTGCATTTGAAGCATTAAACATGCCTGCAACCCATGCGGCACGCGACGACTTTGAGACGACATTCTTAAGTACTCCTGAGAATAAGAAATTCGGGAGAATGGTGTTAACGCCCCACACGTCAAACGGACAGGTGAGGGAAATGCTCCGCGTCAAAAATCCGCCTATTAGAATGATCAATATCGGGAAATGTTATCGCCCCAACTGGGATCCGACCCATACCCCAATGTTTCATCAATTTGAGGGACTGTGCGTTGATAAGGACATCACGATAGCTCACTTGAAAGGAACGCTTGATTATTTCGTCAAAGAATATTTCGGCGCAGATACAAAAATCCGTCTGCGTCCGCATCATTTCCAATTTACTGAACCGTCATTTGAGGTTGATATCACCTGTACCGCCTGCAAGGGAACGGCCGTTGTCAACGGAAACAAATGCAAGATATGTAAGTCGGGATGGTTGGAGCTGGGAGGAACAGGAATGACTCATCCGAACGTACTTCGTGCCGGGAAAATTGACCCGAACATATATTCTGGTTGGGCGTTCGGCTTTGGTATTGAACGCGTCATCATGATGAAGTACGGTATCGACGATATCCGCAATTATTATTCCGGTGATTTGCGTTTCTTACAACTATTTTAATATGAACATAAAAATTACCCATAGCTGGCTTCTTGAGTATATTGACACCGACGCAACCCCAAACGAAATCCAGAAATATCTTTCGCTTTGTGGACCGTCCGTTGAACGGATTGAAAAAGTGGATGATGAAGTGGTGTATGATATCGAAATCACTTCAAACAGAATTTACAGCGCTTCCGTATTCGGCATAGCCCTTGAAGTAGCAGCGATCCTCCCGATGTTTGGAAAAAAGGCGATACTGAAAAAAAATCCAACTCTTGAGGACAAATTCACATCTCTTAATGCTCCATCCGAAAAAAAACTGACCGTCACTATTGAAAAGCCGGAGCTTTGTCCCCGTTTCAGTGCGATAGTACTTGATAATGTAACCGCCAACCCCTCTCCCGAGTTTATCCAGAAACGCCTGAAGGCGGTAGGAGTGAAGGTTATCAACTCTGTTGTTGATATCTCCAACTACCTCATGATAGAACTGGGTCAACCATCACATATTTTCAACTACGAGGCGATCGGGAAACAGACAATACACATGCGGGAGAGCAAAAAAGGGGAGAAGGTAATGACGCTTGATGAAAAAGAAATCGCTCTTCCCGGCGGAGACATCGTCATTGAAGACGGTGAAGGACGCCTTATTGATCTGTGCGGTATTATGGGAGGCTATTCATCCCGCTTTGTTGAAACGACAAAACGTATTGTCTTTTTCGTCCAAAATTATGACAAAGTCCATATTAGACGGACAACAATGAAAACAGGACAAAGAACTCTTGCCGGTACTTATTTCGAAAAAGGACTCGACAGTGAACGGGTAGAGGCAACTCTCACCATCGGTACAAAGCTTCTTACCCAGTATGCGGGCGCAAAAATGATTTCTCGTGTCCAGGATATTTATCCCGTTCCCTATATCCCAAAAACCCTTTCATTCACTCCAAATGAAATCTCAAAAAAAATAGGAGTACCAATTGAAAAAGAAAAAATCATCAAGATTCTTGCTTCTTTACAATTTGCGCCATCTGAAAAAGACGGCACAATAACCATTTCCATTCCTTCTTTTAGACAGTATGATGTCGTAATTTTGGAAGACGTCGTTGAAGAAGTTGCACGTGTATACGGTTATTTTGCAATTCCCTCCGTTCTCCCGGAAATGAAATATATCGAACAACCAAAAGACGCGGAGTCTTTTTTTACTTATCAGGAAATAATAAAGTCATTCCTTAAACATCTCGGGCTACATGAAGTGATGAACTATTCCGGGTGTTCACTTGATCTTTTGAAATCGTTTTCTCTTGACGAGTCAAAATATATTTATATTACTAACTCCATCTCGGAGGACATAAAATATCTGCGTCAGTCACTCATTCCGTCGCTTACCGCAAACTGCAAGCAGAATGAGGGCTTTGCAGACTCAGTTCGCATGTTTGAGGTCGCAAAGACCTATTTTCCAAACGGGGAAGAGCTTCCTACAGAACAGTTCAAAATTGGACTTGCTGTAAACACTTCGTTTGAAGATTTAAAAGGAATACTCGACGGCCTTATCAACGAACTCAATATCCCCTCGTTCTATTTTGAGAAGGGAGACAACGCCCTTTTTTCACCAAGTGCTCAAGGAAAACTAAGTACTGACAACGGAAAGACAATAGGCGTGTATGGACTCATCAAACTACAATACACTCAAAAAGTGGGGACAAAAAAGTCCGTGTTTGCCGCTGAACTGGATTTTACCGCTCTCATTGAGAATGCACGAAGAATGCCAATGTATAAACCCTTTAGCCAATTCGCAACGATAACGCTTGATGTGACTGTCCCTCATACGAAAAGCTTTGATGAGATAAAACAGTACGCTTTCAAGACGTGTCGTCATCTTGTTTCTCTTTCCGTAAAGGATTTGTATAAAGACACCATAACGCTTCGCCTCGTTTTTACTGATGTAACAAAAAATTATACGGAAAAAGAAGCACTGGAAGAGTTAAATAAATTCAAATCACTCTCCTAACACCCGTTTGTTTAATCTGCTGTCGGTGCTGGCGTGGGCGTCGTTATGACTGCGGTAGGAGCAGCAGTAGGTACGGAAAAATCCCACGGTTTATTGAGACCAAATTTTATTGCTGATTCTCCCGACTTATCCTTTTGATTAGTGGCACGCACTTTAATTTCATATACTCCATCATCTTTAATATCAAGATCTGACAGAGAAATTTCAAAATCCTGTTTGTCCTCATTATAGTTTTTCTTTTCGTTTCCATTGACAAAGATCTTTACATTTTTAAGAGGAGACAAGGTTACCGTTTTTATACGTACCGACATATTTTTATCCGTCACTGTTGAATGATCGGAGATGTTTTTTATCGAGACGACTACGTCCTCGGAACGGTTGTCCGACATGTCCGTCGGGCATTTCCACTTGTCATCACTTTGTTGGGCGCGCCATGCATCAATCCCTTCCTGCCATCTGTTTTTCCCATCAGTTGAAACGGGGTCGCTTTCCGTTACCACGTAACAGTCTCTTTCGTCATAATTACCCGTTTTTATCTCGACATCATTTGCAAGTTTTCCGTTGGATTTTGAGATCTTTACCTTTTTATAAAACGGGGAAATATCTTTCGGTTCCGTGCCGTCAATAAAATATTCACTCCGCGTCGGGATTCCGTCTTTTGGAAGACCGCCGAATAACGAATCGACCGTAACAGCTTTCACTTTATCCGGCTTATCCATTATGCCGTCCTTGTACGTCTTAAGAAGTTCCGACATCAGCTTATACCAAATAGGGGATGCCCCTGTCTCACCTGACGCGACGCGCTGATCCATGACGGAATTATCGTTGTTTCCAACCCATGCCCCAACCGTTATTCCCTTCGTAAACCCGACAGCCCAGTTATCCCGCTTATCGTTTGTTGTTCCCGTTTTGACCGCAACGGTTTTTCCGGGAATATTCAAATAAGAGCGAAGGCCGAATTCTTCAGCCCGGGCATTGTTGTCGGATAAAATATGTGAAATAAGGAACGAAATCTCAGGTGAGAACACCTTCATCTCGTTTCCCTGGTGTGCACTATAAATTATCTTGTTGTTTTGATCCTTTATCTCAAGGATGGAAGAGGTGTCTTTCCGGACTCCCCCTCGTGCGAATACGGAGAATGCATTTGAAAGATCGAGAAGTGAAACTTCTCCTCCTCCAAGAGTCACCGAAAGTCCAAACCGGTTCAGATTATCCTGTGTGGGAGCAAGAGTATGAAGACCCATAAGATCTGCCCGCGTGAGAAAGTCCTGAACACCGACTATCGCAAGCAGCTTAACCGCAGGGATATTAAGTGAATTTGCTAAGGCAAAGCGCAGTTGTCGCGGACCGTTAAATTTTCCATTGTAGTTGACGGGGACATAGTCAGGTTGTCCCTTGACGGGAAAAACGGTCTGCACGTCCATTATCGTTGAGGAAGGCGTGTAACCCTTTTCAAGCGCAAGCGCATACGTTATTGGCTTGACCGCGCTTCCCGGCTGGCGGTAAGAGATTGCAGCATTAAAATTGCCATATTTAGTGTCATTATAATCATAGGAGCCCACCATTCCCAATATTTCATCTGTCTGTGAATCAAGCACAACAACAGCGCCGTTGCCTACGTCATAGTTTTTAATAGCCTCAATTTCGTTTTTCACAATTTTTTCCGCTTTTTGCTGTACGTCAAGAGAGAGTGTCGTTTTTATTTTCAGGCCCTGATCCATAATCTTTGCACCATACTCTTTTTCAATTTGTTGTTTTACATAAAAGACGAAGTGAGGTGCATTTATTGACATACGGACATTTGAAAATGTCAATTTGTCGATATTTTTTACATTATCCTCCTCCTGCTTGGATGTAATATTTCCGTCTTCCCGCATACGACGCAATACGTCCTTTGTCCGCTGCTTCCACGCGTCTTTAACTCCAATAAACGGAGAATAGATGCTCGGATTTTGCGGTAAACCCGCAATGAATGCCGACTCAAGAAGGGTCAAGTCCTTTGGGGATTTATTGAAGTACCCTTTCGCTGCAGAACCGATACCATAAAAGCTTCCGCCGTAGGGAACCTCATTAAGATACATTTCCAATATCTGGTCTTTTGAATATTTTCCCTCGACTGCAACTGCAAGGATAATCTCCTTCAGTTTTCTGACTGCTGTCTGTTGGGAAGTGAGAAGAACATTCTTTATCAGTTGTTGGGTAATCGTGGATCCGCCTCCGGAAATTTTTCTGTTCACAATAAAATAAAAAATGGAGCGCAGAATACCCGTATTGGAAATCCCTCCATGCTTATAAAAATTTTTATCTTCTATCGAGATCGTCGCTTTTTTTACCGTGTCGGGGATATCGCTAAACTGTACCGGAAGCCTGTTTTTATCCTTATAAAGTTCAAATAAAATTTTTCCATCCCTGTCATAAAAAACAGTGGAACTTTGACTAGTTTGAGATAATTTTCCCGGTGCCGGAAGATCACGCGAGAACCAAGCAAATACACCGATTGTGAGAAAAAAAAGGAATATACACAATCCCGCAATAAGTGCTATCCAGTTGCGGACAACAAAAATTTTTATATCTTGAAAACTTACTTTTTTTAGGGAGCGCCTTCTGGAATGGTACATTAGATAATTATACAGAAATATGATATAGTTTTCACATGGGAAAGATGAAAAAATTCAAAATAAAAAGGGAGGCCGTTTGGAAAGTGATAGTCGTCATCTCTTCCATACTTCTTATTCTTACCTCACTTGCTCCATTTCTTCTTCGATAATTTCTTCCTTTTTTAATTTATAATAATGAACATGTTGCATACTTCCGTTGATTTGCTTCCCCGTACAAGCGGACTCACAAAAAAAAGATTACATGCACTTTCCATAAATACCTATGAAGACCTTCTCCGGACTCCTCCTATCCGGTATGAGGATTATTCGCACAAAATAACGGCCTCCCAACTGCCGCAATTTGACCAACAAAAATGCACCGTCGAAGGCGAGATCGTATCGGTCATGCCGATTCAGACCAGATCACGTATCACTCTCCAAAAAGTGCGCATACGGGACCGGGACGGATTTGTTGAAATTTCTTTTTTCAATCAGCCCTATATCCTGACGCAGTTAAAAAGAGGAATGAATGTCGCGTTTTCCGGAACGGTTAAGCAATTCGGAAGCAAATACACCCTCCAACCCGAAACGTTTGAAGCGGTAGGGCCCGGAATTCCAAGAATACAGACAGGGCGCATTCTTCCCATCTATTCGCAGGCAAAGGGGCTCACCAGCAGACTTTTAAGGGAGAAAATCACCAACATTCTTATCGCGGCAAAACAGATAGACGAATCACTCCCCACGGAAATGCTTGCGAGCCATGAGTTGCTGCCGCTTTCCGAAACATTCTTTACGCTTCATCGGCCGGAAAACGGGGAACGGCTCCAACAGGCAAAACGGAGACTTTCATTTGAAGAGCTTTTTACGCTGCAACTGTCAACAAAGCTGATAAAAAAACAGTGGAAAGATATTACCCTAACGGAACAGCTCCATTTCCCCGCCACGTTTGAAAAAAAAATCGAGGAGAGTATTAAGTCGCTGCCGTTTGACCTTACCGCTGACCAAAGAAACGCCGTAAGAGACATCTTAAAGGACTTGAAGAAGGAAATTCCTATGAACCGATTTTTACAGGGAGATGTCGGCTCGGGAAAAACGGTCGTTGCGGCAATTGCCGCATATGCGGTTTTTCTTGCAGGTAAAAAAACACTCTATATGGCTCCCACCGAAATCCTCGCACAGCAACACGCAAAAACTTTTGAAAAAATCCTTTCCCCGCTTGGGGTAAGTGTCGGACTTGAGACAGGTTCCCATAAGGACAGTAAAAAGAAAAAACAATACGACATAGTGATAGGCACACATGCGCTTCTTAGTTCTTCTTTTAGTGCTGAAGGAGTCGCATTTGTCATAGTTGATGAGCAACATAGGTTCGGAGTGAAACAGAGGGCACGCCTCCGCCAGAAAGGACTGACACCTCATCTTCTTACCATGACGGCAACCCCCATTCCCCGGACTGTCGCATTAACCGCCTTTGGAGAACTTGACATGAGCGTCCTATCAACTACTCTTCCCGGACGCAAGCCCATCAAGACATTCGTCATTCCCCAGGCGAAACGGAAAGACGCATACGAATGGATAAAAAAGGAAATAAGAGAAAAAAAAATACAGGTGTTTATCATCTGTCCACTTGTTGACGAGTCCGAATCAGAAACAATGCAGTCGGTAAAGGCGGTTAAGAAGGAGTATGAGTCTTTACAGGCAATTTTTCCCGCATTTTCTCTCGGACTGTTGCACGGAAAAATGAAGTCAAAGGAAAAGGAACAGGTAATGGCCGATTTTGCGGCAAATAAAATCAGTATTCTCATTTCCACCTCCGTCGTTGAAGTCGGGATTGATATTCCCAATGCGACGGTCATGATTATTGAAGGAGCGGAACGGTTCGGGCTTGCACAGCTTCACCAGTTGCGGGGACGTATTGGACGGGGAACAGAGCAGTCATATTGTTATCTTTTTTCATCAACCCCCCAGTCATCTGCCCGTCTCTCGTTCTTCGCAAAGACACACCGTGGGATACAACTGGCAGAATATGATCTTCAGGAAAGAGGGCCGGGAAACATGTACGGGTTTGATCAGCACGGATTTATGAATATGCGCTTTGCCTCATTTTCGGACCCAAAGCTTATCGAAGAAACACAGCACGCGGCAAACCATTTTATCGATACCTATTCCCTTGATGATTATCCGTACCTCAAACAAAACATAAACGTAATACAGAGAGAAGACGTCTCAAAGGACTAGCGGAAGTGGATTTTGTTTGTTATAATAACAGCTATGACACCACTACCAAAACGAAAACATTCAACACGACGCGTGGGAAAACGAATGGCCGCAAAAAACGTTATGCTCCCCAGTTTAGTTGTCTGTAAAAACTGTGGCAAAACAAAACTACCACACCGCATCTGCAAATATTGTAATAAATAATATGGACGCCCGTCATGAACGGAGAATTCGTATTGTGCAGGATCTTTTTGCTTATTCTTTTAAAAACGAACAGTTTGTTGAGCCCCATAAAGACGAACTCTTCTCTTCTCTTATTAAGGAAATGGAAGCAATAGATGCAGCGGTTGTCAAATATGCCCCGAAGTTCCCCCTTGAAAAGATTTCAAAAATAGATTTGGCGATACTTCGTCTTGCCATATTTGAACTTGCCATTCATCCCACTGAGCCGAAGAAAGTGGTCATCAACGAAGCGGTTGAGCTTGCCAAAGAACTGGGAGGAGAAAAATCATACCTATTTATAAACGGAGTTTTGGGAAAACTGATAACAAATGAATAATCATTTTAAATTATTGGAGACGAAGCTTTCGCTCAAATTCAAAGACAGACTTCTTCTTGAGAATGCGTTTGTACATCGCTCATACCTTAACGAACACAAATCGCACTACCTTCCGTCCAACGAGAAACTTGAATTTTTGGGAGACAGCGTTTTGTCGCTTACCACTTCCATTTACCTTTTTAAGCATTTCCCGTCACTTGATGAGGGGGCATATACGGACATCAAAGCCTCCATTGTACGTACGGAAAGCCTTGCGGAGGCCGCAAAAATGCTTGACCTTGGAAAATATATGTTCCTTTCCAAAGGAGAAGAGCAGAACGGGGGAAGAAACAACACAAATATTCTCGCCGATTGCTTTGAATCGTTTATAGCAGCTCTCTTTCTTGATAAAGGGTTTGAAGTTGCATATCAGTTTATCCTGGAATGGCTTTTTAAGGAAAAATTGGATTATATCGTGAAAAATATGCTCTACCTCTCACCGAAAAGTAGAATGCAGGAACTTATCCAGGCGAAATACCGATCTCTTCCCGTCTATGCCGTTTTATCGGAGAAAGGTCCTGAGCACAAAAAAGAATTCATCGTTTCCGTTTCCTATGACGGCAAGAAAATGGGAACAGGAACGGGAAGCTCCAAAAAAGAGGCAGAGGAAAATGCGGCAAAAGATGCATTGGAATTTTTAGACAAAAGGGGTTATAATATATAATCGCAAAACCGAAATTTATTATATTTACTATTTAATTATTTATGGCTGCCACAATCAGATTAATGAAGTTTGGAAAAAGGGGATACCCAACATACAGAATTGTCGTACTTGATAAACGAAAGAAAAGAGACGGTTCCTATCTTGAAAAATTGGGTGTCTATAATCCTCACACGGTACCCGCAACATTCACGTTTGATGAGGCTAAGCTTGATGCGTGGGTCAAAAAAGGTGCAATTATCTCAGAAGGAATGAGAAAGCTTCTTAAAAATAAAAAGAAATAAATTTATATTTCTTTTTTTCTTCGTTTCTTGTCAATCGATGTTGTTATGGAGTAAAAGGGTCCTTTTTCGTCGTATAATCCGTACCCACAAATTGGGAGTCAGCAGAAGCATATTGAAGTGAAATCTTTTTTCTGATAGTGTTTAACCTATCCAACTCTTCTTTTGAAAGCAATCCTACTTGAAGTGTTTCATTAAATGCGAACCGTTTGCTGTAAAAATTGAGAGTTATCTTCGTATTCGCGGAATTATTCCCTCCATATTCTATCTTGTCACTTGTAATAAGACGTCCTCCTCCGAATTGATACTCTTCAAGAAAATTCTTAAACGCTTCCGTATCTCCCTTTCCGACTATCGTGAGAGTAAGTTTATCCTTAGTCGAAGCATTCATATTAACAACATAGTCGGTAATCATAAACTTGGAGTCGGAACTAATTCTATCCAGTGCGACGATTATTGAGAAAAAGTCCTCCGCTTCGGGGATCAATTCTACCAGTAGTTTGTTATATTCTTTTATCTGATCCGCCGTCAGAGTTTTATTATATTTCAACGTGTCATATCTGTTTTTCAACATGGTGACTTCACTTGCAAGCAGTGCCGTTGATTTTGCTTCTTCATTAAAGCGTGCGTAATAAGAAATAACAACCAAAAAAAGCAACAGAAGAACAAAAAAAGAAAGGAAGATGGTCCACTGATAGCGAAGAATGTTTTTTATTCTATAAAAACTTAATGATAGTTTCATGTTGTTTCTTTTAATTCTTTAAACACGCCCTTCAGTTCCAGCTGATAATTTTTGACCGATGAAATATTTTGACTCAAATTAAAACTGTCCAGAGACAGGGAGGTGAAATTCTTCAAAAAGTCAGCCGATTCGATATATTTCAAAAAGGCAATCATGTCGTTGTAATTTGTAAATTTTACAACAAATCTTGTTTCTCTATTTTTATCGATGGTAATGGTATCAAGTATTGCCGTGTTACCGGACTGGTCAAGTGACTGTTTCAAAATGGTGTAGTAGGGAAGAAAGTTCGCATCGTCCTTCAAAAAATTATTTAACTGCGTCTGTTTACTTTTAAAGTAGCGCATGTTTGCTTCCGTATCTTTATCTTCAAGTAAATATTTCAGATATGTTTCCTTTTTTGTGCTCAAATCCTGTAGCTTCAAATCAAGTTGAACCGTTTTTATGATAAGAAATACAAAGATGGCAAAAGTAATAACCCCAATTACTGTGAAAATTCTCTTCAGTTTTGCCGCATTGACGCTTATGAAGTCAAGCTGTGGTTTTTGCCTAAAGAGATTTATTCTGTTTTTCATTTATTAACGATTGCTCGCATTTATCGCTGCGATAAAAGACGACATTCTGTTTGCGTATGATTGTGAAATTGGGTTATTGACAAGCACGTCTCTCATTAGTAACGACTCAACGGGAAGTTGTAACAGTTCGGCAAATTTTTTATCCATACCATGAACGGCATTGTCATGATTACACAGGTAGATTTTTTTCACGGGCAGATTGTGTTTTTCTTTCGCGATGATGACAAATTTCCCGATTTCATTCATTAAATCACGAAGAAGCGGGCCCACATATGCAGCTAGATCATAGGTTCCGTTCTTTTCAAACCCAATAGAAGAAAGCAGCTCCAGTGCCTTCGTGTCAGCCAGCTCTAGGTTGAGTTTAAGTTCTTTTATGAACAAATCAAATCCCGTCTTAACGGAACGAAGCTCCGTAATCACTCCACCCGGCATACCAATAAGATAGAGACTTGTGGTGGAATACCCAAAATTGACGACTAAGGAGGAAGAGGGTTGTGCCTCGGTATAGGGAGCAACAGATGAAAAAAAGCGGACAATGGAGCTTAGTTCGCTTTCGAGGGAGTTCGGGATAAGGCCTGCAATTTCTATTGTTTTTTCAACCCGTTCGACAATCTTTTTCGGGGACGCAATAATAAGGATTGTGTTTTTCTTTGTTGTGGAGTTTTCTTTCACCACCTCAAGATCAAAGATGACCTGATCGATGGGAAGGGGAATAAACTGATCCGCCTGATATTTTACCGCGGAGAGAAGTTCTTTTTGATTGAGAGTTGCAAACTCCATTACCTGAGAAAAACAGAATGCATCCGGAATCACTGCATTGACTCCTCGCTTGCTTATTTTAAGATCCTTACACAATTTTCCCACAATATCTGCCTGCATTTCTATCGTCTTCTCCGTATCGTCACTGAAGAAGTTGCTTAAAGCCTGCTCTTCTCCTATAGTGCTCAGTTCGAACTTACCGTTATTGCACTGAGCATCCGCGACGCGAATATAATGTTCTCCAAAATCAATACCAAATGATGAACTTGCCATATATATACAGTATTGGCGAAAAACGAATAAATGTCAACTGTTAGTACGTATTCAGTCTCACTTTTAAGCGATAGTCCAGCGACTGACCGTTCTTACTCACGGTATATTTCGTCGTAACGACCGATGCTCCACCGAGAGTACTTTTATAGCACGAAAATGCAAAGTTTGAAATGGAGACATCTTGGTTGGTCAAATAAGTAAGGGATGCACCAAGGGAGGCAATCCTATTGGGCGTTGGCTCGGGATTAGTCTCAAGTCCAAGTGAATAATTGTTTCCCACACTGTCTTCTACATACAATTTAGGAAAAAAAGTAGGGGTGGGGGTGGTAATCACCGGACATATATCCACATCATTATTAAGGTCTGCGCCGATAATTTTTCGCGCATTGGTAGAAAGGGAGGTCTTTACCGCCTGTGCAATATTATCTCCTTGTCGTTTTACTTCCATCATTGAGTTCAGGATTATCTGCTGACGGAAAATAACATACGAAACACCAAAAATTGCTGGCACGATAAAAGCAACTATCCCTATAGTTACCACAAGTTCAATAAAGGTGAAGCTTTTTCTTACTGTTCCCATAGGTTGAAAACGCTTTGTAACGGAGCCTGGTAGGTGTTGCCGCCCTCCTGCCATTTTACATTGATAAGGACGGTCATCTGGCTTACCGGTGAGCCGACAGGTTTTAAGGTAACGGTTCGCTCAAACCCGTTGAGCGCAAACTGCGGGTCGCAGGTGGTAATGAGCCAATTAATCTCATCCCCATTGACGCAAAACGTTTTGCTTCCGCTTGGCGCATGGGAGACAAACGTATCCCATCCAAACTCTCTTTCGCTTTGCAGCATACTGAGGAGTTCATCTGCGTAGTGGGTGGCAATAATTTTATTTTTATTAATTTCTGCCTGTTTTATTGTCATCGTGGTAATGGACACTGCGCTTACGAAAAACAAGGTAAGTATGACCGTAAAAACAAGTACTTCGACTAAAGTAAACGCTTTATTTTTTTTATTCATAGACAAGGACAGGTAATGGGAGAACAGGATGAGCACACCCCACTCGTTACTAACCCGCTTTCGTTAATATTTACGTATTTACATTTATTTGAAACGGTGTTTTGAACGGGGATGCAGATACTTTTGTTGGTGTTCAGTTTTCCAAACGCCCCGAATGAGACTTCCATTGTCGGCGTTAAAAAAACAATATGTCCCCGAATGGGATAGGCATAACCCGTGGGAACGCCATCACAAACCGGATTTGCCCTGATAGTTGAAGGGTCAACAACAACGTTATACTGTTTCAGTTGAGGAGTAATGCCGTCCAGGTTGCCACACACCGAAACATCACCCGCATAGGCCTTATTTTTTGCCATTTCAATTACTTGAACAAAATCCTGTATCTGTTTGTCCAGTCCCTTGTCCTCCGAAAAATTGGAATACCATGCAAGAGAAGCGCCGGTGAGGGTTATGATTATTGTCGCAACGACAAGAAGTTCAACAAGTGTGAATCCCTTTTTTTTTACGTTACTTTTCCCCATATGGTCCTAAACAATAATTACAATTACTTGCTCCGCAGGACACACCCGCATCCGTTCCTCCGAGTTCCAAGAACGCGCACACCTCATAATCCTGATTTGTCGGTCCCGGGGAATTATAGTAATACGATGTGTTTGGATCTTTTGGGTCCTTCGGAACTTTACTCAAATATATTGTCGTTCCGGGACTAGGATCGGTAAGAGCAGCGCCAAACGTTATGGTGCCCGGATAAACATTGTTATAGCTTTTATACATTTCAACGGCTGCTCTGATCTGTTCAAGATCGGTCTTTCGCCGTGCATCACGGGACTGCTTCAGAGAACTTGAATAAGAGACTGCCGCAATGGATGCAAGAATGGAGATGATGGTGACAACGACAAGGACTTCGATAAGGGTAAAGGCTTTTTTCATTGTTGACTGTTTAAACAATAACCGGTCGGACTTTCCATTTCAATACTGTTTGCACATATGGAAAAATCTGTTCCCGAGGAGGTAAAGGTGTATTCCGCATTTGATTTCGGGTCAACGGGAATTGTCGGAATAAAACCGTTCGGGGCATTTACACAACCTATAGGAGCCGTCAAAGAACCACTTGAATTTGGCGTCGGATACGTATACCCGCATACTGAGTAATATTGTTCAAGGGCATTTTCAATCGCTTTCACGTCCCCCTTACGTTTTGCATCCCTGCTTTTTTTCTGGGCTGTCGAATAAGAAACGGTCAAAATGGAGAGCATCACCGCAATAATCCCCAACACGATGAGCATTTCAAGAAGCGTAAAGGCCTTTTTCATATATTTATGGTTCCGTCAATTTATAACAGAATGCCTGTCCCGTTGCGCAAACAAACCCGGAGACAGGGCAACTTGTTTTTCCAGAATCTGCCTTGTCTTCAAGGCATGCATATAGTGTATATTTCATTGAATCAGATGGATCACGGACATAATAATAACTTGTCTGACCCGGACACGAAGTCAGCGGATCTCCTGGTACCGTACTCATATATATAATTGTCGCATCCGTTGCGTTTTTCCAGGAAGTACATGTGGCAGGGAGTGCGGTGGGATAGATTTGAGGTGTCTGGTCCTGTCGGTATAATTCGAGCGCTTTTTGTATCTGTCTCAAATCGGATTTTCGTTTTGAATCACGAGACTTTATTCTTGCCGCCATAAAATTAGGGACCAGCATCGTAACAAAACCGGCAAGTATGGAGATAACGACAAGTATTTCAATTAAGGTAAATCCGTTTCTATGTTTCATGGGTTACTTTCATACTACCCTGTTGGGAGAGAAAAATCAATATGCTGTCAAGTCCCAGCGTATGATTCACATTATTGTCCAAAATAAGTTTTCGTATTTTAAGAATATATTCCATATTTTTTTCAGTCGCATACTGTGGATACAGGGGGAGTGCTCCCAGTATTTCTTCAATACAGCGCAGCGTATCTTCTTTCGAAAATCCGGAAATGACATTCATATTTTTTCGTACATTATTCCTGTCAACAATTCGTAGAAAGGGAAGAAGGGGAGGCTTTTGAATCAAGTCATGCGTTTTTTTTGAAATGAATTTACAACGCGACAGAATGGTCGGAAGAAGTCGTTGCGGTTCAACGACGGGCAGTAGAAAAAGGATTTTATCACTTGTTTCCTCGAGCATTTTCAATAGCGCATTTTGCACTTCACTGCTTGAGCCGTCAACCCCTTCAAGCGTTATGAGCCGCTGTTTATCCTGATACGTGGCAAGAGTTGATTGAACGTCCTTTATCTGTACGAGAAGGAGTTCATCTTTTTCGGGAAACGTACGTTGGATATGAAAGTCATCTATTGAAAAGAGGTTGGCATATTCGGCAATAACTGACTCAACCTGCGTATATGAATTTATTTCAATAATATGGGGTATCACGGTTATTGCATTCTATCAGAAATCTCATTATAGTAATAGAAGGAGTCGTTTTTTTTATGTACATTACACAGAAAGCTTTTTTAACAAAATTAGTCGAGCGGGGTGTCCTTACTTTGGTGGATGCTGAACGCATAGAAATCGACAGTCTTCACCAATCCCTTCCCATCTACGAATATCTCCTTAAACAAGGAGTTGTAAAAAAGGATGAGGTGCTTCGTATTCAGGCGGAATTTTTCCAGGTGCCGTTTGTTGACATCTCCATTACTCCGACTGATCCGCAGGCGTTAAACTTTGTCCCCGAAGCAGTGGCCCGACGCTATTCCATTATCCCTTATGCATATGATCCGAAGATTGAGACAATTTCCATCGCTACCGCAGATCCGCTCAACCTATCGCTTCTCGACTTTCTCGAAAAGAAAACGAACAAACGAGTGGTCTTTTCGCTTGCATATTCTGCCGACGTCATAAAAACCATTAATACGGTTTATTCCCATGGAGGATTGAGCCCTGAGGTAAAAGAGGCACTTGAAGAGGCAGGAGCGGCTGAACAAAAAATTGAGGACAAAGCAGATAAAACTACACTTATTAAAGAGGCTCCTATTGCCAAGATTGTAGACACCATTCTTGAGTTTGCCGTCAAGGGGCGTGCATCCGATATTCATATTGAACCTGAAGAAACCAAAACCCGTGTCCGCTACCGAATTGACGGTATTCTGCAAGAAAAACTTACGCTTCCCCGGTCAATTCACGACTCCCTTGTGTCCCGTATCAAAATCTTGTCTGAAATGAAAATCGACGAACGTAGAATCCCGCAAGACGGACGTTTCGGTTTTAAGGTGGGGGAGGAGGAAATTGATTTGCGTATTTCAACCCTTCCCACCGTGCACGGCGAAAAGGTGGTTATGCGATTACTCAAAAAAACGGGAGGTCTCCCGAGCCTTACCGAACTTGGACTGACGGGAACACAATATAAAGATTTGGAAGAAGCTATTTCGCGTCCATACGGAATCATACTGGTGACAGGACCTACCGGTTCCGGTAAAACAACAACTCTTTATTCTATTCTTACCAAACTGAACAAGCCGACGGTCAATATCGTAACCCTTGAGGACCCGGTCGAATACCAAATTCCCGGAATTAATCAGGTACAGATAAATCAGCAGGCAGGACTGACGTTTTCAACGGGTTTGCGTTCATTCTTGCGGCAAGATCCAAACATTATTCTCGTTGGAGAAATTAGAGACACCGAAACAACGCAACTTGCCATTCAGGCAGCCCTCACCGGCCACCTTGTTTTTTCCACCCTTCACACAAATGACGCCGCAACGGCAATTCCACGACTTATTGACCTTGGTGCGGAACCATTCCTCATCTCCTCAGTCCTTAACGTTTCGATAGCGCAACGTATTACCCGCCGTATTTGCAACTCCTGTAAGGAGTGGTATGAACCTACCTCCGAGGTACAGGAAAATATTAAACAGGTGTTGGGTCCTCTTCTCCCCACAAAATATGCAAAAGAACCCATCCGATTTGCGAGGGGCAAGGGATGTGCAGAATGTAACTTTTCCGGATTTTTAGGACGAATTGCCATTTTTGAAGTTCTTAAAATTACACCGGCTATTAACAAGATGATCCTGCAACAGGCATCGGCAAAAGAAATTGAGGGACAGTCAAGAAAAGAAACAATGATAATCATGAAACAGGACGGATACCTCAAGGCACTCGAGGGAATTACCACAATCGAAGAAGTCCTTCGTGTTGCGGAGGTATAAATAGCAAAATAAATATGAACTTAGAATCATTACTCGAAGAAACACTTGCAAAACATGCATCAGACCTGCATATTATTGCGGGATATTATCCGACTATCCGTCAAAATAACATTCTCTTAGGTCTTCGAGAGCACAACACCGTCGTGACGCCAGAAGAGGCAAACAAACTACCGGGTCTGCTTCTCAATCCGGCACAAAAAATTCTTTTTGAAACGAACAAAGAAATTGATTTCGGGTATACCTTTAATGCCAACAGGTTTAGGGTCAATCTTTATATGTCCCGCAATGATTGTGCCGCCTCTTTCCGCGTCATCCCTTCAGCAATCAAAACAATTGGAGAACTCAACCTCCCCGATGTTCTTAATACATTCACCGATTACAGACAAGGGCTTATTTTGTTTACCGGCCCCACGGGTGAGGGGAAATCTACCTCCCTTGCCGCCATCATTAACGAACTGAATATCCGCCATTCCCGACACCTCGTGACAATTGAGGACCCGATAGAATTCATTTATCCGGCAGGACGCTCCATTGTTTCCCAAAGAGAACTTTCTCAGGACACCATCTCGTGGAATCTGGCTCTTCGCTCAGCTCTTCGTGAAGATCCTGATATCGTTCTTATCGGAGAGATGAGGGATTACGACACTATCCAGTCAGCCCTTACTCTTGCCGAAACGGGGCATTTGGTTTTTTCCACCCTTCACACCGGTTCAACCGTTGAGGCAATAGCGCGTATTATTGACGTATTTCCTTCCCATCAGCAAAACCAAATCCGCAACTCTCTTTCCAATTCGCTTGTTGCCGTCGTTGCCCAACGACTTCTCCCTACAACAGACGGACTTACCCGTATTCCCGCTGTCGAAATACTTATGAATGACCCTGCAGTTGCCTCCCTTATCCGCGAGGGAAAGAATCATCAGATAGACAACGTCATTGAAACCAGCGAGGTTTCCGGGATGATACTATTTGAAAAATACCTGGCGAAATTGTATACATTAGGCCACATCACGAGAGAAACCGCCCTTTCTTATGCCATCAGGAGGAATATAATTTCCCGTTTGATTTAATACAACAGACAATGAAGTATTCATATAAGGCAATAATCAACGATAAGGTCGAAACAAAGACCATTGAAGCAAACTCGCAAAACGATGTCCTTGCCTATTTGCGAAAAAATAAATATACTCCCATAAAAATAGAGCAGATTACCCCGATGTTCAGTTCTTTTAATACCATTTTCAACAAAGTGTCATTTAATGACATTGTCAATTTAACGAGACAAATAGCTATCATGTTGAATGCCGGACTTACGCTTGTTGACAGTCTCAATATCATTGAAAAACAAACGACAAAGGAACAGCTCCTGAGTGTCGTGAAAAATCTTGAAAAAGACATTCTTGGAGGAAAAAAGTTTTCTGAAGCCCTCAGGAAATATCCGCAATTGTTTTCAAACCTCTACATATCCCTTATCAGGTCGGGAGAAGCTTCCGGAAAATTGAGCGATATTTTATTGAGACTCGCTGACAATCTTGAAAAAGAACGTGAGTTCCAGACAAAAATAAAGGGATCCCTTACTTATCCCATTATCGTCATTACCGGCATGGGAGGCGTCATGTTTGTCATGATGACATTTGTCGTTCCGAAACTTCTTGGACTTTACAAGGATTTTAACATCGAACTTCCACTGTCAACGAAAATCCTCATCGCTGTATCAACCTTTATGGCTAATTTTTGGCCCATTATCCTTATTGCGCTGTTTATTGCTTTCACCCTCACCCAGCGTTTCATTAAAACTCCGAAAGGGAAGAGTGTGTTTGATAAGTTCTTGCTGAAAATACCTGTTTTTGGAAAAATCATCTCCATTTCCGCCCTTGTTGATTCAACACGAACACTCTCCATCCTTATCGGATCAGGGGTTTCCATTCTCGATACCCTTTCCATCATTATCGATACGACGAATAACATCGTGTACCATGATGCATTTAAGCACATCTTACAGCAGGTCGAAAAAGGACAAAAACTGGGTGACTCGTTCGCGAATGAGGGGATTTTCCCTCCTATTCTTATTCAGATGGCCTCCGTTGGAGAGCAGACAGGGCATCTTGATGATACTATGATGCGCATTTCCCACTATTTTGAGCTGGA
Organism: bacterium; assembly: GCA_021833625.1. GTDB lineage: Bacteria > Patescibacteriota > Microgenomatia > UBA1406 > GWC2-37-13 > JAKBEU01. Next base: position 144,038 of record JAKBEU010000001.1, read on the forward strand.
ATCCGAAACCGCAGTGAAAACCATGTCGACCCTTATCGAGCCGCTTATCCTTGTAGTTCTTGGGGTAGGGGTGGGATTTCTCGTCATATCGGTCATCACTCCAATTTACAGCCTCACCTCCTCCTTTAAGTAGTGTGTCCCAGTTTGATATATTAAAACATATTGACAACAGGAAGAGAATAGTCGTATAGTGATTGTATATGAAAAAAATTAAACGTGGTTTTACATTGATCGAGTTACTTATCGTTATAGCTTTGTTGGGAGCACTTGCGGTTGCCCTCTTAGCTGCCCTTGATCCTCTTGAACAAATAAAGAAGGGAACGGACACGGGCATTAGAAACACGGTGGGAGAAATTCAGAGCTCCATGGTCAGATATACCGCGCTTCAGGGCGGACAGCTTCCATTCACTGGAACCGTTTCTTTTGAGGCCATCGGTACAGCAGGAACAACACCTGCGTATTCTGCTTTACAGACTGTCATAAGCGCAGGAGAATTGAAAAGCGACTTTTTGCAGCTTTCCGGCGGACAATTGGCAAACGTTTTTGTCACGGGAGTAAATGATGCAGGAAATCAAATAGTAAACGTGTGTTATCAGCCTTCCGCAAAATCGTTTAGAACAGACGTAAATACGAAATTCATATTGGGAACAGGAGGAGCTGCGGGTGGGTCAGTAATCGAAGACACAACAGGAGTTGCAAATGGAGGATGTCCTCAAGCAACAGGGACAAATGCAAGTGGAGCAACATGTTACTGGTGTGTGAGATAACCTAAAAAAAGAAAACACAAGCCGTGCTCTCTAAAGGAGCACGGTTTTTTTTGTTATAATCATCAGAACATATGGTTGAACTCATCTTTACAGCGATTTCCTTTTTTTTCATCTCCCTGCAATCAACCTATATATTTGGAGGAGACAGTGCAGAGTTCTCAACCGTTGCAAAGACGTGGGGCATCAGCCACCCTCCTGGGTATCCTTTGTATTCACTGCTGGTAAACATTCTTAATAAAATAATTCCGTTTGGGACAACGCCTTGGAAAATAGCACTTCTCTCTTCTATTCCAACAGTTCTCACGGCCTATTTTATATACAGAATACTGAAACTGCTCAAAATAAATTCTTTATTTTCCTTTTTCTCGGCTTTGCTCTATTTGTTTCTCTTTCCCATTTGGCAATATGCACTTATCCCGGAAGTTTTTGCGCTTCACACATTCCTTATTTCGTTTATTACCTATCTGCTTTTACTGTATGAAAAAAACAAAAGGGGAACATTCTTAGTGTACGCATCTTTTTTGTGTGGGCTGAGTATAAGCCATCACCATATTTTTATCCTTCTTATTCCGGGGTGGTTATTGCTTTTGAAGGATAACTTAAAAAAAATTATTTCTGACAGACGTCTCGTTGTAAAAATATGTATCGGATTGCTTATCGGCGCTTCATTCTATCTCTATGCCGTTTTGGCAAGCCTTAACCATACCGTTCTTGACTGGGAAAATGCAAAGACACTTGACGGATTTTTCCGCCTCATTACCCGCTCTTCATACGGGTCATTTAAGGCATATTCCGGGTCTTCAGGAAGCATCATTAATCAGCTCTTGGACGTATTCTCAAGCTTCGTATTTATTCTTATTGACTTCCGGCCGCTAGGCATCCTCATCGTTATTTGTGGACTTATCGTTTCCCGCCAGTATTCAAAAAAATTCTCACTTTTTCTTTTTATCTCCATTCTTACTCATCTTGTCTTTCTGTTTTACACGAACTTCACACTCACCTCCCCCTTTTCTTCGGGGATGTTTGAACGGTTTCTTATTCCCCTCTACGTTCTTTTAGCGATAACATTTGGCATGGGAATCGATTTTATCTATAAACAATATTCAGTTGTCATAAGTAAAAATGTAAAAAATAATGTCCTTAAAAAGATATCTTCAACCGGATACTCTATCTTTATCATTTCATTCATCGGTATAGTTGCATATGCGAACTTTACAACCATTTCCCGCATTTCAAAACTCGCAACATTTGATACATTAGGAAAAGATATCCTGAGCACGCTTCCCCGCAGCGCAATCTTTTCGCTCCAAACCGACACTCCGACATTTGCATCCATGTACTACGTCTACGGGCTGCAAAAAAGGCGGGACGTGACGTTCCTTCAGACGGGTCTTATGAATAAACAAGGTTATGTCGATATGCTGAAAAAGAGAAATCCCGGGTTAAACATTACTACTCCCATTCAAAATACGGACACCTTTATTTCTTTTCTTTCAAAGAATTCGGACAGGGAATACTTTTCGGAACAGCCCGGTTCTTTCGGATATTGGGTGCCATATGGACTTTTATGGAAATATTTTCCTACCCAAGAGGCAGCAACCCAGCATCAGACAGAAATGCTTTCCATAAACAAGAAGCTCTGGAATAGTGTATATATCATCCCTTCGCTTACTCCTCAGGAAAAAAACATTCTTCATCTTCTCTCCGTCCAAAGTAACTATATAAACGGATATGTCGCATACTCAAAACTGTTGATAGTAAACGAACAATATGACGCGGCAAAACAGGTTCTTCAAAAAGTAGTCCATAATTATGGAGTTACAGACGCGACAACAAGGCTTGCTCTTTTGAACCTTCTCGTCATAACAAACGACTGCATAAATGCAAAAAGAGAAGCGCGCGACATGCATCTTACACAATTTATTACTGACAATCCGGCTTCAGCACAGTCGATAGTGAATTATTATGAAAAATGCGACGCACAAAATCCTGAGCTTACCGATGCACAAAAAAAACTGACGGAGTACGAAAAAAGGGGGAGCACTAATCTTCATGCTTTTTGATTGCGCGGTTTCCAAAAAAAATAAATAGGCAAAGAAGAAGCGCCGTTCCGCTTACTACCGACCCCACGTAGAATGCCGTAGGAATATACATGAGTGTTATATTGTGTCTCCCTTTCGGCACGTCAATTCCCATGTGTGCTATGTTTGTTTTATACACGGGGACTTGCTTGCCGTCAACAAACGCACGCCACTCCGGATACCAATTTTTCCTGAAGACAATAAATCCGTTTTTGTTCGCAGTCGCAACCATCTCAATGATCTGATCCGTTTCTTTTAGTTCATGCGAAACAATGTTGTTTTTATCCTGCTGCAACGAGAGGTGATTTTCTACCATACCGCTTTGTTTTGAAATGCCGTTCTTTTTCAGAAAGAGATTTATATCGGATACGTATTCTACCCGTTCTAATGTTTCGGGAATATAAAAGGAAGAGGATTTGGCGTCAAACTTGTACACGGCGGCACGCATTTCTTCGTTTGAGTGAGAAGGAACGGGAACGTGTCCCTCAAATTGTAATGGACTAAAGGTGATAACCGTATTCACTCCGAAAAGCGACAGGACATTTTCTTTTGTTTCTTTGCTTGCGACTGTATCTTCAAGCAGTGCCCCTATGTATCCTGAGATGACATCCGACCTTCTGAGCGTCAGTCCGACATTCCCTGTGTTCAGGAGGGGAGTGCCCGTGATAAGGTTGGCGTTTGAATACGGAAACGTACACAGATAGGTGAAAGCAGCCACTCCTTTTCTTCCATTCCACCCATCCTTTCCAAACTGAAACGCCCATGCGTCGTCAAAACCGACAACATACGCTGCGGATTTTTTTTCGATTTTGTCGGAAAATGAAACTAAAGAGTTCGTAAGCGTGCGTTCATCAGTAAGAAGATTGTAGTCAAACGCAGTTTTGACAAGGGTTACGAGATTAAGAAACAAACAGAGCGAAAGGAAAAGAGTGAAAATCCGTGTCCGTACCGTTGCCTTCAAAAGAGATCCAAGCGAAAGGAAGAGAAAAAACAAGGCAACGAAAAGAAACCGACCCGTCACGCGAAACAGGGTAAAGGGAAACAAGCCAAAAAGGAAATAAAGAGGGGAGCTGTCGCCAAGAGCAAGAAGCGTAAAGGACACACCAAGCAAAAGATAGGTAAGATATTTTTTATCTTTTGCCTTCACCCTTATCGCATAAATAAAGGAAAAGATAAATACTGCGACAAAAAGGGAGCCAACAAAGGGAGTGTTCTCCCAAAATATTCCCTCCTTTGTCCACTCGAGCGGATAGGAGGCGTTCTTCGGATTTCCCATAAAGTAAGGGAATATAAGTCCCGCCAGGTTCTTTACTCTGAAGGGAACGGACGTGGCAAAGGAATATCCGCTTAAGTCAGACCGAAAGGACAGCGAGTGGAGCTGGAATGAAGGAAGAAGTTGAGGAAGGGCCAGGATCACTCCCAGTCCCAGCCATGCTGTAAGACGTAGTATAGCCTGCTTTCTTTTTTCATTCAATAATGCGTATGCTACCAATCCTAAAACGGAAATAAACACTATCTGAATATTGCCTGCGAACAGCATTTGAGAAAGTAGTAATGAAAGACAGAATCCATATTTCTTCTTCTTTGTCTTCGTCCACAAACGATAGAAAAAAAACAGAAACGGGACGAGTGAAAAGACTTGGATAATGGTAAGATGAGTCCACCCAAAAATAATGGGGCCTATCCATGCAAAGTTAAAGCTCAAAAGAAGTGAGGAAAGAGGAGGAACATCTTCCTGGCGGAGAATCAAAAACATGCCCCATACCAAAAGGAAAAGACTGGTGGTTAAGAGAAAAAAATAAATGCCGGTGCCTCCGCCGATTAAGAATGCGGCAATTACATTGGGGATGAAGAGCGCCCCTATTTGTCCCTCCGCAAACAATGGGTATCCGCCCTGGACAAGATCCGTCCAAAAGGGAAATTGTCCTGTTTTGAGGGAAGCTATAAGATAGTGTTTGAGCGCATAGTTGACGTGAAATGCGTCACTTCCTACATAGTCGGGCGTTATCAATACTTTTGTCCTGAGTAAAAAAAAGAGGAGGAGATGAATGAGAACTATTACCGATAGTACTAATATTATTTTCTTTTTCCCTTCATTTTGATTTCCCATACTTGTGTGGATTATACTAGAAAATACCTTATACTAAAAATATGATATCCAAATCAAAAGGGTTTACCCTCCTTGAGCTCATGATCGTCATTATCCTTTTGTCGATACTTGCGTTGCTCTTAATCGGAAACTACATGTCATCCCTTACCAAGGGTCGGGATTCGCAGCGCAAAAACGATCTTAATCAGATTCAGCGGGCGCTTGAAATGTATTATGAAGACACAAATCATTATCCGGTCCTCATAGACAGTCAACTTTTCGGTAAAAAATTCTGCGATACTTCTCCTGACGTAAACAGCTGTTCAAAAATATATATGGTAAGGACCCCCAAAGATCCTAACTCGGGATATACCTACCACTATGTGACGGATGGAACGGCCAGCCCGCAAACGTACTATGTCTACTCGGCAATAGAAAACCTGCAGGACCAAAGCCAAGGAGTGAGTATAAAAGGATATACGGGTATTGACTCCAGTTGTGGGACCAATATTTTATGCAGATACTACGTATCAAGTCCGAATGCAAATCCGCCCGCACAAAACCCCTAAAAGCATACTTGTTTTTACATCTCTCCCAACTCTTTTAATAGCTCAGGATTTTGAGGAGAGAAGCGGGGAATGTACCATTTCAACAGTTGTTTTGCCTCTTCTTTTTTTCCGAACTTTTTCAGCAACTGGATCTTGAGATAATATGCGTCCCCATAGTCCTTCTTCAAGCTAATTGCATGTTCGATTGCCTCAAATGCTTTCCCTTCATATATTTTTTTCTGCTGTGCGTTTTTTTCCTCATCAAACAGAAGTGCATAATAGGTCGCTGCAAAATAGGGAATCTTCGGATCGGTAGGACCGAGTTTTGCCGCTTCATCAAGCGCAGACAGTCCCGTAAATAAATATTTTTTATCAAGCGTCATCTGATAAAAGAGATATTGATTTTTGACTCTTGTTTTCCAGTAGAGGATATTCTGCGTCGACTCCTGAATCGAGGCGAGATTAAGGCGCTCTGACTCGCTCATATATTTTTTTGCCTGTTCTGCCTGTTTCTGATATGAACTGTAGAATGCAAGTTGGGAAAGCGTATAGGACAGCTTGTCTTCATAGACATGTTCATGCCGAAGCGCAAGTGCCTGATACAAAAGGGATGCGGCAGCTTCGATATTGTTGCTTTTTAAGGCAGCATCAGAGGTTGCATATTTATAGTCGGCAAGCCAATAAGAAAAAAGCGAGTTCATCAGATACACCCACACGACAAAAGGAAGAATGTAGCCCAAAACGGGCATCTTATTTTCCTTTGTTTTTGTTGTGCTAAGAGGTGCATTTGTCAGGAGAAAGGCAGGAATAATATACCAGTACAGATTTATGACCGTAATGGAAAAGCCAAAAAAATTCGTAATGATTATCGAAAGCCAAATGGATGCCAGCGAGATATACAGATACAACAGATCATCTTCTTTTTTATGAAGGACTATCTGCTTTATCATATATACATATCCCCACACGATAAAAATTACCACGGAGAGCAATCCGAGCCAGCCGGTTGTTGCAAAAAAATTCAAATATTCATTATGGGCCTTGTTATACAGATAGTCCCATTCGGACGTAAGATTGTGTGCAACGGGACGCACCGAATAGTAAGAGTAACCGAAAGTCTCTACTCCCGTTCCAAACAGAGGATACTGTTCTCCCAATTGAAGCGCGCCTTTCCACACAATTTTACGGATATCAAACGACTCAGTTATCCCCGTCCCCATAGAGGGAGTTGTGCTGGTTGAAGGAACGGGCGCGACAACTGTCTTCTTATTATTTGTTTGTAAAAACCGAAACTCCAACAAGTAATCCACCTGAGTGATTCCCGTCTTAAAAACAAACGTAGCAACAATCATGCCGGCAAGCAAAATGCCGAGGGTTTTAAAATAGGGCTTCTTTTGTTCCTTGTCTTTTTTCACTTCCTTCATAAAATACAAAACAATCAGTGCGACAAATCCGGGGACCAGTGAACCGAGAGCCGATCGGGATCTCGTAAAAAGAATTCCCACATAGTTAAGGACGATAAAAGACCCGTAAAACCATTTTTTATTTAGGGAGGAAGTAATGAATAAATAGAGCCCCATAAAAAAAGTCACCGCAAGATAGGCCCCTAACCAGTTCGGTTGACCGAGTGTTGAGAACATTCTTTCCGACGGTCTGAATTGTACTGTCCAACAGGTATTGTCAAACTTACTGGTAAAAAGAAGGCAGGACAGATCGTGGCCGAATTTACCGGGAAGACCCCATAAAATAACTAAAAGAGAAGAGAGGACTGAAATCTTAAAAAGAGATCGGGTAATGTGTACCAGTTCGTCGCTTAAGTTCGAAACAAGACCATAGTAGAGGAATATATAAGTAAACAGCGAAATAAGTCCTCCGTTAAACCGTCCATAGTATCCGAAAAGCGAAGTACTGATATCAATGGAAAAAACGGTACTCAGCACCTGGCTTATGGCAAAAATTAGGATGGGAATATCAAATGCGGTCCGACGGAAGACAAATTTTTTTTCCTGCACGCTGCGCATAAGCCAAAACCATCCGATACATACGGACAGGGCGTAAATAAAAAGCATTTTATTAAACTCAAATAATTCGCTTGTTGCAGGATAGACGACAAACGGTACAATGAAAAAGAGGGTATAATAGAGGTACTTGATTATTTTTGAGTAAAGCTTTGGTTTCATATGTTACATTTTATAAAAAAAATTGCACAAAATGTTCCGTTCTTCACCTCCCTCCCTGTCATGTTCGACTTGGGAACCCATACGACTAAAATCGCCATAAGGGATAAGGGAGTTGTCCTTCGGGAACCTACCTGCGTTGGAATGCGTATTCAGCCCAAAGAATATATTTTTTTTGGTTCCGAAGCAAAAAACATCATCGGAAAAACTCCCGATTTTCTGTCCATAATAAAGCCTGTTGTAAACGGAATTGTGTCGGACTTTGACAGTGAGGTTGCCCTTTTGCAGTATTACATCGAAAAATCCATAACCCCCTATACGAAATCGGCATTGATAAAGCCCCCCATAAATGCCATTGCATCCGTGCCGACAATTGCAACCGAAATTGAACAAAAGGCCGTCGAAGAAGCATTGATGAAAGCGGGATGTTCCTCCGTTAGTTTGATAAAAAAACCTCTTGCAACCGCAGCAGGTGCCGGACTTGACGTATTTTTCCATCACCCTCATTTAATCGTCGACTTCGGCGGAGGACTTGTTGAAATGAGTATTATAAGCGGAGGAGGAATAGTTTCCCAAAAAACATTAAAGCTTGCGGGGGAACACATGGATAAGGTGATTGCCAATTACGTTCATTTGAAACACGGCATACTACTTGGCGAGTCAACCTGTGAACGCCTGAAGATATCCTGCCTTACATTTGAAGACAAGGAAATAACGGAGCTTGTCAGGGGAAAATCTTTGGAAAACGGATTACCTAAGTCGGTAAAGATCCGTTCAAGCGAACTGAGGGAGGCATTATCTCCCACTTTTTCCCTCATAACGGACGGAATAAAGGAGCTTCTTGAGGTTTCGCATCCTGAGGTAGTGGATGACATATTCGAAGAGGGAATAGTTCTTACGGGTAAAATAGCGTCGCTTCCCGGTCTCAAACAAATGGTTGCTGATGAATTGAAAATGAAAGTAGTACTTCCCGAGCATGCAGCAGAAGCTACTATTTACGGACTTTTTGAAATAGAGAAGCACCCGAAGAGTCTCCAGACCATCAAGATAAAGATCGCTTGACAATTAATATTCCCAAAGGTACAATGGAACTTACTTCTTTTGATATTTGCTCTTTGAAAAGTTGTTGTTTTAGTGCAGAAAACGGGTTAGGAACCCCGGTCGTAGACCGTGGGGTCCAATCAGTTTTTTTTAAGAGTTTGATCCTGGCTCAGGATGAATGCTAGCGGTGTGCCTGAGATATGCAAGTCGAGCGACCCATTTTTGCCGCAAGGTGAAAGTGGGAGCGGCGGACGGCTGAGTAATATATAGGAATTTGCCCCTAAGTGGAACATAGCTCCGGGAAACCGGAGGTAATATTTCATGGTCTTCACCTTTGGTGAAGTAAAGGCCTTTACCGGTCGCTAAGGGATGAGCCTGTATCCTATCAGGTAGTTGGTAGAGTAATAGCCTACCAAGCCTATGACGGGTAGCTGATCTGGGAGGATGATCAGCCAGAGGGGGACTGAGACACGGCCCCCACTCCTACGGGAGGCAGCAATCAGGAATAGTCGGCAATGGGCGAAAGCCTGACCGCGCGACACCGCGTGTAGGATGAAGGTCTAATCGATCGTAAACTACTGTTGGAGGGGAAGAAGATCTGCCGTAAGGCAGGTTTGACGGTACCCTCCGAGAAAGGAGCCGCTAACTGCGTGCCAGAAGCGTCGGTAATACGTGGGCTTCAAGCATTATCCGGTTTTATTGGGCGTAAAGGGTCGTGTAGGCGGTTTTATAAGGTATCTTTGAAAGCTCGATGCTTAACATCGAGTTGGGGATACGACTGTAATGACTAGAATTTCTTCAAGGGTAATCGGAACTCAGAGAGGAGTAGTGAAATGCGTTGATACTCTGGGGAACACCAATGGCGAAGGCAGATTACTGGGAGGAAATTGACGCCGAGACACGAAAGCTAGGGGAGCGAAGCAGATTAGAGACCTGCGTAGTCCTAGCCCTAAACGAATGTCTGCTACCTGCATCTTCATTGTGCCGTAAGGTACGATAAGGTGTGGGAAAGGTAACCCGTTAAGCAGATCGCCTGGGGAGTACTGCCGCAAGGTTAAAACTCAAAGGAATTGGCGGGGAGGCACACAACCAGTGGAACATGTGGTTTAATTTGATACAAACCAAAGAACCTCACCAAGTCTTGACATGCTAGCGTCCAGTTCTGTAGAAATATGGAATGTTCGCAAGAAGGCTAGCACAGGTGCTGCATGGCTGTCGTCAGCTCGTTCCGTGAGGAGTGCCCTTAAGTGGGACAACGAGCGCAACCCCCATCTTGTGTTAAAAATGTCACAAGAAACTGCTCCACCTTTGGTGGAGAGGAAGGAGGGGCAGACGTCAAGTCAGCATGGTCCTTATGACTTGGGCTACACACATGTTACAATGGAGGGGACAAAGAGTATAGCGACACTGCAAAGTGAAGCAAATCTCTTAAACCCATCCTCAGTGGGGATTGGGGTCTGAAACTCGACCCCATGAACACGGAATTGGTAGTAATCGCAGGTCAGTCACACTGCGGTGAATACGTTCTTGCCTCTTGCACACACCGCCCGTCAAGCCAACAAAGTCGAGCATATCTGAACCTCGATTTATCGGGGGAGGATACGTTTGGCGATGGGGGTTAAGTCGTAACAAGGTATCCGTTCTGGAAGGAGCGGATGGATCACCTCCTTTCTTTTTTTTATTCTTAGGAATGAAAAAAGCATTTTTCGGTTTGGAAACCAAAAAGATGTTTCCGTTTAAGTAAACGGATAAAATAAATCCTAGCCCGTCTTTTGCAACTAAAACAACACTTTCACAATTCACTTACCTAAAAATCGTTCTTCGGGTTCTTTAACGGTGTTTTTATACCACAAGAAAGACACTACAAGCGTGTGAAGAAAAAAGAGGACCTGCTTTATTTCAGGTCAAGTCCTTTGAGGAACTCTTTGAATTCGCCGTTCAGGTCTTTATGTTGAAGGGCAAATTCGACAACGGTTTTTAGGTATTCGAATTTATTTCCCGTGTCATAATACCGGCCGTTTTCTATGACAACCGTATACACAGGGACACCTTCATCTTTCAGAAGATTGATTGCGTCAACCAACCAAATCTCTCCGCCTTTTCCGGGCTTAATTCGTTTCAATGCGCTAAAAATTTGGGGAGGAAGAATATACCCTCCGTGTGTCGCAATATTTGAGGGAGCCTCATCAGGTGTCGGTTTTTCTACTATTCTTTTTATTTTGTGCACGTTGCCCTCGACATGCTCAAGCTCTGCAATTCCGTATCTGCTTAAATCTTCTTTCTTTTCTATTTTTACTCCCGAGATAACAATACCCCCATATTTCTCGTATACGTCAATCATTTGCTTTAATCGGGGAGGAGTAGAATAAATAAATTCATCACCCCACAACACCGCAAACGGTTCATCTTCAATGACCGGTTCTGCAGCAAGGATGGGTGTTCCGTTTCCATAAGGACCCTTCTGACGGATATAAATGAAGTTTGCCATATTGGCAATCTTCCGTATCCGTTCAAGAATATGCTCTTTATTTCCCGCCATGAGATTTTTGATAAGGTCTTCATTGGGAACGTCAAAGTGATCTTCGATTGCGCGTTTATTTGCGCCCGTTACGATAATGACGTTTTCAATTCCGGAGTTTGCCGCTTCTTCGACGACATATTGAATGACCGGCTTGTCAACAACGGGAAGCATTTCCTTAGGCATTGCCTTTGTCTGGGGAAGGAACCGTGTTCCAAATCCGGCAGCAGGAATAACGACTTTTGAAATCTTTTTTTTCATAGAGTTTATTCAAACTTAACGGATAATTTTTGCGTAAGTTTTGTTATGCCGCCAACAAGCACCTCAATTGAGGCAACTCCCGTTTGCGTGGAGGTCAATTGAGTTGATGCTTTTCCTTGTTCATCTGTTGTCAATTCGGTGTCGCTAAGGGTTCCGAACGTCGTTGTGACGGTCACCTTTTGATTCTTGACAGGAATGCCTTTTGTGCTGCGGATAAACACATTCACTGAGCTTTTGGATACGCCGTCTGCCTTTACAAGGAGGGGGTAGGCAAAAAGAAGCGAGGACTCGGCCGAGGCTGTATAATCTTCTTTCGCACGGGTAAACTGTGCAATCGGTTTATTAAAAAAGACAATTGTCACAAACACAGAAAAAAGAAGGAAAAAAACGAGCATCAGGCCTCCCAACTTTTTATCCATATATGAAAATTATACCATGAACATTTATGAAACAAGCGTGTATAATGTGCGCACAAGATAGGTATGTATGTCTGATGTATAATTGATATATAGTTGTATTTGAGGCGATAAAAAGTATATATTGTTTTTATGCTTTACTTTTCTGAGCTAGAAAACAAAAAAGTAGTAACCACTGACGGTATCATCATTGGAAGGCTTGATGACCTTATATTTCTTCTCAGTGGAAAACCAAGACTTACAAAACTTGTTGTCCATACTCAGACGGGGACCCTCATCATCTCAACCGAAAGCCTTCAAAAATTTAATAAAGTCGTCCGCATCTCAAAATATTTCGTCCAAACCGACCTGGAAGAAAACGAACTCTACGTAAAAAGGAACCTGATGGACAAACAGATTATCGATATATCCGGAAACAAGATAGTCCGCGCAAATGACGTTATTCTCCAGGAACAAATTAACCTTGACTCAAGTTCGTATGAATGTTTTGTGTCCGGAGTCGACATTGGACCTTTAGGCATATTGAGAAGATTGCGCATCGAGAATCTTGTCTTAAAAACCCTCCGCTTGGTCGGAATAAGCATCGTATCCCAATTTCTCTCATGGGGAGATATTCAGCCTCTTGACCTTATGCGGGGCAGCATCACCGTACGGAAAGAGGAAGCAAAGCTGCAGAACATGCGGCCGGAAGACTTGGCGGATCATTTGGAGAAAACAAACGAACAGAATATTAAACGGTTCCTTAACCTGCTTGATAATGAATTTGCCGTTAAAGTTATCAGCAGCCTCAATTTGAATTATCAACGGGACCTTTTCAGGACCTGGAAACCGGAAAAATCAGTGGCAATTCTTGAAAAAATGGAGTCGGATACGGCGGTTGACATTCTTCTTTCACTTTCCAAAAAAAGGCGAATGGAACTTGTTCATATCATGGATCCTGCCCACAAACAAGCCATTCTCAACCTTCTTTCACTTACCAAGACACCCATAGGAGGACGCTTATCGTCCGAATTTTTCACCGCAAGTCCCACGGAAACGGTCCGCTCCGTCACAAAACGGATGAGACACGAAACAGGAGAGTTTGTATTCCTTGCCACCGTATATGTCGTCAACCAAAAAAAACAACTGATAGGAGTTTTCAATCCTCATGAACTTATTTTGCAGGACGAAGATACACCGGTATATAAATTTATGACCCAAAACATCGTTTCGGCCCAGTTAAAAACACCTCTTGAAGTTGTCGTAAAAAAAATATTAAAGTATCGCCTTCCGGGCATTCCGGTTCTCGATAACAATAAGCAAATTGTTGGTATTATTACTTTTGACGGCATTGCCGACCTCATCGAATCACAATTCAACAAATAAACGTTTATGAAGATGCCCAAATTCATTAAGAGAGTCTTTCTTCTCCTTGCCATTATGGGTCCCGGCCTTGTTACGGCCTTTGCCGATAATGATGCGGGAGGCGTTGCGACCTATTCCGTTGCAGCTTCAAAATTCGGCTATCAAATACTCATTACTCTTATTCCGATCACGCTTGTTTTGTTTATTACGCAGGAAATCGGTGTACGCATCGCCCTTGCCTCGGGAAAAGGACTTGCGGATCTTATCAGGGAAAGATATGGCGTGTTTATTTCACTTATTATTTTTATTCTTGTATTTATTGTCAACTTCGGCGTTGTCCTGCAGGATATCAGCGGACTTAAATCAGCCCTTCAACTGTTCGGATTAAATTACAACATATATCTGCCTCTCCTTCTTGGTCTTCTTTTTATTTTTCTTGTAAAATCCACATACAAAAAAACAGAGCGGCTTTTTTTTCTCCTCATATTGTTTTACTTAAGTTATTTTTTCTCCGCCATTTTGGTGAAGCCTGACTGGGGATTTATTGCAAAATCAATTGTCATTCCTCAGGGAAAAATGTCCTTTAATTTCATCTATACTTCAGTGGCAGTACTTGGAACAACGGTTACCGCGTGGGGTCAGTTTGTTATTGCAAGCAGTATAAAAGACAAGCGGTTAACGGCAAGCGATATGAAGGTCGAACAATTTGAAGTGTTTGCGGCTTCCATAATAAGCAATGTCTTTACCATGTTCATGATGGTTGCCGTTGCGGCAACTATTTTTCATAATGGTCTTCACATAGGAGACGCGGCTGAAGCAGCTGTTGCAATCAAGCCGCTTGCAGGGGACATGGCCGGAATATTGTTTGGAATCGGACTGCTTGTTGCAGGATTTTTGGGATGCGCTATTGTTCCCCTCTCTACAGCATATGCATTTTCCGAACTGTTCGGATATGAAGGAAGTCTTAATCAGGGTCTTCAGAAAAGTAAATTTTTTTATGGGTTTTTTGTGTTTCAGATAGTGTTGGCCGCGATATTTGTCATGCAACCGAAATTCTCACTCTTTAGTTTTACCCTGTACGCTGACTTTTTAAACAGCGTTATTCTTCCCGTCATATTTATTTTTCTCTATCGATTTGCCAACAATAAAGATATAATGGGTAAGTATAAAAATACGAGAATGCAAAATTTTATACTGATTACCTGCGGCGTTATTATTTCCTGTGCCGTTGTGTTAGGACTTTTAGGGGGAGCATTACATTTAAAATAAATTATGAAAAAACTTATCGTGGTTGCGGATTGGGCCCTTGATTCATTAACATGTCAGGAATTTAAAACAGCGCTCCAAGGCTTTTCAAAAAATGCAAAGGATGTTGATGTTTCATTTGTTTCCTCCTCTCCCTCAACACTCCATACCTCCTATATCCTTGAACAGCTTATCCGCACTGAAGAACGGTATGGAATCCCCAATGAAACGGTCATTTTTCAAAACACCGACCCCCGTATCCAAACAAAAGAAGGTGTCAAACAGGCAAAGGGTGCTGAATTTATCGTAATTCGACTTAAGTCCGGTATATTTCTTTGCGGACCAAACGCAGGGTATGATTTCTCCCTCCTTAAAAACAAAATTGAATATGTGTACGGTTATCCGGGTCTTGACCGCGGAAGCCAATTCCGCTCACGCGACCTTTATTCTAGGGTAAGCGCACACCTTATGGATGGTCTTGAGGATGAGATGGAACTGGAGGAAGAAACGTCAAACTGCATTCCTGAATTGCGGGGATATTTTATCGGACACATCGATAACTACGGGAACATTAAAACGACAATAACGAAAGAGGATTTTAAGGGAAAATATGAACTGAATGATACGGTCACAATAACCCTCAATCACGTGACAAAAAAGGCGACATATGTAAGCAATCTGTTTGGCGGCACTCCAGGACAACTGGTTATTTATCCGGGATCATCGGGAGACAATGATAATCCCTATCTTGAAATTTCTATTTGGAGACATTTCACGGAAGAAAATCCCACAACCGGACTTGCAGAGTTCAATCACCCAAAGCCCGGAATGCAAATAGAGTTAAAGTGAGTAGGGGACTTCGTGCTTGAATGCATTTCTTTTGACAAGCGCTATTATTTTTTCCGCGTTTTTAAATCCCGTCTGCTCAATTTCTTTTATTGACATTTTCTGTTCAAAATAACGAAACAGTATTTCATCTGCCTCTGCATAAGTAAACCCGAACTCTCCTTCATCCGTTTGCCCCTCCCATAGTTCCGCGGAAGGACTTCTTCTGATAAACGTTTTCGGAACCCCAAGTTCATTCGCAAGCGCGTAAACCTGCGCTTTATATAAATGTCTAATAGGCTCGATGTCGGATGCCGCGTCCCCAAAACGGGTAAAGTACCCCAACAATTCTTCCGTTTTGTTTTCCGTACCGCAGACCAGTGCGTCCAGTTTTTTTGCACAGTCATATATCACAATCATGCGCATGCGGGCCATTACGTTTCCCAAGCGGATAGGATCCTCAACATTAAGATTTGCTTTTGTCGTTTCTACCATGTGGCGGATGGAAACGGTATGAAATTGGGAAGGAGAAATAGTGAGCATTTCTGCTATGTCGGCAAATTCTTCTTCATGTGAAGTTTCAAAGGGGAGGTGGAGAACGGTAATATTCTTAATGGGAAGTGCTTTTGCCAGGAGGAACAGGCTTGTTGTCGAATCAATACCGCCGGACCATGCAAGCACCGCGTTTTTTTTACCTGTTTTTTCAAATGTTTTTTTAAGAAATTCAGCGATCGAGGTTATTTCCTGTTTTAAATTAATAGTGTACATAAATAAGATTATTGCAAATAAAGTTTCTTTTTTTTGATGTAGTTTCCGATTTTTTCTCCCACTAACGGTTCAATGGGCAAGCCCATTTTGACGCGCTTACGGATGTGGGTCGAAGAAACGGTGCTGACGATAAGATCCCCACTCAGGACGGTGATATTTTTAGGAATACGTTTAAGTCCAAACGATGTGAGCACTCTTTTTTTTAATGTCTGAAAGTCCGTATCACGGGGAAAAATAATAAGGTTGTGTTCTCTCACAAGAGTCTCCCATTCGTTCCACAACCTGAAAGTGGGAAGAGCGTCAGAGCCTAATATCCAATAAAATTCATTACCGGGATATGTTTTTTTTAGGAGCCTCAATGTATCAATTGTCCGGCTTTTTTTATTATGCTTTTCTTCAAATGAGGAAACAATAAGGGAACCGTTTTCAAATTGGGACGCCATTTCAAAGCGTTCTTTGTATGAAGTGATTCGTTCCAGTTTGTCGGGAAATTCAGGAAAATACGAATAACACACCATAAGCCATACTTCATCCATCTTTAGCTGTTCTTTCACCTGTTGTGCAACCAAATAATGCCCTACATGAATAGGGTCAAACGCTCCCCCAAGAATGGCGATTTTCTTCATCAAGTTATTGTATCACACCAAACCATATTGACTTGCATTCTCAATTTCACCTGTATAGAATATCTTATCTATCAAGAGAGATAGGAAGAGACCTGGCTCGTAAGCAACCTATCCGACAACCGACAGATCCTCTTCGATCTGAACGGTGCCACAACCAGTCCGCACAGTGCGGAATGATGCGCCATTATGGAAAAAATACCAAAAACACTATCAACTGCCTTCCGTCGCTTTCCGGCGGGAGAACGATTTTCCGAAAATGAAATACCTCCGCTTCAGGCAATAACGGACCGGCAGATGGTGCAGGCCGTTTCTTGCCCCGGATTTATGCAGCGATTCGATACCGGAACTATTTCTGTCCAACCGGAATACGTACATCAGTTCAATACACATACACAGGCAAGTGAAGTCGTAAGAACAGGAACGATACTTGACAGGGAAGGAAAACCGTACCAGGTGCAGTTGGCGCGTGACTTGGCTTCAGTTGGAATTTGCGTAGTTGACCCGGAGTCCAGCCTTCCTATCGTCAAATTGGCCCTAAGAGACAGGAATTTGGACGGACATCCCGAGTCTACTTCGCCGTATTATCTCAAAGCGATAGGGGGGGTTGATCGCGCGCATATTCCTAAGCGCTCGTTTCTACTTGGCGAAAGTAACTGGTACAACTCCGCTCCCGGAGACATTGTTCCTGAGGGCATGAAGGCTGTGGAGTTTTCCATCGTTTCATCCGATCCAAAAAAACTCATAATAGATAGATTGAACGGCAAAATAGACAAGCTTCCCGTCAGTCCGAAAAGCCTTGCCGCCTTCATCGATGATCCCTTTGCTCTCATTCCATTCACGGAAATGACAAAGGGCAACATCAATCTCTGGTGGAAACACTGGTATCAGATTGTTCAACGCGGCATACGGGAAGGAAAGGAGATTCCTTATCCGGGACAGACGTCCCAAAGAGGATTTTCAGGATTTTTTGATCATGTTCTTTCACATGTCGGATCCTATCTGAAAAACGAAGGATATACCCATCTCTCAGGTTCGCCTACGTGGTATTACGTTTGGCATATGAATATGTCACATGGTTTTGTTCCTCAGGATAGGCAGCAGCACCAGGAAGCGCTCGGTTTTTTTGACAGATTAAACGGCGTTCAATTCAAAACACAAGGGGGAGAAATAAGAGCGCTTGGTGAAACGGATAAACGCAAACCCCTTCTTTCGTGGTTTGCCGTGGCACCGTTCATGATAGCGCTCCATCCGTCCTATGAGCCGGAACTTGATATAAGACCCGAATATCGAGAACAATTTTCCCATATGTACCAAAGCATGAGGGAACAGCTGAAAGGCAAAGACAATTCAACTATAATTACGTATCCGTTGTATCCGGGAAGAAACTTATGGCACAACAAACCACTATGACGCCTCTCCTTCAGCACAAGAAGATGCTTGACTCGTATGCCGAAATCGGCTGGCATGAAGTAAAAACTTCATCATACATTGACTTAGTCATTAAAGATGCCCCTTTCCAAAAAGGATTTGGACCTTCACAAACGGGAAGGTTGTTCAAATTAGGAAACGGCACCCGATATATTTTGTTAAGAGCCGATATTGATGCACTCAATACGGCAAGCGGCGTACGGCATATATGCGGACACTCAACACATACCGCAGCCCTTATTCAGGCATATTTCCATGCAAAGTCGCATATTAAACAAATAGACAAGGCAAACATATCGCTGTTTTTTTTGTTTCAACCCGCTGAGGAAACTTTCCCAAGCGGTGCGAGCGCATTTTTAAAAGCGTGTCCGGACATAGTTGCCCGTTTGTCTGCGGCTTATGCCATACATGTGAGGCCACTCATGAAGCTTGGTACCATCGGGTTGCAGGAAGGTCCACTGTGGGCGCGGGGTGATTATATGGAAATTGAAGTGAAAGGCACAATGGTTCATATAAAAAATAATTTACAGGGAAAAGACGCCATTTACGCGTCTTCGCTTCTAGTTGTTGGAATAAAAAAGCTGCAGGCGAGTAGTCCATTAATCCGCATCGGTGTCGGCGTTATTTCCGGAGGAAGACAAGCAAATACTGTTGCGGACAGTGTATTACTGAAGGGGGATATTAGGTTGCCAAATGACACGTATCAGCACAAGATAAAGGAAAGATTGAACGCTCTTATCCGGTCCGTCGAAAAGAAAACCGGCACACATATCCGGCTTGACTACTTTGACGGAACTCCTCCCGTTATAAATGACAAGAAGATTACCCGTTCCATAACGCAGTATCTGATGAAGCGGCATAGCACGCCGTTTTCAATCCAGAAAGAAAAACAATTTTCCTATGGATGTGAGGACTTTGCTTTTATCTCCCAAAAAGTTCCTTCAACCGTTGCCTTAATCGGTACCGGGGATACGCACGATCTTCATGAAGAGCATTGTACGATTTCCGATAAAGGGACGGAGAACGCGTTCCTCTATTTTAAGTGCGTAATTGACTCCCTGCTCTCCGGCTAATAACGTCTTGCAAAAGAATAGTCGCGCTGTTACAATATATAGCTATGGAAGAAAAAACAAACACAAAAGAAATCGAAAAATTATTTGCTGCTGGAGCGCATCTTGGTCATAAAAAAAACAGACTTCATCCAAAAGCAAAAAAATATATTTATCGCATGGTGAACGGTGTTGCCATTATCGACCTTACAAAAACAGTCACACAACTTCATGCTGTTGACGAATTTTTGAAAAAATCAAAAAAAGAAGGAAAAATATTGCTCGCAATCGGTACAAAACGGGTTGTCAGCCAATATTTGCAGGAACTGTGCAAAGAAAATAACATTCCCCACATCACCACAAAGTGGATGCCGGGACTTCTCACAAACTTTGAAACACTCTCAAAAAACATCAAAAAGATGAATGAACTTGATGCACAAAAAGAGAACGGTACATGGGATCAATTCGTAAAACACGAAAGAACCAAGCTGAGCAAAGAACTCGGAAAACTCAAAAGATTGTATAGCGGCATCACAAATTTGAAGAAAAAACCAGACATCCTTTTTATTGTTGATATAAAAAGAGAGAAGAATGCCTTAAAAGAAGCAAAACAATATAACATCCCGGTGGTTGCCATTACGGACACAAACACAAATCCCGACACTGTCAGCTACCCAGTCGTTGCAAATGACGACTCACCATCCTCAGCACAATATGTCATCAAAGAGATACTCTCTTCTTATTTTGTAGAGAAGTCAGCATCTCCAAAAATTGCTGAAACGAAAAAAGAGGCTGTCGTTGCAAAAGAAGAAGTGAAAACGGAAGAAAAAGTAAAGGCTCCAAAGAAAACCGTAAAGAAGGAAAAGAAAGCATAACTGCAAAACCCTTTATAACTTATTTTTAAATTCGTATGGCTATCGACCTCGCAAAATTAAAGGCTCTTCGTGAAAAGACAGACGTTTCATTTGCCCTGTGCAAAAAAGCACTCGAAGAAACAGACAATGATTTGGAAAAAGCAGTCAAAAAACTTCAGGAATTAGGAGGAGTAAAAATCAAAGAGAAGTCCACCCGCGCAACATCTGACGGAGGACTTTTTACCTATGTACATCATAACAAAAAAATAGCAGCCATGGTTGAACTTCTTTCCGAAACGGATTTCGTATCGGGAAACAAGGACTTCCAGGCACTGGGACAAGAACTTGCGCTTCACGTCGCATCATCTCCGGCCAAGGATGTCGCAGAATTACTTGAACAGGAATATGTTCGCGACCCGAGCAAAAAAATCAAGGACCTCATTAAGGAAGCGGTCCTGAAGTTTGGAGAAAACGTAAAAATAAACCGTTTTGTTCGATGGGAATTAGGATTATAATCAACCTATATGGATATCGATATCAACTCATTTAAGTCAAGTCTTCAACAAACAATAAATGTCCTTAAGGAAGAACTGAAAACCATTCGCACCGGGCGGGCAAACCCCGCAATTATTGAAAACCTGGAAGTTGAAGCTTATGGCGGCTCGACAAAACTAAGATTGAAAGAGCTTTCCACCATCACAACCGATGGAGCCTCAGCTCTTGTCATTGTTCCCTTTGATCCCTCAACAACAGTCGATATTGAAAAAGCAATCCTGAAATCTCCTCTTGGTCTGTCCCCCCAAACGCAGGGAACGCGCATTACTATTCGGGTCGCTGCAATGTCACAGGAACAACGGGACAAATATTCCAAGCTAATCGGGCAAATGGTGGAAGAGAAACGCAACATTGTCAGGGGACACAGGGATGAAATCAGAAAAAAGATAAAAGAGGGTTTTGACAGGAAAGAACTGACCGAAGACGACAAATACAGAATGGAAAAAGACATAGATACGTTGACACAAAAAGCAAACGAAGACCTGGCAGCAGTAAAAGCTTCGAAAGAAAAAGAAATACAGGAAATATAATCTCCATTACTGTACAATAAGAAGCTATGTCACTCATCATCTTTATCCTTATCTTGAGTCTTTTGGTGCTTATCCATGAGTTCGGACACTTCATTGCCGCAAAAAAAAGCGGTATAAAAGTGGAGGAATTTGCTATCGGATTCCCTCCGCGACTGTTCGCAATAAAAAAAGGGGAAACTACGTATACCATAAATCTTCTTCCGCTCGGCGGATTTGTAAAAATGTTCGGTGAAGAATATCAGGAGGTGGACGGAAAACCCATAGATAAGACTGTTTCCTCAAGAGCATTTGCCTATAAAAAACCGTATCAAAAGGCGCTTGTCGTTGCAGCTGGCGTCATTATGAACCTTATCCTCGGCGTTGCGATATATTATGGAATCATTGCATTTAATGGATTTAAATCAGATCCATTACCTCTCTTGTTCCCTCACACATTTACTTTCGGAACCCAAGAAGGAAGGGTCATTGCAACAAACCTCATCAAAAACTCTCCCGCCGAAAAAGCCGGACTTAAACCGGAAGACATTATCACGGAATATTCCATCAACAACTCAAGCACCATCACACGCCTCACATCCGCCTCTCAACTCATCAATGTAATAAAAAAATCGGACAATAAAATGGTCATTCTCGGTACACAGAATATCAAAAATGGAGTAACGAAAAATATACGCGTCATTCCCCGCTATGACAAGACTCTCAAACGTGCAGTCATCGGTGTGAACCTCATAGACGGGGTTGTCATTTCCTACAAAACTCCTGTCCAAAAGATTTTTGCGGGTGTCATGCATTCATATAATGTCCTTGAATATAACTACTCTACGATTGCGGAGCTTATTAAGGTCGCAACAAAGGAAAAAGATGCGGGACTTGTATCCGGCGTCGTATCCGGCCCTATCGGTATTTATTCCGTCATAAACGATACGGTGAAAACGTCAGGTGAACAAATAGTGAAAAATCTTCTCAACATCGTTGCGTTGCTGTCGCTGTCTCTTGCGGTTATGAATATTCTGCCGTTTCCGGCCCTTGACGGAGGAAGAATGGTCTTTGTCGTATATGAATGGGTAACGGGGAAGCGGGTCAATAAAAAAATAGAGGGGTATACTAATCTTGCCGGATTTATTGTTTTGATGGCTCTTGCGCTCCTTGTGTCGGCAAACGATATAATTCGGTTGATAAAATAATGTACAAATAGTGTCAGATATTTTGTATAATTATTCATGGAATCTAAATACAAAAACATAACCGTCTCAGGTAAAGTAGCAGTTGGAACAACAACCCTTTCACACAATCTTCAGACAATTCTTGGATGGAAACACATAAACGCCGGCTTTATTCAGCGCGAGTACGACCGCAAACATGATATTCATGAAAATATGCAGGGGGCGATGTCCAGAAGTGATGAACATGAAAAAAGCATTGAAGCGATGACAAAAAAAATGCTTGATGAGGAAGAACATCTTATTTACGAAGCGTGGCTTTCCGGATTTGTGGCAAAAGAAATCCCGGGAGTTTTAAAAGTCCTTCTGTATTGCTCCCATGATGAGATACGGGTTGACCGTGTCATGAACAGGGAAAATGTCAGCGTTGAAAACGCCATAAAATGGATAAGACAAAGAGAGGGAGAGAATATTGAGAAGTGGAAGAAATTGTACGGAGACTACGATTTTTGGGATCCGAAGTATTACGACCTTGCAATAGACACCTATACCTGCGGACCGATGGAGACAATGGGCAAGGTACTTGATAAACTGAAGTTCAAGGCGGGTTTCAAAAAATAACATCATTCATGTATTCAAAAATAACCATTTCGGGCAAGATCTGCACGGGAAAATCATCAGTCTTCCGTGAATTACAAAAAAAACTGGGATGGCCTACTTTTTCATCGGGCGCATACTTTCGGGAGTATGCAAAAACGCACCATCTTGTGCTTAATAATGCGCAGGAGCAGACAAATAAACTGACGCAAAAAGTTGATAGCATGGTACGGGAGATGCTGCAAAAACCCGGCAATCTTCTTCTGGATGCGTGGCTTGGAGGAATATTGGCGGAAGATGCGAAAAAGGTTTTGAAAATACTTCTTGTTGCGGATGACTCCGTGCGCTACAACCGCTTTGCACAACGTGAACACGTATCGCTTGCCGAAGCGGAGGAAGAAGTACGGTTACGTGATTCGAGCTGGTTTGATAAAGTAAAAAAAATACATAAACGTTCTGATTTTTTCGATACGGACAAGTATACACTTGTCATTGACACGTCCCACAAAAGCATTGACGACATTGTTTCTACTATTTTAAAGAAGGTATCCTGACCAATCTCACTGTATAATACAACTATGCGACTTTCAAAACTGTTCGGAAAAACAACAAGGACTGCCAAAGTGTATGATTCCGTGAATGCAACACTCCTTCAAAAGGCAGGTTTTATCGATATGGTGATGGCGGGAGTATACAACTATCTTCCCCTAGGATTGATGGTGTTAACGAAAATCGAGAATATTATTCGTGAAGAAATGAATACAGTTGCGTCTGAAGTCCTTATGACATCCCTTTCTCCTCGTTCCTTTTGGGAACAAACGCAGCGGATAGATACCGTTGATGTACTCATGAAAACATCTCCTGCAAACGATCTTGCTAAACAAAAAAATGATAGCGAATATATCCTTAATCCAACCCATGAGGAGATGGTTACTCCACTTGTACAGAAATTCGTATTTAGTTATAAGGACCTGCCTCAAGCTGTCTATCAAATACAGACGAAGTTCCGTAATGAACCCCGCGTGAAGTCGGGACTGATGAGAGGACGCGAATTTCGAATGAAGGACATGTATAGTTTTCACGCTTCAATGGATGACTTTAAGGCCTTTTATGAAAAATCGAAAGAAGTATATAAACGGATATTCGACAGACTGGGAATAGGAAAAGAAACAGTCATTGCCCTCGCTTCAGGAGGAGCATACACCAAAGAATATTCCCACGAATTCCAAACCATATGTGAAACAGGAGAGGACACTATTTGTTTTGATGAAGAAACGAATACCTATTACAACAAAGAGGTAGCTCCTCAGGAAAAAAAATTTAAGACAATGCGTGCGGCCGAAGTAGGGAATATCTTCCCACTCGGAGATAAATTCACGAAAGACTGGAAATTTTCATATACAAACGCAGAAGGAAAAGAAGCTCCCATATATATGGGCTCCTATGGTATAGGCCCTTCACGGGTAATGGGTGTTATTGTCGAGAAAATGCATGACGAGGCGGGAATGATATGGCCTACCTCCATTGCTCCGGCTGAAGTGTATTTAATTGTCATAGGAAAAGAAGCAGACACCGTAAAACAGGCAGATGCTCTTTATGAAGAATTAAAAAAGCAGGGAAAGTCAGTGCTGTATGATGACCGCGACGTTTCGCCCGGACAAAAATTTTCGGATGCGGATTTAATCGGTGTTCCCTACCGGCTCGTCGTTTCCAAAAAAACGGATGGAAAAATTGAATTTAAAAAAAGAACAGGTAAAGAAACACAACTTGTTTCGTTTGAAGAATTATTGAAATTAATCTGATTCCTTTGTTATGAAAATGATTGTTACCCATCTTTCTCCAGACCTTGATGCCATAACAAGTGCGTGGCTTGTCAAACGTTTTATGCCGGGGTTTGCGGATGCCGCTCTTGCTTTCGTTCCTGCAGGATCAACATATGAAAACAAGGAACCGGATAGTAATAACGAAATTATTCACGTTGACACGGGCATGGGGAAATTTGATCATCATCAGACGAACGAGTATACGTGCGCCACCAAACGGGTACTGGAATATTTGCTCAAGGAAAAATATATCGATGTGAGAATAAGAGAACCATTAAAACGAATGGCGGGAGTAGTAAACGATATCGACCATTTTGCCGAAGTATTTTATCCCGATCCGAATGCGGATTATTATGAGTTCGGTTTATATCAGATAATCGAAGGACTGCACGGAGTAGTTAAAACGGATGCAGAGCGTGCAGAACTTGTATTCTCGCTACTTGACGGAACCCTCCAGGTGTTTAAAAACAAATTAAGGGGGGAAGAAGAGGTAAAAAAAGGTCTTGTCGTTTATACAAGTTGGGGAAAGTCCCTCATCATGCATACCGACAATGCCGAAGCCTTGAAAATTGCACTGAAAGAAGGATATGTGCTTGTTGCAAGAAAAGACAAACAGCAGGGACGCATCCGCATCAAAACACTTCCCAAGCCTGAATATGACCTGACGAATCTTTATAACAAAATTATTTCAGTCGACAAAGTAGGGGGCTGGTTTTTGCATGTTTCAAAAAATATGCTACTTAACGGATCCTCAAAAAACCCGTCATTGAAGCCGTCTCCGCTTTCCCTTCCAAAACTCGTTGAAATAATCAAAGAAATATAATAGAATGTAAGGGTTGAAAAATACGGATTTTTTTGCGGTACGTCATAGTTTATTTTTTTTGAGTTTAGCGTTTATAGTTTAGGACATTATATTTTAAGGAGGTGTTTCATGTTATGGTAGTGATAAGTAAAAGAAAAGGGGAGACAAAAGATGCCATTTTTCGCAAATTTTCTCGTGCTTTTATGGACGAGAATATTATGAATGAGGTAAGAAAAAAACAATACTACAAAAAACCATCTTTGCAGAAAAAAGATGACGAAAAAGAACGTATTCGCGACAGAGCCCGAAGAAGAAGACACGCCCTCGCCTCGGCCAAGTACAACACTTTTAAAAAGCAAGGAAACAGCAGATAAATAAATGATACGCCTTATTACGTCATCCCGGTATATTGTTGATAAAAAAAGGATTCGTCTTTTTATTGAGTCTTTTTTTGGTAAAAATAATATAGATTCGAGCCTTTCCCTTAACGTTGTTTTTGTGGGAAAAACAAAGATGCGTTCAATTGCTTCAACATATAAACATGAGGATGTTGCCCTTCCCGTACTTGCTTTTCCGTACCGGAATGACGTCGATATGGGCGAAAGTTTGCTCGGGGAGATATTCCTTTGCTATCCGCAAATTGTTCTTCTTGCGGCTGAACGGGGCAAACGCCTTAACGTACTTATTGACGAACTTGTCGAACATGGCATAAAGAATCTCCTCAAATAATTGTATAATGAGTGCATGTTTTATTTAAAATACCGTCCCCATACAATTGCAGAAATCGATAATGAAACTCCACGGGACGTCATCCTTTCACTTCTCAAGGCAAAACAACTTCCCCATGCATTTCTCTTTATCGGAAATAAAGGAACCGGAAAAACATCAACGGCACGCATTTTTGCTAAATCAATAAACTGTCTCAACAACGCATATACGGGCAAAGGGACTTCCATTGAACCCTGCAACTCCTGTGCACACTGCAAGGCGATTGATAGGTCCACATTTCCTGACGTAAATGAAATGGATGCTGCCTCCAACCGCGGAATCAACGAAATAAAGGAACTTATCCGTGAGTCGTCTCTTCTTCCGCTCTCCGGCAAATACCGCGTATACATTATTGATGAGGCACACATGATTACAACAGATGGATTCAACGCACTTCTTAAAACACTTGAAGAGCCTCCCGAAACGGTCATCTTTATTTTGGCAACCACCAATCTTGAAAAGGTCCCAAAAACCATTGTCAGCAGATGTGTTCTTGTCCAGTTCGGTTCGGCAAAAAAAACGGAAATAGTTCACATGCTAAAAAGAATTGCAGAGGCAGAAAAAATAACGGTTGACGAAAAAGTGTTTGAACTTGTCGCAGATCACAGTGATCTTTCTTTCCGTGACGGCGCAAAACTTTTTGAGGAATTAGTACTGTCAAAAAAAACGGACTTTACTTCCGCCTCACTTATTATCGGTGTTCATTCAAAAGATCTCCTCTACAGCGCAATAGAAACAAGAGATATAACGTCTTCGCTTGAATGGATTAATGCATACGGAAAAACAAGCGGAAGCTTCAAAATGCTTATTGAAGAGCTTTTGCTGGACCTCCAGAATCATCTGTTATTTCTCAATAAAGTCCCCGGCACAAGTACGCTTCTTTCGTTTTCCCTGAAAGAAACCGTTCTTCTCATGAAGTTGATTAATGAAGCGTACGGACAGCTAAGAAACAGTCCTATCCAAGCAATCCCACTTGAGGTAGCTCTTATCGAGTACTATGATACAATGAGGTCATAACAAATTAAAAAAATATAAACTCTAAATCCTAATCAAATAGTACAAAATTTTTAATTTAGGGTTTAGTGTTTAGAGTTTAGAATTTTATTATTAATTATTTTTTACTTTTATGTTAGGCGGACTCGGAGACATACAAAAATTACAACAACAGGCCCAGAAAATGCAAGCAGCATTACAAAAGGAAACGGTCGTTATCGAAAAAAACGGGGTAAAGGTGACAATGAGGGGAGACCAACAGGTCCAGGAAGTAGAAGTGGATGGCGTCATCGAAAACCGCATTGCAGAAGCATTCAACGAGTCAGTAAAAAAGACTCAGGAACTCGCGGCAAAAAAACTTATCGAGATATCGCAGATGGGGTAAGACCTTACATTTGTGTATACTAAATTGTAT
The DNA here is from genome assembly GCA_021833625.1 of bacterium. Classification (GTDB taxonomy): domain Bacteria; phylum Patescibacteriota; class Microgenomatia; order UBA1406; family GWC2-37-13; genus JAKBEU01. Next base: position 171,718 of record JAKBEU010000001.1, read on the forward strand.
GAAACTATTTTCCGGTAGCGCAAACCCCGTCCTTTCTCAAAAAATCGCAGACAGTCTGGGAGTCACTCTTTCGAAAGCCGAAATTGTCCGATTTGAAAATTCGGAAATCCGCATCCACCTGGAAGAAAACGTAAAGAATGAGGACTGCTATGTCATTCAGCCGACGGCAAACCCGTCAGATACCCATTTGATGGAGCTTTTCTTTTTCTGTGATGCGCTGCGCCGTCAGGAGGCAAAAAAAGTATTCGCAATTATCCCGTATTTCGGCTATGCAAGACAGGACGTACAACACCGACCCGGAGAATGCGTATCGGCAAATGTCGTCATCAGATTCTTGGAATCAATCGGATTCTATAAGGTATATGTCATCAATCTTCATGATGAAGCGACGGAGGGTGTTTTTTCCATTCCGTTCAAAAACATAAATGCGTTCCCCATACTTGCCGAGGAAATAAAAAAATATATCGGAAACGTTTCAACGGATACAGTCGCGGTCGTATCACCGGATCACGGGGGAGTAGAAAGAGCGAGAAAATTCGGGGACGAGTTATTCGGACATACGGAACATACGATATCGGTTGTTGAAAAACGCAGGGATTTACAGCATATCCACATAAGTAAGGCGCTTGATTTGTACGGAGACGTGAAAGGGAAAACGGCAATATTGGTTGATGACATGATTACCTCAGGTGGAACCCTTATACATGCGGCAGAGCTGTGTTTGGAAAGGGGTGCCACAAAAGTATTGACCGCAGTCATTCACCACGATTTCGGACCGGAGGCTCCATCAAAATTGCAGTCATCCGCAATAGAAAAAGTGTTTACTACCAACACAATAACTCTTAAAGACGAACAAAAGTTCGATAAGCTCGTTGAAATTTCTGTTGCAGAACTTGTTGCACGTGAAATAGCCTAAAAGAAAAGGCAAGCGGGGCTTATTTTTTGACTGTATGGACGCGGTGGGAGGCTCTTCTATTTATTTCCCTCTGTTCACTCTTTTTTTTCAACGAAGTGTATCTGTCAAGGGTCTTTTTGTTGCTTTTTACCACCTGTTTTTGACATTCGGGGTTAGGACACACCATTTCGATATTTATTATGGTTGAGTTGTCCAACTTTTCTTCCCACGTACGGGCAACAATCCGTTCAGTCCCGCATCGGATACATGGATTACTGTGTGTGTTATTTTTCATATGTTTTTGTTCTACCTTACCCGTGCCCGAGACTGCTGTCCAAAGCACGGTTAAGTGTTGGGGAGAACAGAAGCAATTAGCCTCTGTATCCTCCGGTTCTTTCTTCTCTTGGTTTGGCTACATTTACGACTATTGTTCTTCCTTCTACTTCTTTACCATTCATTTCAAGAGCTTTTTGTGCATCTTCTTCTTTTGCAAACGTTACAAAACCAAATCCCTTTGATCTTCCCGTTTCACGATCATTAATAATGATTGCTTCAACAACTTCTCCGTATTGGGAGAACAGTTCTTTAAGTGAATCATTTGTTATTGACCAAGGCAAACTTCCGATAAATAATTTGTTTTTTTCCATATGTTAACACCCCCTTCCCATAAAAATAATTGATATTTCAAAACACCTTAAACCGCGAAGAAAATAAATTCTTGTGTGTGAGTCGGATGGCAGATTGTTTTGCAAGATACCGTTCATTATACCAGAATAGAGGGGACATTGCGCATCACACGCAAAGTTATTTTTTCAAAAAGCCCTTCTGTTTTCGATGGCTTTACTGAGCGTCCCGTAATCGGCATACTCAACACTCGCTCCCATCGGGAGCCCATATGCCAGGCGGGTAATGACAAACGAAGCGCCCGTTTCTTTTTTCACCTCGTCCAATCTTTTACGGATAAACATGGCTGTTGCTTCCCCTTCCATATCTGGGTTCGTCGCAAGAATAATTTCTTTCAGCTGTTGACTGTCTTTTTTACATTCTTCATCAATACGCTTCAGAAGGGAGGCGATAAAAATATCATCCGGTCCGATATTGTTTAAGGGATCAATACGCCCGTGCAACACGTGATACATACCGTTATATATGTTCCCTTTTTCAAAAGACAGAAGATCAAGAGGGGACTCGACTATCGTAATAATTGACCTGTCGCGTCGCACGTCATCACAAATTGCGCAAATATCCTTCTCACTTAAATTCATACAGACAGAACACCTTTTTGTTTTTTCCTTCAACTGGGCTATTTGTTTCCCAAACTCTTTCAGGTCACTCTCCGGCATACGCAGGAGGTAAAGGGCCAGTCTGTTGGCAGTTTTCCCCCCAATACCGGGAAGGCGTTCAAGAAATAAGGCAATTTGTTTAAGACTGTCGGGAAGCATAGGTTAAATTTCAAGCGTTTCCACAATAACAAGCGGTTTTCTGCCTCTTTGTTTGTAAAAAAATGTTTCAAGCCTATCAATGATGTCTCTTTTTATTTTCGTGAAATCGCTAACCTTTCCTCCGTGAGGTTTTAATTCCGCAGCAACCAATACTGCTGCTTTGTTAAATAACTCCGTTTCGTTTTTTTCGAAAACAAATCCTTTGGAAATAAACTTCGGTCGCGCTGCAAGCAGCCCTTCATTGTTAAGGGCAAGGACGGCAACCACTATTCCGTCGGACGACAACGTCTTGCGGTCCCGAAGGACAACACTTCCGATATCTCCCACTCCATACGCATCAACATAAATACTTTTCGTTTCCAGGTTTTCACCCATTGTTGCACTGTCTTTCTGAAACAAAACCGTTTCACCTTCGGAGAGGAGCATAACTTTTTTTTCATCAAATCCAAGCTCTCCCGCAAGATGACGGTACTGTTGCTGGTGACGGATGGTGCCTCCAATGGGAATGAAATATTTCGGATTGGTAAATCGCATAAGGAACTTGAGGTCTTCGCGGTTTCCATGACCGGATGCATGCAGTTGGTCGGCGATGTCGGAATAGACAACATCCGCTCCCTGCATTGACAACTCTTCAATAAGTGCATAGACTTCGTTTTCATTTCCCGGAATAGGATCGGATGACAAAACCACTTTATCTCCCGGCTTGATTTTGATATGGTCATTCATTTTGTTTGCAAGTTTTGAAAGGGCAGATCCGTACTGGCCCTGGCTTCCTGCGACGATAAGACAGACCTTATTCGGCGGGATCTGCATAACCTCTTCTTCTTTTCCCATAAACTGGTTCGGGATAGGAAGATAATTTATCTCCTTTGCAAGGCGGGTATTCTCCCTCATTGAACGCCCGAGAAAAATAATTTTCCGGTTAAATTTCACTGCCGCTTCAACACACTGTCTGATACGTGAAATGTTGGATGAGAATGTCGTCATGATGAATTTTCCTTTTGTCCGGCGCATTTCATTCTCAAACGTTTCTCCCACTATTGCTTCGGAAAGAGTAAGCCCGTCTCGCTCCGCTCCTAAACAATCCGAAAAAAGACACAGTACTCCGTCGTGTCCCGCTTTTGTTATCCGATAAAAATCGGGAGCGTTTCCGTATACGGGAGTCAGGTCCAGTTTAAAATCCGATCCGTGATACATTGTTCCGACGGGGCTTGTGATAAGAATGTGTGTTGTGTCGGGAATGGAGTGGGTAACGGGAATAAATTCTATTTTGAAGTCGCCGAAGGCGTATGATTTTTTGTAATCAACAACATGCATGTCAACGGGAAGCTTAAATTCCTTACATTTGTTTTCGACAAATGCCGCGGTTAATTTACTTGCATAAATAGGGGGGCGCCCCAACTCTTCATAATGATAAGGAATTGCCGCGATATGGTCTTCATGTCCGTGGGTCAAGAGGAGTGCTCGTATCTTGTCTTTCTTGTCAGCCAGATAGGAAATATCGGGAATGACGAAGTCAACACCGAATTCTTTTTCCTGGGGAAATCCGATACCGCAATCGACAATGACTATGTCCTGCAAAACATTGTCCCTGTACAGTTCATAAAGATACATGTTTTTTGTAACGCCGATGACGCCTCCCAATGAAACAAAACGAAGTGTAAACATACTTATTTTTTTAATTTTTAGATATTGTTAGTATACAGTATTTTGGTATACTTCCATCTATGACCGCAAAAGTCTTAGTTACGAAAAAAAAGATAGAGGAAAAGCTTTCAAAAGTCATGGACCCTGAGATGAGTCTTTCGATTATTGATTTGGGATTGGTATACAAAGTTACGGTTTCCAAAAAGGGAACCGTCCACATCCTTATGACTCTTACCTCAATGGGATGCCCGCTGTTTGGAATAATTGAAGAGGATATCTATATACGGCTGGCCGAATTGGGTATTGCCAGAAAACAGGCAACTGTTGAAATAACCTTTGATCCTCCATGGAACCTTGACCGCCTCACCAAACGCGCAAAAGCAACGCTTGGTATCTAATGTATACTTAAAATATATGGCAGTTAAGCAGATAGTACAGGACGCATTTGAACAGCTTGTCGAATCGGGGCAGCAAACAGCAAAGTCCTCCGTAAAACAAGTCGCACAAACTTTCAATCCGTGGGACATGATAAAAAACAGCTTTGCAAGTGGAGAGACTTCACCGTCAAACGAACTGAATAAAGCAAAAGAACAGAGGGGAAAAAATGCAACGAGCACGCCGCTTGATTTTAATAAACTCCAGGAAAATTATGCCAAGCAGGATAAACAAAAAATTGATGCAATGAAAAACAGACTGTTCCAGATGGTGAAAGGGGAGGAAGAAAAACAATTCCAGACGGGGAAACAAAAAAAACTCCAGGAGGCGCGCCAAACGAACTGGGAAGAAGAAGAGAAAAAAAGAAGGGCAATCGAACAACAGAGAAGGCAAAGAGCGAACGCCGAACCCCAGGGGAAAGAGCGCCGGTCCATTCTCGGAGGAAAAAAGAAGAAGAAATCAGCTATGGAGCCTCAACCTGCAGAATTGAAGCCCGCAACTGGGCATCAATAATTCCGCTTCTTTCTCTCGTATCTTGTATTTAGATATAGCTTATAGTATAATTCTTCTTTATGGAACGTTCTCCGAAAAAAATATCTTCCCGTCTTTCAAAAACAGCTGCAATAGCGGCGTTGGGCCTGAGCACAATGGCCTGTAAGTTCAGTGATGTTTTCGGTTCTCCCGATCCTGTTTCTACCTTTGCCAGGGGAGCAGTAGGAACCGCTGCTCTTGGAGCAGAACTGTTTGGATTCAAACCTCTCACCAATGCATTACACAACGATACTAATTTTGGATGGGCTTTGTTTAAAATGGGCGCAATGGTCGGTATACCGCTTGCCGCAGGAGCAGTGTGTGAGGCATATCCCATAGCAAGCTATGTTCTTTTTTATGCGCCGATTGCGGTTGGATTTCTTCATCTTACCTCCCGCTAAACATGCCCGTGTCTTGGGGCTTGTTTGTTATATAATTCACATAAGTGGAGAGAATTTCGGGGCATAGTTCAGATGGCTAGAACACACGGTTCGGAACCGTGAGGTCGTGGGTTCAAGTCCCGCTGCCCCGACTTACAAATTTACATTATAATAAGACTCATGCAGTTTTCCATACTTACGTATAATATTTTGCTTAACGACGCCAGAAGCTCCATTCAAGACTTAGGCGAGAAATGTAATCCGGACGTTATCTGCATTCAGGAACTCAACACCAATAATCCCCACCTTGATAGAGTTGCAGGCCCCAACTATCGACTCGCGGAATATGCGAATTGTTTCGTCAAATTCGGAACGATATTCGGAGGCGCGACATACTACAATCCCAAAACCCTTCAATATCATTCCTCAAAGGTCATTAATCTTCCCAAAAGTTATTATGAAATGTTTAATTTAGTCGTTCACTTATTCAGATTTAAAACACGAAACCGGACGGTTGTCCGGACCAAGTTTACCCATCGCCAGTCGGGTAAAGAAATTACCGTGTATAACATTCATCTTTCTTCCCACGCCTCAAACGGCGCCCGATTAAGACAACTGAAAAAAACGCTCAAAGAAATAGATCTTGAAGACACATCAGCTACCATTCTTGCGGGAGATTTTAATTATCCCTTTGGAAGAAAAAAATTGGAAAAAACGATGCGGTTTTGCGGACTGTCTGAGGCAACATCCAACCTCCTGTTTACGACGGACAAAAGATTGACCTATTACACGTTCTGGGAAAGAATGGGGAAGAGGGTGCTTGACTTTTTCGTTAAACGGCCGTTTAAACTTGATTATATTTTTTACCGTAACTGTACTCCTCTTGAAACAAAAAGAATAGATGCTCCGCTTTCCGACCACTTTCCGATTTTTTCTTCATTCACGATAAAAAAAGAAGCAGAAGAAAAGCAACCCATGTTGCCAAGTAAAGAGGAACGAGCCTCATTCTTTGCCGAAGAGGACGAAGATGAGACGGACGACGAAGATTGAACTTGCCCGGTACATACGCCTTGCTTAAAAATGTTTTATATCCTTCGGATATCATCCGTTCAAGCCCCCCGGTTGCAAAAAGAAGGAAAAACGGGTCGTGAGTAAAAAATCCGACAACAAGACCTGAAGTCAATCCCACAAGCGGACTGCGGAAAAACTTCAATCCATCAAATCCTTCAAAAAAACCATCCTTATAACTTCCCCCCAGTGCCGTTGCTACTCCAATAAGAAGTCCTATAAGTCCTCCCGCAAAAGGGGTGGGGACGACCGCCGTTATGAAACGCGACAGATATACCATTCCAACAATTGCAAGTATCATCCCTCCTCCAAGCAATAGACGGATAAGCGGCGAATGCGTGACTTTCCCGAACAGATGGACCATCGAAGGGATTTTATACTGCTTTTGCGATTCGCGCCTGATGAACTGTTTATAACTTTCCGTCATTATTTTTGCAAGAAGGGAAAAAGTAAGAAACAAAACACCCCAATTGACGAATGAAAAATCATAAAAAAAAGAAACGACGGAAAATGCAAGGCGGCAAAGGCAAGTTCGCGCACAAAGCTATCCCACCGGAACCCCTCGTAGGGAGAATCTTTATATGCCCCATATGTCGCGGTATGAAGCGCCCCGAGCAATGCGACTGCAAGATAGGATATGTTTGGCATGAGATTTATTATATACTATCTGGGAAATGTATCTTTATAACACTCTATCAGGAAAAAAGGAAGAGGTTGTCCCCATAAACGGAAAAACGATTTCCTTCTATGCCTGCGGACCTACCGTTTACGATTTCACCCATATCGGTCATATCCGTTCCTATATCTATAACGACATCATAAGGAGATCATTTCCCTATCTTGGAATGCCGATAAAACATGTGATGAATGTAACTGATGTAGGACACCTCTCAGACGATGCGGATAGTGGAGAAGACAAGATGGAAAAGGGTGCACGGAAATACGGGAAAACCGTTTGGGATCTGGCACGGTTTTATACCGATTTTTTCTTTTCTACAATGGACCAGGTGAACAATTTGCGTCCCGACGTTGTTGCAAAAGCAACCGAACATATTCCCGAAATGATAGACCTCATTACAATATTGGTTGAAAAAAAGTTTGCCTATGAAACCGAGGAGGCTTTGTATTTTGACGTACAGAAGTTTGCCGGCTACGGAAAACTTTCCCATCAACCCTTAGGGGAAAAATTAAAAGGAGTGCGAGAGGAAGTGTATGTTGACCCGCAAAAAAAACATCCTGCCGATTTTGCGTTATGGTTTAAACGCGTGGGCAGGTTTAAAGACCACACCATGTATTGGCAAAGCCCGTGGGGTGACGGATTTCCGGGATGGCATATTGAGTGTTCCGCGATGAGTATGAAATATCTCGGCAAAACAATCGACCTCCACTCGGGGGGAATTGACCATATTCCCGTACACCATGAAAACGAAATTGCCCAGTCGGAAGCAGCAAACGGAGTACCCTTCGTAAAACATTGGACGCACTTTTACTTCCTCCAAGTTGACGGAAAAAAAATGAGTAAAAGTCTGGGTAATTTCTATACGATCGATGACGTGAAAAAACACAATATTCATCCGTTAGCCCTCCGCTTTCTTTTTCTGCAGGCTCATTATCGACAACTTCTCAACTTTACATGGCAGGCAGCAGAAGGCGCAAATGAAGCCTATCTCAAATTAAAAAAGCTCGTTTTAGGTCTTGATACAATCGTTCCCAAAAATAAAGATCTTTCCGTACAGGCACAGGCGTATAAAAAGACCTTTAAAGACGCTATTGCCGATGATCTCCAGCTGCCAATTGCAATTGCAACGTTGTGGACAATGCTCAAAGACAATCAGATTAATAATTTCGAAAAAAGAACTCTTGTTGCGGATTTTGATCAGGTATTGGGACTTGACCTTCTGAAAGAAAACAATACGGTAAATACTATTCCAAAAGAGGTCCAGGAATTGGCAGAGCAAAGAAAACAGGCAAAACAGGAAAAACAGTATGCAAAAGCCGATGACTTAAGAAAACGAATTGAAGAAAAGGGGTATAAAGTTGAGGATACAAAAGAAGGATATGTCATACAACCCGCCACTCTATAAAAAAATCTTTCATGCTTCCCGACGGTTACTTGCAACAAGATGGCTTGCCCGAATGGGTGCAGTTCAAATTGCAATAACCGGCAGTCAGGGAAAAACGACAGTGCGCACCGTCCTTTCCCATCTGCTCTCAAAACTGGGAAATACCGTTGTCACCGATCTTAATCTGGACAGCAACTTCAGTATCCCGATGACGGCGCTTTCGGTCAAACCTGCGACCCGTTTTGCAGTGTTTGAATGCGGCATTGACCACAGAGGGGAAATGGACCGGCACCTTGAAATCATTACGCCCCACATTGCTGTCATTACCGGCGTATCACCAGTTCATACGGACGCGGAACACCTGGGGTCATTTGAAAATCTTATTGCTGAAAAACAAAAGCTTATCGAAAAACTGTCAAAAGATGATTTTGCCATTCTCAACTTTGACGATATCAATGTAAGAAAAATGGCACAGCATACGAGGGCAAAGGTTATTTTCTATGGAACCGACAAAACAAACTGTGATGTTTCGGCACACAATGCCATTTTGACAACCGACGGACTCACCTTTGACCTGACATACGGGGGAAAAACCTTGCACCTACACTCCCATCTTATCGGCATTCACCATATCTATACGTTTATGGCGGCATTTTGTGTGTACCGACTTGTAACGAAAGAAAAGGATCTAGATACGTTTCCTGCGCTCGTTGCGGATATCGTTCCACTTCACGGCCGGATGAGTATGGAGAAAGGTCCACGGGGAACAATCATCCTTAACGATTCCCTGCGGGCAAACCCGTCCTCAACCGAGTCGGGTTTGAAAAGTTTTTCGGCGATAAAAATGCCGCTTGGCAAGAAAATTGCAATACTGGGTGAAATGGGGGAACTTGCACACCCTGAGGAAGAACACAGAAAAATAGGAAGACTTATTCCGACTCTTTTACTTGACTATGTTTTCGGTATAGGCCCGCTACAAAAAATCGTCATTGACGAAGCAGTCGCAAACGGATTTCCAAAAGACCGTGCATTTGCCGTTTCAAATATACACCAGGCAGTCGCCGTACTCTCTCCACTTCTTGAGAGGGGAGATTTTCTCTATATTAAAGGTTCACTGATGCGACATATGGAGCGCATCATTATGCTTCTTGATAGACAAGAGGTCGGATGCACCGTTGTTGTCTGTCCTTTCTACCACCCGTGTCACGGATGCGAGTATAAAGTAAAGGGATACCAAAACGCGAGATAGAAAAATTCAAACCTTTTTTTTGCTTGCGAACATTTTCCTATTGATTTTATAAACCCCGAAGAGAATAAGAAGAAATAATGTGATATATGGTCTGCCCAAGAAAATCATTTCAAGAAGAATCACTACTGAAAGTGTATTGAATGTAATCAAAATGTAACCGACCAACAACCAAAAATCTTCCTTCATGGGAATTATAATTTTTGGCGTTCTTCGGTCTGATCAGGCTCCGCACTTGGAACGTGACCTTACACTCTGACTGCCATAACGTTAACCTATCACTTTGTCAAGGACAAAGATAACGAAGCGTTCTCCTGTCCGCGTACTTGAATCAGCATGAACCGTTATCACCTGCGCTCCCGTATGTTTTTCAACGAGATCCGTTAAGTCATCAACTACCGATTCGAGTACTGCTGCACGTAAGTTCTTTACCATTTCGACCCCTCGGTGCTGTTTTAACAGGACATGTTCATACGGATGAGTGTTTCCTTTAAGTCTCACGATGACCATATCCCGCGTAATGTAGGCTTTTGCCTGGCGGGGACCCACCCCTAACGTATCAGCATAGAAATGAGTGAGGTCTTTTGCAATCACATCTTCCATCTGACCTTTTGTCATAGAGGGGGCGTGGTAATAATCCGTTATCAACTACTGGTAGTATACATAGGGAGTATGTCTTTTTCAAGTGGTGATAATGGAGCCAAACAACGGGATTTCTTGTATAATGTTCAAATATGAACACGGAAACAATAGTACTTGCCGGATTAAGCATGCTGGGGTGGGGAGTGGGAGCGTTCTTTTCCAAACTCGCCACAAACCATATCGGTGAGCGGTCGGTATTTTGGGATATGGTGGGCTATGTGCCGTTTGTCATACTCTACTGCGTGCTCACCCTCAAACCGAAATCATTTGTCGAGCATGACAAGATGGGGGTATTGTTTGCATTGCTTGCCGGCGCTATCGGATCGGTCGGGATTATCGCATTTTATCTTCTCGTCGCAAAAAAAGACGCGGGAATCGCAACGGCCGTTACCGCCCTCTATCCTGCCGTCACCGCTATCCTTTCGTTTATTTTTCTCGGGGAAAAACTGACATTTTTAAAGGGATTTGGTATTATTTTGGCCTCAGTCGCACTATTTTTGCTTGCATTATAATAAAGAAATGAATACAAAAAAAGAGAAGGTCCCCTTTACCGTATGGGTACTTGGAATGGTGAGCCTGTTTAATGATACGGCGTCCGAAATGATCTATCCCATTGTCCCTATCTTTCTTTCTTCCGTTCTTCATGCGCCTATTGAAATAATCGGAACGATAGAGGGTGTTGCCGAAGCAACGGCAAGCCTCATGAAATTCGTATCCGGCTACATTTCAGACAAGCTCCATAAGCGCAAAAGATTTGTGGTGGGCGGGTATGGACTCAGTGCGGTTTCAAAAGCCTTAATCGCCATTGCTACCGTGTGGCCTTTTGTTCTGTTTGCACGCATCATTGACCGACTTGGAAAAGGTGTCCGTACCTCAGCACGGGATGCTATTCTCCTTCAAAACTCCACTCCCAAAAATAAAGGGTTTATCTTCGGATTTCACCGTTCGCTTGACAGCGCCGGAGCCGTCATAGGCCCGCTTCTTGCGCTCATCCTTCTTAATGTGTTTAAAGAAAACATGCGTCTTACCTTTCTTGTTGCCTGTATCCCGGCCGTTATCGGAGTTATCCTTCTTATCCTGTTTGTGAAGGAAAAAAAGTCAGATGTGCCCGTTTCCGAGCAGAGGGCCATTCAGAAAAGTACCTTCGTTCTTTCAAGATGGAAGAATATTTCTCCCCGCTTAAAACTTTTCTTTGTTGCAAGCATGCTCTTTAGCTTCGGAAACAGTTCTGACGTTTTTATTATTTTGCGCGGAAAGCAACTGGGACTCACCACCACGCTTATTGTCCTTGCCTATGTCCTTTATAACGTCGTCCAAACACTCGCATCAACTCCTGCCGGAAGCCTGGCCGACAAAATAGGCGCAAAACGGGTCTTTTCCATAGGACTTCTTATCTTTGCGCTCGTTTACGGAGGATTTGCCCTCATGACCTCTTCAATATGGCTGTGGATTCTTTTCCCCATATACGGTGCATATATCGCATTTACGGACGGCGTTTCAAAGGCATATATTTCGGAATTTATTACCGAAGGGGAGTCGGGAACGTTTTTCGGGCTTTATCAGACGGGACTCGCCGTATGCGGATTTTTTGCCTCATTCATAGGAGGTATCCTGTGGAGTTCGTTCGGACCGGCATATACGTTTCTTTTTGGAAGCGTTATGGCACTGTTAGCATTCGTCGTTCTCAAGTTTAATAAATAATATTGCTATAATGGAGCTTATGTCAACCATCACACCACGTACACTGAAAGGCTTTCGCGACTTTCTCCCGTCCGATATGCACATTCGCTCGAAAGTCATTTCCGTCTTCAAACAGATATTTGAAAAATACGGGTATCAGCCTCTTGAAACTCCGACCCTTGAATACGCGGATATCCTTATGGGAAAATACGGAGAAGAAGCGGAAAAACTTCTCTACCACTTTACCGACCGCGGCGGACGTGAGGTTGCGATGAAATACGACCTTACCGTTCCCGCATGCCGCGTGCTCGCACAATATCAGAATGATATCCCGCTCCCTTTCAAAAGATATCAAATCCAACCGGTGTGGCGGGCCGACAATACCCAAAAAGGAAGATTCCGTGAATTCTATCAGTGTGACGGAGACACGTTCGGATCTGCCTCTATGCTTGCGGACGGCGAATACGTACAAATGGGAATAGAGATATTACAAACGCTTGGTTTTGCGGATGTTGTCGCGCGCATCAATAACCGGAAGTTTATCGACGGTCTTGCGACATATGCGGGAGCAAACGCCGATCAATTTTATTCCATCTGTATTGCAATAGACAAGCTTGACAAAATAGGGATTGAGGGCGTCCAAGCGGAGATGAGAAAAAAACAAATCGGGGACGAAATAATCAAAAAAATAACCGAAATCATCTCAATAACCGGTTCAACCGAAGAGAAAATTGCAGCGCTTAAAACCACCATGAAGGGAGTCACTCAGGCGCAGACAGGGCTTGCCGAACTTGAAGAGTTGTTTTCCTACCTCAAATCAGCTAAGGTCGATCCGAGGACATACCTATTTGACCTCACGATAATCCGCGGCCTCTCTTACTACACGGGGCCCGTTTGGGAATTCATCATAAAAGACGGGGGGGTCGGATCGGTAGGAGGAGGAGGCAGATATGACAAGTTGGTCGGCCTCTATTTGGGTCACGATATTCCCGCAACGGGAGGATCATTCGGCATTGAACGTCTCATTGAAGTTGTGAAGGATAGGGGAATGTTTACAGGAGAGGGAGAGGTTCCGGTTCTCGTAACCGTTTTTGAGGCTGCTCTTGCTCCTCTTTCGCTTGGTCTTGCCAACACTCTGCGCAGCAAGGGTAAATCGGTCGTTTTATATCCGGATGCCACTGCAAAGCTTGAAAAACAGCTTAAATACGCCAACAAACGGGGGATTGAAGAGGTGTATATTATCGGTCCTGAAGAAGCGGCAAACAAAACGGTAAAGCTTAAAAACATGAAGTCAGGCGAGCAGAAGATAATAACGTTATAAAATCCTAAATACTAAACACTAAATCCTATTCAAATAAATACAAAATTTTTGAATTTAGGGTTTAGGGTTTGTTTAGATTTTAATGTTTAGAGTTTAGAGTTTTTTTATCGAAATATGCAAGTAAACCCAAATGTTGCCATTATTGAATCGCTCCCCGGAGTAGGAGGGGATGAAAGTAAGCTTTGGATGCAGGAGTTATTGATGTCGTACTTCAAATACGCACAAAAATACAAGTTCAAGGTAAGCTACCTCGAAGATAATATTGCCAAAATACAGGGAGAGAATGCCTATGCACTCTTCAGGCACGAAACAGGCGTCCACAGGGTCCAGCGCACGCCCAGAACCGAGCGTAAAGGGAGAATACACACCTCAACCTGCGTCATCGTCGTTCTTCCTCAGATAATACAATCAGCCATTAAAATAAACCCCGGAGATATAGAGTGGCAGTTCTTCCGTAGCGGGGGACACGGAGGCCAAAATGTCAACAAAGTCTCAACAGCCGTCCGCCTTATCCACAAGCCAACTGGCATAGTAACCACAGCCAGCCGTGAACGGGCGCAGCTTGCAAACCGCCAGATAGCGCTTGACCTGCTCTCGGCCAAACTCTATCAGCTTGAAGAGGAACGCAAACAAGGAGCCCAACAGTCTTTCGTCCGTAATATTGGGTCGGGAGAGCGTTCTGACAAGATAAGGACCTATAATTTCCCCCAGGACAGACTGACGGACCACCGTATCAACAAAAGCTTTCATAATCTTGAAGTCATTATTCAGGACGGAAAGTGGGAAAAAGTCTTTGAAGCGATGCAGCAAGCCAAACTTCCATAATCGATTTAGATTGTCCTGACGGCCTACACAGAAATAACCCTAAGATTAGCACTCTACTCATCAGTCTGCTAACTCTAAGCGTCAGCCTGCTGCAAGAGTCCACATATCAATTTTCGTATAACGAATTACCGTATATTTCCTGATAGTGGCCTATAATATGGCCCTACGTTTGACCGCGTATTATTTCCCTAATACGCATGGGTTAGCTTCGAATTTATATTGTATACTGTATATTCTTATGTTTCCCTCGCTCCGCCACAAAAAATACCGCACCTATTGGATAGGGTCTATTTTCCTGCAGATCACGAGCGAGATGTTAAACGTGGCTATTTCCTGGCAACTGTACCAATTGACGCATTCTCCGTTTTCCCTTGGCCTTGTCGGTCTTGCTCGTTTCCTTCCTGTCCTTGTTTTTTCCCTTATTTCGGGGCATATTTCAGATAAGTACTCCCGTCGGCGGGTTGTGGTTATCTCCCAGATGTTCCAGTTGTTCGTCAGTCTTTTTGCGGTCTTTGCCGTCTGGTCCGGTCTTGCGACGCCTTTGTTTCTTTATGCCCTGATATTTACTAACGCGACCTTAATGGTGTTTGGAAACCCGTCCCGTCAGGCACTTCTTCCGGCCCTTGTCCCGAGAGAGGATTATCTGAACGCAATAAGCGTCGGTCAGCTTTCCTACCAAATAGCGGTTGTTCTCGGACCATCAATTGCCGGATTTGTCATTGCGGCATACGGCATCGCACCCGTTTTTGTCGTTCATGCTGCAAGTATCTTTATCGGCCTTATTTGCCTTTACTTTGTAGGAGCCGTGCCGCAGGAGATACAGACACAGTCACATAGCGGGTTGCAGTCCATCCGTGATGGTCTTCGCTTCGTCAAGCGCTCTCGCCTCATATGGAGCACCATGTTTATTGATTTTTTTGCCACCTTTTTTGCCTCCGCCATGACCCTCATGCCGGTTTTCGCAAGCGATATTCTTCACGTGGGACCGCAGGGCCTCGGATTTTTATATGCAGCTCCCTCGGTAGGAGCAGTCATCGCCGGCCTTCTGTTTAACACAAAAAGAAAAATAGCACTTAAAGGAAGAACGATAGTTATCGCAATCATTGTGTACGGGCTGATGACCTGCGTATTCGGGCTCTCCCGGAACTTTGCCCTGTCTCTCGTTGCCATGTCTCTTGTCGGGGCTGCCGATATGATAAGTTCCATTATCCGCAGCACCCTGCGGCAGATTATTACGCCGGACCATATTCGGGGAAGAATGATTTCCATTAACATGATCTTTTATATGGGTGGGCCGCAGCTTGGGGAGGTGGAGTCGGGTCTCTCGGCCATTCTTATCGGGACGCCGGCAACGGTTGTCGTGGGTGGTGTTGCCACCATTATCGCAACGATATTTTTTGCCCTCCGTGTCCCCGAACTTATTACCTTTGAAGGAAGATAGGGAATTGTATTTGAATTTTCTGTATACTGCTTGTATAATGTTGTTTTGTCGTTAATTGTACTCACTCTTATGAAAGCTAATATTCATCCGAAATATTTTACCGAAGCAAAAGTCGTCTGCATTTGTGGCAACACATTTACGACAGGCTCTACAAAAGAAATGATCCGTGTCGACGTCTGCAGCAAATGTCATCCTTTCTATACGGGAGAACATAGATTTGTTGATACAAAGGGAAAAGTAGAAAAGTTCCAGAAGAAACAGCAAGTTGCGGCCGAAATGAAGAAAAAACTCAGCGCATCAAAGAAAAAAACAGAAGAAAAGGGAGAACGAAAAGTAAAATCGCTCCGCGAATTGCTGAGTGAGTCATAACTTCAATTTTTAATTTGAAAATTTGAAATTTTTAAAATTGAATAAAAATTAAGAATTAAGAATTTCAAATTGAGTTTACGTGATTTTCTGCTATACTATAGAAATCATTACGACTCTAGGTTGACTTTTTAAGTCTATAAATTACATTATTAATTCCTAGAATATTTTGCCTTCAGGCAAGAAAGTGATACACAATGAAAAACCAAAAGAAACTTTCTCAACAGACAGCCGTTTCTGATTTTTTGAAAAAATCAGAAAACTTCGCACTTATCAAATTTGACAAGACAACCCATATTGCACTTGAAGGCCTACGTAAAGAGCTTTTAAAGGCAAATGGACGCGTCAAGGTCATCAAAAATACCATTTTCACAAAAGCCATCAATAAAATGGCAGCAGAGAAGGAATATAAGGATCTGCATACGTTCCAAAAACAGGCTCGTAGCCTTAAGGAAAATACGGCTATCCTTGGCCTTGGAAAAGACTGGTCAAACGGACTTAACGCATTTGCCAAAGTTGCGAAGACAGATAAATCACTCTCATTTAAACTGGGATTTCTTGACAAGACAACCTATGACGGTGTCGCGCTTGATAAGATCTCACGTCTTCCCAGCAAACTCGAACTCATGGGTAAGGTAATCGGCAGCATGAAGAGTCCTCTAAATAGATTTGTGTATGCAATAAAATTCCCGGCTCAGAAATTTGCACTTGTCTTAAATGCAAAAGCAAAGAAGGCTTAACTTACGGAGAGAATAATTATTAATTAACCATACTTTGAAGGAGGTGAAACACAATGGCAGAATTATCAGAAAAAATCCAAAAAATCGCAACAGAAATTGAAGGAATGACAGTACTTGAAATGGCAGAACTTGCAAAATACCTCGAAGACAAATTCGGCGTATCAGCAGTCGCAGCAGTCCAAGCAGCAGCACCAGCAGCAGCTGGAGCACCGGCAGAAGAAAAAACTTCTTTCACCGTTGTGCTGACCGATGCAGGAGCAACTAAATTAGCAGTCATTAAAGCAGTTCGAGAGATCAATCCAACTCTAGGACTTATGGATGCTAAAAAATTAGTAGAATCAGCCCCACAAGAACTTGTTAAAGACGCAAAGAAAGACGTCGCAGAAGAAGCAAAGAAAAAGATTGAAGCCGCAGGAGGAAAAGTCGAAATGAAATAATTTTCATCTTTCTCTTCGAAAAGAAATTTAAAAAAATCCCGCCCCGAAATGGGCGGGTTTTTTTGGTGCTTTGAGCTTGCATTCTGCTTCAAAATCGCATATAATCTTATTCTTATGAGTACAACTTCTAACTACGGTGCAGACTCCATTGTCGTCCTTGAAGGACTTGAACCGGTCCGAAAAAGACCAGGCATGTACATCGGTACGACGTCTCAACTCGGAGTCAATCACTGTCTTAACGAAATCATTGATAATTCCATTGATGAGGCCCTTGCCGGATTTGCCAAAAACGTCGATATTACTATCGAAGAAAATGGCTATATGACGGTCTTTGACGACGGTCGAGGTATCCCCGTTGAAGAGGTGGCAAAATACAAAGTATCGGCCCTCGAACTTGTCATGACAAAGCTCCATGCAGGAGGAAAATTTAATCAGGGAGCATACAAGGTATCGGGAGGACTTCACGGAGTAGGCGCATCTGTTGTCAACGCCCTTTCGGATCACGTCATTATCGAGGTGAGACGGGACGGAAAACTCTATAGACAGGAATACAAACGGGGTATTCCTCAGCATAAAGTCGAAAAAGTAAAGACGTCCATTCTCGGATTTAATATGCCACAGGGAACTGCCGTTTCTTTTTATCCCGATAAGACTATCTTCACCGAAACAATCGAAATCCATTATCCGACCCTGAAAAAACAACTGAAAGAACGCGCATATCTCATTAAGAGCGTCATGTTCAAGATACATAACAAAAAAATCAAAGACAGAACCGCCTTTTTCTTTGATGGAGGCGTCATGTCCCTTATCAACGACCTCAATCGCGGAAAGCATATTCTTCATGACCCCATATACATTCATAAAGCCATAGAAGACAAGGAAGTTGAAGTCGTCATTCAATATAACGACTCAATGGCTGAGATTGTCCACTCGTTCGTAAACGTCATTAATACCCAAGAGGGAGGAACGCATCTTACGGGTTTCCGTATAGCGCTTACCAAGGCTATAAACACATATGCCCGAAAAGAACTCGCACAGAAAGATACGGAAGACGCCCTCACCGGAGACGATGTAAAGGAAGGACTCTCTGCAATCATCTATGTCAAAATGCCCGCAACCAATCTGCAGTTTGAAGGCCAGACAAAGACCAAGCTCGGAAATTCCGAGGTCCAATCGGTCGTCCAAACGGCAGTTTCTGAATATTTGGACGTTTATTTTGAAGAAAATCCGAAAGTTGCGAAAGAAATCCTAGGGAAGATACTCCTTGCCCAGAAGGCCCGCCTTGCGGCAAAAGCTGCAAAAGAAGCCGTTATGAGAAAAGGAGCTCTTGAAGGTTCGGCTCTCCCCGGAAAACTTGCCGACTGTTCGGAAAAGGACCCGGCGCTTTCAGAACTCTTCATGGTGGAAGGAAACAGCGCAGGCGGCACCGCAAAACAGGGAAGAAACCGCAAGTTTCAGGCAATTTTGCCCCTTCGCGGAAAAATCCTTAACACGGAACGCGCTTATTTGGATAAAGTACTTGCCTTTAAGGAAATCAAGGACCTGGTTATAGCACTTGGCATGGGAATAGGGGAAACCATTGACTATGCAAAACTCCGCTATCACAAAATTATTGTCATGACCGATGCTGACGTCGATGGAGAACATATTATGACGCTTCTTCTGACGTTCTTCTATCGCCATATGCCGGAAATCGTGAAAAACGGACATCTGTATGTAGCCCAACCGCCTCTTTTCAAACTGCAACACGGAAAGAAAGTAAATTATGCATATTCGGATGCGGAACGGGACGTATTTTATAAAGAAATGACGAAAGGCGGAGCGACATGCATCGTACAACGGTATAAAGGTTTGGGAGAAATGAATCCCGAACAGTTATGGGAGACAACCATGAATCCGGAAAACCGCATTTTAAAACAGGTTGCAATTGAGGACGCGGATGAAGCGGATCATGTATTCACCATGCTGATGGGAGATGAGGTTCCCCCGCGAAAAAAGTTCATTGTTACTCATGCCAAGACGGCCAATTTGGACATTTAAAATTATCAATTTTAAATTTTTTACTATGGATCTATCAAAACTTTCAGTCGGTAAGAACCCGCCCCAAGAAGTCAATGTTGTTATCGAAATCCCGCAAGGCTCACCGATTAAATATGAAATGGACAAGGAGTCCGGATTTATGAAGGTTGACCGGTTTGCATTCACGACAATGGTCTATCCGTTCAATTACGGATTTATCCCCAACACGCATGCAGAAGACGGAGATCCGGTTGATGTCCTTGTCATCTCCACCTATCCGGTCCAGCCGGGCGCATATATTTCGGTCCGCCCCATCGGCATGCTTGAAATGGAAGATGAAGAAGGGATTGACACAAAAATCCTTGCTGTCCCAACGGTCAAAGTCGATCCTTTCTATTCCGATATAGAGGATATTGACGATCTTAATGAAACAGCAAAGAAAAAAATCCAACACTTTTTCAATTATTACAAAGAACTTGAAGCAAACAAATGGGTAAAAACCCGAAACTTTTTAGGAAAAGAAAAAGCGTACGAATCAATTAAACAGGGAATGAAATAAATTTTCGCATAAACGGCACATACTATGACAGAAACAAAAAAACCAGAAGAACACATTGAAATTGTTCCAGAAAAACAAAAGGGAATACGTAACGTAGAAATAGTTGCGACAATGAAACGCGCGTACCTAAACTACGCAATGTCTGTCATCGTATCGCGTGCCCTTCCTGATGTCCGTGACGGATTAAAGCCCGTACACAGACGCATCTTGTATGCCATGAATAAAATGGGTCTTACGTCAAGTGCCCGTTTTTCAAAGTCAGCAAAAGTTGTCGGAGAAGTGTTGGGTAAATATCATCCTCATGGTGATTCGTCCGTCTACGAAGCTCTTGCCCGTATGGCGCAGGATTTTTCCATGCGTTATCCTCTCGTCAAAGGACAGGGAAACTTCGGATCAGTCGATGGAGACCCGCCGGCTGCCATGCGTTACACGGAAGTAAAACTTTCCAAAATCGCAGATGAACTGTTGTGCGACATTGAAAAAGAAACGGTCGATTGGACCGATAATTTTGATGCAACAATAAAAGAACCAGTGTTTCTTCCCGCAAAACTTCCTAATCTTCTCCTTATGGGAGCTGAGGGAATTGCGGTTGGTATGGCAACAAAGATTCCTCCGCATAATTTGTCGGAACTAGTCGACGCTATCTGTCTGATGATTGATAAATCAAAAAAAGCAATTACCCCCAAAGAAGAAAAGGGAATGAAGCCGACCGATGTTCCGCTTGAATTCAATGTTACGCTTGATGAACTTCTCGAACACGTGAAAGGTCCCGACTTTCCGACACGCGGCATCATCTACGGATGGAACGAGATAAAACAGGCCTATGCAACGGGAAAAGGAAAGGTCTTAATCCGTGCAAAAATAGAAGAAGAAGACATGGGAAAAGGAAAAACGGCAATCATCATCAACGAAATTCCTTACCAGGTAAATAAAGCAAATCTTGTTGAAAAAATTGCTCATCTTGTCATCGATAAAAAAATCGTCGGCATTTCAGATCTCCGCGATGAATCGGACCGAGACGGAATCCGTATCGTTATCGAACTGAAACGTGACGCACAATATAAAAAAGTCTTGAATAATCTGTTCAAATTCACCGAACTCCAGACCTCGTTCCCGATGAACATGGTTGCACTCGTTGATGGCGTCCCGCAGACGTTGGGGTTACAGACAATTCTTGAACACTATCTTCGCCACAGAATCACCATGGTGACTAAGCGCACCGAGTTTGAACTCAAACAGGCAAAAGCACGCGCACATATTCTGGAAGGATATATCATCGCACTCGACAACATTGACGAGGTGGTTGAAATAATCAAAAAAGCAAAAGACGAGCCCGATGCAAAATCAAAACTCATGAGAAAGTTCGGACTTTCCGATATCCAGTCACAGGCCATTCTTGACATGCAGCTTAAGCGTCTTACGGGACTTGAACGTTCAAAAATCGAGGAAGAACTTAAAGAACTGAAAAAACTCATCACCTATCTTCAGTCTCTTCTTGAAGACGTGTTGAAGATATTGGCCGTCATCAGAAAAGAACTTGTCGAACTTAAAGAAAAATACGGCGATGACCGAAAAACAAAAGTAATAAAGTCACGTCCCGGTGAGATAACCGACGAGCAGCTTATCGAAAACAAAGAAGTCATTGTCGTTCTTACCAAAGAAGGATATATCAAACAAGTTGCCAGAGAAACCTTCCGCGTGCAGAATAGGGGAGGAAAAGGAGTGTCGGGCATTGAGACAAAAGATACCGACAACGTCTATTACATCACAACTGCCATGACGCACGACTACGTCCTGTTCTTTACGAATCAGGGACGTATGTTCCAGACGCGTGTATGGGAAATCCCGATAGGTTCCCGTACCTCAAAAGGGAAGGCTATTGTCAACCTTCTTAACCTGAGACCGGATGAAACCGTCACTTCAGCTCTCACTTACGGAACAGAGGAAAAAGACAAGGAAAAGAAGTTTGTCCTCATGTGCACAAAGCACGGTACGGTAAAAAAGACGACATTTGAAGAATTCAAGAATATCCGTTCAAACGGCATCATTGCCATAAAATTGGAAGACAAAGACGAACTATTATGGGTAAAAATGACGGACAGCAAAATGAACGTCATTTTGACGACCAAACACGGAAAAGCCATTGTCTTCAAGGAAGAAGAAGTGCGCTCAACCGGCCGCTCGTCAATAGGGGTCCGTGGAATTGAGCTTGGGGATGACGATCAGGTAGCCTCATCCGACGTATTTGAAAACAGTGAATTCAAAAAGAACATTTTTGTTATCGGAGAACGGGGAATAGGTAAAAAAACCAACCTCCAGCTCTTCAAAGGTCAACACAGAGGAGGAAAAGGCGTCAAAGTAGCCTCAGTTGATACAAAAATGGGCAGCATTGCATTCGTCAAGATTATTAATCCGGAAGACACGACCGTCATCATGACGAGCCTGTCGGGCCAAATTGTCAAGATTCCCCTAAGCTCCATTCCGCCACGCTCACGCACGGCCAAAGGAGTCATTTTGATGAGATTCTCAGACAAAACGGACAAAATAGTCAGTGCAGCTCTTATCTAAGGAGAATGGACTTTTAGCCTTCGGAGTGATATAATTGGATAAATGCTTATTCCTGTAAAAAAAATACTAAAAGAACTGGAAATTGAGCTAAAAAACGAGGTTTCGAAGCTAAGCAAGAAGAACAAACTGAAACTCGTACTTTTTATGGTGGGTGACACTCCGGAACAGCTCGTCTTCGTCAAAGCAAAGCAGAAAATGGCAAAAAAATTAGGCGTCGCTTTTAAACTTGTCCAGTATAAAACCGTTCCGTCATTTGAACCCCTCCTTCGCAAAATAAAAGAAAAATCACTGGAGACGGACGTAACGGGAATTGCAGTCCAGCAGCCGCTTCCTCCTCAACTGTCTACCGAAAGCATGTTCGACTTTATTGCGCTTAACAAAGAAATTGAAGGACACAGACGAAAGACTGAGTTCTATTCGCCGCTTGCGTTAGCGTTTTTAACGCTTCTTAAGTTCATCTATATTCATCCCGAAATCGATAAAAAACTTTTCCTTGATAATAAGCGGGACTTTGAAAGTATCCGCCGCGTTTTGAAACACAAACAGATCGTCTATATCACCAACGAATCGGCACAGGGAAAACCGGTAACAAAAACCTTAAGTGAACTGAAAATTAATTTCATCGGTATCAACCCCTTTACGTCAAACCCGCAGGAGTATTACAAGGAAGCGGACATCATCATTTCCTCTGTCGGAAAGAAAGTTCTGACTCCTGAAATGTTGAAGCAGGGAGTTGTCCTCTTTAACGTCGGGGTACGGGATGAAAACGGAAAGCTTATCGGTGATTATGATGAAAAAGAAATTGACGACGTATCTGCCTACCACACGGGAATTTCCGAAAACATGGAAGACCTGGATATTCTCTACCTCTTCAAAAACTTAGTCGACGCGGCAAAAATGCAGAAGCACAAATAAGAATAAATAATATTGTTTTTTTCGCAGCGAGGACTGACTGAGCAAATGCGATTTAGTAATACAATTATTCTGTGCGAGTTCCGCAGCAAGAAAAAAATAATATTATTGGTATTAACTATGGATATCTACGTTCTCTTTGGCCAAACTGCAACGGGAAAAACCGCACGAGCCCTCGATCTTGTGAAAGAACAAGGAGGCGAGATTGTCAACTTCGACTCCCGACAGATATATAAAAAGCTTGACATTGTCACGGGGAAAGACACGCCGCTTGACCCAACAATTAAAATCTGGCTGTATGATATCGTCGATCCGAAAGAATCATTCTCCTCGGCGGAGTATGTTGAAATGGCAAAAAAAATAATTGAAAATATTTTAAAAAGAGGTAAGACTCCCATACTCGTTGGGGGGACGGGATATTATCTCTCCCATCTTCTTTATGGAGTACCGGAAACGGGAGCAGGAGAGAATTGGGACTTACGGCAGAAATTAAACGGCAAGACGGTTTCCGAACTGCAATGTATGTTGAAGGAAAAAGATTCTCTCCAATTTGACAGCATGAACAACAGCGACCGTAACAATCCCCGCCGCCTCACCCGCCGCATCGAACTGCTTGACGCCGGCGCCATTCTGTCTCCACCGCCAGTCCGCGACCTTAAAGGTCGCGCCTTCGGCGCGACACTTCACCTCATCCCCTTTTTCCATTCCTCAACCGAAAAGGTGAGGGAAGCTATCGAAAAACGGGTTGAAGCGAGAATACAGATCGGGGCAATTGAAGAGGTGAAAAAATTACTTGGCGAGGGATATACCGAAAAAGATCCCGGACTGAATGCGATAGGATATAAACAACTTATCTCATATGTTAAAGGGGAGAAATCACTTGATGATGCAAAGAAAGAATGGATAACGAAAGAGGTCCAATATGCTAAACGACAAAAAACCTATTTTAAAAAATTCTTTCCCGTTTAATTTTTTTTATTGAAGAGTTCCATGAATGCGGTTTTGGGAATCTCGACATGGCCGACAGCTTTCATCAATTTTTTTCCTTCTTTCTGTTTTTCAAGAACCTTTCGTTTTCGTCCGAAATCTCCTCCACCAATAAGCTTTCCCTTATGCATCATGACATCCTTGCGGAAAGGAGAAATCCGTTCCGAGGAAATAATTTTTCCTTGAAACCTTGCCTGTATCTTTACTTCATACTGCTGGCGGGGAATAAGCTTATGCAATCTATGGGTCAGGAATTGGGCTTTTGACTGGGCACGTTCCGCAACGACAATTTCCGAGAATTCTTCAACCGGGTCGCCGTTAAGAAGAAGTTCCATTTTGTGTGCTTCGACTTTATCATGACGAATAAGTTCCCAATCAAGAGATGCATATCCACTCGTTACGCTCTTTAACCTATCAAAAAAGTCAGTAATAAGCTCTGAGAGGGGCATCTCATAGGTGAGCGCTATCTGATTCTTATTGTCCATCGTGATGAAGTGCGCGCGGTGTTCTTCGCACACTTTCATGACCGCACCGGTATAATCATTTGGCGTATAAATAAATACTTTTACAATTGGTTCAAGAAATTCCCCGTTTTTTTCAACGTATTCAACCTGCGGGGGAGTCAGGACAAGACTGAGTCCATATTCGCGTTCCAATCTTTCGCGTACGACGTCGGCATGCAGTAGCCCCAAAAATCCGACACGAAACCCTGCGCCAAGTGCCGTACTATAAATACCGCTGAAGTCGAGAGCACTATCGGTCAGATACAATTTTTCCAACGCTTTTTTCAAATTAAGATACTCGCTTGTCTCCGTCGGAAACATGCTCGCATACACCATCGGCTGTACTTTTTTATATCCGGCAAGGGGAGCGTCCATATCTTTGGGCAACTGCATCGTATCACCGATTTGTATGGCATGAATGTCTTTTAAATTCGTTGCGACATATCCAATTTCTCCCGCTTTTATTTCGTCACACACAGTAAGGTCGGGATGGAACATCCCAACCTCCGAGGCAATAAACGTGTTTCCTCCGTGAGCCATTTTAATTGACATGCCGGCAGAAAACGATCCGGAAAAAACGCGGACAAATGCAATTACTCCCTTATAGGTATCGTAATACGAATCAAAAATAAGTGCCTGTAATTTTTTTTCATTTTCCTGAAGTTTCGGGGGAGGAATCTTTTCAATCACTGCCTGCAAAACCGCTTCGACTCCCTGACCCGTTTTTGCGGAAATGGAAAATATTTCGTCTTCGTTTACTCCGAGAAAATCGATAAGCTGTTTTTTTGTTTTGGGAACATCGGCGCCCGCCATGTCAATTTTATTGACGACAGGAATGATGACGAGATTTTTATCAAGTGCCTTATAGGCATTTGCAATGGTCTGCGCCTGCACTCCCTGCGTTGCGTCAACAAGCAAAATAACGCCCTCCACACAGGCAAGGGTTCTGTCCACTTCGTAGGAAAAATCCACGTGTCCCGGAGTATCAATAAGGTTCAAAATATACGTCGGCCCCGTGTTTGAACCTAAATTTGAAATTTGAAATTTAAAATTTGAAATCGTTTCGTTTTCTGCTGACGTAGGAGAAACATAAGTCATCTTAACTGGCGCCAGCTTTATCGTAATCCCTCGTTCTCTTGAAACGGGATTCCGGTCCAGAAGTTGTTCTTCATGTTTTCCTGCCTTCACGACTCCCGTCAGCTCCAATAGACGGTCAGCAAGAGTACTCTTGCCGTGATCTACGTGAGCAATGATGGCAAAGTTACGAATCATATCTGTATCAGTTTGAGTGTCGAAGTCCCCCCCTCAACAAGCCAGCAGTCGCCATGAAGGACAATAAACCATTCACCCGTTTTTGCTCCCTGTTCTTTTTTCAAAAATTCAACCGTTTTTGCAATTCCTTCTTTTGTCACTAATTCTTTTGCGGAGATGTCTTTTTTGACGATCGGTTCAACTCCATAATTGACGGTGAGCATCTGTGCGATTTTTGCGTTCGGGACAAATGCGAAAACGGGAAGGCTTGCACGGTAACGGGACAGCATTCGTGCCGTTTTTCCGGTTTGCGTAAAGACGACAAATCCCGCAATTTTTTCACCTCTGCTTAAAAGCGTCTGATAAATATTGTATGCACCTTCACATAGCATACTTTCGTTGTTGGCGTCATTGAATTCAAATGTCCACCTGGTGTCTTCAATAAAACGAAGTTCGTTCGCTTCGACGATTTTTCTCATCATCGTTACGGTCTCGACAGGATATTTTCCTGATGCGGACTCTCCCGATAGCATCACTGCATCCGTCAGGTCGTACGTTGCATTCGCAACATCGGACACTTCGGCACGCGTTGGAAACGGATTGTCAATCATCGTTTGCAACATCTGTGTTGCAGTGATGACGGGAATCCCTCGCTCCATCGATTTCTTAATGATGACTTTCTGCCAATACGGAACTTCCTCAATGGGAAGTTCAATCCCGAGGTCTCCTCGTGCAACCATTATGCCGTCGCTTGCATCAATTATTTCGTCAAGATTATCTATTGCTGTTTTTGCTTCTATTTTCGAAATAATCTGGGCAACTATCTTATATTTCTTCATTTCTTCGCGCAACGTGTGAACATCCTTTGCGTTTCTCGCGTAGGAAAGAGCGATATAATCAAGTTCGCTTCTTTGTGCAAGTTTCAGTCCTTCAAAATCGCGGTCGACAAGAACGGGGAAGGGGAAGTTTGCGCCGGGGATACGAAGCGACTTTCTGTTTTTCAGAAGTCCCGCGCGATTACATTTCAATATCGCTTCTTTCCCGACTTCCATAACGGTGAAGGTAAATGCGCCGTCATCCGCAAGAAGGTGTTGTCCTACTTTCAGATATTCAAACAAGCTCGGATGTGAGCAGGAAAATCCTTTTTTTGTTTTGTCGGTAAACACCGATTCGCCAAGGGTAACCATTTCTCCCACTTTGATATGAATTCCGTCTCCCGGCATATTGATACGGATCTCAGGTCCCTGCAAATCAAGAAGGGTCCCGACGTGGACTCCCATTTTTTTTGCCACTTTATTCACTCTGTCAATGCGCTCCGCATGCCACTCGACCGTGGAATGTTTGAAGTTAAATCGGAAGACATTCACTCCTGCTTCTATAAGCTTTTGAATCTGTTCTTCTGAGTCGGAAACCGGACCTATTGTTGCGACAATCTTTGTTAGTTTTTTCATGGTGTTAATTATACAGGAAACCGGCCCCAATATGAGCCTCTTTGGCAGTCAATTAATTTTTAATTTAAAGTTTTTAATTTTTATTCAAATCTCAATTTATAATTTAAAAATTGATTAAAAATTAAGAAGTCATTTTGTATTCGCAGCAATTGAAGAAAAAATGAGAGTCAATTCGTGCGCTTCTTTCCAAATAAGTCTACATTTTATCTTTATACTTTCCTCCTTAATTGTACTACCAAGCAGTCTCAGCCAATAGAGCGTTTCCTTTGCTTCTTTTTTACAAATATGAATTTTGTTCTTAAAGTCCTTTTTTGAAGCGGCTCCATTAGCCTCATAATAATTTGCTCCAATGCTTGTTCCACTTCTTACAAGCTGATCAATAATTGATTTGGTGACGACAGATATCTCAATTGTTTTTAAAAAACCAATTAGGCTTTCGCTAAACAAAGACACTCTTTCTTCAAGATTATATTGTTGATTCATTGATATATTTTTATTCAATAAAATCACCAACTGTCAACTGTTTATAAACTACAAAAAAATCTTTTAGGCTGTTACAATGAAGGAAAAACACTATTAGCAGTATACGGATTAAGAATTAAAAATTGATTAAAAATTTCAAATTTCAAATTAAAAATTACTTCGCGTTATTCGGCAGCACCAGATCATGAATGGGTTTCCCCGTATGTACCGCAAGAATGGACCGTGCAAGAAGAGGAGCGACGCTTACTTCAACTACTTTGTCACTTGCCAGTATTTCCGGACGCAGTTTTATCGTATTTGTCACAAATATTTTTCGTACCCCGGCGTTGAGTAATCTGTCAAGGCATGCTATTCCTTTTTTTTCCAAAAATAATCCGTGAGTGCATGCAAAAGATACGGAGTTCGCTCCTTTTTGATAGGCAAGCACTGCCGCGTTCTCCGCCGATTCGCCGCTTGCCAAGACATCGTCAATAATAAGGACATCACTCCCTTCAACACTTCCCAACAGATCATATGTCTCAACGGTTCCTCCCGGCATGCGCTCTTTAAACCCGACGGCAACTCCGCATGCCTCTAAAAATTGTTTGTATTTTTTTGCCCGTTTTGCTCCTCCGAAATCAGGAGACAACGTCACCAAATTCCCCATGGGAAGTTCTTTTTGTATCCGGGGAACAAGAACGCTGCTTGCATACAAATTATCAAACGGGTAGGAAACAAATCCCGTCTCCTGGTCTGCATGCACATCAACCGTTTGCAACCGGTGCGCTCCTGCATTAAAAATCTGGTCGATGACTACTTTCGAACTTATCGACTCGCGGGGAGCATCCTTGTTTTGCTGATCGGTCTGTCTGTCCTGACGCGAATACCCGAGCCACGGAGCAATTGCCGTTATTTCATTTGCTGATGCCCGCGCAACAGCATCGATCATAAAACATAGCTCCATATGATAGGTGTTTGTACGGGGAGGGGAAGTCGGCTGAATAATAAACACGTCGCGTTTCCGGACCGATACGGGAATTTGTGCAATCACTTCTTCACCGGGAAATTCCATTATCGATTGATAGGAAGGAATCCCTAAGAGTGCGGCGGTTTCCTCGGCAAGACCGGGATTGGAACGGC
Source organism: bacterium (assembly GCA_021833625.1). Classification (GTDB taxonomy): domain Bacteria; phylum Patescibacteriota; class Microgenomatia; order UBA1406; family GWC2-37-13; genus JAKBEU01. Next base: position 200,729 of record JAKBEU010000001.1, read on the forward strand.
CCGTCAGAATGCGAAGTCTGTCTGAGTTATGCACGACTCTGATCCCCTTGTTAAGTGGGCTTTTCTCTGAATGCACTCGTCCCCCGGTACCTTCAGCTTGTGACATATACCGAAGTATAGTATCAGTTAATTTTCCCCACGTCAAATACGTTTTTTTTGAAACTTTCCTTGACAGCACTATGCGTGGAGCCTTATAATGAATGCTAATTCAGAAAAAATTAAGAATCTGAAAATATATTTATGTATACATTTCAACGAAAGGTATTTTCGGTAATAGTTTTATCTTTTTTCCTTTTTCTTCAGATACTGCCGTTTCTTCCGCCGACTGTCCGTACGCTTCCTTTAACAAAAAAACTAAGTCACTATTCTTTGTTTCATCCACAAGAGCTTGACGCTGCAGGACTTTCCTCAGCTTCAGCGACCCTTTCCAATCCACGACTTTCGTATGCTGCCGGAGTAAGTGCCACGATTAACGCGGGCTTAACGGTCATCACCATTTCCGCCGCGGGAAATGCCGATAACGACACAAATCATTTGTTCCCGAACGACTATGTCGGCATAGGGAACAATCCCAATCTCCAGGTTGCCTCAGTTGCAAACGCAACAACATTCGTCCTAAAAACTGCATTAACGAACGGGATTACCAACGTGAATAAAGTGTATAGTACTCAGTCGGGCACTTTGTCCGTTAATTTCTATACTGCAAGTGCTATTCCCGTTGGGGGAAGCATCGAGATTGATATCCCATCAGCTGTCGGGACTGCCTCTACAAACGATGGCACCCCGGACTATGCAGCGGTTGGCAGCAACGGGTTTGATCTTAATCTTATCGGAGCCGCGGACGTTACGTGTCCTGTCGGATTCACTGCCGCCACTCCGACAGTCGGAACAGGTGCAACCCCGCACAAAATATACTGTAATTTGAATGGTGCCTCTGCCTTAGCGGCCGGCGCAAATCTTACGACAACCATCGGTACTGCCACAAAAGGACTTGTGAATCCCGCCCCAAATCTGACGCATACGCAGGGAGTTGCCGACACATACCTCCTTCAAGCGTATACAAAAAGCGGAGCGGCAGGAGCCGGAACGGCGCTTGACAGCGTACCGATTAAGATAGCTCCCGTTGAAGGAGTTTTAGTCAGCGCATCCATTGACGAAACCCTTAACTTTACGGTTGCCGCGGTCACCTCAGCCAATCTTCCGACAACCTGCGGTTTTACGCCTCTTGGAACTCTCGTCACAACAACCCCAATGAGCGTTCCTTTCGGATCAAGCATTGTTGCCAATACGTTTTATAACGGTGCCCAACAGCTGACCGTCACGACAAATGCACCGGGCGGCTACTCGGTAAAGATAGAAGCAAACGACCAGATGGGAAAAGACGGTAAAGTATGTGCGGGTGCGACAGCGGATGAAACCGTCAACTGCATCAAAGACACGACCTGCAACGCCGGCGCTTGTACGTTTACGACATCAGCAGACTGGACAACCAATACCCTGAACGGACTTGGATACACCCTGAGCAACAATTCAGGAACCGATGCGTCGTTCACCTATAACGAATCGTCACGCACCTTTTCAGCTAAACAATTGCCCGATCAGGAATCCGCTGAAGCAAAACAAAATATCATGTATGCAAGCACAGTACGCAATGCAAGTTCGGCATGTGTCGTCTATCGACTCAGTGTATCCCAGACACAACCAGCAGGATACTATTACAATAAAGTGAAGTACACGGCAAGCGCGATGTTCTAAGATCTCTTTTATCTCTTCATGAAGGCCTATATTTGAAGAATGTGGTTTATAATCCCTTGTATCAACTCTCTGACTCCTTTAAACTCTAAATACTAAATCCTAAACTCTAAACAAATGGAGCAAAATTCTAAATTTCAAAAAAACAAATATGATCTTGAAGAACACGTTACAAAGTCTAGTGAAAATTTAATAACTTTCTGCAAAGTTCTCCCTCCAATAACTGGAGCAAAACCGCTTATCGATCAAATTATAAGGAGTGGTACTAGTATTGGGGCAAATTTTATGGAAGCAAATGCATGTGAAAGCAGGAAAGATTTCATAAATAAAGTTTCCATTGCCCGAAAAGAAAGTAGGGAAACACTGTATTGGCTCCGTTTATTATCCGTTCAATTCCCGGAAAAGAAAACGGCCTTGAGGATTTTATGGAAAGAAGTTCATGAACTGTCTCTCATCCTCGGCGGCATATTAAAATCCACAAAAAGCAAGATGCTTTAGTGTTTAGCATTTAGGGTTTAGGATTTAGAGTTTAGTGTTTAGGATTTGGTATTTTGATATTCTTTAGTTTTTAGGATTTAGCACTTTGAGTTTGTTTAGTATTTAGAGTTTAAGATTTAGGATTTTATCTTAGCCTTCCATCATTTTTTCGTACATATCGGCAGCTTCTTTTATGTCGCCGAAGTAGAGTTGCTTTCCATTTTGAAGTACAAGTCCTTTCGTACAATATTTCCGTACCATGTCGGGACTATGACTCACCATAACCATGGTACTTCCACGCGTTTTAAATTCCGCCATGCGGTTTAAACATTTTTTCTGAAACTTTTGATCGCCAACAGCCAATATCTCATCAACAAGAAGAATGTCAGGAGTCTCGGCAACTGCAACGGCAAATGCAAGACGCATATACATGCCGGACGAATAAAATTTGATTGGCTGATCCATAAATTCTTCAAGCTCTGAAAACGTTACGATTGACGGATACAGTTTTTCCATCTCTTTGCGTTTTATTCCCAAAATCGATCCGTTGAGATAGACGTTTTCCCGACCCGTCAACTCCGGGTGAAATCCTGCACCAAGCTCGATAAGAGGAGCGATCCGTCCTTCAACTGTAATACGTCCGTCTGAAGGCTTTGTGACCCCTGCAATGACCTTCAGAAGGGTAGATTTGCCGCTTCCATTCTTACCTAATATCCCCAAGGACTCTCCTTTTTCCAGTTCAAAATCAAGATGAGATAATGCGTCAAATTGGACTCTCGTTTCTTTCCGTCCAATGAGGGCAGGCAAGAATTCTTTAAACGTCTTTTGTTTCTGTAAGCTATATCGTTTGCTTATATTCTCAGCTCTAATAGCTACTAGTCGATGGTCATTGGTAGTTGGTAGTTGGTTAGGCGTCATAGTTTTTCTTTATTGATAAAACCAAAGAACTTATTTGTTTATTTAATACGACATATCTTTCTTCTAAAGACAAATACTCCTCTTCATTTACATACCCTAAATCTTTTGCCAATAATAAATGGTTTATTGTTTCAGTCAACGAACCTTTTGCTATGTACAAAAACTGCGTAAACTCTTTTTTACTTCCTCTTGAGAATCCCTCTGCTATATTTGCCCCAACCGACGAAGATGACCTTCGCAGCTGGCTCACAATCCCATACATTTCTTCCTTCGGAAACATGCCTGATGTCTTATATATTTGGACAGTAAGCTCATGAGCTAACTGCCAAACTCTCAAATCCCTAAACTCTCTAATCATTGTTTTCTTCCAACTACTAACTACCAGCTCCTTGCCTTACCAACGACCAACTACTATCCACCAACTACTAACTACACATAATCTGCAAACTGTCCTTCCAACTTCTTAAAGGTGATAAATCCTAATATAAAAATCAGTGTCGAAACGAGCGCTGCAATCGTGAGACTGTAAAAGTTTGGATTATTGTTGGAGAGAATAACTTGTCGATATGCATTCACAATAACTGCCATTGGGTTGAGAGACATCACAAACCGATATTGGGGAGGAATTATTTCAATCGGATACATGATAGGTGTCATATACATCCACAATAGAATGATAAGATTCAACAAATATTGAATATCCCGATAAAACAGATTGAATGCCGCAACAAAAAGAGCGATGCCCCCGGTAAGAAGGAGTTGTATCACTAAAATAACGGGGATCCATAAATAATAAATGGTAAGCGGGATGCGAAAAATAATGAGGAATGCAATAAGGACCAGACACGAATACCCGAAATCAACCATCTTTGCAATGATGGTAGAGAATACTAATATTTCTCTCGGGAAATATATTTTCGTAATGAGATTGCTATTGCCCACCAATGACATTGACGAAGATCCAAGACTTTGAGTAAAAAAATTCCAAGGAAGAAGAGCAACCGAAAGAAAGATGATAAAAGGTACTCCGAGGGAGGCAACATGTAATATCTTATCAAATACGAAGCTCATCACGATAAGCTGGAACAGGGGATTGAGGATAACCCATGCATACCCCAAAGCAGACTGCTTGTATCGTTGCGTAATCTCACGATTTGCAAGATTCCACAGCAACTCACGATAGTCCCAAAAAAGACGGGAATTCGTGACCAACTTTTTGATCTTGCTCATTAGATTATTGTACCAAATATATCCGCATCATTTTACCTCGAGTATTTTACCTCTATACTTCTCAAAAATACTGACCCAACTATATTTCTTAAGTTGGTTCTTTAATCCCTCAAAAGAATTCATATCTGTCCCCATACGTTTTTTTTGATTTTGTATTGCCGTTGCCCAATCCTCACTGCTTGCATTTTCGTTTTGTATAGTGAGAAGAGGGGAGGTAATAGCAATCCCTTCTGCTCCGACTTTTGTCGTGACAACTGGGCGTCCAAAGCTGAGACTCTCCAGTATCTTGATTCTTGTCCCCGAACCGGACCAAAGAGGGCAAATCAGCATATCTATCTTTTTATAAAATTCTTCCTTATCGTTGATATATCCCATATTAATAATCGAGGTCTTGTTTTTTATTGAAGAGTTCTGAATGAGAATATTAATTTCTGCTTTATCATTTTCTCCAGCCAAATAGTACCGATACGCAATTTTGTTTTTTTCAAGTACCGGCGCAATGCTACTTAAAAAAAAATTAAACGCCTTCTTATTCGGTGAATGCTCAAAAGAACCGATATATCCAAGATTAATACATTCATCGTTTTTATCGAGAGGAAGAAAACTAATTTTTTCTATTCCGTTTGGAAGGACTTCCACCTTTTTTACGTTAAATTTTTCCACCAATATTTTTTTATCCTCTTCAGATACGGCTATAACCAAGTCAAAATAGCGAAGATTGTCCTTTTCATATAAGAATATTTCCCACCAGCGCAAATATTTGACAACAAATTTTAGAGGATTTTTCTCCTCAAGCAATCGTCTCCAAAACGAAACAGTAGAAATATCATACGCGACGAACACCTTTTTTACTCCTCTCGGCAAATATTTTCCTAGATACAAAAGCTGCGTTGTTTCAACCTGAACGATTTTAACATTGACGACCTGTTTGCATTTGTCTATTAATGTTTCGTTCCAAAAATCAGAAAGCCAATAGGGAATGCCATGTTTCAAAAAAGAAAACACATTCCGATTGCTCGTCAAAAAAAACTCATAAGCAGTTCCGCTCTCCTTAAACCAATTTTCATTTTTCGAAACGTCGTCGTTTTTATTAATAAATCCAAAAAAAGAAAGTGGACGATATTTCCCAAGCTCTTTCACGGTATTAAGCAAGCGAACCTGTCCTCCGCTTTTTGTAGGAAAGGGGAGAAAGGGAGAGACGACAAGAGTATCGTTTAATTGATGCCCATTATGACCGCTAAAAGTTGGCGGGAAAGATGCTTTTAAAAAAACTTTCCTTATTTTGTTCCGTATCCTATCAACCAACCGTATTCTATAGCGGTAATTCTTGTCTAGATACTTGTTCTTATATATCTCAAGTGTCTTTCCAGAAAAATTTTCTTCAAGAACTTCTTTCCTTTCTTTTGCAACTTCAGCCTCGTTCTTGCTACTATACCCACTAAAATCATAAACAGATAGGACGGATTTAATGTGCCTCGTACTACATTTCTTTATTAGTAAAGCCTTAAGAAAAAATTCCCAGTCTGAGGCGATTCTATAATTTTCGCTGTAGTTTCCGATTGTGGAAAACAGTTTTGTTTTGATAAAAGTAGCCTGGTGACAAAGACTGTCGTTAAGCAAAAAATATTCATCAATTGAATCCGGATATTGAATCACATAAAAATCCTCTTGATCGCTAATAAATTTTGCATCACAATACACAATATCTTCTTTGACATCTGGAGAGAGAGTTTTTCCGAGCGCCGAAGAATTGATGAGATAATCGCCTGAGTTCAGAAAAAGGCAATATTCTCCACGAGTTTGTTTTATACCCTTATTCATTCCTTGATAGATGCCTTTATCTTTTTCAGATATGAAATATGTTATCTTTCCACGATATTTTTCAATTACCTCTAAAGACCCATCGGTGCTCCCTCCATCTATCACAATGTATTCGTAGTCAAGAAAGTTTTGAGCGATGACGCTTTGGATGGTTTTTTCCAATCCAACTCTATTATTGAGGTTAACCGTTATGATCGATAGCCTTGACACAAAGTTATTTTCTGATATGTTGATAATTCTGTACAAACCAATTAAACGTAGTCGTTAAACCTTCTTTAAGGTCAATTCGATGCTTCCAACCCAAAGAGTGAAGGTAGGTGACATCGAGCAGTTTTTGATGAGTTCCGTCCGGCTTTGAAGTATCCCAAGATAACTCTCCCTTATACCCGACAATTTCTTTTATCAACAAAGCCAATTCTTTGATTGTTGAGTCTTTGCCTGTTCCTATATTTACGATTTTAGAGTCATTGTAATGGTTCATCAGATAAACACAGGCATCTGCCATATCATCGACACATAGGAATTCCCGTTTTACCGTTCCCGTTCCCCAAACAACAACCTGTTTTTGATTATTTATTTTCGCCTCATAGAACTTTCTCATGAGGGCGGGCAACACATGAGCACTTTCTAAATTAAAGTTGTCGTTTATCCCATACAGGTTGGTCGGCATAACGCTAATATAGTTTGTCCCGTATTGAGAATTAAAACTTTGACACATCTTAATTCCGGCAATTTTTGCAACCGCATACGCGTCATTCGTTTCCTCCAAAGGACCGGTTAGCAAATATTCTTCCTTAATCGGTTGTGGGCAAGAACCCGGATAAATGCAAGAAGAACCCAAGAACAATAACTTTTTTACGCCATACTTATAAGAAAAATGAATTATATTGTTCTGCACCTCTAAATTCTGATAAATGAAATCAGCTTTTTCTGTTTTGTTTGCCCAAATACCGCCAACTTTTGCGGCAGCACAAAAAACATATTCCGGTTTTTCCTTCGCAAAAAAACTCTCAACGGCGCTTTGATTGAGCAAGTCCAATTCTGCCCGTGTTTTTTTAATTAAATTTGTGAAGCCAAGATCAGTAAGCCTACGTGTTATTGCGCTTCCAACCAAACCGTTATGGCCAGCGACATAGATTTTTGAAGTTTTATTCATATCAAATCATGTAATTTACAACTACAGTGATATAGGAATTATAACAAAATACATATACAAATCGAAAATAAACAATAATATAAAATGACAAAAAGTAACGAATGTTATGATTCTTCTTTATGTTCCATTGGAACTGAAGACTTGATTACCTATTCGGCACTAGCGGAATAGGCTTCCAAAACTCAACATTGCCAAGATTAATAGGAAGATCAATTGTCATATCGATGGCATAGTTTTTTTTCAGGTATTCGTCTTTGATAAGTGGATGGTAATCTTTTGATACCGTTATAAAAGAAAACTCTCTATTGGCAATTTTTTTATTTAAATTATCCGTCCAATTCTTAAACATTGGAGCAACTAACTTAGTTTGCGGAATTAGATATTTGAGCGCTTTGGGAGTAGTTTCGAAGATATCTCCAGCGAAAAAATACTCCGTTTGTCCGTTATCGTAAATAGGCCAAGAATTTTCAACTGCTATGGTAGTAAAATGAGGAGAAAGGTATGATTTTTGTGGATCACTATGGCTTATATAATTGATTGCCTTTGCCCAATTTTTGATTTTGTCTTTATTATTAGCTAATACTGGCAACGTAAATTGACCATAGTTAATAACTACCGCAACAATAAATAAATATTTTATTGCTTTCCACCATAAAGTTGTTTTTTTCCTATCATATGGCGTACCACAGATAAAGAGAACAATTGAAATGGGGAGGAGCTGATTGAAATATGTAAGATATGTCCCCAGATGTTGCCCAAGAGATACAACAAGGCATAAGACAGATATTGATGTGTACAAAAAATATACGTTATTTAATGTTTGTCGTCTTCGATAGACCAATCCATATATCGACAATGCTATGAATGCAATAAAGATGGACCAATTTTTTGAGAAAAAATCAAAAAATTGTTTTGTCATCCAACTAAGTTGGTGCGTGTTATATAAATTTATATGACTAACGAATGCTTGCGGAAAATACATTGGAAATAAATAATTAACGATTAGACATGACAGCAAAACAGTAATAGCAATTGAAGCCAATAGTCGAATAATGTATGGCTTCGGATTATTGAATTGCAAATATCGAAAGAATAGAACAGCAGAAAGCAATATAAAATATGGCTTAATATAGTACAGCAACATTGAAGTTGCTCCTAGTAAATATACTGTGGCATCTTTTGGTTTATTTTTACTTGAGATTATTAAAACAAATGTCGTCACAAAAATAGCATAGATTTCTGGACGAAATCCAATTTCAACAAAAATCAAGGTAACAAGACCGCTAATAACAGATAGAAATACATTTTTTGAATTTTTCCACGTTTCACGAGCAACAATAACCACTGTTAAGATGCTTAAGATAAGAGATAAAGTGAGCTGAATTTGAGTAAGACCTATTCCTGTTAATTTCCCGATTGTTCCAATTATAAGAGGGGGGATAAATCCATATGCATAATTATGAGGAAGTATTTTTTTTATAGAAAAAGGGTTTACTTGTTGTTTGAACTGGTTGGCAATATCGATGATCGCTCCGTCTCTATATTCTCGCGGAAAGGGGTATTGATAATCAAACAACACGCTAACGGTTCTGTTCACTATTGTGATTAATAACAACGCCAGTATCACAATCTTTACCACGTGATTTAGATATTTTATTTTTAATGCCATATTAAAATTAAATTATAATGGACAAGATAAACTAAAGGGACTGCTCTTTGTCGTTAAATATGTAGTAAAAATACGGCATGTCAAAAAAATCAAGTTTTACTCATTAAAATCGAAAGTCCTCTCGTCATAAGCTCATTATCTGTATAGGGCAAAATCATGCTTAGATATTTTGATATTGCTTTTTTATCACCTAGGTCGTCATCGAATAATGGAATCATCCATTCTATTTTAAACTTGCTTTTTTCAAAGTACGATCTAAGCTTTTTTATATCATATCTGTTTATACTCTTATCTTTGTAAATCCAATTTATCACTTCAAGTATCGACATATCTAGGTTTTTTGGAAAGTTGCTTTTCTTTAAACAATTTGCCATCTGTCTTCTACTAAGAAGTAAATGGCTCCATTTTGGAATATATCTCGCAATCTCAGGATATTGATGAAGATGAAATCCACTTGCCGAAGTCCAAATTGGACCAAATGTCACAAGGGCACATCCTCCTTTTTTTAGAACGCGGAACATTTCATTCAATACTTTTTTGGGATTAAGAAAGTGTTCAAATGTTGATACGGAAATTATCAAATCAAAAAAACCTTTATTAAATTTCAGCTTTTCAGCGTTCATCCTTAGCAATCTACCTTTCGATACTCCGTTATCGACTTGAATTTCTTCATCAATGTCAAGATCGATCCCAACATATTCTTTTGTTCCCATCAACAATGATTGTGTCATTGCATATCCATATTTTGAAGCACCTAAATCTAGTAATACTTTATTCCTTATTGGACTCATCTTATTTAATTCATTAATTATGTATTGATTAAACTCCATAATATCAACCATATGAGGCTTAGATTGAATATTCTTGTTTATCGACAATAAATAATCTTTTATTTTGATTCGCCTAAGCGTTTTACTCATAAAAAATTTCTCTTAATTTTGCATCAACCGATGCTTCGCTAAAATACTTATCAAAATATTTTTTTGCATTAGTAGACATTTTTTTAAGTAAAGACTCATTTGAAGTAAAAGATAATATCTTGTTAGCAAATTGTATCGGATCATCCTCAATAGCCATACCATTCTCTACATCATATGGAAAACCAGCCACACTTTTTGTTGTACAGATTATCGGAACCCCAAACGATAGTGCTTCAATCACTTTAACCTTCAGTCCTGTCCCTCCAAATAGCGGACAAATAGCTAATTTTGTATTTTTATATACATCACTTAAATCGTCCACATGCTCAATTTGAGTAATGTTTTTGCTTTTTAATTCTCCGATTTCTTTATTAACGCTTCCAACAATCAATAGTCTTATTTTAGGCAAAAGTGGTAATACATTTTTAACAAACCATTCTACTCCTTCAATATTATAAATATTCTTATGAGCTATGAAAACAATATCATATTTTGGTTTTTTGCTTTTGACAATTCTTGTTGAATTAAGAAAAATTGGAACTAGGTAGTGTTTAGGATTTATTGCTAATTGCGAAAATAAAGAATATTCAAACGTTGATATTTCAATCGCAATATCGAACATATTAACCCTATTGATTTCTTCTACTAAAAGATTATTCACATCAACTTTATTATGATAATAGTCCTTCATTTGAACTGTAAGCCAATCGTTTATCGAGATTATTTTTTTTATTTTCCCCACATCAACCCCTTTCAATAGGTTGGCCCAATATGCGTATCCAACTATTATATGTGAATACTCATTTTCTTTTAAAATGTTTAACAATTGCAGCTTCATTTTTGGAGTTGCAAAATCGGGCAAATTTTTTAAAACATTGCGTTCTTGATTTGCCGCTCTTCGATTAATAGCCTTATGAATTTTTTCAATAATCACCCTTATAAAATCAACCCCTGGTTTTTGTGCAAAGTCGTAAAAGAACAAATTGTCAACTATTTTTTTATCAAATGGATATCCACTTTCCCATTTGCTCTCAAAATTTTTTAAAGTGAATAGATCTATACTAAATCCTATATTTTTTAAATATTTAGAAAAATGATAAAACATTCTATTAATACCATTTGTCTTTTCAAAAAAATTATGTGGATAAACGATTAATATTCTCCTTGTTTTATTATTCATAAATCCTATCGGACTGTCCAGTAACTACTAAATAGCTAAACTTTTTAAAAAAATTAAAAAATGATTGAAAATATCTGTTTTGTATTTTCGGCTTCAACACAATTTCAAGATATCTATAAATGCCGCTTAATAAAATTAAGAACGGATTTAGAGAAACGCTTAATGTAATCTTCATCTGCTCTTTATATCGCGTGTCTGACAATGAAAGCGTTTTTATTTCTGGATAAAACCTATAGCAGGATAAAATTTTTTTTAATTTTACATATTGTGTTTTGCTTTTAAAGATGTGTGTATAAAATAAGGCATCAAAAGCACATTTCATATTTTTATCAAGATACTTTTTATTATTTTGATATAAATATCGAGTAATAAAAGTGGACGGTTGGAGAACGTGATAATCAAGATATATTAATTCATTTAAATTAATTTTTGGAATAATCATCTGACCAATAATTTTATCGTTTTTGTCAATCAGATTACCATCAGCAGTAATCAGATCTAACTTCGAATTTTTATTAAACAATGTAATGATTGTTTCGAAAACTCTCTCATTAAAGAAAACATCGTCACTATTTAACCAATTAAAAATATTTCCTTGACTTTTATCGAAGCCTTTTAATAGCGCATCGACTTGACCATCGTCCTTTTTACTTGACCATCTATAACTAATGCCCAAACATTTATTATATTTAAATTTGTCATGCTTACTAACAAAGTAGGTCAAATTTTTTATTTTGACTTGATCACAGTTTTCTTTGAGTAAGTTCTGGTATTTGTTTATTATGCGAAGTGTTCCATCTTTTGAACCTCCATCCTGGATTATATAATCAATATAGAAATCTCCTTCTTGAACTAAAATCGACTGAATTGTCCGTTCAATATATTGACCCTGATTGTAGGACGGAGTAACTATTGTAATAATTGGTTTCATATACTTGCTTGCTGTGTTTACATTATATATCATTATGTTCATGAAACATTATTTTACATGTAGCCTAATACCTGCTTTAAAAATATATATATGCAATGCCATAATCATGAATATTCCATTTTATTTTATAAGACGTTGGTATCTGAGAAATGTGATGAAAATTAAAATTGGCAAAGACACCTATATCGGGATGGGGTGCTATATTGTGGGTACTTTTATTGAAATTGGTGACAATACTGTAATAAATCGCGGCACCTATCTCGATGGGAGAGTCCCTCTTAAGATCGGCAACAACGTTAGCATCTCAAATTATTGCTATATCCAGACAAATTCACACGATCCACAAAGTCCTGATTTTAAAGGGATATGGGAACCAGTTATTATTGGAAATAATGTTTGGGTGGGTGCTAAAGCAATTATTCTAACTGGAGTAACTTTAGAAGATGGATGCGTGGTTGGAGCAGGAGCTGTTGTGACAAAAAATATTCCTGCTTACACTATTGCTGTTGGTTGTCCAGCAAAGGTCATTAAAAAAAGAAACCCCAAGCTAACGTATAAAATTAAATTCTTTCCAATATTCGATAGCGACATTCAATAGCTGCCCGTTAGGGTCTATGAATAAATTCAATAATTTGTTGCTTTTCCTTTTGCCATTTTCCCCAACCCCTTTTCATGTATAGGTATGTATTCCTTCTCACCTGTTCCAAATTAGAAAAACATATAGGGAGTGGGTTTTCAAGATTATATAGATAACCTGTTTCGCAATCATTAATATACTCATTCATCGTGGGATTGTTTACTGCAACAACCGCTTTACCCATTGCCATTGCCTCAAGAAACGACAGACCAATTCCTTCATAGTCTCTTGGAGCAACGTAAATGTCACATTCTTGGACTTTTTCTTGCATTTCTTCGCGAGTACTAAACCAACTAGAATAGGTTATTCCAAATTTCTTTTCCTGTATCTTTGTTGGTGGAACAAATATGTGCTCTGGATCAATTAATTGATGCATATGAATCTTTGTTTTGAAATTACTTAGTAATTGCTCAAGTAGATTAATGTTTATTTTATTTATCCTTTGCCAAAAAAACACTTTATGGGTCTTGTTTTTTTTGTAGGGCAAAGGCTTTGGAAAATACTGAATATAAATTGAATCGAACCCCCATGCAGTCATTTTCTTATGAAGAGTTTTAGAAAAATTAATAATTTTTAAATTGGGATAATTTCTCCAAAATTTTAGAGGAGTATTACCATAACCGTCATACATTGGGAAAAAAATTATGTTTTGATTTTGTATTTGTTTCATTACCTTTTGATTTGGTAAAGATTGTAAAAATATCACTGCATGGTACGAACTATCAATATGAGAGAGATCCGAATACTTCTCACCTTGCCAGCTATCATCAAAAATGATTTCAATTTCAAAATATTTTTTTAAATAATCCAAAATAAAATCAGTTGAAGCAGTTTTAGTATGGTATGAGTGATCTATAAAAACAACTTTCTTAGATTTTGTGTTTATTTTTCGCACAATTCTCTTTGGAGGTTGGAGATTTATAAATCTTATAGCCACTATAATTTTTTTTAATAAATTTCTTAATAAGCTGTTTTTTGGGATTAATAGATCGCGTATACGGTATATGAATCCCAAAAAAATCCACCCTTGTGATGAATATATTTTGTCAATTTTTTCATTGGCAACACGTAGCTGCGCAGTTGCCACATCCAACCTATGACGTAATAATTGATTTTCTTGGCTTTTTTCTATATAAACTTCGTTAAGTTTATATCCCTTTTTTAATTTAGAAGAAATGAGTTCCATGTTATATTATATAAGTTTAGAGCAAATATTTTGTCAAACTCTTTGCGCGACTCTTTCTTTATACGCTTTCTCTCCTTCGGTACCCGTCCATTGACGTACCAATCCCGCAATTGAGTCGGGGTTACGCGCAGCAAAGGGCAGGGCAAGAGTAACTACAAAAAGGAGAAGTGGGATCTCGTCTCCGAGAGTCATATATTTCATTTCCGCGCTTTTTTTCGGCCGTCCGTCCCGGTGGTAGGAATCAAGGTCACGTCCTGAAAGAGGGAAGGGTTTATGAGTGCTTAAGCTGTCTATTGCGCTTACTGACGCTCTCAAGTTCTCAATAGTACGCATGGCCCCATTATACCACCATGGCCAAGACCCGCGACCTTAAAGGTCGCGCCATTCGGCACAACTACTAATTACATCATCGTCACCTTATGACAACCTAAGTCATAAACAATGTTGTTTATAATCCCTTGCGTTAATCCGGAAAATGTATAACATTTGTTTCTATGCCCACTTACCAAGTCGAATTCTATGGAAATAAAATAGATAATGAAATCGAGCACTTCATCAAATCACTCCAGAAGCCAACTATTGCTAAGTCTCTCCGTATTATCGATTTATTGCAAAAATATGGTCTCTCTATTGGAATGCCTTATGTAAAGAAGATCGAAGATAATTTATACGAACTGAGAGTGCGAGGAGGTGAAGAGGTGCGCTATTTATTCACTATGAAGAAAGCTACTTTCTATATTATATTTGCTTTCAAGAAAAAAACAGAAAAGACACCAAAAAATCATTTGACAATTGCAAGAAAACGTATATACAATATATAACGCATACGTTATAATATACTTATGAAAAAATACAACTCTATCAAACGGAATTTGCTCAAGGATAAAAGTGTAAAAAGGGAATATGACAATCTTAAGATATCGACTGCTATCATTGGGAAAATTATTGAACTAAGACTTAAAAATAATTTGTCACAGGACGAGCTCGCAAAAAAACTGGGAACAAAACAGCCAAGTATTGCAAGACTTGAGTCTGGAACGATAAACCCAACAATCTCCTATCTTGCGCAGGTAGCAAAGGCACTTAACAGACGTCTCATCGTCGAATTCAAATAATTCACACCGCGATCCTTACGGTCGCGGCTTTTTGGCCAGGCGGCGGGTTTTTTCTACATCCTTAGTTATCTGTACGATGAGCTCTTCTTTTGAGGCAAACTTAATGACCGGGCGAAGATAACTGATTGTCTCAACGGTTATTTTTTCCGTAGCGGAAACCGCTATTTCGGGCGTATCAAGAAGAAAGAGTTCTACTGTTTTTTCCGTTTCGCCAAACGTAATGACTGCTCCGCAGTGCATTGCCGAGATATATTCCTTACCGCGGATGGTGACTCTGGCCGCATACACGCCATCCTTAATATTCTTTTCGGAAAGAGCACGAAGATTTATCGTCGGGAACCCGAGAGTCTTTCCTCTTCCTTTGCCGTGTGTCGGTACCCCGGTGAATTTCATAGGTTTTTTTTCGCGACGTTATAAAGCGAAAACAGCAGCACGACTGCCGCAATAATCTGTACGGGAACAAGGTATGTTTTATAGAGGAACATATCTATCCCAACAGCAAGAACGGGAAATACAAGCTCAAGCAACGTTGAGATATGAACGGGAGTCGTTTTTAGTCCTTTGTAGTAAAGAATTATTGCAACCATTCCCGTTGAAATGGCAATGAATGCGAATTGTCCCAACTGGAAAGGAGTCACCCTGGCAAAAGCGGGAAACAGACCGTAGATGACAACTGCCAAAAGCGAAATAACGGAAGTGATAAAAAATCGCATACCGGTCACGACTTTTTCATTATGCTTGAGCAGTGAAAAACGGGAAAGGGCAGTTGACGCTCCCCATACGACCGCAGCCCCCAATGCAAAAAGAGCTGCCTGGAGCGTTTTGTCTCCCGTGTTAAGGTTTACCCTTCCTGTCGGAAAGGTGACAAAATATGCGGCAATAAGGGCAAGTACTGCCCAGACAAGATAATTTTTTGAAAGTTTTTCCTTAAGCAGAATCCGGGCGGCCAGAAGAGCAAAGATGGGCTGCAGTTTCTGGAGAAGAAATACGACACTGAAAGAAATATAGTTCGTCATAAGAAGCGCAGTCGTAAACCAGAGGGTTCCCAAAAGTCCGCTGAAAAGCGAGATGAGGACAAGCGCAATCCATTCCGTTTTTTTGAATTGTTCCTTGAATACTTGTTTTGCAATAAAAGGAAAAAGAAGGAGAGATCCCACGATATGTTCCAGACTCACAATGACAAGGGGAGGGAGAGAATAGAGACTTCGCCTTACGACTCCGTCAAGTGCCCATAATGATGCGGCTATAACGATAAAAATATATCCTTTTTGTTTTTTCATATTGGTGTAAAAAAACTATACACGCTGCGCACACAAAATAATATCGAATTTTATAACTCCCGAAATCTTCCCCTTTGGTCATACAGAAGAATTATATGTTTGTCACCATTTGTCGTTTTGGGGGGTTGAATCACAAAATGAATACGGGTCTTTACGTTTTTTTGGTTAAATTGGGTGAAGTACAAATAAAGATCTCCATAATCACCACACCCCATCATGCGGGGGGACGAATTTTCTGCACAAAGGATATAGGTATCATAGTCCCAAAAGGTGTCGCCATATTTCTTAACAGTTGCTTCGTAAAGTGCGTTTCCAAAAGTTTGGATACCTGAAAAATATATGTTTTTAAAATATTTTCTATAAAATAATTCTCTCGGAATGCTTACTCCCGCCCATAGCAGGAGTAGCAATATGAAAACTGTTTGTGCATTCCTTTTTTTTGGGATGACACTATACATATAAGAGAGGAGAAAGAGAAGCCCGACATAGGGTACGGTGAGCCACCTCACTTCTACCCTTACCGTGACGGATGCCACAACAAGGTTCAAAAAAATAAACAAAAAAAATAAGGTGAAATTTTGCATATATTTTCCGATACGCTCTTTTTTATCTTTAAAAACCGTCACCAAAAATAGCATGCATAAAGCAAGAAGACACAGAATACTGATTCCGATTAATATATTGACAAACAGGGGAACATCACGTGCAGTTATCCCGTTCAGTTCCGTAGGCCCCGCATTAAATCCCGCAATATAAAGCCATGCAGAAAGAAAATAATCGAGAAAACCCTTCACTGTGAACGTATTAAAAATGGAGGTTCCTCCCGTTCCTTCCAAAATAAGTTTTTTAAATAAAACACCCTTTATGGCGAAGTTGATAATAACGGGGAAGAGTGAAGCCGCAAATAATAAAACACTTTTCCTATTTAACCCAAAAGTCAGAAAAATCACTAAGTATAAAAGAACAACCGGCACAAACCGTTCATGGTCGAATATCAGCAAGAAAAAAACACCGACACTTGCCCAAAAATAGATTTCCTTTTTTGTGTTGATAAAACGCCACACTAAATACAAAAAAACAATTGCGAAGAGAAGACTGGTAGCTTCCATAATGCCGTATACCTGTGCAATATCATAGTAAGTAAACCGGCACACAAGAAAAACAACGCTTAATAAAAAAGCAACAACACTGCTTCCTGAAACCCTTCGCAATATAAAAAACAGAATCACTGCAATGAGAAAACTCAGAAGAACGCTAAACACTCCGAACATCCACGGTCTGTATTGGAAAAGGGAAAATAAGCCTAAAAAAAAAGCATTAGAAACCGGCCTGTATTTTTTCGCATAGGTACTGAAGATGTAACCGAGCGGGTTATTGCGGATGACATTAAAGAAATTCCATAAGATAAGATCATCCAGCGTGCTTATAGCCTTCAAGCGCAATGGGGCATTCACGATAAGATTTATCACAAATAAAATACATATTCCTGCACCCGTTCCTATTTTTTGTATCGTTTTTGATTTTTTTGCGTCTCTTATCAGCTTCGGAATAACCATATGGATTAATATATAATATCAAAGATATGCAGTTCACAAAAACCCAAACGGCTCTTCGTCAAAGACTCCTGACGCTTCTTCACACGTTTCATGCTACGCATATCGGCTCCTGTTTGAGCACCATCGATATTATTGATGCGGTGTACACCGTAAAAAAAAGGCATGAAAAATTCATTTTATCTAGCGGCCATGCCGCGGTAGCATTATATGTCGTTCTTGAAAAATACGGATATCTGAAAAATGCAGATTTAAATAAGCTTCACATCCATCCTGACAGGGATGAAAAAAGGGGGATAGATCTCTCAACGGGCAGTTTGGGTCAGGGATTGCCGATTGCAACGGGGATGGCGCTTGCTGATAGTAAAAAAAACGTGTATTGCCTTATGTCCGACGGGGAGTGCGCTGAGGGAAGTATTTGGGAAACCTTGCGGGTTATTTCCGAACAAAAAATTCTCAACATAAAAATAATTGTCTCAGTAAACGGATGGGGAGCATACGACCCGATTGATGCAAAAAATCTTGAAAAAAGATTTAAGGGGTTTGGTTTTACGGTGCTAAAAATTGATGGACATAATGAAGAAAAGATCGTGAGTGCTCTTAGAATGAAATATGCTAAGCCGACTATATTGTTTGCAAAAACCATATCGGACCAGTTCCCGTTTCTTGTCGGACAAGATGCTCATTACCATACGATGAATGATAACGATTATCAGTCGGCAAACAAAAAATTAAAATGACGGATTTTAATAATAATTTACGAAGACGCTTTGCAGATGAAGTTTATGTTGCCATGAAAAAGAACGACAGAATTGTTATCGTCGTTGCCGACTTCGGGTATAAGATATGGGATAGGGTGCGTAAAGATTTTCCCAAACGGTTTATCAATGTCGGAGCCGCCGAGCAAAGCATGATGGGAATAGGAATAGGGCTTGCGCTTGGGGGGAAAATCCCTCTTGTCTATTCCATTACTTCATTTCTTCTCTACAGACCCTTTGAAACAATCCGGAATTATATTGACCGTGAAAAAATTCCCGTTATTCTCGTCGGGTCCGGACGGGGGAATGATTACGCCCGGGACGGATTTTCCCATTGGGCGCAGGAAGACCGAGAGGTAATGAAACTGTTTAAGAATATCCGCGCTTCGTGGCCAAACTCCGCCGAAGAAGTCTCGCGCCTTGTGCCTACAGTACTCAAAAGCCATGTCCCGTGGTATATTAATCTCAAAAGATAAGGTATGAAAAAGAAAATAGTATCCGCAATCATCGCATGCTACAAAGACGAGAAGGCAATCCCCATTATGTATAAACGACTTGTAGCAGTGTTCAAAAAAATAAACGTTAATTATGAAATTATATTCGTAAATGACGGAAGTCCGGACAGAAGTGAAGATGTCCTCAAAAAAATCGTTAAAGAAGATTCGCACATAGTCGCCATACATCATTCCCGAAATTTCGGTTCACAGATGGCGTTCGCAAGCGGCATGGATAGTGCAACGGGAGACGCGCTTGTTTTTTTGGATGGAGACTTGCAGGACCCTCCTGAAATGATTGAAAAGTTTTACGAGCAGTGGTTGAAAGGATATGACGTCGTATACGGAATACGGACAAAAAGGGAGGCTCCGCTTTTCATGCAATTCATGTATAAACTTTTCTATCGTATTTTGAAAAAAATGTCCTACATTTCGATACCGCTTGATGCGGGTGATTTTTCGCTCATTGACCGAAAAGTCGTCAAAGTCCTAAAAACTTTTCCTGAAAGGGATTATTTCCTACGGGGACTGCGAGCCTGGGTCGGATTTAAACAGGTAGGAGTACCGTATATTCGTCCGGAAAGACAATTCGGCAAAACTACCAACAGTTTGTATGCAAACTTTAATTGGGCCACAAAAGGAATTTTTTCTTTTTCTTATGTTCCGCTTCAAATAACGACCCTTGTTTCCTTAGTGGTTTTTTGTCTGACAACGATTGCGATTATTTACCAAATCTGTCTTCGCATTTTTTTTCCTGATGCAACACCAAAGGGTATAACGACGATTCTTATCGTTGTTCTATTCATTGGTTCTGTTCAACTTCTCGCAATTGCCATATTGGGAGAATATATCGGTAAAATCTTTGAAGAAGTCAAAAGGCGCCCAAGGTATGTTGTTAAAAATATCACCAAAAAAAATAAGTAATATAGCGGAACGGACACTGTTTACGCCTCCTCATATTCTTGCTGCACTTGTTGCTCCCCATCCTCTTGATTTTCGCAACTCTGCCCAGTGGATATACCGGTATGAAAGTGCCAACAGGCCCCGTTGGGAGAAACAGGCAGATAAGCTACGAGCGGTGTATAACGACCAGGTGCGAAACGCAAATAGTCTTTTTTTATCAACTTCTCCGGACGAAAAAAGAAAACTCATTGAACTGATGAGTATTTTCGGAAAACCGGAAGACGGCGTGATAGCAGGTGAAATGATAGCGGGAGCAATGCAGCTTTACAGTGACCCCTGTGGAGGAACAAACCCAAGCGATCAACAGGATTTCTACGGACACGAGCTGACAACAAAGCCGCCCATATTTTTGCATGCTCTTGATATTTTTTTCGAAAAAACCCGGCAAAATTCGCAAAGGCAAGAATATTTGGATATTGCAATAACAATACGGGCTGAACATAATCCGCATGTGGCCGACCCCTATTTTGAGCAGGAATTCATCAAAAAACAAATAGGGGGAATAGGAAGTATTACATCAGAGCAGTGGGCAGAACATTACGAGAAGAACCACGATATGTATGCTTTTTTTGGTCTTGCGTTTGATGAAGAGACAAGACACCTGATAAAATTACCCCGGCATTAAACATAGTTGACAATTATTGCAGGATCGATAATTGTATGCAGTCTTCTCCCGTCATAGGTTTTGGGACTAGTCATTTCCTGAACCAGGTTGAAGTAGGGAATAGTATGGGTCATCTTGACGGGGTAATTCACTACATAATATGCAGCCACATTCTGTGCACTAGCGTATTTGTCGTATTGCACTCCTTCCCATAAGCATAATTTAAATACGTTTCGCGCAGCGGTCTTTGTTGCCTCATGCACCCAGGCGGTTGAGAACATTTCCGGGTCGGTTTGCGATACCTGGAGCGTCTCCGAACCAAGAGTTGGCCACGTTATTCCTTGACCGCTTGTATGGTCGATTTCAAATTGTCTCTTCTTTTCCCGAAATAGTTTCTTTTCAAGCAAAAGTCCGTCCGTCGTTAAAGAAAGATCAAGAGAGGAGGCGGTTTGCAAAATATGTAAAAAATCATCCTCTTCAATGAGGGGAACAATGTCGGGATGAACAAATAAGCGCGGCCGCATGTGGAGCGAAACTTCCTTTATTTTTCCATTTTGTGTGATTACTATAGAGTCCTGAACCGGCATACGGGATCTTTGTGGGGACATTTCAACCGGGGGAAGGGCAATTGTTTCGCGAAGCGGCCCGCTGATGCGCATTTCAGGCATGCCAAACCAAGGCATATTTCTTCTCAAATCAGCCTCAGGAAATGAAAGGCTGACAGGATAAGACAAGTTGTGAGGATGGGCTGAGTCGGGAGAGACACGAATTGAAGCCGGATGACCTTCTTTCATAGGGGATGATTATAACATACTATAGGACTATATTCAAGAGACAAGATTATTGTTCTGCTATAATTTACTACATGAAAAAGGTAAAACCATTTATTCTTCCTTTTCTCGTGTGTGCTGCCTTTTTCTGTGCCTACCAATACAAGATATTGTCTTCTATTCCCTTCGTAGGTGACCTAGGACGGGATGCCTATGAAATCGCAAAAATATCATTTGGAAAGTTGACACTGCTTGGCCCTAAGGCGAGCTTCGGAGGAATGTATACTGCCCCCTACTTTTTTTATCTATTTGTACCGGCATTTTTAATTACAGGACGAAGCATACTGGGAATACTCCTTTTTAATGCGTTTCTGTTTGCGCTTTCTCTCGGGGTCGGCGTCTATTTCATACAAAAAAAATACGGCTCACTTTGTGCGGTTGCGGTAAGTATTATTTTAGGATGTGTGCCTTTTTTTGTTTTGTCTGCCCGTAACCCCGGAAATGGGTTTTCGCATATCCCATTTTTTATCCTATTCTTACTCATTACCTATTTCACAAACTTTAATAAAATTTCATCACTCAACGTTTTTATTCTTGGTCTTTTTTTGGGAATTATTTTCTCTACCCAGTTTGCATATGGGGTTGTCGCACTGCCGCTTCTATTGCTTGTTTTTCTTCTCCTGAAAAATAAAAAACAGTTTTTTATTTTTCTTACCGGGATTGCCTCGGCTTTTTTACCTCTTCTTTTTTTTGAAATAAAAAATCACTTCGTCATGTTAAAAAATACATTCATCGACAAGTCCTATCTCTCCTTTGTCAATAATACGAATCTTCCCAACTCCGTCTCCCTGAATAAAAATATTTTTTTGAATGCGCTGTTTCTCGATACCCAGATGAAAAGTTATCTGCTCCTCAGCCCTCTTTTTATACTCGGAATAATTCTATTTATGTCCTTACGGCTTCCGAAAAAAAGAGAAAGATATTTTATTCTTACAGCTTTCCTCAGCTATCTGTTTCTCATCATCGCTTTACGGTTCCAGTATTCCCCTCATTATTTTCTGCCGTTCCTCACGCTCCTTTCGTTCGTTTTTTTACTTTCGCTTCTTAATGACCGGCTGGGACATTATATTCTGTTTGCTCTTGCTATTGTCATCCTTTTCTTTTTCCCCAAACAGTATTACGCACCTGCAACCCCTTCTTACCAGACCGTTGAAAAAAGGGTAGAAGAGACGGTCACTAAAGACTGGATAAATAAAAGTGACCGCTTCAATGTGTTGCTTATCCGCTTGGACGATGCTCCCACTCCGGCAGGAAATGAATACCGCTATTTTCTTCTTAAAAAAGGATTAAAAACAGATAGCGAATTTCTCTATAGCAGTTCGCAAAAATTACTTGTATTCAGTGAGAAAAAGAGTGTAGACTTTGAAACACTGAAGGGATGGGAGATAGAGCAGTTTGATTATAAAAAGGTTCAGCAGATATATAGTTTCCACCCTGATGCAGGGATGACCGTGTATCTTCTTCAAAAATAGATTGTCCTAAAAAAAATTACTTCTGTAATCTTTTCATGTCTGCCTCAACCATGACTTTGACAAGCTCTTCAAAGCTCACCTTCGGTTTCCACCCAAGCTTTTCAAATGCCTTATTGGCACGTGCCTGAAGATGGGGAACTTCAGCAGGTCTTTTAAATCGTGCGTCAATTGTTACATATTTTTCCCAGTCAGAGATTCCGACCTGCTTGAAAGCAAGCTCGACAAACTCACGAACTGAGTGGCAGTGTCCGCTTCCGATGACATAGTCATCCGGTTTCTCAGCCTGCATCATCAGATACATTGCCTCCACATAATCACCTGCAAATCCCCAGTCCCGTTTTGCTTCTAGATTACCAAGAGAAAGTGTTTCTGCAAGTCCCAATTTTATTTTTACGACTCCATCCGTAATTTTTCGCGTGACAAATTGGATTCCTCGAAGCGGGGATTCATGATTGAATAAAATCCCGTTTGTCGTGAAAAGACCATATGACTCACGGAAATTGACGGTCATCCAATAGGCATACACTTTTGAAATGCCATACGGGCTTCGGGGATGAAAGTTTGTATTCTCATCTTGATATCCATCGTCGTTACTCAGTCCAAACATTTCGCTTGTTGATGCCTGATAAAATTTGGTTGTCGGAGAGAAAAACTTTATGGAGTTAAGAAGATACAAGACGCCGAGCGAATTTACCTCCGTTGTCAACTTTGCCTGATCCCATGAGGAGCCGACAAATGATTGGGCTGCAAGATTATAAACTTCGTTAGGACGAATGTTTTTTATGATATTGATAAGGGACGCTTCATCGGAGAGATCTCCTTCGATAAAGTCAACGCTGTGTTCAATGCCAAGGAACTTAAGATTGTCCATGTGGGGAGTCGAATAGCGGCGCATCAGTCCATATACTTTATATCCCTTTTCAACAAGATATTTTGCCAAGTACGGACCATCTTGACCTAAAATTCCGGTGATAAGTGCGGTATTTGCCATAAAAAAACAGTTGAATTTACAATATCGTTCATTATACCAGTTTCTTATATTCGGATAGGGAGAAATAGGCAAGAAGAACGGTCGAAAGGACAAAAGCGGAAGCAATGGATACTGCGGCTGCGCGGATTCCGTAGTGGGGGATAAAGAAGTAGCATCCTCCCGTCACAATGATAAATATGAGTGCATTGGCATAGAGATTGTATTTCGGTTTTTTGGCACTATAGAGCAAAAAGAGCTGGAAAAGGCTGATTGCAGGATAAAGCAGATATGCAAGACCAAGAAGATGCGCAATTTGGGCGGTTTCTCCGAATGAATGGGTGAATACGATATTGAACACCCAGTTCGGAGTGACGGTGAGTAGGGCAAAAATTGCCGTTGGAATGAGCATATAGAGGACTCCGGACTTCACGTGGGGGAAGACATCTTTTTTTGATTTGATGCGTGCAAAAGCGGGTGAAATAACCTGTGTAATACTGACTGCTGTTGTCATGATGGTAAGAATGATTTTTTGTGCCAGTCCGTAGTATCCGACTTCGTTTTTTGGGCGGAAAAATGCAATAAGGAACAGATCCATGCGAAGGCCTACGTTCAGCAGTTGATATCCGATAAAATTCGTGAACGTATAGCGGATACGGAATTCGCTCGTGTCAATGGGAGCTGCAAGCACAGACGCCATATGATTTTTTTTGGAACGGTACACAAAGAAAAAGAATATCATCGGTCCTACAATACCGAACATAAAAAGGATTACTCCAACAGATATGAGATGGAGGGAGATGAGTATGAAAATCAAGACCATCTTTATGACATTGGCAATAAGCGAATAGAGATTGACCTCCATTACCCGCTTTGCCGCATACAGACAGTTGCCCAAATAGTTCTGCCACACATAAAAAAGGACGGAAAAAGCCGTAACAAGAAGCGTTGAATAAGGAGCATTGGTTTTAAAAAAGACACTGTCCGCCCACGGAAAAAGAACGATTAATAAAACAACGCAAATACTGGAAAGTAATGTCTGATAAAAAAACGTGCTCTTTATCAGTTTGTATGCACGCTTCATATCTCCCTCCAAATGAAGGGGGAGATATGAATAGAGAGATGCAGTTACCCCGAAGTCAAGAATGTTGGCAAGGACGTAGGATATGCTGGAAAGAACGCTAAATACGCCGTACTGGGCGGGACTTATTATCCGCACCAAGAGATAAACAAAAAACACCGAAAAAACAACGTTCAAATAATTACCCAAAGTGTTTATGATGACAGCAGTACTTGTTGGATGTCTGAGAAACGTAAAAAGACGCTTGAGCATATCTCATTATAACGCATATACCTAGCTATTCTTAAGGCAGCGCCATTTTTCAAGAAGAAGCGGACCCCGAAAGGTAGTGCTCTCTATTTTCAGACATCCCATTTTACTCAAAGTTTCTGTGTGATTTATTCCGTAAATCTCCTCCACATACGGAATTACCTGAATTATTTCAGGAACGTTTGTTACTCCCAGTTTTCTTAATTCAAACAGGGAAACAGTGGGGTTGTAATACGTGACGGGGTCGCCTGAGGGTAGAATCATGAAAACGGGCTCTTTAGGGTTTAACTGTTTGGCGAGACTCTTCCAATCCTCCCGATGAAACTGCGGGAGAAGTAAATAGGTGAGAGAAAATATACAAAAAAGGAAAGCGACAAAGATGGTGAGAGTATTTCTTTTTTTTATTTCAACCGTCATCCCCAATGCTATGCTCATTATTGGGATAAGATACAAAAACCGGAAATACTGCACCATCGGCGCCCAGAACGAAACAACAAACGCCAACACAAGTGGAATGAAAAACAGGGGAATAAGTATCTTGTTTTTTCTGGCGCCTAGTGTAATACCCGTCCAGGTAATTACTGTCGCAACACCGGCAACCACATAATAGTTCCATTTGGGAAGCCAACTAAGACGTCCTATTACAAACTTTAGGAAAATCATCGCAACATTTTTTATTTCCGCTTTCCCGAGCACCATACTCCAGTTTTTTACATCAACCAGACCGACGCGCGCCGTATGCAGTTGCGAAAGAAGAAGTGGGGAGAGGAGGATGAGAGATAGAACCACTCCAATACATAACAATGGTGTCATCTCGAGCAAAGCCGAGAGATCTCTCCATGCACTTCGTTTAGTCGAGATGACATAAGTAATAATTATTCCCGCAATAAAAAAGAGGGTTCCGTAGAAAGTAAAAATGCTAAGAGCGCAAAAGACATTGAAAAATACAATGTCCGTAGCGCTTTGCTTTTTTTCTTTTATCAAGCGGAGGAAAAAATAGAAAGCGGTCGTTGTAAATAATGTCGCCATCATATACATGCGCGCTTCCTGACTGTAATACACGATAAGGGGATTAAAGAGAAAGAATAGCGTGCTCCACAATGCTTTTTTTCTATCGCCCAAAAGTAAACCAATTTTATAAACGACCCATCCCGTAAGAAGAGAGGCGATAACAGAGGGAAAACGTAATGCTATTTCGCTTGTACCGAGTAACTTGCTCCATACAGAAATAAACAGGTAATAAAGAGGTGGATGAAAATCGGAAGGAGAGAACTGGAATGGAATAAGATGAAAGGGAACCGTTCTCACTACTTTCGCAACGATTGCTTCATCCAGCCACAACGACTGATTAAGACCAATAAGACGAATGAGGAAGGCAAATAGAAAAACCAAATAAAGATACATATTTTATTTTTTCACTGTCGGCGTTATTTTCCCTGTTGGGACCGGCGTTGGCGTTGCGGTTGGCTTTATCTCATTGATACCGTTTTGTATCATCGTGTGTATCTCCGTCCAATTGTCTTCGCCGCTTCGCGGAATAAGAATATACCCACCGTAATCGGAATATGAACTTTTGAGATAATCCGTGTCGCTCATCCGTATCGTGATAATTTTATAGGAAACAATATCCTTTGCCTCTGCTATAAATTTTTTCAATTCATCGGAAGATACGTCCACACTAATATGGTCCTTCAGCTGGTCCATAAGGGGAAACACGTTTGCAAGAATAGAGACATTCAGAAGTTTCTCTTTTACTGCCTTTACGAACTGCTGTTGCCGTGCTGCACGACCGAAATCGCTGCCGTCCTGGAGTGAATGTCTGCTTCTTACATATTTAAGTGCCGTAGCCCCGTCCATATGAACTTTTCCTGCATCAAAGTGCAGATGTTCAAACCGGCAAGGGAAAGCGGTTGGAGCAACGCCTATCGCAGCTGAAGTTGCAAGCTTTAGTGCATCGTCAAGCGCCTGATCTACTTTTCCACAATCATTCTTTTCCTGCCCGTCTATCGGATATTCATAATCATCAAAGGTCTTTTGGACCTGAACATCAATTCCGCCGAGCGCATCAACGGCCTTTTCAAACCCCGCAAAATCAACCGTCACTATATTGTCTATCGTGAGCCCCGTGATGGTTTTTATTGATGCCTTAAGAACGTCTGTTGATCCTGCCTTTTTTACGTTAACATCAGGAAATGTGCTGGGGAACAGTCCTATCTGATATACCGCATTTATTTTTGAATGAAAGTCTTCTCCTGACTTTGTCGGAAGACCGACCCATAAATCACGGGGAAGGGAAATGAGTGCTACTTTGTTTGTCTTTAAATCAAGATGGGCAATCATTATGGAGTCGGTAAGATAGGGGCCGTCATGACCCTCTCCTCCATATCCCATGAGAAGAATGTTATATTGCATCTTTTCAACAGGTGCGGGCGTATTCTTTTCGCCGCCTTTTGCGATATATTTGTAGAAACTGACGCCCCGAAAGAGAAAATAGGCAAGATAGATAACAAGCATGACACCGACAATCGTGAGCGCTTTTTTAACCATATGACGATTAATTATAAACGAATTTATAGCTTTTGTTGAGATAAAATCATTTGTTTGGTATACTTCAAAAGTACCTTTTTTGCGGGATTAGTTTAATGGCAGAACGAGAGATTTCCAATCTTTCGGCAGGGGTTCGATTCCCCTATCCCGCTCCAAAATATTGCCTTGATCCCTCCTTTAGCGTAAATTATTGAAGTATAATATTTCCCCGATCGCTTTTATTCCATCGATCAACTTTATTTTTTTCCCTTCCAGATATGTTCGACCAGCATAAGAAATACCCACTTCATAGATTTTAATTGCTGCTATTTTAGAAATACGTGCAGTTATTTCTGGTTCAAAACCAAAACGTTTTGATAAGAGTTGGGGAGCAATTGATCGAATAAGATTTCCCTTAAATACTTTTGCACCTGTTTCCATGTCCGTTAAATTCAAGTTAGTAAATATATTAGAAAAACATGTTAGAAATTTATTACCTACCGAGTGCCAAAAGTAGAGGACGCGATGAGGCCGGTCGGAGATGAAGCGGGACCCAAAAACCACATCCGCACCATAATGAAAAAAAGGCTGCAGTAAAACGGGATAGTCTTCTGGGGAGTATTCAAGATCTGCGTCTTGCACAAGAACAATATCACCCTTTGTCTGAAGGAACGCCTGTTTGACAACTGCTCCTTTTCCTTTATTGATTTTATTTTCTATTAAACGCACGATGTACTTCGTGTCTCTTTTTATTTCCCTTAAAAAGTCCTTTACCTGTTTGACCGTACCATCTTTACTCCCGTCATCGATAATGATTATTTCTTTTGTGAGTTCAAGAGAGTTTGCTGCAATAACCTGACGGATAGTTTGCACAATTCTTTTTTCTTCGTTATATACGGGAATGACGATAGAAAGTGTTTTTACGGCCATGTAAATGATTATACAATACCCTGCCTGCGGACCTTCTTATTTATTCTTATCCCGGTATTTCTTTCAGAATCTCTTTTGCATGGGAAAACACGTCAACATTATTATATGTTTTTGCGATGTTTCCCTCAGGATTAATCAAGAATGATTTCCGCAATATACCTTCAAATGTCTTTCCCATAAACTTCTTGTTCCCCCATGCGCCGTACTCTTTTATGGTCTTGGCTTCTTCGTCGCTTAACAGGGGGAATGTGAGGTGATATTTGTCCGCAAATTTTTTGTGTGACGCTTCCGTATCTTTTGATACACCAAGAATTGCGACATCCTTCATCTTATATTCTCCGGCCATATCGCGGAACCCACATGCTTCCTTCGTACAGCCGGGAGTGTCATCTTTCGGATAAAAATAGAGGACAACCCATTTTCCCTCATAATCTGAGAGAGTGCGGATTGTCCCGTTTTGATCTGTTAAAGAGAAGGGGAATGCTTTCATAAAATCTAGTATTAAAATAGTAATAGTTAGAGGATACACCCGCGGGAAAATGTTTGCAAGGGGGAAAATTTTACTTTTGAAATGATTCAATAACAGAGATCATCGTGCGGGGAGTAAAAAGCCCCGGACGGATACGCGATAAATAGAATAAGTTGTCATACGACTGCATCACTCCCGGAATCACCGAGACGGCACAGGTGTATCCTGCCGCCTCAACTGTCTTTACATTGTCCGCATTGAATGCACCATAGGGATAGGCGAAGGTCTTTATCTTTATATTGAAGATGTCTTCAAATTTCTTTTTGCTGTCTATTATTTGCCGGTCAGCAAACTCTTTTGGCGCCAGTTTCAAATAGGTGTGGTCAAGGGTGTGGGACCCTATCTCGACAAGGTCGCTGTCTATTAATTCTTGTATTTCCTTTTCCGTGAGAAACCCGGGTCGGCCGATATAATCAAAAATAACATATGCCGTTGCACGTGCATGATATTTCTTAAGAAGGGGGAAGACGTCCGTATAAAAATCTTCATATCCGTCATCAAAAGACAAAACGGCGCTTTTCGTCGAATAACGGATTGTTCCGTTCATTATATCGGGAATATCTTTGACAAAATATGTTTCATATCCTGCGTTTCTTAAGGTTGAAAGATGACTTTCCAGTATGGCGGGACTCGTATCAAGTCGCATCCTGATTATGTCTTTCAGGTCTTTCGTATACTCAACATAGTGATACATGATGATAGGTATCTTTATCTGCTTATCATGCTGTTTGACAGCAGAGGTGGGAATATTTTTCGGTTTTATGAACGCTTGTTTGTCATAATAAGGAGGCACAACATCCACCTGTTTTTTCAGTTTTGCAAGCTCCAAGCTTAGTTGCTTTGAGTTTTGCCTTTCATGAACAATGAGCCCCAACAAAAGGAGAGAAAGGAAAATAAAAACAATCGCCACTCGACGGAATAATGATTTTTTTTGATGCGTCATAGTTATCTCTCCCATCCATTGGGGTGGGCGTTATACCATTTAATAAGCGACTCAACGCTGTCTTTAACCGACCGCTTTGGTTCCCAGTTAAGGAGTTGCTTTGCTTTTGTAATATTTGCAATTTTTTTTGCGTCATCTCCCTCGCGGGGGGTCGTTTTGCTAAGCGGAAAGGTGGCTCCCGTTATCTCTTTTACTTTGTTTACTATTTCGAGAACCGAGTTACCCGTTCCCGTTCCCAGATTGATAATCTCACTTGGTTTATTCTGGAACAGATATTCCAGTGCTGCCAAATGTGCTTCGTTCAAATCGGCAACGTTTACATAGTCGCGGATAGGCGTCTTGTCGGGAGTTTCAACTTCAGGACAGGTAAGGTGGAACGGTTCAATGCCAAGAGCACCACGGACGACATTCTGCATAAGAAGGGTTGAAGGTTTTTTTGAGTCTCCGATAAGGCCGTCATCCGACGCGCCACACACGTTGAAATAACGCAAGATGACATATTCGAGTCCCTTCAGTTTTGCAAACCACTGGATAAGTTCTTCAACCATTTTTTTTGAAGCGCCGTATGGCTGTGAAGGGTTAAGCGGATGTTTTTCATCTATCGGCATATACTGTGCTTCGCCGTATATCGCACAGGTTGAAGAAAAAACGATTTTTTTAACGTTTGCATCCACCATCGCTTTAAGGAGCGCGTTTGTCCCTCCGACGTTATTTTCAAAATACTTTGCCGGATTTTTTACCGATTCATCAACCAGACAAGAGGCCGCATAATGGACGACAGCTTCAATGTCTTTTTCGTTTTCAAAAAGAAGGGGCAGGTCGGTGTGCAAATCTCCTTCAACAAAACGGAATTGTGCCTCTCCGAACTGCTTACTCAAAAGCTCGAGCGGAGCTTTATAGCCTGTCGTGAAGTTGTCAAAAGCCACGACTTCATACCCGTTTTTTAAGAATGTATAGGCGGCAACCGAACCGATATATCCGCCGGCACCCGTCACTAAAATTTTATGTTTCATAGACTCTTATTTTACCACTTTCCATCTCCAGATTCTGTGGAGCGGATGATAGTGCACCCTTCCTTCGGCAATGAAAATTCCCAAAAAAACAAAAAAAGTGCCGATGTAAAATGCGGGGGTCGGATACTCGTGGATGAGGGGGATTGCGACAGCTACCGCAACAACAGGATCGATGTATGCAAAAATCCCCACCTCCTGTGCCGTTATTTTTGAAATCCCATAATTAAAAAGACCATAGGCAATGGCTGAAGAGAATACGACTCCATATATAATTCCTACCCATCCATTACTATTTAAGTCAGCAAACGACCACGTCGCAAATTCGGGCAGCATAACCGGAATGAAAAGAAGCGCACCAAATACAAAGCTTATGAACGTTACCTGCCACATATTTACCCTTCGCAATACTTTTTTGAAAATAAGCGCATTAATGACTGCGCCGAGTGTAGCAATCACCAGATAGAGATTCCCCTCAAGAGCTCCTTCTTTAGCTCCAAGAGAGATGCCTCCATCCAAAAGGAGTGGAGAGACGATGATGATAATTACCCCGATAAGCGCAATAAGAAGGCCATGAAATACTTTTTTGTGCATTTTTTCCTTCAAAAAAATGATGGCAAAGATATAAAGAAAAATGGGTTGGGAAGAGGCGATAATGGGTGCATTAATACTTGTCGTTTTCTGTAATCCAAGAAAAAAAAATCCGATGTTGATGTTTATGGCAAAAAAAGAACCTAATAGAATGAGGCCAAAATCCGGGAGGGACATTTTCTTCCAGTTTTTAACTGCAAAGGGAAGAAGAAGGAAA
The DNA here is from genome assembly GCA_021833625.1 of bacterium. Classification (GTDB taxonomy): domain Bacteria; phylum Patescibacteriota; class Microgenomatia; order UBA1406; family GWC2-37-13; genus JAKBEU01. The sequence continues at coordinate 232,718 of JAKBEU010000001.1, forward strand.
GACGCACCGAAAAACCGTAAAAACCCAAGGATGAAGGGAGGGATATTGGTGAGGGCGAACTTGAACACGGGAGAGGCAGCTCCCCAAATGACGTTTGTGATGATAAGAGCCAAAATTGGGTTCATATCTATCTTTCATTTAACCACATGGGGCATGGTTTGTCACTTTGCCGATTTTTTCTTTCCCTGATAGACGATAAGTTCGCCCATGAGTCCCGTCATCCCTATCTGTATTCCGATAACAATAAGAAGAATACCGAACTGCAAGAGCGGACGCCGATACAACAACTGATTGAAAAATACCCGTTCAATGGTGAGATAAAGGGAAATAAAAAATCCGACTGAAAATAATACTCCGCCTATTACTCCAAAAAACTGCAAGGGGCGCTCCGCAAATTGAAAAATAAAATATGCAGACAACATATCAAGAAGTCCTACGAATATCTTTCCCGGTCCGAATTTTGACACTCCGTGTATTCTTTTTCTATTGTTGACCGGTACTTCAGACACGCTATATCCCCGATAATATCCGGCAAGAGGGAGGAAGCGGAAATTATTTCCATAGAGAGGAATTTCTTCCAACACTTCTCTTTTGAATAGTTTAAATCCGCAATTTATATCGGTAAAAGGAGAATGAAGGAATTGATGCAAAACAAAGTTTGCAATCTTTGAATAGAGCTTGAGGAGAAAATGTTCTTTTCGCTTTCCCCTTACGCCGTTTACGATATCATACCCTTCTTCCATTTTAGCAAGGAACACTGGGATATCGTGAGGATCATCCTGCAAATCTCCGTCCATAAAAAATACGGCGTCTCCCTTTACATTTGCAACTCCCGTGCGAAGCGCTTCTCCTTTACCCAGTCTTTTTTTGTGGCGGAATAACCGTACGTTTTTAAGCTGTGCAGTTGAGATATCCGAAACCTGTTCGGATCCGTCATTAATAAGAATGACTTCATACTCTTTATGATTACTTTCCATCACCTTATGCAGTTCATTTAAAAGGAGAGGAATATTTTTTGATTCATTATAGAAGGGGATAATTATTGAGATGCTCATATTTTTTTCCGATAAACTTCGACGTTCTCGTTTTTATAAATGCGCATATAACTCGGATCTTTTATTAATTTTTCATACACGGGAATGAGAATATCCCTGTCGGGATAATTATATATTTCATTGAGGGAAAGCACAACATAGTTGGCTAAATCGTACCGGGCGGAGAAAAGATAGACATATCTGCGGGAGGCAAAAACAGGGGCAATTTGTCCCGTTGCCATTATTTTTAATTTTTTATTCGAAAGAATTTGATTCCATGTCTGTACGTCCTTCGCCTCTTTCTGCGGCCAAAGGAAGGGGTGGACATTACGTTCAAGAGAATAAGGAAGCGGAGATTTGAGATAGGAAAAAAGAATCGTGCACACGACTAACGAAAAGAGGGCAATCCTGCCCCCGTCTATTTTAAATGACCGTATCCGTATTATCCGTTTTTCAATTTCGGCAAACCCATAAACTGCCGAAATGAAAACAAACGGTGTTATGACCGATGTGTAGTGATAGATAATGTTGCGCATATTCCAATCGTTGGAAAGCAGATTGATGGCAAACTCCGGAATAACGATAAAAAGCTGAAGCGGAGACAGGAGGGATAGAAAGCCTGCGGGTCCGAGAAGCACCAAAAAATACCCGAGCGTATCGCTTCGCCACATGTATTTGAATATGTTTGTAGGATGGCTGAGGATTCCAAAAATAACGCTTACCGGCGAGTCTCCGAAGTCCGAATAGTAGGTGAGTGCAAAATGCATAGAACTGCGGAATGCCGGAATGATGATTAACATCGATACAAAAAACCAGATGATACTGCTTATCAAAACAGAAAGTCCGAATTTCCAGGATTTTCGTTCCCTAAAAAGAATATATACTCCAAAAAAAGCAGTGGAAAGTGCGACCTCTTCTTTCGAAAGAACGCTCAACACAAAAAACAGATAGGACCACCCGTATTTCTTTTTGAGAAAAAAATAAAACATGAAAAGAAGCAGTGAAGTCGCCAATGTTACCGCGTGAAAATCAAACACATTAGCCCGTTGCATTGCGGGAAACAGAAGATAGGAAAGGGAAATAAGGAGGGAAAACAGATCTTTTTTTTTCGATTTTGCAAGAACATGCTCTGCTATTCCAAAAAGAGCAAATGCCCCAAGCCCCAGTACGACCGACTGCAAGACAAGAAGAGTCTCGGGCCCGCTGTAGATAAAATAAAACAACGATACGACAACAAGAAGAATATCATTATGGATCGCCATCCTTTTTATCTGATCGTACCCGTGGGGGTTTGTCAGTTCCAGGAAACGGGAATAATCTCCCGTCTTAATTGCATGAAACGTGTTGTACACCGTCTGATGCATTATCCCCAAATCAAAATAGGAAGAGTAGAGAGTCTTGTACCGCAGCACCGTCAGGTACGAAAAATAGGCCACATACAAAACGACAAACATTGTTAGAAGAAGCCAGTATTTTTTCATGAATTGTTTTTAATTATAGCTTTCGAAAATGAAAAATTGCTTAAAAAAAGCTTATTTGTTTCCGGAATGGAATTTCTTGTGTATCTCCCGCAATTGCGGATTGGTAACGTGAGTATAGACCTGTGTCGTTGCCACATTTTTATGCCCGAGCATTTCCTGAACGCTTCGAAGGTCCGCTCCCGCCCCCAGTAAGTCCGTTGCAAAACTGTGACGAAGGGCATGCGGTCCGAACCGTTTGATGATACCTGCCTTCAACCGATATTTGTCAACAAGCCGTTCGACAGACCGCACCGAAAGGCGCATTTTCTCAGGAGTTAATCCTTCCTGTGGCTTGGGTCCCGAATAACGGATAAAAAGGGCGCTATAGGGGTCCGACCGTTTCTGAAGATAGGTTTTGAGTCGTTCTTTCGCATCATCTGACAGGAAGACCACTCTCACTTTTCGCCCTTTCCCTAAGACGCTGAACTCTCCTCGGTCGATATTGATATCGTCCTTGTTCAGAGCAACAAGCTCGGATACACGAAGGCCGGTTGAAAAAAGTACTTCCAAAATGGCACGATCGCGTTCGCCTGATTCGTCAATTACGTCAACCGCATTGAACATGCGCTGCAACTCTTCGGGTGAGAGAAATTTTATTTCCCGTTCTTTTTGCTTGCCCAGTTCTATCATGTCGGGGGTAAGAACCTTCATTTTTTGTTTTATAAGGTATTTGAAAAATGAGCGAAGCGCTATTAGAAAATAGTTCTGGGTCTGACGGGAAAGATTTCCCTTATAGGGATTCTTATATTCATGTGAAAGATAGAGACGGAAACTGCGGATAGTGTCATCGGTAATACTTTCTATCGGTTCATCATTCTTTTTCTGCAGCGTCAACCATCCTTCAAAAAATTCGAGGTAATATCCGTACATCCTGACGGTGCGGATGGAAAGGTTTCGGTCAAGCTCGCAATACTCAAGAAAACGAAGTTTTGCTTGGGAAAAGTTCATCTGTTAATGATAGCAGATACAAAAAAATTAAACGACGTTTATCATTCTTTATCCCTTCTGTGTTCCACGAAGATAGAGATTTTTGTATATGTCGAAATTGACTCCTTGCCGGGCAAGTCCGTTTCTTACCTCAACTAATTGCTGCTCTTCAGGCAAAATAAGTGACGGATTATATTGCTCCAAAAAGTCAAACTTCACCCATCTTCCCACCAACTCAAAAAAGTCGAGAGGTGATATGCTCATTTGCGGAAACATTCGCTGCACAGCTTTCAGAAACGTCGCCTGGGGAGCTGCGGCATGAATCATCTCCTCGGATAGAATATTCAGAAACACTGCCGTTGTAATACTTCCCTCCGGTTTCCGGATTATTGCTGCCGTTGCACGGTCAGCGCCCACAGGGAAAATAGTCAGCCCCGTGCTTTCTTTTATATTTTCTTCCGCGAGATAAAGGGAGCCTTTCGATAGTGCCGTATCAAGCACGCTGTCAATGGGAAGCGATTTCTTTTCCGCTTCCAGAAGAAACTTTTGGACCATTCCTCCATATTCCTCCCCACTGGCGAAATGGACAATACTGTGGACTCGCTTTATTCGGGCGACATCTTCGGAAGTTGGAGAAAGAGAAGGGGACTGTAGTACAAACCGGGAAAGCGCAATGGAAAGACCGCTTGCCGCAGTCCGCAGTTCACGTGATATGCCAGCTCCTTCTTTCAGGAAGTTGGTAAGTAAAAAGCCGGTTGGGCTAAAGCGTTCTGCCATGACGTTATTATATCAAACCATATCATTTTAGCTACGTTGATTCCAAGCATTTTAAATGCGGTATAATAAATACACCTTTTTATCATGTTTTTTATCAATTATTTTTTTCTCATATGAAAATCTCTTCCGTTCACGCTCAAGAAGTGTTAGACAGTCGAGGCAATCCGACAGTCGAATGCGTTACTACTCTTGAAAACGGGGTAACCGGGTGGGCAGCTGTCCCCTCAGGCGCATCAACCGGCAAATATGAAGCGGTTGAACTTCGCGACAACGATCCGAAACGATATTTGGGAACGGGTGTCCTGAAAGCTGTTGAAAACGTGAATTCAAAAATCAGCGCTATTGTAAAGGGAGTTGAAGCAGCAGATCAATCAACGCTTGATAAAAAAATGATCGAAGCTGATGCGACCGAAAACAAGGCGAACTTCGGAGCAAATGCCATTCTTTCCGTTTCGCTTAGCGCTGCCCGCGCAGAAGCGGCAAGCGAAAAAACGCCTTTATATGCATATCTTTCAAAATTTAATCCCGATTTTAAGGGAACCTACACTATGCCTATTCCCGAGATGAATGTCATGAACGGAGGAAAACATGCAAACTGGGCAACCGATATCCAGGAATATATGTTATTTCCAATCGGTGCTCCATCAGTCGTAGAAGCAATCCGCATGAATGCCGAGATATATCAAAACTTAAAGAAGATTTTAAAGAAAAAAGGATATGCGATTTCAGTCGGAGACGAAGGAGGATTTGCGCCTAGCGTAAAAAGTAACGAGGAACCGTTTCAACTGATGAGCGAGGCGATTGTACAGGCGGGATACGTTCTGGGAAAAGATGTCAGCTTTGGAATCGATGCGGCGGCAACCGAATTTTATAAAGACGGAAAATATACGCTGAACAAAGAAGGAAAAACAATAACAAGTGACGAGATGTCTACGTTTATTATGGATTTGGCATCGCGGTATCCAATGATATCGTTTGAAGACGTGTTTGCGGAGGATGATTGGGAGGGATTTCGAAAATTTACAGAGCAGGGAGCGGGAAAGATACAGGTTGTGGGAGACGATTTGTACGTGACAAACACCAAACGGTTAAAGAGGGGAATTGAGGAAAAAACAACCAATTCCATTCTTATTAAATTGAATCAGATAGGTTCAATCACCGAAACGGTGGATGCGATTCTCTCTGCACGAAAGTCGGGCATGTCGGCCGTCGTATCACACAGATCAGGTGAAACGGAAGACGCGTTCATTGCCGATTTCGTCGTTGCGATGGGAACGGGACAGATAAAAACCGGAGCTCCTGCGAGAAGTGAACGGCTTGCAAAATACAACCAACTGATGAGAATTGAACGTGAGTTGGGAGAAAAAGCAGTATATGCAACGTTTCCTTTCAACAAGTAAAGTCTGTTATAAAAATAAAACCCCGCTTAAAAGGCGGGGTTTTTGTTGTCTGAAAAACAACGTTATTTCTTTCCGAAAAACGAGTTCCACAGGTTTATCCAGCTTGTTCGGATAGTCGCTCTTAGAGTGTTCCAACTTGTCCAATTGAGTTTTCGAAGCGTTTGGCTTTTGCTTGCGATTTCCTGGTTCATTGCTTTTCGTTCCGCTTTAATCGTCGGAAGAATATTCTTTCTTTGCCCGGGAGTTGTGCTAAGCAACATCTCTTTTGTCTCGTTTCGGAATTCCTTTCTGGTTTCCTTGTTTTCTTCTCTCTGCGCTTCACCAGACGCCTTGTTTTTTTCACGCAGATTTTCCCTTAATTGCCGGTTTGTTTCTTCCTGTTTTTTTACCTGTTGCCCGAAATTAGTGGAAGGAGTTGTTTCGGCAAGCGTCGAGCGAACCATTATTAAAGCTGCGGCTGCAGCAAGCACAAACATTGTTTTTTTCATAGAATAGTGAAAGAAATGATAACTGCACTTTTGATATTACTCCATTGTTCAGAAGAATGCAATAACCCCTAGTTTTTGTGTGAAGGATGTATCATTTTTTTGCCAGGAGGGGAAGTGGGTTCAAAAAATATTTTCTCTCCCATTGGGCAATTGCTGCAATTCCGTTTTGTGGAGTAGGAGCATGGACGAGAGTTCCGTTCCAACGCGCAAGAATTGATTTCACGGTTGTAATGCCCATCTGGCCTTTCGAAACACGCGCTGCGGTTTTTCCTTGTCTGTCCGCAACCCGTTTGTGCAGATTTTTAAGAATCTTTTGAAGCTCCGCGGGAGAATAGGTCACATTGTCTTCAACGATAAGTCTAGAGGTCGCTCGCTTCATCAAAGGTGATGCCGACTCCTATTTCAATTTGCGCGACATTTTTTTCCGCGCAGTTTGCAACCAGTTCATTAACCATCAATTCAAACCCTCCATTTTCGGGAAGATCTTCACACCCCGGTCCAAATGTTGCAACAAGTTTAGAACAATCTCCGATTGCAATGTTTTCTTTCAATGTTTGCGAATACGCCTCAGCGTCAAAGATTTTTTGCTCGACACCCATATAGGAGAGTATTATACCAATCTAGAAAAGATTTCTCGTTATTCTCTTTCCTTCAATAAAAAGAAAAAAAGCGGCCGGCACGTAGAAAAAAAGCATCGTCCCTAAAAATGATTTCAGAAAAATATACACTCCTCCCAATAGAGGAATATTAAAAACAACCTTTCCGACAATTTGTGAGACGTGGACGTACTCTTTATCGGTTGCGTTGTTGTTGTCACCCTTGGTAATAAATGACGTTTTGTTGTCATGCAAAATACGGTGCGTCGTAAGGAGGGACGGATTATTATGTGAAGTAAAAATTATTGCATCTCCTACATGATAATTGTTTTGCGGAACGACACACATGAAGAATCCTTCTTTTATGGACGGATCCATTGAATTTCCCTGTGCGCTAAAAAACCGTACCCCCATGACTCCGGAACCCGCAACAATAAAAAGGATAAGAAGGGCATAGAATATAATTGCCCCATAATAGAATTTGTCTGCTGTCTTTCGGTTTACCATATTCCCGTTTTAATGCTGTTTTGCAATTCCTGACGTGCATAAAGTCCCTTTTCCGGTTCATCAGGCGAATTTTTATACGTATGCATCTCAAAAGAAAAATCACATTGTTTTTGACGGAGAGACACATCATTTTTTGTAAGCTTTATTACAAAAACAAGGTCATCCGATCCGCCACCGGCAAGAGAACGTTTAATGTTCGGTGTAAATAAGTTTCCTTTATATACTTCCTGCCAGTCCTTCATTACGGTAAGCTCGAGCGCGTTGCAAAGTGCGTCATCTCCGCTTTTTTTCTGCGCCTGAATAGTATAGTTAAAGTCCATTTTTCCGTCACGTTGTACTTTGAGGGCACGCACATCGTAGCCGTCCGGTTTTAAATGATCGGTCGTAAAAAACCACGTTACCGCGTCAAAATTTGCCGTATTTCTATTTGAAAACGAAAGGGTTGTCGCCGCAAACGAATTATTCTGTTGTCGGCGCTCCGCAATAAGATCGGCATCTGTCCTTCCCGTTTTCAAAAGGACAAATCCCGTCAAAAGGACAATCATTAATACTAATTTAAATCGCATAGCGCATGTTGTTTTAGAACGAGAAAACTTGGGTGATAATCAAAAGAAGGGAAGGCACCGCAATAAGGATAATAAATCCGGGAAGCGTTCTGCTGAATGAAACAAGATATCCTAATTTCGGAACGATAAAAAAAACTTTCCCGATAATATTTTGCGGAGATACGCTTCCGTTGTCTTCCGTCCTGTTTGCATCTCCCTTGGTAGTAAAAGATCCGGATTGAGTGCCAACTATCCTGTGGGTAACGACTCTTCCGTCATTTTCCTTGAATGTGACCACATCATTTTTCACGTAACTCTCCTTAGCTAAGACAAAGATAACGTCTCCCGTCATAATGGTCGGTTCCATGGAACCCGACTGGACGAGATATGAATGATATGTACCGGACAACGCCCCGTTTGATAACAGGGCGTATCCGATAATGACGATGACAACAATACCAATAACACTCATCAAAAACTGTTTCATTTTTTTGACTAATTAAATTGACGTCGAAGAAGTCTGTTGGACAAGTCTGAAGTCCATATCAAAATTGACACTGTCGCTTTGTACTTCGTTCCCGTAGTTGTTTTCAGAGGCGCTCCACGCGGCACCAAGCGCTACCTCCTGACCCGGTTGTAGGATAATCGGAGACAAAGCTGCCCAATCAGTGCCTATTTTTGCACTTTGATCCGTTGCGAGGGTAGAAGATGCTTTTAGCTCACCGTTTAACGTGATGTTCAGCGTAATTGCTTTTCCCAGATCACCTTCCGTTTTTGTTTCGCAGTCGGGTTCCACCATTTTTTCCTGGTCGTTACATCCGTTTTCCTTATTTGCTACATTCTGGAGTTGGACCATAAGTCGCCCGGGAAGAGTTCCCGTATTTTTTACCTGCCATATTTTGTCTCCGTTCATGTCGGCACTCGCTCCGACATTGTCGATAACAAAAGGCTGCAAGGACTGTCCGTTTGACTCAACATTAAGATCCAATGTTCCGGCTGCAAAACGGCTCGCCGAAATAGTCCTGCGTGCAGTGAAATATGCAAAGGTTCCCGCCACCAATCCGCCAACGGCAAGAAGAATAATTAACACACTGAGGAAAAGACTCTGCTTCTTTTTTTTCATTTCGTTCAATAAAAAAATAATAATAGGGATATTGAGTATACGCAGTCGAGAGATAGGATGTCAAGCCTATTTATACATATAGAATATGTATTATTTTGACGGTCTAAACCACTTTCTCACGCTTCATTCCAAGAACAACGAGTAGCATCCAAACGAGGAAAACGAGTGAATACATCCCTCCAAAAGGTTGCTGCAACAGCCCAAAAATAAATGAAAGCAGGAGGGGCCATGTCAGTGCGTGCATTCCGAACCGGTATATCGTCCAGAAGGGCTTTCTTCGTTTGCAAAGAAGAGCGATAAGCCAAACAACAAACGTCATCGGGAGAAGAAAAAGAAGCTGCCCATTCGCCCAGAAAAATGCCCCGAAGATGACAAACAAAACAAGCCCGACAATAACATATATGTCAATAAACCGTGCAAAAATATTGACGGTCGGAAGGAATTTTGAAAGAAATACATTGTACATTGCGCGGTCAAAACGAAACGGTTGAGTCACTTCACTGAAATAAAAAATCTGTGGCGTGACCTTATTTCTTTCGCTGTTGGGGTAAATGAGCATTTTTTCCGTTGCCAAGGCAATCGTATTATAGCTCGGATAGTCTTCAGCTAAACCTTGAGTATCAACAACAAGCAGATGAGTTCCGTGAAGATTCCCAAGCTGTGTCGGCAAGTCAATTGCAAAAGGCTCATATGTATTCGTCGACAATTTTCCATTTGCTATATTAATTATCAAACCATCGGGGTAAAGTCCGGATACAGCCCGTTCAAATGTCTGCACTTTTGAAGGTATCGCCGCCCTATTTCCCAAATATCCGGCTCCTATCTGAAAAGAACGAAAGAGGAGAAGAAGCATCAGGAGAAAAAATAAGTATTTATAGGAAAACCAAAAGGATGTTTTTTCTAAGTCCTTGTAATAGCGCGAATCAAGGAGAGATTTTTTAAAAGAATAAAGAAAAGTCTTTAGTTTTGTCATAGTAGTTGTAAATAACTAATAGGCGTAAACAGTTATGATTATACCTGAGAATTGATTGTCAATGCCAGTCAATTGGGGACTGTCCGTGCTTTTCAAGATATTCATTACATTTGCTGAAGTGATGGTTTCCGAAAAATAAAGTAGCAGAAAAAGGGGAGGGATGACCTGAGGTGAGGACCATATTTTTTTCGCGGTTTATGACGAGCCCCTTGTTTTGTGCATACCTTCCCCACAGAAAATAGACGATGTTCTGGCGATTTCGGTTAAGCGCTGCAATTGCTTCATCGGTGAACTGTTCCCACCCGCGTTTGCTGTGTGATGCGGGTAGGTTTGCACAGACAGTCAGTACACTATTTAAAAGCAGCACTCCCTGAGATGCCCATCGGGATAAATCCCCGCTTTTGAGTGGGGCATACCCCAAATCGTTCTGGATCTCTTTATAAATGTTTTTTAAGGAAGGAGGGAGGCCGATGCCGTCATTCACGGCAAATGAAAGACCGTTCGCCTGACCTGTACCATGGTACGGATCCTGACCCACGATAACGACCTTTACTTTATCAATAGGGCACATATCAAACGCACGAAATATTTTCTTAGGAGGCGGGAAGATTGTCTTTGATAGATATTCCTGTCGTACAAACTCCGTAAGACTATTCCAATACGGCTTTGAAAACTCCGGCAACAAGGCCTGCTTCCAGCTATCTTCGATATGAACATCTTTCATAGCTACCAGTATATCATCGCATCTTATTTGCGGGAAATACTTCAGTGTACTTTCAGAAACGGGTATTACTATTTGCACTAGATGTGGCAAATCATTCCACATCAAATGAAACAGCTAGACATAAGGTCATGCAGAACAGGGGATGCACGACACTTATGAAAAAAAGTATTTCTACAAACAATCAACATCTATACGATTAATTTGTTGAAGAGATACACCTTTTTTCCCACTCAGAGAACAAAAAACTCTGAGTGTTTTTTGTTGTGCCACTCGCGACCTTAAAGGTCGCGCCCTTTGGCCAGAGCAAGGTGCAAATGGACGCCTTCTTCCGTGTTATAATAAGAAGCTGAAATCAAGGGACCGCCATAGATACTGGAGAAGTCGCATAGTTGGTCTAGTGCGTACGCCTGGAAAGCGTATATAGTCGCAAGACTATCGAGGGTTCGAATCCCTCCTTCTCCGCCTTCGTCCGACGAAGCTTTAAGCGAAGTCGGATTCTACAAAGTTAATCGGCCACTTAATGACTATTTTACTTTAATGGGGACTACGGCGGACAAAGTCCGCTTAAGTAGACCACAAAGGAGATGTTTATAACATTAAGACGCTCTGTTTAATTGTTTTTGTGGTATATAATCCATTGACAGATGGTATTTATTGTCCTAGTGTCAGGGGATGTATTATGTTTATATTCTTAAATGCAAAAATAATAAACCTTATACCGGTTGTACAGATAACCTTAAAGACAGAATGGAAAGACACAATAATGGGCATGTTCCTGCAACAAAGCAACTTCTTCCAGTAGCTCTTATCTCTTACTTTGCTTTCTCGAATAAATATATTGCATTCAATTTTGAAAAATATCTCAAATCCGGCTCAGGAAGAGCTTTCATGAAAAAGCATTTTGTATAATAATGCTATTATGATAAAAGGGCTTATCCTTGATGTGGATGGAGTACTTGTTGGTGGGAAAAAGGGATATAACTGGCCACTTCCAAATATACAAATAATGGATGTTCTTAAGCAACTTCGGCATAGAGGAATAGTTGTGAGTCTATGTACAGGAAAAGGGACATTTGCGATTAATAAGATTGTACGTCTTGCACATTTAGACAATATCCATATTGGAGACGGCGGCGCTATTGTTGTGGATATTCTCAATAACAAAATTATTGAACAGCACACGATAGCTATGAATAAAACAATAGAAGTACTTAAAATACTCCTTGATCATAATATTTATACAGAGCTTTATACACAAGATGGATATTATATCCAGAAAAACCAGATAAGCGATAAGACGGAAAAGCATAAAGCCATATTGTATAGAGAACCAGTAATCATTGAGTCATTAATCAAGAAAGTGCAACAATTAAACATTGTAAAAATAATGCCCGTAGCGAACGACGAAAATCAAAAGCAGGAAATAATTGATCTATTCAAACAATTTAATAATGAATTGTCACTTCAGTGGGGGACACACCAAACAGCGCTACCTTACCAATTTGGGATAATCACTATTAAAGGAATTTCAAAAAAACAAGCTGCCCAAACAATTTCAAAACAAACAGGTGTCCCACTTGGAGAAATGCTAGGTGTTGGGGATGGGTTGACTGACTGGAACTTTATTGAGATTTGTGGTTATGCTGGAGCGATGGGAAATGCATCTCAGGACTTGAAGGATAAAGTTATAATAAGAGGAGAACAAGGATATGTGGGGAAATCAATTGATGAAAATGGAGTACTTGATATCTTAAAACACTTTGGATTAATCGAAAGCTATAAGGACTAAGTTGTTCCAGACCCGAGTGCCCCGCATGATTCGGCAAGCTCGCTGGCATAGAATGATATAATCAAAATATGGATTTTTCAGAATCAACAATAAGAAAAGATTGTCCTCATTGTGATCCGAATTCGTTCGCTTTAAAATTCCCCCTAAAAGAAACTTCAAACTTCTGGGTCGTATGCGATGTTCATCCGTTAACAAGAGGTCATATACTCATCATCCCGAAAAAACACCTTTCCTGTATAGGAGAGTATCCCGAGGATGTATTTAATGAATTTGTCGAACTCAACGATTTGTTTTCAAATTTTATAAAGAAAACATACGGATCGGTAAGTTCGTTTGAACATGGAAAAATAGGACAGACGGTATTCCATTCTCATGTCCAAATGTTCCCCTACATAGGCTCACCAGAAACAATCGTCCCTGAGAGCAATTCCTTTCTCACTGCCGTTCATAACCTCAATGATTTGAAAACGATTTTTCAAAAAGACGGTGCTTATCTCTTTTTTTCAATTGGAAATGATAAATGGATTGTCGATATAAAAATCGGAAAGCCGCGTTTCTTCAGAGATAGATTTGCTGTTGCACTGCATAATCCCCGTAGGGGAAACTGGAAAGAAATGCACAGCGACACAGTCACTATGGAAGAGGCAAATAGAGAAATTCACGAACTTACCGCTAATTGGAAAAAATATTCTAATAAGTCAATATGAACCCAACCATTCCACAAATAACCGCTGAAGAAGTGTATACGGCGTTACAAAACAAAAAAGATTGTATTCTTCTGGATGTGCGCACCCCCGGAGAATATAGTAGGGGGAAGATAGAGGGAAGTCTTAATATTCCTGTTGATACAGTTTCGACTGGAATAATAACAGCACTCCCTGATAAAAACAAAACAATATATGTCTATTGTCTCAGTGGATCAAGGAGTATTGTCGCAGTCGATACCATGAAACAACTTGGTTACACAAACGTCTATAGTATGACAAGTGGACTTCTGATGTGGCGATCAAAGAAATACCCCATGGTTCCGTAATTCTTACAGTCCAAGAAGTTCGTCTATTACCGGTTTATTGAATCCGATAACTATCTGATCTCCAATCCAGAGTTGGGGCACTCCCATTTCTCCTGACCTTTCCACCATTGCCCGTGCTTGAGTTTGGTCTTGTGAAACATCAATATCTTCAAATTCAATTTTTTTATCTTTCAAATAGGTTTTTGCCATATGACAATACGGGCATGTGGGAGTACTGAACACTTTCACCTTCCCAACCGCTCCCTTTGCTGGAGGAACGAAAGATAATGTTTTCTTTATCGTATCTTCATATTCGCTCTTCTGAGATACTCCTATTTTTTGTGTGGCCTTCTTACCGTCCTTGAAGAAGATGACCGTAGGAATGCTCATAACTCCATATTTTCCTGCAAGCTCCTGCTCCTGATCGACATTAATCTTTATGAATTTAACGTTGGGGTCCTTGTTGTTTTTGCTCATCTCTTCCATAAGGGGAGAGAGCATTTTACATGGGCTACACCAGTCAGCATAGAAGTCGGCGACAACCACTCCTTTGAAATTGGTAACCTCATCCGTAAAGTTTTTATTATTTACCTGAATCATATTTGTTTTTATAATTTTTAATTAATTTTGAAATTGTTTTATTCTGCACGTCAAGACCTTTCATCCACTCCTTCAAAAGAATTTTCCCTTTCGCCGTTATGTTGTACATAACTCTATTTGGTCCTAATTCACTTTTTACGTTCATTTTTTCAATATCCTTGCTTTTTACAAGTCTTCCTAGGCCTCTGTACAAATTGCCGACATTTACCTGACATCCGCATCGTTCTTTTAGATTTTTGGACAGCTCATATCCATAATTTGATTTCTCCATCAACAAAAAGAGAATACAGGGTTCAAAAAAATTTTCTAAAACTACTTGTGAGCAATTTGTTCTCATATTGTTTATTCACTTGACTATATGTAAGTTTAATATAGTATACTATAAATGTCAAGAGATGTTGTTAAAAATTCTCTATACTAAAATCGTTATGAATTCATGTCCACTTATGCCCAAACCAAATGAAGGAAAACTAGATCGTGTTGTCCGAATGATTGTGGGAGTTGTTTTGTTAGGATTTGCCTTCTTCAGCCTCACTGGGTTGACACAGACAATTGCGGGTGTTGTAGGAGCGGTAGCTCTTATCACCGGAGTAGTGGGATTTTGCGGAATATACAAAATTCTTGGGATCTCAACGGTGGAAAAGAAATAAGTCAGCGGTTCCACATCATTCCGCGTCCTTGTCCCTGGTTTTGACCCCGCATCATGCCGGGACCGAGGGTTGACGGATTTGTTTCGTCAAATACGCGAATTCCGAGCGCAGTAAAAACATTATTTTCCCAAGTCCCTATAGCCCGAATTTGATCACCTACTTTGACAGGTCCGAAAGGGAAGTGGGTTGTAGAGTTTGTTTCGATGACCGCTATCTTATTATCTTCGTTTTCTACTGAAATCTTGCCTTTGTCTATCTCAACGACCGTACCCGTTACCGCATTGCCATTATTCATCATTCCCATTCGCAGTATTCTTCCTTCTTGCTGGTAGAGACGCTGACCTGCCGGTTGTTTGATAGAAAACCATCCCAAGAGGACAATTCCTACAACAACGGATAAGAGGATGAAAACAAGCGGCTTTTTATAAGAAAAATCAAATGTCCGAAAAAGAAGGGTTAAAAAAATTAGGAGGATAATAAAAACAGCTACAAAGAGATAGGGAAATGATTGGAGAAAAGAGGAAAGTCCCGCTCCTCCATATCCGCCCAATAATAAATCGTTATTGCTGTTTATCCAATAGAGGATAAATCCCAACGTGAAGATGAGAAAACAAAAAACAACAAACATGCTGCCATTTATTCCCAACTTTTCTGCCCATATTGAAAAGCGGGATTTCATTTTTATTTCTCCCTTTGCAATTTTATTGGTTACCGTATCAGCGATTGTTTTTTTCATAGCACATTTTTTTAACTTGCAACCTTCCCCGATGAATTAATACTCCGACATTTCGTACGGGAATGCGCAAAATATCACTTATTTCCCCGTATGCCTTCTCTTCATAGTAAAAAAGCACAAGAGGTTCTTTGTATTTTACCTCTAACCGTTCAACACACTCCTTTAGTTTCCTTTTCATCTGTTCGTCGTCTATTCTTTCTTCAACATTGTCACTGCTTCCCATATCAAACCATTCCGGCAGAGAAACAAATCTTTGGATAAAACTGCTTCCGATAATGTTCACGCTTTCGTTGTGTGCGATACGATACACCCAACTGGAAAACTTTAAGTTGTCGTTGAATGTCGGCAAATTTTTATATGCCTTAAGGAACACGTTTTGTAAAATATCCTCTACTTCCCCATGTCTATTGGTTATCCTTAAAATGTACCTCTTCAACTTCGCCTCGTAGCGGGTTATCAGGTGATAAAACAACTCCTTTTGTCCTGAGAGCACTTTTTTTACTAACTCCTCATCTGTTGTTCTATCCATTGAGTCCATAGTAATAATACAAATTGCTTTTCTTTTTATTACAAAACACCTCCTCTATTGTATCAACTACAAGTTGAGGAGGCGCTCTGTTATTTCATCTGTGCATTCCCATTCCCCGGCCTCCCTGGCCACTGAATGGAATGTTACTTCCACAGTTTGCCTGTCTTTGTTCCATAAAATCAAGTCGTTCCTGCATCTGTGCCTGAGTTATTACTCCTTGGTCAACTAATGCTTGAAGACGAGTTTTTTGAAATGCTTCCATCTGGTCATGCATCGAATTTAAATCGACACCTTTCTCAGTTGCGATTTGATAAAAGGTTTTACCTTTATTCAATTCACTCTGGAGATCGGTTTCACTCATCTTAAAAATCTTTGCTTTCTCAGTTAACATTTGTTGGCGGCCAATTCCTTGTCCGTTGCCTCTTTGTACTGTTGCGGCATAAGCTGTTGGTTTGTTTAAGCTGAAATAAACTACTCCAGCAATTACCAAAATTCCACTTATTGCTATTAGTTTGTTCATGTGTGTTTTTCCTCCTTTCATACCTAGTAATACAAAGTAGGTGGTGATATATTACAAAACAGCATTGAAGATCCATCCCATTATCATTATTCCTACGATTGTTATCCCAAAAAACGCAGCCAATAATTGCCATTTCATGACTTTCTTTAATATCATCGACTCAGGAACTGAAACGGTAACGATGGCTGTCATAAATGCAAGAGCAGTCCCCAAGGGAACTCCTTTTTGGACCAACGCTTCCATGACAGGAATGACACTCACTGAGTTTGCATAAAGAGGAGCTCCAAGAAGTGTGGCAACTGGTACTGCCCACCACGATTTGCTTGATAAATACTTGGCCACCAAAGAAGCGGGGACAAATCCATGGATAAGGGCGCCGATACTTACTCCCAATATGACGTATGGAAAGACAGTTTTAGTTATGTTCATCCCATCTGTCCAAAAATATTTGAGTAATTCTATTATTGGAAGCGGTGTTCCTCCATTTTCTTGTTCTACTTGGACTCTGGACTTGAATTTAAGAAGCTCTGGTTTTATATATCTCTCCATGCCAAGCTTTTGGATAAAAAATCCCCCAATCATCGCAATAAGTATCCCTAAAACATTATAGATAATTGTCACCTTCATTCCAAACATTGCAGGGAAAAGATAAAGAGAAGATTCATTTACCAAAGGAGAACTAATAAGAAATGCAAAAGTAACTCCTAAAGGGATTCCTGCACCAACAAATCCAATAAAAAGTGGAATAGAGGAACAAGAACAAAAGGGAGTGACTACACCAAGAAAGGCTGCAAATAAATAATCAAGTCCAAACCATCTTCTCTTCAAAAGCAGGTTCCGTACTCTCTCCATAGGGAAGTAGTAGCGGGTAAATGCCATGAAGTAGTTAATCACAATAAGAAGCAGGCCAATCTTTATCGTGTCATAAATGAAAAAATTAATGGTATCTCCCCAATAGGAATGAGGAACTATACGAAACCATTGATAGGTTAGAAGATCTGCAAATAGTTGAATGGGTCTAAATATATCCATTGTTATTTTGTACTTTTAATAAATTTTTTTATCTTCTCAATATCTGGTGTAAAGCCTGTCATAACAACTTTGCCGTCTACGGCAAGGGCTGGGCTACTCATAACACCTTTTTCTATTAATGCTTGCATGCCTTCGGAACCACTGAGATACTCTACCTTTTCTTTTAACCCCATCTCCTCAACAGCTTTTTGGGTTATTTCATATAACTTCTTACAGGTCGGACACCCACTCCCCAAGACTTGAATTTTCATAAGGTAAATAATGTATTAATAATTTTTTCTCCTTTTTTAGTAAGCGAATAATACACATAAAGCCCTTTCTTCTCGTCTATTACCATACCTGCATCTTTAAGATCTTTTAAATGGTGGGAAATAAGACTTTGGGAAAGAGCTACGTGTTCCATGATTTCACAAACGCAGTGTTTCCCGTTACGCAAAATGCAGAGAAGTTTCAACCTGCTTTCTTCTGAAACAAGTTTGAGGAGGGATGATAAAGAAACGACTTGTTTTGATTCAGTACTTTTAGATGAACAACAGCTATATGAACTCATATTCATATAGTATAGAAGACATATGTCTCATGTCAACTCATTTGGCACACGTGTTATCGGCAAGAGCGCGACGATATGACCCACATATGGCGTATCGCTGTCTGGAGATCACACAGACAAATCGCTAAGAAACTTGTTAACCATCGCAAGTTTTTTCTCCATTTTTTCTTTTTTCATCATTAATTCTTCTTTACTCATGTCTTTCATATATTCCCCCCAGTGGCGCTCACCATGTTCATGCATGCCGTGTTTTCCATCATGGCAAGGACATGTGCAACCATCCTTTTTGGAATCATCTTTGTTTTTCATATTTCTCACCTCCTTTCATCTTTCAAGAGTATAAACAAAACCTGATAAAGAGCTGAAATGGAGTGAAACACCTCCTTTCAGTGAAACTTAAGCTCTATATAATAGAATTACAACTTGTTGGCGTTTGTTCGCCATTGTTGTGGTTGATGAATTTGTTACAATGAGAGCGTATGAAGGAGGCTATACAAAAATTTTCCGCACGGCTTTCCGCGTGGTACGAAAAATTACCCGACAAGAAAAAACATGTTGAGTTTATAACGGCACTATTATCCGTCCCCGTTATGGTGACGGTCATTATTCTGAACCTCAACAATCTCCAACAGTCAAAAAATGCAACGTCAAAACAGGCATCTCCCACAACTGCCCCCATCCAGGTAGTCATAACAGGGGAGACTGGCACAAAACAACCGCCACCACCATCTCCAACCTCGTTTGTCTCCGTTTCTCCCACGCCTTCACCGACTTTAACTCAATGTAAGCAGGAAATCGGACCGGTGACAATCCTTTCTCCTCAGGAAGGAGAAATCGTCACAACGGATCCCGTATGCATCACCATTACGACCGACTCTTCCTACTGTCCGATTACTTGGTCATATTCCTTAAACGGAGGGACCTGGTCTACCTATACTGATAAAAACATATGTCTCTACAATCTTGACGGCGGCAATAAGACAATACAGTTGAAAGTGAAGAGTACCGCATCGGATCAGGTAATAGAATTACAACGTTCCTTTATCTATAAAAACCTTAATGCAACACCTTCTCCGGCAACTTCCTCAGCACCGATTCAATAGTTTTTTTATTGAGCCTTTTCCACAATAAGTACTATAATAAGGGACACGCTCAACCAATGATTTTAAACAACTCAAAAACAAGGTTAAAGGTTTTCAGTTCTTCTTTTTTTCCTGCCATTATTTCTGCTTATATTGATAATACCGACATACTCTCGCTTGCCATTCTTTTCCTTGCTGCGGCTCTTTTTCGAGAACGTTCAATATATCTTCTTATCCCCATCTATGCGCTGCAATATTTCATAAACGAATCCACTCATCGCATCTCTCTCATCACAAGAAAGGGACTCATGGATTTGGTGCGGGAACGGTTTGGTGTCCCCACCTCATTCCTTTTTGGCATCTTTGTTCTTCTCAGCAACTTATCGCTCACTGTTTCCATTTTTCTCCTTCTAAGGGAAATATCTCATTACATCACTTTTCCTGTTTCCTATTTTTATCTCTATATAGCGATATTTTTGCTTATTCCTATTTTTTTAAAAAAGCTAAAAAGCATCCGCAAATTGTTCTTCATAAACAGCGTGCTTTTGCTCCCTCTTTTTTCTTTTCTTATTTTGGGACACGTTCACGTTGAAGAAATGTTCAGGCCCGTTTCCTTTTTTGAAATTTCACGTTTGAATATCTACCCCGTACTGGCTGCCATATTTGGGCTCAGCTTTCCGTTTTGGACACACTTCTTTATTGGCGGATATCTCTCAACCAACAACATATCCATTCATAAGCTTGAGTATGATAAATTAGAGCAGAGATTCGTGCTTTTTTTTTCGGGAATGTTCCAGCTCCTCATCCTCTTGAGTTTCGTCGGGCTGCTTTCCTTGTATAAACAGGCGCCCCCTTACCCTTCGTTTATGAAAATCATATATGACATCTTTCCGGTGATTCTCAGGATAAGATCCATTCCCACACTTCTTATGGTTTTTTCCTGCCTCTTCGGTCTCATGTTTATTTCACTTTCTTCATCCTATATTTTTGGGAATTTCTTTGGAATAGAAGCACTTCCTAATCAGGAGATAGCCGAGTCAAGAGGGGTTAAATATTCCTATCTTTTTTTGCTTATCGCGTCTTTTCTTCTTGCATACCGGCTTCCCGTACGAACAATATCATTTATCGTTTTTGCGGGTGTTTTTAATTTTGGACTTTTGATCTTCCTTATGTATTATCTTTTTATAATCGCTAATACAAAAGACCTTATGGGGCGGTTCAGAAACAGCCTTTTTTCCAACATAGTGATGATTACCGCGACAGTGTTAATTTGTGTTCTTTTTGTGCTTGTCATTCTCGGATTTCTCTTTCCAAATCTATGAAATACAGCCTATTCCTCAAAAACGATTACGATATACAGCCGCCCAATGTTTTTCATGAAACGCTTGCCGATGTCGAAACGAAAGACGAAATTGAACAGAACCTCAAAAATGCGTCGCAAAACGATATCGGGAGAATCTTTACAAATCTCGCAACATCCATAGAGGGACTCAGTATAAAAGAAGTATCCAAAAGAATAGATTATTATGGTTTCAACGAAGTGGTCGCACAGGAAAGAAAACCATTTATCATTCAGTTCCTCCTCACGTTTAATAATCCTCTCACTCTTTTGCTTTCACTCCTTGTCCTTATTTCATTCGCAACGGGAGATATGAGGACCGCCATTGTTGTTACAATAATGATTCTGATAAGCGTACTTCTTAAATTCGTCCAGGAAACCCAGGCCTTTAATGCAGCAGAAAAGCTAAAAAAAATGGTACGCACGACATGTGCAGTTATCCGGAAAGGAGAGGTGAGGGAAGTGGGACTAAAAAAAATAGTTCCCGGAGATATCATCTCCCTTTCGGCGGGAGACATGATTCCCGCTGATGTGCGGCTTATCCGCAGTAAAGACTTATTTATCAATCAGTCGCTGCTTACGGGAGAGGCGCTCCCCATCGAAAAGCATGCCGAAATCCAAACCAAAAATAACGACGTACTAGAACTTACCAACATCTGCTTTTCCGGTACTAACGTGGAGAGCGG
Organism: bacterium; assembly: GCA_021833625.1. GTDB lineage: Bacteria > Patescibacteriota > Microgenomatia > UBA1406 > GWC2-37-13 > JAKBEU01. The sequence goes on from JAKBEU010000001.1 coordinate 253,857, forward strand.
AATGGCTACTGCAGTCGTACTTGCAACGGGAGTAAATACTTATTTTGGAAATCTTGCGGAAAGTATTGTAGGACAACGCGAAAAAACAAGTTTCGATAAAGGGGTCGACCAATTTACTTGGCTGATGATCCGTTTTATGCTTGTCATGGCCCCTTCCGTTTTTCTTATCAATGGGTTTATAAAGCACAACTGGTGGGAAGCATTCCTCTTTAGTATTTCCGTTGCGGTCGGACTAACGCCTGAAATGCTTCCGGCAATAGTTGCCATCAATTTATCTAAAGGGGCAATCTCACTTTCCAAAAAAAAGGTAATCGTAAAACGGCTTAACTCCATCCAAAATTTTGGAGCTATAGATATACTGTGCACCGATAAAACAGGAACCCTCACCCAAAATAAAGTCGCTGTTATAAAAAATATAAATATCAAAGAAGAGGATGATGAAAAGGTACGATTGTTCGGATACTTAAACAGTCTTTATCAAACCGGTTTTCGAAATCTCCTTGATAGTGCAATTCTTGCATTTTCCGAACAAAAAAACATGCATGCATTCACGAGAAACCAATTCACCCGTATTGACGAAATTCCTTTTGATTTTTTGAGGAAACGGCTGTCGGTTGTTATCGAAGATGAAAAAAATAGACACATAATCGTCTGTAAGGGTGCGGTTGAGGAGGTGGCAAACCTATGCAACACTTATGAACTCCACGGAGTAAAACATGCCCTTACCGCACAGACAAAAAAAACCATCCAGGAAATAAGCAGGAAATATGCCGAGGACGGATATCGGGTCATCGCAATCGCCTCAAGACAAATTGATGACAAGAAAAAAAGATACGACAAGGCGGACGAACATCATATGAGCTTTATCGGATTTATTACTTTTCTTGACCCTCCGAAGGAGTCCGCGCGGCGGGCAATTGCGGAATTGCAAAAAAATGGAATAACGGTAAAGGTCCTTACCGGAGATAACGAACTTGTCACAAAAAAAATCTGCTCGGAGGTAGAACTGTCAAATTCGGGAATACTCATCGGGAGTCAAATCGAAAAAATGAATGATGAAGAATTGCAAAAGGTTATTGACAAAACTACCATATTTGCAAAGCTATCTCCGGAACATAAAAAAAGAATCGTGAAGGCACTTCAAAAAGAACATCATGTGGTCGGCTTTTTGGGGGACGGCATAAATGACGCACCGGCACTCCGCAGTGCGGATGTCGGCATATCAGTCAACAGTGCCGTGGATATCGCAAAAGAATCTGCGGATATGATTTTGCTCGAGTCAAGTTTACAGGTACTGTCAGATGGGGTTATTGAAGGAAGAAGGGTGTTTGGAAATATTTTGAAATATATAAAAATGGGGGCAAGCTCGAATTTCGGAAATATGTTTTCCGTCATCGGAGCAAGTATTTTTGTACCCTTCCTCCCGATGGCACCTCTCCAAGTACTGACAAATAATCTTCTGTATGATATTTCTCAAACCGCAATTCCGTCAGACACTGTTGATGATGAATACCTTATGGAACCTCGAAAATGGGACATCGGAAAAATTACCCGTTTTATGACGTTCATCGGACCCGTTTCCTCCGTATTTGATTACCTCACATTCTTCATGATGCTCTTTATTTTCAACGCTTGGAACAAACCGCAACTGTTTCAAACGGGTTGGTTTGTAGAGTCGCTTCTTACCCAAACACTAATCGTTCACGTTATCCGCAGTAAAAAAATTGCTTTTATACAGACATGGGCAAGTAAACCTCTTTTCGCAACAACACTTGTTGTTATGTTCACGGGTATCGCGCTTACCCTATCTCCGCTTGCATCCGCATTCGGGTTTGTAACGCTTCCCGTACTGTATTGGCCGCTCCTTATTTTGATGCTCACTTCCTACGTCCTTCTCACCCAAATTGTTAAAACGTGGTACTCGAAAAAATACGGATATTATTAGGCCAGATATTCTTCAAGCTCCTGTTTATTGTGTCTGTGGTGCGTATTGATGTAACGGATTGTTCCCGACTTTGTCCGTAGCACCATGGAATGGGAAATAATGTAGTCGTTTTTGACGATAATCCCCGGGAGAAGGGGACCGTCAATAACTCCGGTTGCAGTGAAGGTGAGGTTTTTACCTTTGGCCAAGTCTTCCGCGCAATATATTTTCTTTAAGTCCTGAATTCCCATCTCAAATGCCTCTTTTTCCTCCTCTTTACTGCGGGGAGTAAACCTGCAAAAAAGCTGCCCGCCAAGTGTCTTCACGGGAACCGCTGCCAAGACCCCTTCCGTACTTCCTCCGGTTCCCATAAGCATATCAATTCCCGATTCAGGAAAACAGGTGGCAATAGCGCCCGCTACATCGCCGTCCGTTATAAGTCGTACACGCGCGCCAACTGCCCTAATTTCACCAATTAATTTCATGTGCCGCTCCCTGTCAAGCACCATCACGGTCAATTCCTTCACGTCTTTCCCGATTGCTTTTGCAGTATTTATTACGTTATCGGAAACGGATGCGTCCAGGTCAATAATGCCACTTGCCGCTTTTCCGACAACTATTTTTTGTACGTAAGTATCTGGTGCCCGAAGAAGAGAACCGGCAGTTCCTGCAACAACCACTGCAAGAGCGTTGTATCTTCCGTGCGCGACACTATCCGTACACTCAAGCGGGTCAACGGCAATGTCCATCTCAGGGCCCGATCCTTTCCCCACCTTTTCGCCGTTAAACAATTCCGGAGCCTTATCTTTTTTCCCTTCACCGATAATGATTTTTCCGTTGAACTCAATCTGGTTGAAGCGGTTCCGCATCTGTTTTACTGCAGCACCGTCTGCAGCCATTTTGTCTCCCCGTCCTATCCACTGGGAAGAGGCAATTGCAGCGGCTTCCGTAACACGAACAAATTCAAGCGCAAGATTTCTATCCATAGAGAGTGTGTAAATATCAAATAAATAATAGTTACACATGCACTATACAAATATTTTAAATATTTATCAAATAGGGAGGAGTCAATCAGAAAGAATATCTCTTTCCAGTTCCTTCATCTCATCTTCCTTCAGTTGCGTGTCAAACCGTTTACAGTTTGCCCGTATGTACAGGAAAAGGAGAAAAAGTACCAACAAGATTGCAAGCTCAAATTTAATATATTCAATATCCTCAGTAGTACGCATCCCTGAGAACGCAAAGCGTTGGACGTCCTCCTTCGTCTCAGCCATAGGAATTCGTCCGTTTTCCGTATCAAATGTCCTTTCAAATGCAGCGTCAACCTGAGGACCAAACCTCCCGTCGCACCCGACGTACACGTTTATTGCTATAAAAGTGAGAAGTAATACGCCTACAAACACTTCAACGCCCTTTTTCATATGCCTTTCGTTTGCGATAAAGTTATAACCCATAACTTTCCGTCCCCCTAACCTGCATCTCCGCTTCATTTTAGGCCATTATGACAATATATCTGTGATAGCTGTCATCACCGATATGTGATATATATCACACGCTTTAAACACGAAGGACTTGCTATACTTATGGCCAGTGAATCAAACGCCCACTCAACTTGATGCGTTTTTCCAAAACTACAAAACCCTGTCTCTAAAGGGTAGGACTGTTTTTCTCGGAGGAGACGAAGCACACGTCTCATTCATCAACTACTTAAAACAGGGAACAGTCAAACAATACATGGTTTCAAACAAAGGAGATGAAATTGTTCTGAATATGTATCGGCCGGTTTGTTGTTTTCCCCTCGTGCATATATTTCCTTCCATCCAAAACCATTGTTACTTTGAAACAATCTCTGATGTTGAGCTTATCCGTGCACCCATTGATCAGTTCGTTGTATTCCTCAAGCAAAACCCTCTTGTCCTGTTTGAAATTACGGAAGTCCTCGCTCATGCTTTTTTTGACATCTCAAGCATGATTGAGTGTCTTATACTGGGGCGTGCTCATAATCGCGTTGTTTTTGCGCTTCTTATGTATGCACGGAAATTCGGTGAATGCACAAAAAATGGAGAGCGTATCATTAATATGCCCCTTACACACAAGAATATCGGTGCACTTGTCGGACTTACCCGGGAAACGGTCAGCCGCGAAATGGAACGACTTGAACAGAAAAAAATCGTCACAAAAAAGAACGGTTTTGTATGTATTTCTAACATGAGAGGGCTCATTGATGAAACACTTCTCCTCTAGACAAGTGGCGTTGCAATCAGAAAGTTCATTAGGTAATATGAAAGGTAGACGATCTCAGTCAGTCTGCCCCGCAATAGGAGACAGATTACTTATTTTCAAAGACAGATTTTTTTCAAAGAGATCATTTGCATTAAATCAACTGTATGAAAACTTGATTTATGGCAGGTGGTCTCTTTTTTATAAACGTAAAACAAAATAACACTATGGAAAGAAATATTGATGTCGAGCTTATCAAAGGACTCTCAACGCTTGAGGTAACAAAACGGTTGGTTAAAAACGGTTATAATGAACTTCCCGCTCAAAAAAGAAGAAATATTTTCCTTATCTTTCTTGGCGTCTTGAAAGAGCCCATGCTCCTTCTTCTTCTGGGAAGCGGATTTATTTATCTGCTTATCGGTGAGGCACGGGACGCTTATATGCTGTTAACGTTTGTATGTGTCGTTGTCGGAATCACATTCTATCAGGAAAGAAAAACAGAGCGTGCACTTGACGCATTAAAAAATCTTTCAAGCCCCCGCGCGCTTGTTATCCGAAACGGAAAAGAAGAACGCATTGCGGGACGTGAAGTTGTCGTTGACGACATTATCATCCTTCGTGAAGGCGATAGGGTTCCTGCCGATGCCGTCATCCTTTCAACTACCAATCTGCTTATCGACGAATCGCTTCTGACAGGAGAGTCCATTCCCGTGCGGAAAAACGTATGGGATTACAAAACAAAACCGACCCGCCCGGGGGGAGAAGATCTTCCTTTTATTTTTTCCGGAACAATGGTAACGCAGGGAAGGGGAATTGCAAAAGTAATCAAGACAGGAGTCGAAACCGAAATGGGAAAAATAGGAAAATCACTGAGTTCTATTCAAGACGAAGACACGCTTCTTCAGAAAGAAATTGGGGAAATAACAAAAAAATTTGCCATCATGGGAGCAGTATTGTGTTTGGCAGTTGTCATCATTTATGGACTTACCAGGGGAAATTGGCTGCAGGGATTTTTGGCGGGTCTCACACTTTCAATGGCAATGCTTCCCGAAGAGTTTTCCGTCGTACTTTTGGTGTTCATGACGCTTGGTGCCTGGCGCATGTCAAAACACAAGGTGCTTACGCGCAAAACTGCAGCTATTGAAACATTGGGTGCCGCAACGGCGCTTTGTGTTGATAAAACAGGAACCCTCACTCTCAATAAAATGCAGCTTGACGGGATGATGGACAACCACGCATTCTATCGCCCTGATGAAACCGCACAAACTATTGACGACAACTATCACGCTTTGATGGAGTACTCGGTTCTCGCAAGCCAAAAAGATCCGTTTGACCCGATTGAGAAAGAGATAAAAAATAAGGGAGAGAAATACCTGAAAGATACGGAACACATTCATGAAGATTGGCATTTAATCAGGGAATACCCTCTCTCAAAAGAACTACTTGCCGTTTCTCATGTGTGGGGGTCACCCGACAAATCGTCCTATGTCATTGCGGCTAAGGGTGCACCGGAAACTATTATTGATTTGTGTCATTTACCCCGCGAAGAGGCGGATGCAATTCTTTCGGATATAAAACGCATGTCCCAAAAAGGACTCCGCGTCATCGGCGTTGCAAAAGCATTGTTTAATAAAAAGGAGCTTCCGACCCTTCAGCATGACTTTGCGTTTGAGTTTATAGGACTTCTTGGATTTGTCGATCCGGTACGCAAATCGATTGCAGATTCCGTGAAAGATTGTTATGGGGCGGGAGTGAGAGTCATTATGATAACGGGAGACTATCCGGGAACAGCCAGCTTTATCGCACACGAAATCGGACTTAAAAACCCGGACCTTTTTATCACCGGACCCGAACTCGCTAAAATGAGCCACACCGAATTGAGAAAAAAAATTGGGGAAGTAAATATTTTTGCCCGTGTCGTACCTGAACAAAAACTTGCCATTGTAAACGCATTAAAGGCAAACGGAGAAATAGTCGCCATGACGGGAGACGGAGTGAATGATGCTCCCGCCCTTAAGTCTGCACACATTGGAATTGCCATGGGAGAACGGGGAACGGATGTTGCACGCGAATCAGCAGACCTCGTGTTGTTGAATGATGATTTCTCATCGATAAAAGAGGCGCTCCGTCTCGGTCGCAGGATTTTTGATAATTTGCAAAAAGCAATTGCCTACATTTTTGCCGTTCATTTACCGATTGCCGGCATCTCTTTTCTTCCTATTGTTTTTAATTTACCCATTGTACTTTTCCCGGCCCATATAGCTTTTCTTGAACTTATCATTGATCCCGCATGTTCGGTAGTGTTTGAGGCAGAGAAAGAAGAAAGAAACGTCATGTCCCGCCCGCCACGTAATTTAAAAAAACCTTTGTTTGATAGGGCAACTTTTTTTCTCAGCTTGCTTCAGGGGCTAAGCATTTTAACTTCCCTTATCATTGTGTTTTTGTTGGTACTGCGACGGGGTGGGGGAGAAAATGACGCGCGCACTATCGCGTTTGTGGTAATAGTGCTGAGTAACCTTGTGCTCATCATAACCAACCTGTCTAAGACCGAACATATTTTTCAGATACTGGCAAACAAAAACAAATCACTTTATTATGTTCTTGCCGGAACATTGTTCTTTTTGCTGCTTGTACTGTATGTTCCGTTTTTAAGATCAATATTCCATTTTTCGCTGTTGCACGCAAACGACATCCTGCTTGGTGTTTCATTTGCACTCTTCAACCTCGTCTGGTTTGAGGGGTTAAAAATGATCCGCGTGTCAAGACGAACCGTTACTGAATGAATGTCATAGCGACACCCGTTTTATCAGCTCGACCTGTTCGACCGATACGATGGATATAGTCTTCGTATGTCTGCGGAACATCAAAGTTTATGACGTGACTTACGTTCGGGATATCAAGTCCACGGGCGGCAACATCCGTTGCGACCATGATATTGACAACATCTTCCTTAAACATGCGAAGCGACTGTTGACGTTGAAACTGTGCTTTATCTCCATGGATGGACGTTACCTTAAATCCCTTTGAAAATAAATCACGGGAAAGTCTTTCGACTCCCATTTTTGTTCTTCCGAACACAAGTACCTTTGAAAATTCTTTTTTCTGCAGAAGTTCTGTCAGCTTATCAACCTTTGTTGAGGTTGAGGCGACCTGGACTACTTCCTGTTTAATGTGACTTGTCGTTTCGGTTGTCTTGACGGAAATCGTAACCGGATTTGTTACAAATGACTTGATAAGTCCGTTTATATTACCCGATAATGTTGCTGAGAAAAACAGTGATTGACGAGTCTTCGGGAGAAACGAAATAATTTCTTTTATGTCGTTGATAAATCCCATATCAAGCATCTGATCTGCTTCATCAAGAATGACCATGCTGAATTTTTCAAGTTTCAATGCTTTGCGGCTGATAAGATCTTTGAGTCTCCCCGGAGTTCCAACAACCACGTTAGGATTGCGTTGTAACTCCCGAATTTGCGTGTACATGGATGACTTTCCGATACAAAATGAGCTGTAAATAGGCATTCCATCCGCAAATTTGCGAAGCTCATCGCGGATTTGAAGGGCAAGCTCACGAGTAGGGGCAACGATAAGAGCCTTATAGCTTCTGTCTTTCATTATCCGCTCAACAAGAGGGATAAGGAATGCGGCAGTCTTCCCGGTTCCCGTATTTGCGATACCGATAACGTCTTTTCCTTCACGAATTGCAGGAATTCCCTGAATCTGAATAGGAGTCAATGTTTTGTATCCATGGCGAACAACGTTTTTTATCAACTGTTGCGGAAGATTAAGGCTTTCAAATAAAACATCCTCAGCAATAACAGGAGCAACCACAACCGGAGCGATAGTTGGCTTTACGCTCGCACGTCTAATGTAATCATGAATAACATAATCATTTACTCTTGCTGGTCCCCGTCCGCGACCTCCGCCACGACCGCCGAAACTTCTCCGAAAACCACCTTGCGCTGAAGGAGGACGGAAAGAACGGCCCGAGCCATTATGACCGGAAAAACGTGAACCACCAAATGATGGTCTTGAGGGATTGGAACGAGAACGACTATTGTACATACAATAAATATGAAAATAATTAATGAAAGAAAGTAAGAGCACTTTTCCTTAGAAAAAGGTAAGCTCCTCTTTAAAATAAACATTTAAGAAGAACTCAAAGACTACAACTAAAAAACGTATGTAGACTAACCTTACTGTCTTGAAGGTAAGTATACTACAGGATATATTGCTTGTCAACGAGAAGAACAAATCCTGATGTATTTTTCTTTATAATATACACATTATGCAATTAGTCCCTGAGTCCTCAATAGGGCAGGATTTCATCAGCTCACCCAGGCTGGAAAAGCTCCCTGCACAAAATCCCATACAAAGACAGTCCGCATTAGACAGTATAGATATGTCTTGTCGGACAGCGGTGCAGGACCATCAAAAAGAGGTTGCGCGGGCAGAAACCGTGATTACGGAGTTTATAAACGAAAACGGTCTGCCTATTCAAAAACAGGAACAGAAACCTGAAGAAATAGCCCTGCAAATGCAACATTTTATTGAAAAGAACAGGGCATATTTCTCACTCCCGCCCCAGAGTACCTATATGTTGGTTGACCCTCTTTCTTTGCAGATATTCGTTGGAAATTCGCCTGAAAGAAAGGATATGGATATGTGGGGAAATGCAAAAGGCACCGCCCTCCAAATACTGGCACAGCGTCAATGCCAGATAGATGTACTTACTCAGGAGCAAATTTCAAAGCTTTCACTCCACGAAAAAGAATGTCTTACCATTGTAACGGCAAAGAGGGAAGAGGGAAGGATTATTCAAACCGCAGGGATACATAAAGAAGAACAATATCATGATGATTTTGTACGTCAATTTTCTCAAGCCGTAAAAACTCTTGTTCATTCACCTGATAAGTCTCCCGAAGGTATTACGTCTGTCGATGCTCTTCTCACACTCCTTGAATCACAATTCACCGTTTTCCCCGATGCATTGGCAAAACAGATCTATCCTTTGTTTGCACAACTTACAACAGGAACGAGAGGACGCCTCACACCTGAGAAAAGAAAACAGCTCGTTCAAACTCTTCAAAAACATTCGCGGATCGTCTATCATGCACTCGCTTCAGAGATACGAAAGGATCCGGAAATTGCGAAAGCACAAGACGGGGAAGATATTCATCGAATTCTCTTTGGACTCACCCATACTGAGATAGCGGAACAAAGAAAAGAAAACTGGAAACATGTTTCCCACTATTTGACAGGTATGAAAAATAGACAGAATAAACAACTCACTACAGACGACCTAGAACAGATACATATTCTCAGTTCCAAGGGAATTCTTCCGGATTATATGCACGGGTTCAGATTTGGTGATTATAAAGAATTCATTGTGTATCACCAGGAGATACATGAAAACTATATTTCTTCCAAAAAGGGGGTAAAAAAAACCCAACCGTTTACACAGGCATGGAAAACACTTGACAGTATTAACGCAAAGGCAAATGAACTTATCGCTCAGCATCCAAACTCCATTATGTTTGAACAACGGCTTGCGCCGCTTATTGCAGAATATGCAGCACTACATCCGCATCCGGATGGAAATGGGACAATGGCAATTTTTTTTGCAGAGGCGTGTAAGGCATTGTCCGGAAATTATCCTATCCCCGAACAATTTGATCCGCGTTTGATTACCCGTCTGCGGAATACATTTCCTCACAACCCACTTGCGACTCTTACCGTTCTTACTTCCTTTTCCATAAAAGAAAGACAGTTGGATAACCTCTAATTCTTTCAGCTGTTTTTCAGATTTGGCGTATAATATGGGTAACATGAGAATTCTAGTTGTGGAAGACGAACACCGAATTGCGCAGGCCATAAAAAAAGGTCTGGAGCAGGAACGGTACGCCGTCGACCTTACATTCACCGGCACCGATGGATATGATATGGCTTCATCCGAAAGCTATGACCTTATCATTCTCGATCTTATGCTTCCCGGAATGGACGGCATCACCCTCTGTAAACAGCTGCGAAAAAACAACATTCATATTCCCGTTCTTATGCTGACCGCAAAAGGACAAATTACGGATAAGGTAGCAGGTCTTGATGCGGGGGCGGATGATTACATGACAAAACCGTTTTCTTTTGAAGAACTTTTGGCACGAGTACGCGCCCTCACCAGACGCGAAGGCCCGGTACGCAAAACGACTCTTTCTCTCGACGATCTTACCATGGATACGAAATCCTTCATTGTCAAAAGAGGGGGAGCACATATTTCGCTTTCTCAAAAAGAATTTGCACTTCTTGAATATCTTCTTATCAACAAGGGCGAAATCGTTTCAAAAGAAAAAATCATTGAACACGTGTGGGATTTTGACGCTGATATTCTGCCTAATACCGTTGAGGTATACATAAAAAATTTGCGAAATAAAATTGACGCACCATTTGTCGGAAAACAACCGCTCATTCATACGGTCCGTGGATTCGGTTACGTTATTGGGGACGACGAGTAGTATATTAGAGTATGTTTCAAACAACACGCATAAGACTGACCGCATGGTATTTGCTGATTCTCATGACAATCAGCATATGTTTTAGTATCGTCATATATCGGATAATATCGGTTGAAGTCGAAAGATTTGCCCTGGCCCAAAGAATTCGAATTGAACGAAACCTTCACGCAACGCGGACGATTCCTCCCGAACTGACACTCGACAAAATTGTCGATTCTCCCGTGGTCATCGACCCTGACATTTCACACGATATCAAAACGAGGATGCAACTTATGTTTCTTTTTATCAATGGAGGAATTTTTTTTGTCGCGGGCGGTCTCTCTTATTTTCTCGCCGGGAAAACCCTCGAGCCAATCTCCGAAATGATAGACGATCAAAACAGGTTTGTTTCCGACGCTTCGCACGAACTTCGCACCCCCCTTACTGCAATGAAAAGCTCGCTTGAAGTATATTCACGCGACCCAAAGCTGACGCTTTCTGAAGCGCGAAAAGTAATCACTGACAATATTGAAGAAGTAAACAAACTCCAAAGCCTCTCGGAGTCGCTTCTTGAGCTTACCCATCATGATTTGCTCGTTGAGAAAAAGGGTTTTTCGCAATTCTCCGTTAAGCAAGTCGCGGAAGAGGTGACAAGGAAAATGCGGCCGATTGCACAAAAAAAACAGATCACAATCAGTGGAACCATTGAAAGCATCTTCCTTTTTGGTAATAGGGAAAAAATAGCACAACTTCTTATGATCGTTCTCGATAACGCCATCAAATACAGCTATGAAAAAACCGAAATAACGGTTACAACAAAAAAATCGGGAAAATATTTTTTCCTTTCGATAAGTGATAACGGTATAGGTATTAAAAAAGAAGATATTCCCCATATATTCGACAGATTCTATAGGGCTGATAATGCACGTTCAAAAACAGGGAAGGGCGGATATGGTCTCGGCCTTGCGATTGCAAAGCAAATCGTCACCACTCACGGCGGCACAATTGAAATTAACAGCAAAGAAAGAAAGGGAACAACAGTCGCAATACTATTACCAATTAGCTTCAGCTCATTTTCAGATTAATATAAGAAAATAAGTCCATATTACATTTAAACATTTTATGAAATCCTTTCTCAAAAACGTAAAAGCGTGGTTTGATAAACAAGCATTAGTTGTTAAGATTTTTATTATAGGAGCACTGGCACTGGGTCTTTTTTTTGGTGGGAAAACTTTCTTTGGAGGAAAAAAAGTAACGACTCAATATCAGACTGATACCGTTACAAACGGCACACTCGTGGTTTCGCTTTCCGAGTCCGGAGTAGTCTCAACGGCAAACAACGCCATTATCAGTACTCAGGCAACAGGGGTTGTTTCAAAACTGTACGTCAAGGATGGCGATGCGGTAAAGTCAGGAGATAAAATCGCGGAGATAGATCTTGATATGGTGGGAAAACAAACAGCTGCCCAAGCCTTAAGCAGTTATCAAAGTGCAAAAAACAATCTCGACAGTGCCCAGGCAAATATGTATTCACTTCAGTCCACCATGTTTTCCAATTGGGATACGTTCATGAAGATTGCCCAAAACGGGACATACCAAAATGAAGACGGAACCCCTAATAATATCAATAGATCCTTGCCAGAATTTCACATTGCAAACGACAATTGGCTTGCAGCTGAAGCAAAATACAAAATCCAACAAAATGTCGTAAATCAATCCCAAACTGCCCTTAACTCCGCATGGCTTTCCTATCAACAGGCGTCATCTACCGTATATGCTCCCATTTCAGGAACTGTTTCGGGCCTCTCACTTCAGGTGGGTTCGGTTATCTCTTCCAACAACACTTCAACAACAAATAATACCCAAAGTGCCACAAAAATTGCCAACGTAAAAACGGAGGCCCCTCCATCAATAACCGTCAATATTTCAGAAATTGATATTCCGAAAGTAAAAATAGGGAACAGGGCATCTATTACGCTTGATGCATTCCCGGACAAAACGTTTACGGGGAGGGTCATCAGTATTGATACTAACGGGACAACAACTTCAGGCGTAACAACATATCCGACCGTTATATTACTTGATACTGATCCGACAACAATTCTTCCCAATATGGCAGCATCCACAAATATCATTACCGCAACAAAAAGCGATATCCTTATTGTTCCCTCAAGTGCTGTAACGACGCAAAATGGAACAACTGTCGTACAGGTTATGAAAAACGGAGTACCGCAATACACACAGGTCGTCACGGGGATTTCCTCGGACACCCAAACAGAAATCATTTCGGGTGTTAAAGAAGGAGACATTGTCGTTACCGGTACTGTTTCCACTGCCACAGCAGCTACAACGGGAACTTCCGTATTCAGCACTTTTGGCGGAGCCCGAAATGCAGGAGCCGCACGTTTAGGAAGATAATCACTATGATAACCGTTTCTCACATATCAAAGCTCTATAAAACAGGCGATATTGAAACCGTCGCTTTGTCAGACGTATCATTTGAAATAAAAAAGGGAGAATTTGTTGCAATAATGGGACCTTCCGGAAGCGGAAAATCTACCCTTATGCATATTCTCGGTGCACTCGATCAACCGACATCAGGAGAATATAATCTTGATGGGGAAAGCATTTCAAAAGCGAACGACGATGAACTGGCAGATATCAGGAATAAGAAAATTGGTTTTATTTTTCAAGCTTTTAACTTGCTCCCACGGACAAGTGCTCTTAAAAATGTCATGTTACCAATGGCATATGCCGGAATTCCAGAAAGTGAACGACTTGTTCGGGCAAAAAAATATTTAGAGATGGTGGGACTCGGAAACCGGATGGACCACACCTCAAACCAACTATCAGGAGGTCAGCAACAACGCGTTGCAATTGCCCGCGGACTCGTTATGGACCCGGCCATACTACTTGCTGACGAACCAACCGGAAATATCGCGTCAAATCAAGCCGCGGAAGTCATGGATATTTTTACGAAGCTGCATGAAAAGGGACACACCATCGTTATGATTACTCATGAACCGGATATTGCAGAATATGCAAAACGCGTTATCACCATTCGAGACGGCAAGATTTTGGAAGATAAAAAAAATAAATAACTATGGATATTAAAGCACTCATCATTGAATGTTTCGGGACTCTCACCATAAATAAAATGCGTACCGGACTTGCAATACTTGGTATCGTTATCGGAATCGGAAGTGTTATCGCACTCATTTCACTCGGACAGGCAAGCCAACAGGCAATAACAAATCAAATTGAATCTCTCGGGTCAAATCTGCTCACCGTTCAACCCGGTGCGCAAAATAGCGGTGCCGTCCGTGGAGCGGCAGGAGGAGCTCAAACACTTACGCTTGACGATGCAAAAGCAATCATGTCCTCTTCAAAAATAACGACAATCAAATCAGTCTCTCCGGAATTTTCAAAACGCTCCCAAGTTACCTATGGACGTAACAATACAAATACACAGATTATAGGAGTGTATCCGGCATACGCAGAAATACGGAAAATAACCGTATCTTCAGGAGTATTTATTACAGAAAGAGATGAGGCGGCAATGAGCAAGGTTGCAGTAATAGGACCGCAGGTTGTAGCAGATTTATTTGGTGAGGGCGCCAATCCTATCGGGCAATCAATTCGGGTGAACGGACAATCACTTAAGGTAATAGGAGTCACAACAGCCAAGGGGGGGAGCGGATTTAATAATCAGGACGATGTGATATATGTTCCTCTTTCGACCGCGCAAAAACAAATGTTCGGAGCGGATTATCTCAGTTCTATATCGCTTGAGGCAAAATCACAGGATGTAATGGTGGCAGCACAAAATGAGGTAGGATATTTGCTTCTTGCCCGTCATAAATTCACTGATCCGACACAGGCAGACTTTTCAATTATGTCGCAAAATGATATTTTAAATACTGCCTCTCAGGTTACCGGAACATTTACGACACTCCTCGGAGGAATCGCAGCCATTTCACTCCTTGTCGGAGGAATAGGGATTATGAACATAATGCTCGTAACGGTTACCGAGCGAACCCGGGAGATAGGACTGAGAAAAGCGCTTGGTGCAAAACGGAAGGTAATTATTTACCAATTTCTTATAGAAGCAATCATTCTTACGCTTACAGGAGGCATTATCGGTATGCTTTTGGGAATTGGAATTTCATTTGTTCTGTCGTCTATTATGGGTTTGCCATTTACCATATCACCTCCATCCATTGCACTCGCTATGGGGGTATCGGGAGTAATCGGGGTATTGTTCGGTTGGTATCCTGCCCAAAAGGCTGCAAAACTCCAACCGATTGAGGCATTAAGATATGAATAATGTATTATCAGTTTTTGTATAGTATTTACTAATTTAATTTTTTTCTTATGAAACCAACAATGGTTGTCTTGACAGCAGCGCTCGTCGGAATTGCAGCTTTTTTTGGCGGCATCCAATATCAAAAAATGCAAGCCCCCTCATTGGGAAATGGGCGTTTCTCTCAGGGACTGACACGAACCGGAATAGGAACAGGGAATCGTACCTCAAATATGCGACCGGTTACGGGAGAAATAATTAATCAGGACAGTTCATCGTTCACGGTAAAAATGAATGATGGAAGCACAAAGATAGTTATACTTTCTGACTCAACCGCATATATGACGTCAAGTGCCGCTGCAAAAACGGATGTAAAAACTGGCCAAAAAGTCATGGTCATTGGCACGCAAAATGCTGACGGAAGCGTGACCGCACAAAGCGTACAGCTCAATCCCATAGGACGCGCATTTGGAGGAGCAAGCCCAAGTCCGAAACAGTAAGTAAAATACGCATGCAAAAAATAAAATAGGGTATACTTCTTGTATTACAAACCTTTTGTATCCATAGATATGAAACACTTATCTAGAAAAGGATTTGCCCCTGTTATTATTGTCGTTGCAGTTGCCGTAGTTGCGATTGCCGGTTACTTTTTTGCTTCAAAGCAAAAAAAGATAACGACTCCCCCGATTTCAAAGGAAGTAAAAAAAGTCCAGGAAGAAGTGCTGGGTAACTGTAAATATGACACAGCATTCTGCAAGTATGCAGCAAATGGCGTATTGGCTCTGTCAAAGGGATATAGCGTGACGAGCGAGACAGTATTTGACGGCAAAAAATCTACATCTGTTGTAAAAGCAGACGGGAAGGGAAATATGGATATGACAACCTACACGGATGGGAAAGAAGACGGACGCACCATTATTTTTGATAAAGCCATGTATACAAAAAAACCCTCCGATACCGTGTGGATTGAATTTCCTCCCGCAGAAAGCGGAGACAAAACAACGCAGGGAGTAGGATTTGATGCGGAGTCCCTAAAAACCCAATTAAAAGATATCGTGGATGAAACGAAAAATTCTCTCACCGTAAAGAAACTGGGAACTGAAAAATGCGGCACACTTACCTGTATCGTATTCGAGATGAAAGAAACAGCCCTCAACACAACGACAAAGATATGGATTGACACAAAAGAATATCTTGCCCGCAAGATGGAAACGGTTATGAAGGAGGGAACGACGTCACTTACGTATGATTATCAATCGTTTACCATCACGAAGCCATCCCCCGTCAAGCAGATGCCCTCTGTTCAACAAATGATGAAAGACAGCGGAGTTAACGTCGATATTAACAAGATAAAAGATCTGATGAAAAAAGTCCCTCAAGGAGAAGGGGAGATATCGCCTCCCGTCGCAACACCAAATGAATAAAGAGCATAACAAAACAATTCGTCTTGATTTTTTGGAGTGGGGGCTTTCTCTCGATTTGAAAGGAGGACGGATTGTATCGCTGTATCATGGGGACAGAAAAATTCTTGGCACCTATAACAGAATAGATGGGAAGGCCGGAAATACTCACGTGTGTCTACCCAACTTTGCAGACGAGGGTAAGGCACTTGGACTGCCGTTTCACGGACCTCCACGGACACTGCAGTGGGTTGTCAAGGAAAGAAGAAGATACAGTCTTGTTATTGAATGTGATATCCCAAAAACAAAGCTGTATCCGGCAAAAATTCATGTCGAACAATCATTTAGACTGCAGAATAATTTTGTCCATGAAATAAAGGCTACCAATTGTGGCAATTCTCCCGTTCCGCTTAATATCGGATGTCACTATTATTGGGACACGCCAAATAATTGGAAGGAAGTGCTTATAAACGGAAAAGACGTGTCTTATAAAATTCAGACAAACGGTTTTCAAGAATTCAGGACACAAAACGTAATCCAATTCCCGGGTGTTTCCTATTCCATTACCCAGACGGGTTTTTCCGACGTTGTCTTGTGGACCGGATTTAAAATAGAGAATGATACGAAAATATTCGACACTGCCTATTGCTGTATTGAACCCGTAAGGGGAAGGGGAGTTTTTTTTGGAAGCCCATCCAGTTTGCTTCTCCCAAAAGATTCGGTTTCTACTTCATTTCAGATTGATGAGACTGTATAATTGGAGTATTCAGCCGGGGTGGCGAAACTGGCAGACGCGCAGGTTTTAGGAACCTGTTCCCTGTAAAGGGATTGGAGGTTCAAGTCCTCTCCCCGGCACACAACTTTAATCTCTCTCTTGTATTCCACCCCTCCATTTTTGTATAATGTACCAATATAATTTAG
Source organism: bacterium (assembly GCA_021833625.1). Classification (GTDB taxonomy): domain Bacteria; phylum Patescibacteriota; class Microgenomatia; order UBA1406; family GWC2-37-13; genus JAKBEU01. Next base: position 271,113 of record JAKBEU010000001.1, read on the forward strand.
CTGCTTTTTTATGCAAAATGAACCGAAGTATAAACGCATCCTTCTTAAGCTAACTGGAGACATGTTCGGGAATCCCGAAACACATAAGGGTATAAATTTCGACGCAGTCCACAGGGTTGCTGAAGTTATCCATCATTTGAAGAAAAAGTCAAAAATTCAGATTGCGGTCGTTGTAGGAGCGGGAAATTTGTTCAGAGGACGCGAAGCAAGCGGACTGAATGTCGATAAAGGAACAGCAGATTACATCGGAATGATGGGGACCATAATGAACGCCCTCGCACTCCAGGAAGAAGTGGAAAGAATGGGGAGTACGGCTCGCGTCATGTCGGCCCTTGTCGTCCAGTCGGTCTGTGAACCGTTCATCCGTCGAAAGGCCATCCGTCATCTTGAAAAAGGCTACGTCGTCATATTAGGAGGCGGAACGGGAAGTCCCTTTTTCACGACCGACTCAGCTGCAGCACTTAAAGCCGCAGAATTAAACTGTGAAGTACTCCTTAAGGGGAGCACCGTTGACGGTGTCTACAATGCGGATCCAAAAAAAGATATAAGCGCAAAAATCTACAAAAAACTCAGTTACCAACAGGCTCTTGAAGAAGGCCTTACCGTAATGGACAATACGGCATTTGCCCTTTGTCAGCGTGCGAAAATCCCGATTATCGTCTTTAATCTTCAAGACCTTGATAACATTGAAAAGATTGTATACGGAGAAGACGTAGGAACGCTCGTTGAATAAAAAAGGCCATTATGGGCTCCAGTATTTATTCTGTCATCGATTCGTTTGCTGATGCACAAAAGGCACACACGCTGCGGCGTTTTTTTAAAACAGGAAAAGGGGAATACGGAGAAGGAGACATGTTTTTGGGAATAGTTGTTCCTACCCAACGAAAAATTGCAAATCAATTCTCAACCCTTTCTTTAAATGAAATCGAAAAACTACTTACCAGCAAAATACATGAACATCGTCTTATCGCACTCCTCATTCTTATTGAACAGTTTAATAAAGGAAATGAAACAATAAGGAATACGATATGTTCGTTTTATCTTTCCCACACAAAATATATAAACAACTGGGATCTTGTAGACCTCTCAGCTCATCATATCGTCGGAGCCTATCTTGAGAAAAAAAACAGAGATATCCTTTATGGCCTTGCCAGGTCTGAGTCCCTTTGGGAGCGAAGAATCGCTATCCTTTCAACTTTTTATTTCATTAAAAGGGGGGATTTTAAAGACACGTTGCAGACTGCAAAAATACTCCTTCATGACTCTCACGACCTTATCCAAAAAGCTGTCGGATGGATGCTCCGGGAGGTGGGAAAGCGGGGTGGAGAAAAAGAAGAGGTGGAATTTCTTGACGCTTATGCTCACGAAATGCCGCGCACTATGCTTCGCTATGCGATAGAAAGATTTCCGCAGGAAAAAAGAGCGAAATATTTGAAAGCTTAAACCACACTCACGATCGCATACTCAACATTGCCCTTTGGAGTTCTCACAATCGCCCTGTCTCCGATTCTTTTCCCTTGGACGGCTGACCCAAGTGGTGAATAGAAAGAAATTTTTCCTTTTGCAAAATCGGACTCATACCCGTCTACAAGTGTAAACGTTAGTTCACCCATTGTTGAAACTACGTGAACTTTTGACCCAACTCCGATTGTTCCGTTTTTATTTTTTTCAACAACCTGGACTCTCCGCAGAACCGCTTCAATACGTCGAATGTTGCGATCAAGAGAAGATAGTTTTGATCGTGCAACCCGATATGCCGCATTCTCTGATAAGTCACCCATTTCGCGTGCCCGTTGCAGCGCTACAATTGCGGGAATGCGTTCTTTTTTATATCGAATAAGCTCATCCTCGTAATTTTGCAACCCCTCCCGAGTAAGTTTTATTTTTCTTAACATACGATATTATATATGAAATCGATAAATGCTATTTTTATTTGTATTGCAATTTTATATTCATTAAAAGCAGGTGATTGCTGGTTGCGGAAGAAATTTATTACCGATTGAACATATATAATTATCTTATGCACTGTATTATTTTGGCCGGTGGATTTTCAACACGGTTGCATCCTATTACAAAAACCTTTCCCAAGGCGCTGCTCCCAATAAAGGGCAAGGCCATCGTTGACTATGTGTATGAAGATATCCGAAATCAAGAAGATGTTTTTGCATCAACCGTCGTAACAAATACGCTTTTTTTCTCCCTGTTTAAAAAACATTTTGCAAATGCGTTTTCCGAAGACGCGGTTACCGTTTTGGATAATGGAATATCTTCCTGTGAAAAACGCAGCGGAGCAATCGGGGACCTTCTGTTTGCAGTCAAAAATCAAGGACTGCAAAATGAAGACCTGCTCGTTGTTGCAAGCGATACATACACCTCACTTAAAATGCAGGATTTTATCCGTTTCTACAATCAATTTAAAGGGATAACCACGGCAGTATTTGACGGACATGACAAAGAAAGAATAAGAGGGATGTTGGGGTGTGTCGAGATAAAAAGAAACAGGATAGTAGGATTTACTGAAAAACCGGAAAACCCCGCGACATCTCTCATGGCCATCCCTTACTACATATTTCCCAAACAAAGCATCCCGCTTCTTTTGGAGTTCCAAAAGGCAAGTGGGGGAGACTCTCCAGGATCGTTTATTTCATGGGTATATTCGCGCACGCCTACTTATGCCTATGATATGGGAACGGGTAAATATTTTGATATCGGAACTCTGGAGCATTACGAGCTGGCCAAGGCTAAAATATAGACCTATATCTATATAAACTTCTTCCCATTCTAGCCTTATATTGAGGCTAAATAGCCTTAAGACGCTTGAAATAATAACTATCTTATAGTATAATTAAGCGTTAAAAGCCTTAACCGCCACCAATGGGCGGATTTGTACGGAGAACAAAGCAATAGCTGCTTTGCTTGAAGCACAAAGATATATAAGGAGTAACAAAGGGGATTTGGTTTCAAAAGCTGAAATCTTATACCCGAAGTTGCACTTTGACAAGCTGTTGAGAATGAGGGAAAAATACATTCTCCTGGATTTATAAGGAGTCTGGTCTTCTTCCACGCCTTGAGGTCTCCGAAAAACGTAGAACACTCTTCTATTTTTTTCGGAGGCTTCGAGAGAGGAGGGAACTAGACACGAGGAGAATGAAGATGAAAAATTTGAAGTATGCTTTGTTTTTTGCAATGATGATTGCGCTGTCAGCTTGTGCGACAGCACCCACATCAGCACCCGCCCCACAGGCTAAACCCGTCTATTCATGTACCGTAAAGGTCACGAGTGGAATGGGCTGGAGCAATGTTCTGGGGAAGTTCGGATACGTCTATCAAAAGGATGCGTTCCCCGGCGTGCTTGTGAACGGAGTTGAGACGAGCGATTCCTACAATCTCCAACCGGGAGATTTCGTAGCGCTTGTGAACAAACCCGATAAATGCTCTGATGAATATATCGGAGCTCGGCAGGTGCATTTTGAATCTGCCAAGAACTATCGGGAACTCAGCAGTTTCCAAACCCCCATCACAGGGGATGAACTCGAAACTGCTCTGTCCGGCGTTTGCAAGGATGTGCGCTTTGGTCTTGGTCTCGGTTTTGATAACAACATTTACACAGGTGGTTGCGGATATCCCACCTTTGTAATGACTTCGGATGCGGGGGGTAACCCTTCCTGCACGAAGTTTGACTCAGCGGCGCAAGCCTATGAGTCTATCAAACCGAAACTATCTACCTTTTGGTGGATTGCCGTTGCGTCGACTTCAGAGGGCCGCGACCTCTGCAAGTGATTTTTTCACCCTCCCTCTCTCAAAGCTTCTAGTCAAGAAGCTTGGCGTGTCGTAAGACACTGGTTTTTTGTGAGGCGACCACAAGTTGCCTCCTCTCGTCCCAACGAGTAACAAAAATCCACACCCCAAGCTTCTTTTCCAACAATTTTTATTATTAATTTTCAAGTGTGTCATACGCCAAATCCCGCGACCTTAAAAGTCGCGGGATTTTGGCTTGGGCGTGAAGAACAGTAATAAGACTTACTTTACGAGATCAAGGTCAAGTTGATTGATGACTCCGTCTTTATTGAGGTCGACATCAAAAACATAAATAGGATTATCTCCGTCACGAGTTTTTCCGATTACTTTTTGCCAACAACTGTCCGCTTTTTTGCATCCCAGATTAGTCTGGACAAACTGACTGTCCGTTGCATCCACCGTCCCGCTTCTGTCAATATCTCCTATTGTTTGAGAGGGGGTAGGGGTGAGATACACCATTGGTGCAGCCCTGAAAATCTTCGATCCTCCAAAAATCAAAGCTCCAACGACAAGGAGGGCAAAAATAATTCCTACCACAATAACTACGGAAGAAACCGCTCCTTTTCTTGCTTTCATATGCTATTCAAAAAATATATATAGTTTTTAGTATACTATTGAGAGATATGAAAAACAAAACTACGGGATTTGTGGTAGTTGCACTTCTTGCAATGATTGCTCTTTTCTATCTTTCTTCTTCACAAAAAAAAATAGGGACTGTTGACTTCACCGCAAAATACAAACAAATGTCCCCTATTGAACTTGCCGGGTTTGAACAAGGCGAAGGATGGCAGGGGAATTTTACCTATGACAATGGACAGGTATTGGAAGGAAACACAAGCATCGTCTTTACGTCCTGGTATGGAAAAGAAAATGTCATCTCCCGGCAAAAACAGTTTGACGTAAAGGGATATCAAAACGGATACCTCCTCCTATTTGTAAAAAATAAAGAACAGTTGAATGCCCTTACTTCATTCACCCTGACATTTCAAAATAATAAAAACGAAAAGAAAACATTTCCTCTCTCACACCTTACAACCGGTTGGAATCGTCTCGCATTCACGCTTCCCAACTGGGAAAAGATAACATCAATCGAGTTCTCGATAACTTCAAGTCCACTTCTTATCGCCGAAATAAATCTTGATAGGTTATGGCTTCAAAAAAATGACGATTATAAAAATGATATTAGTACATCAACAAACACATCCAGTTTGCGGACAATAGGGAACAGGGTTTATTATTTCTCCGCATCCGAGAAGGCTGCATCATATACTTTTCCCCAGCTACAGTCATTTGTAAGGGGGACAGTGTCTGTTGCGCTCATTCCCGAACATGCAAACAGTGCCACTCTTTCCCTTAACGGCACCTCCGTCAATCTCTCGCTTAGCACTCCTAAAACGTGCATTCTTACCAATAACAAAAAGGAGTCTATAAAAAAGAATTTCACAAAAACTCTATTTGAAAATAGCACCTACGTTTTTATCAAAGCAACAACAATTAAGGACAAGGTACAGTTTTCTCTTTCCAACAATGGAGTCGATTTTGAAGACTGTGGAGAAATTAAAATGGACGGTAAGTCAAGTCCCGAGCTTCATCTTACAGGATCGTATCTTATCGATTCTTATTCTTTCGAGTACTGATAGATGATATAATCCCACTATGCAATATTCCATTTGGATATACAGTTTGGTAAGCGTATTTATTGTGAGCACACTTTCTTTGCTTGGCCTTAGCACGTTTGCAATAAAAAAAAGCCTTCTGCAAAAGATGCTTACTCTCCTTGTTGGCCTTTCGGCGGGAGCAATGTTTGGAGACGTATTCATTCATCTTCTTCCGGAGATTGCCCACAACAACGGATTTACCTTATCCATATCCTTTACTTTCATCGCGGGAATTCTCATTTCCCTTATTATTGAGAAATTCATTAACTGGAATCACTGTCACGACCATGATTGCAAAGATACAAACGAAAAAGCATTTGCTTACATGATTTTATATGGGGACTCTGTCCATAATTTTATCGACGGGCTCGTCATAGGGGGGAGCTATCTTATTAATCCCGCAATTGGTATCGCAACGACTCTTGCTGTTGTACTGCATGAAATCCCTCATGAAATTGGAGACTTTGGAGCGTTGCTACACGGCGGATTCTCAAGGGAAAAGGCGCTCTTTGCAAACTTCATCTCTGCCCTCACTGCCGTACTTGGGACCCTTTTTGCACTCGTTGCTTACCAGCATATTAAGCAAGTACAATTCTATCTGCTTGCATTTGCAGCGGCAAATTTCATCTACATTGCAGGAACAGATCTCATTCCCGAACTTCACAAAGAATCCAATGTAAACAAAACGCTTCTCCAGATTCTTTTTTTTATATTGGGAGTTGCCCTCATGCTGCCGCTTTTGCTTCTTGAAAAGTAACTTCGTTAAAATACCCCTTGTATTTTATTTTTCCCTGGACTAGGATAGTAAAAGTAGGAAAGGTACCGGAAACGAGTTTTTTAAAGATAAGGTGTATTTGGTATGTATTTTTTACCTATAATTATGTTATCAGACTCCTTTACTGACTGCTAACGGACAAATCGTTTCTCTTTAGAGCGTCAGGACAATGTTTTTTTTGACAAACACTACCGGTAGAGGGACCCTCTTTTTGCCTTAATACTATAAGAAATCCCATAGTAATTCTGTCTTTTTCTGGCACATCTAAAAAAGGCGTGGTACAATAACTTCATATGAAAAAACAAATTGTGTACTCATTACTTGGACTTGTTGTTCTTTTCGGAGGATTGTTCGGAGTCTATAAACTGATTGGATCGGGCTCTGTTGATGCGGATACCGCAAAAAAACTGGTTGAGCGCATTCCAAGCCGGACAATGTGGAACAAAAACGCACCCCACACGCTTACTGTTTTTAGCGATTTTGAATGTCCTGCCTGTAAGGCATTTGACGATTATTTACAAACATTTGAGGCTACTAACAGTCCGCAACTGCCCATAACTAAAAAGACTGCCCTCGTATTCCGTTATTTCCCGCTGTACCAAATCCATCAATATGCATATCCTTTGGCTTATGCAGCAGAAGCGGCAGCACGCCAGGGAAAGTTTGCCGAAATCACAAAAAGATTTTTTGCGGATCAATCACAATTTGGAACAATGGCCAACATCAAACCCTACCTTGTAACTGTCGCCAAAGACCTTTCCCTCAATGCTACGCAGTTTCAAAAAGATATGAATGATCCAAAAATCCAACAGGTAGTGCAGGACGAATTGCAACTGGGGGAGAGTGCGGGAGTGAATGCAACGCCGACCTTTTTTCTTGACGGACAGAAACTGGAAAATCTTGCACCGCTTGATCTCTTAAACGCTTTGAAAAAGCTATAATTACCTATATGGTAATTCAACTGACGCCACAGCAGGGGAGAGGAACATTTTTTTGGTCACTCCCAAAAACGAATGACTATCAGACGATTTCTTCAGTTATTATCCCTCATGGTGCAAATACATTAAACGACGTCTATGATAACACCCTTATTTCTTATATACCAAACAGTACGGAATCGATTTCATTCTCATACACTGCAAAACAAGTGTCAAAAACGATTTCTCCCTTATTCACTCTTCAGGACTATAACAAGATAACGGTGCCTTCCATTTTTTTTAATGAAGACAGTCTCGTAAATGGGAAGGATGAAAAGATTATTGAGATGGCAAAACAAGTGGTAGGGAGTGAGCAGCGTATCAGCTCCATCATATCGTCGCTTTACAAGCATACTATCTCCTTCCTTTCCTATGAAAACCCTATTGACGGTCTGTATCCCTACAGCCAAGCACTTGCCAATAAGCAAACGGATTGCGGCGGATACAGCACATTCCTTTCGTCCTGCCTTCAGTCACTTGGCATCCCAACCCGGCTCGTGTTGGGATTCGTATTTACGCCGCGGTTTTATTTATCTCTCCCTTTTATAAAACGTTCACTTCGTCATTTTTATATGCATGCATGGGCGGAAGCACTATTGCCGGACAGCACATGGTTTCCACTTGATCCATCGGTCGAATGGAGACGCAGTCACGGACTTTCCAAACGGCAGGGGGGATTTGGAACTTTTCCCGCAGACCGACTCGTAGTGTCGATGGGGCATGCGATAACACTACCGACAAAAGAAAAAACATATCATTTTGACATTATTCAAAAACCACTCTATATATGATTTCGCTCGACTTTGCACCAAACGAAAAAAAAGATGATGCATTTTACAGTCTCTCTCTTTTACTGCAACCACACCTCTGGAGAAGGGGGGAAGGAGAGAAAAGATTAAACGACGTCATGTCCCCGCTTTTTCCCGGTTTTGCCTTTTCCTATTTTTTCTCCGGACGGGCAGCGCTGTTCCATCTTCTCACATCATTTCATCTCCCAAAAGATTCGGCGATTGCCATTACCGGTTTTACCTGCAGTGCAGTTGCCATTCCGGCAATTCGAGCAGAGTTACACCCCGTCTATATTGATATTGAAAAAGAAACATTTGCAATGACTCTTGCAGACGTGCAAAAAAAATGGAATAATTCCATTCGGGTCCTCATTCTTCAACATACATTCGGTCTTGTCCCCAGGGACAGAGATAAGATTCTTGCGTTTGCGAAGGAGAGACACATTATTGTTATCGAAGACCTTGCGCATGGTATCAGTCCACATCTTCACTACGATTCTTACCTCTTACTGTCATTTGGAAGATCAAAATGGATTTCATCTGTTTTTGGTGCCGCAATTGGACACCCCAAAGGAAAGTCGCTCCCCAGAGCAACGAGAGTGGTTCCTGCATCTCTTCTTATAAGGGCTTTGTTATTTAAGCCGCTTAGCGTATTCATTCAAGCGACGTACGACATATATATCGGAAAGATAAAACTGTGGTTTTGTCGGAAGACACAACTTATTGTTCCAGAACTTTCCCAGGAAGAAAAAAAGGGCAAATGGTCAAATGAGTATGATTATGATTTCCCTAACGCACTTGCGCTCCTTCTTCTTCATCAGTTGAAAAAAAGAATGGAAAAGAAACAATTCAAAAACAGATCCCCCCGTCTTATTAATAACAGAGATGAGGTTCTTGCGCGTCTTGCAAAAAAGCATATCTTTCTGGGAAGATGGTATACCCAACCGGTGGCACCGCTTGGTCTCCCGCTTGACAGTGTCCGTTACCAAAAAGGCTCGTGCCCTATAGCAGAGGACGTATGTGCCCACATCATCAACCTTCCTTTAGGCCCGGATATGCCTCATATACAGAAAATCATTGATGAACTATAATTTACACATTTAAGACATATAGTATGACGAATTCTAAAATAACGGAAATTAATGAAGAGGGGCGATGGACCCTTTCTTTTAATAGCCTCAAATCTCCCTCTTTTTTGCAATCATGGGAATGGGGAGAGCTCCAGAAGCGGCTTGGATATTCCGTTATACGCGTTAGCATTCAGCGCGGTGGTGTGACAGGAATAGCACAGCTTATTATCATCAAAGGCAGGCGTGGCAACTTCTTATTCGTGCCCCATGGCCCCATGCTTAATGCGGAGTCAACGGATGACATCATTCAAATGACCGGAGATCTTGTTTCTTATGCCGAAAGGGTGGCAAAAAAAGAAAAGCTCAACTTCATTCGCATTGCCCCTATCCTCGAAAACACGCAGGAAAATAGACATATTTTTACTCAGCTTGGCTTCACAGCAGCACCCCTCTACATGCACGCTGAACGTGTTTGGCAGATGGCTATTTCGGCTGATGAAGAACAGTTATTGAAACAGATGCGCAAGACAACGCGTTACAGTATAAAACACGCTGAAAAACTGGGCGTCCGTGTAGAAATATATCCTTCCGCTCCAGCAGAAGCTCCGTTATTATCGAAAAAGACTGAATCACAATGCATCGACGAATTCTGGAATATTTATCAAGTAACCGCAAAGCGTGAGGGATTTGTTCCTTTTTCCAAGTCATATTTAATTAATGAGTTTGAATCCTTCAACAAAACAGGTTCCGCATTTTTTGTTTTTGCGTATGAGGAGGGGAACCGTCTTACCGCCGCCGCTTTAATTGTTTGTACGAAATCTACCGCGTTTTATCATCAAGGAGCCACTCTTCATAGTAAAGTCCCCTCTGCATACCTTCTTCAGTGGAGATCGATTCAGGAAGCAAAAAAACGGGGCTGCAAGCTTTACAACTTCTGGGGAACGTATAAAAAAGGAAGAACGCCGGAAAGTTGGAAGGGACTATCGCTTTTCAAGGAAGGCTTTGGAGGATTTGCAACCGACTACGTTGAGACCCAAGACAAACCGCTGAACTTCAAATACTACTGGACGGTCCTTTATGAAACAGCGCTTAAAATGAAGCGCTTTTTATGACGCCTGGAAAAAAGGAGCAAGTGTCTTTATGACATTCGGATGGGCCGCAACAAAAGAATATTGTTTTTTTGCGTCGGAGTAATCAACTTGTATTTCATTTCCCTTAAGGTCGGCAAATATACCACCACTCTCCTTAACGATAAGGTATCCTGCCGCCACATCCCATAACCATCCATGAAAATTGAGAGTGATATGTGTCGCATTCTCAACATCACACAGATGGACCAAGTCCAGGCACAGTGATCCTTGTACACGGATTCCTCGGACACGCGAGAATATCTTCTCGATAAACTGAAAAAAAAGATTCCGCCAATGCGGCTGGGAAGAAATATACGTGAATATAACACAGTTTTCCAAAAGCTCGTCTTTTACCCGGAGTCTGACAGGGGACTCACCTTTTGCACATTTAAAAGCACCTTTCCCCGCCTCCGCAAAGTAAAGTATCTCTCGGCTTGGCCAGTAAATGACTGCCTCAGTCGGGACTCCCTCCACCGCATGGGCAATGGAAATGGAAAAATAATCAAGCCCTGAGGCAAAATTATTGGTTCCGTCAAGCGGATCGATAATGAATGAGTGCTTTGTTCCTTTCTGTTCCAGATGTTCCTCTCCGATGAATCCTATCTCTTGTTCCGGTATTCCTTGCGCTACAAGCTCTCTTACGATTGTTTCCTTGATTTGCTGCTGACTTGCAGTGTCGGCTGCCGTCACCAGGTTTTGATGGGAAGTCTTACGGACAATGTGAGACTCTTTGTGGAAGTAGCTAAGGACTATTTCGCCTGAGGCCCGGGCGGCTTTTTCAAGAATTGTGCGCATATATATGTCATTATATACCACGTTATGCCCATTCTGAGGCTAAAAGAGGAGAAAAAGGGCAGGTGTAATACTTGATTTTAGCGTTATGACGGCCTAAACGGTGATTCTGCGGAAAATAAATAACCAACAAATAACAAGTAGGAAAGTGAGGGAATTAATGAGGAATAAAACAAGGGGAGAGGAGAATTAAAAAAAGAATTATTGAATAATTTTTATTTTATTTTTTTAATTGTACAGAGCCTACCCCTTCTTTCCAGGCACGGTTGACGTCGTAAAAGATACATTATACGACGTTATGCATATTCTTCTCCCGACCAATAGATACCCATTAATTTGACCCCGGACGGGTCTGTCTTAAAAAGTGTTATATATTCATCACCGAAAGAGAGGACCCTTCTTCTATTCTCCTGTGGAATGCCACTCAATTGGTATGAATACACTCTCTTTGCGGTGTTAATAAGATGTCTTTGATCCACTTCTTCCTCCCACTTTCCAACAAGAGAAATGCCGGAAGTGGTGCGTTAATTATGTATTAAATTTAGATTGTTAAATCAACCTAAACCGCAATATTTGAGGCTAAATCCTTCTCTTTCAGAAGGTCCCCATACCCCCTAGAGTATGTCCGGTTTGGATTGTTATATCAATCCAAATTAATAGTTTTAGCCTTGGAAATAGTAACAAACTATATCAATAGTGTATCTATTTTTAGAGCACTATATCGCTCTAAATCGTGATATTTGAGGCTAAATAACGTAAGTTATCCACAATGGAAACGTATCTCTTTAGAGGGAGGCAGCGGGCTATTCTCTTATTTTTAAGGCTGCTTCCTTCTCTACAGCAGTGGGCACATATGGTTGCTAATCATCAAATGGTAATATGGGTCGTTTAAAAACCATACGTACGTAAATAATATATCCTATAGTAAATTAATTACTATAGGATACTATAGGTCACAACTACTATAGGATAATTAATGCACGGACGTGAAAGATGCCATTCCCCTCTTCCCTATGGATGTCTGCCCGCATTTACCAGGCTAAAGAAAGAAGAACAATTGTTCCGATTACGGCTAAAATAATGATGTATTCACGGAGTGAATGCTTGAATAATCGCTCGTCAATATACAGATGAGCAAGGCCGGCCGTGCAGTAGTATGCGACGGATACGGTAAGGGCGAAGATGGATGTCTGGATAGGCATAAGGGACAACAGTATCCCCACCTCACCTACCGCAAGCATGGTCAATAATGCATAGTGAAATACTTCACGACTTATGTGAAGATCAAGACGGATGCTCCAGTAAAGTTGCAATGAAAGAATGAACGCAAGTGCCGCAAAAATAAAGGCGTTTGCCAAGAACCCCCAGTGAAAAGAGACAATGACGTTAGAAAAAAGAAAGAAAGCTATAGTCTGCAAAAAGTAATTCACCGAAAATCCCGCACGATACAGCTGCAGATTCCGCTCAACCCCAACGTTAAAAATATTTGATGAAAGCAGGACGGCATAGATGCTCACCCCGTACACAAGCACAAAAGGAATACGCGTAAGCCATCTCACGGGAAACAAAAAATAAAATAAATAGCTTGCTACGGTAAGCAAAACCGGCAATATAAAGAGCATGAACCATTCGTTTTTTTCTATCCCTTCAAACACCGCAAAAAAGGTACATATATAGGCGGCAACCGCAAGAAGAGGAATGAAAATAACGGCTTTGTCAAAGAAAAAGAAGGTAGATATAAGAAAGAGGAAGCTCATCACAATGGCTGAAATGACAAAGCGCAGACGTTTCTCAATACCCATATTATTCAAGATTTATAAAAACAAGGTGCACGTCATCCAACTCTTCGAGACCCTCAGCCATATGGATAACCTGCTGGGCTTCTTCTTTATTTGCAACACTTACCTTAGTGAGCGCGCGGTATTCAATCTCGGAAAGCGAGGGGGTAAGGCTACCCAAAGCCCGCATTGCTTTACCGAACGATTCAAAAGGAAAGTAAATAATAATCTTCCCTCCGCTTTCGTCTATATCATATGCATTTAAAGCTTCTGCAAAAGCAAACACATCGTCTTCCTTTTGTGTCGCAGCATCAAATTCCATGACGGCACATTTTTGGAATAGGTAGGAAACAGAGCCCTGACTTCCCATTTTCCCTCCCCTGCTTTCAAGCGTCATTCGCACCTCGTTAAATGTCCGTGTCGGATTATCAGTCGTACATTGGATCATGCATGCCACTCCATGCGATAAGAAAGCCTCATATACTACTTCCTTCAAGTTGACGGAGTTGCTTCCCGTTCCCTTTTCAATTGCGCGTTCGATATTATCTTTGGGCATGTTTGCGCTGCGTGCTTTTTCTATTGCGAGCCTGAGTCTGAAGTTAGAAGCCGGGTCCCCTATTCCTCCGCCCTCTACAACCGCGAGTGTGATGATGCGGGACAGTTTTGCAAAGATTACTCCCTTTGCTTTATCATTCTCCCCTTTCTTCCGTTTTATGTTTGCCCATTTAGAGTGTCCTGACATAGAGTGATTTGTTTAGTCAGATTATACTTGACTTTCAATCAAAATACCATATACTGTTTCGTATTCTTATGGATGAATTTGAACAGTTGGAAACGCAGGCAGTTGAGGCAGCAATAGAGGCTGATTGGGAAAAAGCTATCTCACTAAACCTTCGCCTGATGGAGCACGATAAAAAAAACGAACAGGTAATGCTGCGGCTCGGCTTTGCATACCTTCAAAAAGCAGAGTATGAGCTTGCAAAAAAATTTTACCATAAGGCTCTCCGCATACAGCCAAAGCAAGCCGTTGCACGACAATATCTTGAGAGAATTGAAATTTTGGAACAAGGCAAATTAGAGCCCCAGACAACAAAACAAACATTTAACCCCGGTCTTTTTATCGAGTCAACCGGAAAAACAAAATGCACTCCCCTGTCAAATCTCGGACAAAAACAAATACTTGCCCACCTTTACATCGGTGAAAAAATTAACCTTAAGATTAAAAAAAGACGGGTGGAAGCCCGGGCCGAAAATGAAGATTATATAGGAACCCTTCCTGACGATATCTCAAAACGACTTATATTATTTATAAAAGCAAAAAGCACGTACTCGGCATATATTAAGGATGCAACGCTGACAAAGGTCATTATCTTTATCCGTGAAGAAAAAAAAGGAAAATCCATCAACCACCACATTTCCTTCCCGCTTAACATGCAAAAAAATATTGTACAGCTTTCTTCAGGCACTCAACCTGAGCAAACGGATGAACAAACCGAAGACACGGAAGACGAAATGGATGATTGGGAAAAAATAGTTACTAACGTAGGAGAAGAAAAAGAAGAAATGATCGATATTCAAAAGGAAGATCTTAATGATGAAGAAGAAGACGAAGAATAATGTTTTACCTTCCCCTTAAAAAAGACAATCTTCCCCCTTACTTTCCGCTTTGCAATGAGCTCGTGAAGTTCTTTAGGAACATGAGTGTCTTTCATTGAGCGCAGTGCAAGAAGAAGAGAGACGACGAGTATAAGAATGAGTATATAGATTGTCATACGTACTTCAAGTATACCTTATTCCCACTTCTTTTCGGACTCTCCCAGATAAATAACAATGTCGGAAAGCGAGCCCTGCGCTCTTTTGAGCTTGCAGCCAAAAAATGCGCTCATTGTTTTTGCGGTATCGGAAAAATTGGGTGAAGAACTGTCCGTTATAAGACAGGGATGATTTTGCGACTGCTTGTCCGTATCAATGTCAACGACGCGCATCCCTTCCCCATCAATGATGCGGCTTACCGTTACCGCAGCGTCATAGGACACAAGATACAATATCTGCACTGTCTTGTTTTCCGTACGCAGTTTCTTGCTGTAAAAGAATCCTATATACTGTGCCTGAAATGTTTTATCCGACAGCAGCGTTTCCCCATTGTCCTGCACTTTCTTTATCGTGACCTGTTCAAAGGAAGAACTCCGCTTCCCCATAAACTGTGTCCAAATATATACCCTGTCAAAAAAACTTGCGTTTGAGGAAGAAAAGAATACTGAAAAAAAACCGGGAAGAGCTACGCTTTCCTGCGAGCCATAATACACGCTTTCTCCTGCCGGATAAAAATAAAAATCCAACATCGACCCCGTAATCCGCGAGAAAGTCCGACGGAATAAATCAGGCTGTTTTTCAAGGTAAGCAAGCTTGCCCAGTGCCCCTATCCGATATATTCCATATCCTCCCGGAACATCCGTCCTGCTGTCAGCCCCGAACGTGGTCAAATAATGAATTTCACCTCCCTTTTGCAGTGAATAATATATCGGCTTGTCACTATAAAACAGGATGTTCACCCTATCCTGCGGGGAAAAAAAAGCGGAAGAGACAAACTGCTTAACACATATGACAACAAACGTCACGACGCAAATTACAATGCCCGTATACATTATCTGGATATGCCGCTTTGGCTTGTTCATATACCTTCATGTTCCTTTTTAATATATGCTATCTGTCGGAGAATTTCCGCATGATCTACTTTTTTAAGCAGCATTATTTTTTTAATAATAGAGAGAGATGCTTCAAATTCCGGCTGTATCACCACATGTACTCCCAGGTTTTTCATCCGCTTCCCGTCTTTGTTACGGTGGATGCGGCTCATGATGATAATATTATGATTCAATTGCTTGGCATTCATAATAATCGTTTCCTGCGAGAACCTGTCCGGAAGTGCAAGGACTATCGCCGTTGCATGTTCTGCCTCTGCGTAGTCGAGCATGTCAATATCGGTCGGATCTCCGTAGATAATGTTTATCCCTTCCTGACGGGCTTTTTCAACGGTCTGAAAATTATAGTCAATAGCCACAAATGGAATATGGGCAAGAAGCAATGCTCGTCCGATATACGAGCCGATGCGCCCGTACCCACATAAAATAACATGGTTTGCAATAGAGAGCGCATCGATTGAGCTTCTGTCGCGGTCAATGCGCTTCGTGACAAACGAATGGAAAAACGGCAGAAAACGATGGACAAATGCCCACAGTTTTTTATATACCTTCTCCTTGTTCATAATAAGGGACGGAGTAAGAAGCAAGCTGATAAGAACCGTTGCGACAACAAACATATATTGTTGTTCCGTAAATATTTTATTCGCATATGCAACAGACATAAGAATAAAGGCGTCCTCATCTATCTGAAACAGAAACAGAGAAAGATAGATGGAGAGTTTTGAATGAAAACGGAATGAAAGGAACAAGAGAAAAATTATGAGCGCCTTTGCAAGCATGACGAGAAGTGCAAACAGAAGGACTGATCCAAGAGACGGAAACAATACCCCAAGATTAACGTTTGTCCCGATAAAAATAAAAAAAATAACGGCAAGGATGTCCCTGAATGGCCGGATCTGCGAAAAAATATGATAATGCTCACTTGTTTGGGAAACGACGATTCCTGCCACGAAAATAGCGATAAAGACTGAAATATGCAAAAGGATAGAAACGTATGCAATGACAAAGATTGCAACGATCATGAAGATATTCAGCAGCTCCCTTGATACCCGCGCAAATTTATCAAAAAGATAGGGAGCAACCCTCCGCCCCACGTAGTAGGCAAATGCGAGAATGAATGTGGCAAATACCATGTCAAGCACTACCCTTCCTGCCATTTCTCCTATCGTTTGATGTTCTGTGGTGAGTGAGTTAAATATGATCATGAAAGGAATGAAAGCCAAGTCCTGGAACATAAGAATACCCATGGCAAGCTCTCCGTGGAAAGACCCTTCTTCCCCATTATCCTGAATAATCTTTGCAACGATGGTAGTTGAAGATGAAGAAAGGGCAATACCGATAAGCAGCGCCTGGGTAAAGGTAAATCCGAAAAACAAACTGATGAGCGCAATAAAAACAAGAGAGAGAACAAGCTGCAGGAACCCGGCAAGCATTATGTATTTTCGGAGGGAAAACATCCGGTCAAACTGTATTTCCAGTCCGACCGTAAACATGAGAAGGATTATGCCAAAATATGCAAACCCGCTGACGGTCTCTTTCGTCACCAAACCGGAAAAAAAATTTCCGACTACTATCCCTCCCAACATATACCCGACAATGGGAGAAATATTACGTTTCTTAAAAAAGTAGGCAAAAACAAACGGAATAGCTAAGAAAAGAATGATGTTTTGCAACAAAGACAGTGGTATATCAGCCATACATTTTCAGTATAGCTTATTTTCGCAGTTTGCGTTCACATTCTATACAAAAACGTGCTTCTGGTACGAGTTCCAGTCGGGTCTGCGGAATACTTGCTCCACATCTCTCACACGTTCCGTAATTGCCTTTTTCCATATTGATCATCGCTATCTTTATTTCCTGCAGTCGTTTGGTGAGATCTTTTACCTGTGCTTCAACAGTATCATGTCCTACCTGTTCCCTCACATCAGTATCAACCGCAGCGTTATCAGATGCATGATCCGGGTCCAAAAAAGGATCTTCTTTTTTAATGTTTTCTATCTGCTGAAGAATTTTCTTTTCCTCCTCCATTATGACTTTTTTCTGATTTGTGAGGAACGACTTTGATAACTGTTTGAACATATTGAGAATTCCAATTGATAAATGACTTAATCTTCAATCCAATCAAAACTCTGAAATAATACACAAAATAAAAACAAGATGTCAAGAGCAATATCAGAAAAGCCCAGTATTCAGCCTTAATTTCAGTCAATAGTACAAGCGGGTCCGTCAGAAAATGCATGGTGATTACGACCAATGAGTATCCCCATACGAAAAAAATAAGGGGGAATTCTTTTGAAAAAGATTCCTTCCGTATCGCATATAAAATACGGTTTGCCAAGAAGGAACCGACAAAAAACAACAACGCTGAATATAGGGCAACTGGGTGACGGAAACCTCCCGTTTTTATTCCGAGGAAAGAGCCGTCAAAAAAACTCCCGAGTCTTGAAATTGCGACAAACAAGAATAATGAAGGAACAACATAGTCACTGAATTCGAAAAAATCTATTTTCTTTCTTCCACACATGAGATATATCGTTCCGATGGCTCCTACTATCAGCCCTATCGCTGATATGCCTGGATAGCCGTTCACCAGTATGAACTTCAGCAAATCCAGTCCGAACTGGTTAAAATGAAAAATGACATAGACAAGACGACCGATAAGAAATGCCCCTCCGAATGCGGCGAAAACTATATCAAATGCCGTTTCTTCATCGAACTTTGAAATGCGTATGTTCTTCCAGATCAAAAAACAGGACCAGAAAAATGCCAGCATGAGAAACACCCCATAGGTATAGATGCGAAAAGTTCCTATCTGAAAAAGAATGGGAAACATAGTTGAATAAAATTATACCGAAAACCGCATTAATAAACAAATACGAAACCCCCCCCTCCCGCCCTCTTTATTCCTAAACTCGTATATTTGTGTATAATATCCCTCATATGAAGACGTCTATTCCTCCCCTTCGTGTCGGATTCGACATGGATGGTGTGCTTTTATATAACCCTGCCCGAATAGGACGCCCTCTTGTTTCCTCAATAAAACAGGTCTTTTTTGGGAAGAAAAAACTCAATTTTTACTACCCAAAAAGCAGCTATGAAAAGTTGTTTTGGAGACTCGTCCATAAGTCAAGCATCTATAACGCTCCCGGACTTCATGAAATATCGGGACTCGTAAAGGCCGGTAAGATTGAAGCATACCTTGTCACTGCGCGCTACAATTTTTTGGGTTCAACGGTTGGAAATTGGGTCAAAAAAAATAAGTTGGGGCAAACGTTCAAGGAAGTCATCTATAACAGCAAAGATGAGCAGCCGCACGAATTCAAGGAACGGATAATAAAAAAGCTGAAGCTTGACATATACATCGAAGATAATCTTGATATCGTAAATCACCTGACAAAAACTACCAAAACAAAAATATTTTGGATATATAACATATTTGACAGAGGGGTCGTCTTCCCCCAAAAATATCCTCATTTAGCCTCTGCAATGGAAGCGATGAAAAAATGGGTAAAATAAACAATACAAAAAAACAAAAGGAAAAAAGTATCCTTTTTTTCTCTCCTTATTTTTATCCCTACATCTCCGGAATTACCCAGTACCCCTATCGGCTTTTGAGCGGAAATAATCTTCCCTATAAGACAACCTGTCTTACGTTTAGGTACAATTTTGCACTTTCCTCTGAAGAGAGGATAAGCGATAATCTGACGATAAAGAGAATGCCCTTTTGGTTTCGTATATCAAAAGGCTTTATTTCTCCACAGTCACTGCATCATTTTTGGCATGAAGTTAGAAAAACGGATACGGTTCTTGTTAATCTTCCCAGTTTTGAGGGGATTTTCCTTGTTCTGATGGCAAAACTGATAAGAAAGCCCGTTGTAGCGCTCCTTCACTGCGAAGTAAGTCTTCCCTCCTCCCCCTTCAATTTACTGGTAAATATTATTCTCAATTGCGGTGTTTATTTACAATTGTTGTGCGCAGAAAAAATCATTGTCGAAACGAAAGATTATTTTCTCAACAGATGGCCATACTCCTCATTTTTCGGCAAGATATATGAAGTGTTCCCGTTGGTAAATACGAGTACGCCTGACGTCGTATTTGAAAATAAAATAAAAACTATCAGAAAAAAACATGCTCATTTAGTCGGGTTTTGCGGAAGAGTCGCATCTGAAAAAGGAATAGAGGTATTGATAGAAAGTCTGCGACTGCTTGGAAACACTACACTCATTTTTGCAGGCCCGACCGGAGCTCAGGTTGCCGGAGAAGAATTGTATTATGAAAAAATACGGACCCTTCTTGAAAACAAAAAAATTCCCCATGTCTTTCTCGGATCTCTTTCTCCGGAAGAGCTTGGCGCTTTTTATAAGGGCATTGACGTGCTCGTACTTCCCTCCCTTAATAAAACAGAGGCGTTCGGAATGGTTCAGGTAGAGGCGATGCTGCGGGGCACCCCTGTTGTCGCTTCAAGCCTCCCGGGGGTCCGCATACCCCTCCTGATGACAAAAATGGGTATCCTGACCCGGCCGGGGAGCCCGCAGGACATTAAAGTGGCCCTGGAAAAAATTTTTGACAATAAAAATCTTTATGCAAATACAAAGTTGACGGAACGGGCAAAAAAAATATTTTCCGTCAAAAAAACGGTTAATGAATTGTCCCGGCTGCTTGGGCTGTAATAATAAAACGGTACGCAAAAAATTTAAGAACGGGAAGATTTCCCAGAAAATAATTTATTTTCCGAAGGATCGGGAATGTATTGAAAAAAATCGGAGGAAGAAGCCCGTATCCGTGAACCGTAACAATGTCAAAGCGGTTTTCTTGCAGTTTGTGTTGGAAATTAAAATAGTGACAATTCACCATCCCCCCCTCTATTCTCCAACTGTGAAACAGCGTCACAAATACTGCCCAGGACGGGTTAAAAATATTCGGTTCGGAAAATACGATCATTCCCTTTTTGTCGGTTAAATGCGATCGTATTTCTGCCAGGGTTTCACCAAGCAGCACATGATGCAGGATATCACACCCAACAACCGCATCCCATTTTTTTGAAGGAATGGTTTCGGATACCGTAAGGAGGTTTTTTTTCATTCTCACGCTTTTTACGTATTCCGAAAGTGACGTGAGTGAGCTGCGACTGATATCAACTGCCGTTACCGTAATACCTTCCCTTAGAAGAGGTATGGTTAATCGTCCGTTGCCGCTCCCAAAATCAACGACTTTTTTTATTTTTCTTCTACGCAGTTCGTTAACGATATATTCCGTTTCTTCAGCAACGTGTCGGGGCGGCATGGAAAGCAACCGTTCGTCATATCTGTTTTTCTTCTTTTCAAAGTGGCGTCTTTGGCCTGATTTGCTCATTGTCTTTTAAATATCTTTACCAACGGGTGGTCATACACGGTGAATGCTTCCTCTGCCCATTGGTCGGGAAAATCAACAGGGATTCCCAAATAACGAAGCGACGGATACGATGAAAATTCCTTCACTAAAGTAAAGCCTCTTTTCCCCTTAAACATGTCGGCATAAAATCGTGAGGTAAGAGGATAACGATTTGACGCAGCCATAATGCTTCCCCATCCTCTATTAGACGACATGACGTAGTAATCTATTTTTTTCAACTGCGCATCAATTGTCTTCCATTTTTCATTTGAATCCGCGTCAAAAATATGAACTTCCTGACCCACGTAGTTGCGGATTGCTGGATCCTCAACCGTCAGCGGAAGCGGATCATCCCAGTATTCATAACTGATGACGCTTCTTGACGGAACATTGCCATATATCCAATATGAGGCAGCGATACGGGAGTGGTCTTTCGTATAAATAGACATAAAAGCAAGCGGCCAAAGAAGAATGCCAACACCGATGAGAAAAACGCATAAAAAAAAGGGGGGGCGGTTAAAGCGTCTTACCTTAACAAACGCTGCATGTACTCCAACCGCAGCAAATATAGCAAAAAACGGATAGACAAAAATAAAATAACGCATTGTTTTTGCAAACTGTACCGATTGAAGGATAATGAATCCTAAAAACCATAAAATACTTAAAAAAACCAACGGATTTTTTTTCCTGAGCAGCAGGACGACACCCAGAACCGCACACAAAAAGTAGAGCGGTCCCACTCCGAAGAATATGATGTTTATTGTCGGAAAGAAAACCGATTTTGACAGCCACTGCACGGCAGGCGGATATAATTGCGCGGGATTTTCAAATGATTTCAATATGTTTATATTATTCATAAAAACCAAGCTGGGGCTGGGATTGAGGATATTGCCCGTTGCAAAGTAATACGGCGACCCTAAGCGCAGCGCACAATATGCGGATATACCAAAAACCAATAATAAGCCTATTTTTTTGGCAAAACTCCCTTTTACTTTCAGCACTCCCCACAAAATAATTATTCCGATAAGCGGTACAATATACACCGCACTTATCTTGCTGGCAAAGCTCAGTCCGAGCGAAAGTCCGGAAAAAACATAATTGAAGAGAGTTCCTTTCTCCTTTTTTATGACAATTTTTACGGCAAAGTAAAGACTGCTCCACGCAAATGCGTTTAAAAAGGTGTCTACCGTAAAAAAATGCGAAAGTTGAATGGGTAAAACCGCGATTGCATATAAGAACGCCGCAATATATTTTATCGACGCATGTAATTTCAATTTTTTTTCGACGAGTTCAATTAATTTGAAGACAATGACAATGATAAAAAAATCCACAATCCCCGATAGCAGTCTTCCCTGAAGATTGAACTGACCGTACGTATCATTAAACAAATAACGCGCGATTATTTTATTAAGCAGGACGGGAAAGGTGCCATAGACATAAAACGGATAGCTTTTGTTTACCGGATTAAAGGGAGAGCTTCCAGGGTTTAAGTACTCCCCAAGTGAGGAGGGAATTTTTACGTCAACGCCCACCATCGTCAAAAACCGCTCATCCGGATGAAGGTGCCACCCCGCATCCCAGTTGTTGCCTACTAACCGTAAAAAAAGACCTAACAAAAGAATTGCGAGAAAAATGACGGTATTTCTCTTCATACCTTAGTCCTTCTTTTTTACCTTTTGTAAAACATGTTCCAGATTTTTCCCTTCCTCAACTATTACTTTCGGATTTCCTGCTTTTGGAATGAGGGACATAACGACCTTAAAGAGTCCTCCGTTTTTCTCCTCCTTCACAAAAATTTTAGCTTTTTCCACATCCCTCTCCCCTCTTAACTTTTTCTTCATTCTCTCAAAAAAGTTCTTGACGATAATGGAACTTTTGAGGGAAAGATTTTGACTGGACGCTTCAAGCTTGTTGTTGTTTTTTTCAAAAACGAGCAATTTGAGAAGGTCTCGGGTCGTTATGATACTTATCGGCTTATTTTGATCGTCAACAATGACAATACTTCCTATCTTCTTCTCCATAATAAGATGCAGGGCGTCACGTGCGTAATCGCCCAGGCTCAACGTCAGAACAAAAGATTTCATGAAGTTCTTTACCCGCTTTGACTGCAATGTTGTTTTGTCCTCAGCCGGTCCGCCTCTTTCTCTTTTTTTTGGAGAAATAAGAAATGAAACAAGATCGTAATAACTCAATATTCCTCTCAGTTTCCCCGCAGGATTTATCACGACAAGCTTTGATACTTTCGTATTCTTGAATACCTGAAGGGCATGACCTATCGTTTCGTCTTCCTGGATAACAACAAGGGGTTTTTTCTTGTCCTGGATAATATCCTTAATAAGGACCGTGAATATGTCCGACGGCTCAAACACCGACAATAACTTTCTCGCCGTTACCATTCCCAAAAACTTTTCCTGATCGTCAAAAACCGGCAAATAATGAATCTTTGACTCAATCATCATCTGTGCAATCTTACCCGTCGAATGCTGTAACTTTACGTGAGGAGCGTGGAAGAGACAATGCTCCACTTTTGCATTTGAAGGATGAGACGTTTTGATGACCGAGTAATAAGGATTGATAAGTCCCAGATATTTTTTTTGATCATTGAAAACAAACGATGCATCATGCGAGCTTGTTAATTTGCTAAGTGCGGATGTGAGCGGTTCGTCAGGCATGCTCGTGATTATTCCCTCGGTTTGCAGTACCTTTTGTGCTTTCATAGTGCAGAAAATTGTTCAAGAAAATTAATAATGCTTGCGACTCCCCATCCTGAAGCTCCTTTTGGAAGCATTCCCTTTTCGCTTTCCCTATATGCGGGACCTGCTATATCGATATGAATCCATTTCATTTTCTTTACAAACGCTTTCAGGAATAAACCGGCAGTTATCGCACCCCCATATCTTCCCCCTCCAATATTTTTCAAATCGGCGATGTCACTTTTCATCTGTTTTGCGTACCCTTCGTAAAGCGGTAATCTCCAATATTCATCTCCCGCCTCAGTTGCATATTTATTATATTCCTTTTCAAACTGTTCATCATTGGTAAACAATCCCGCTAAATCGTTGCCAAGTGCTACCATACATGCTCCGGTGAGTGTTGCCAGATCAAAACAGTAGTCTGCTTTTAATTGTTCTTCGGCATATACGAGTCCGTCCGCAAGGGTAAGGCGTCCTTCGGCGTCGGTATTAAGCACTTCAATGGTTTTCCCATTCATCGCTCTCACTATATCGCCCGGTTTTATTGCTTTACCGGATGGCATATTTTCACATGCGGGCAGAATACCGAACACTTCACCGAAAGAAACGGTTGGGTTCTCCGTTGCAAGATAATGAAATACTCCCAACACCGCAGCCCCTCCGGACATATCTATTTTCATATCCATCATCGCTTCGCTTGGTTTTAAGGAAAGACCGCCGGAATCAAAGGTGATGGATTTTCCAATGAGAGCAATTTTTTTACTCCCCTTTCCTTCATATCTCAGTACGATAAACGCCGGTTGTCTCTCACTCCCCTCAGCCACTCCCAAAAATGCGCCCATTCCCAATTTTTCACACATTTTTTTGTCCAACACTTCAACCTTTACCCGTCCTTTCGACAGTTTCCCTATTTCTTGCGCTTTTTCTACGAGCGTTCCGGGATGTAGGTGGCTTGCCGGAGTATTAATCATATTTCGGGCAAACAGCACGGCGACGGATTTTTTTTCTGCAGACTCCACTTTCTTTTTTGCCCGTATTGCATTGCTCTCTGAAACTAAGAGGTACGCATTCTTTACATGATTTATTTTTTTTCTTGATTCTTCCGCCTTAAAATCCTCAAACACATAGTCCCCGAGAATAATACCTTCCCCTATCGCTTCACTGTTATCTTCGACTGCTTTTATTCCGTCGTTTGCATGGATAACAACCGTATCTGTTTTTGAAGTATGCAGGCCACGAATTACTTCTCCCACCCTATCCTTCAATACACGTGCGGTAAGTTTTGTACTTCTTCCCAAACCGATAAGCGTAATGCGTTGCAGCGTTCCCTCTTTTAAAAATTCAATGGAAAGCGTTTCCGTTTCCTTCCCCGTAAATTCTTCTTTCTTTATTTTTTCGTTCAGATACTGCTCATTTTCCGTCTTCAATTGACCGGATATTTTTTTATCCGTAAATGAAAAATATAAGTGCATTATTTGTGACTTTGTCCCGCTTGTTATGAAGGAGGAGGAAACGTGTATTTTTGGAGTCATAGTGAAACTATACTACCCCTTCTTATTAAATCAGTCAAGAGCTAAAAATACCTATTGACAAATGATTAAAATTATTCATAATGTACGGTATATAAAAAAATGAAAGAAGATAAACAGAACCTTGAGGAAGAGGAACCTCCAAGTGCTTCAGTAAAAAAAGTTGTTTTAAAGAAAAAACATAATCATAACGAACTTGTCGTCTATATTTATAACGTAGTCGAAGATGAATGGTCATTTATCTCCGCAATTACTGGTGAAGAAAACAGAAAAGAAGAAATTGAAAGTTGTAATAATTCCGCGGAATGTTATTTGTTTGCAAACGCCGACGAAAATGAGTTTACCTATATTTCGCCAAAGCCCATTTCTCCTGCTTTCAAAAAATATTTTCAGGATCTGGTCGGTATAACAAAAATCGACATTCTTGTCCCGAAAAAAGTATCTGGACTTATTTCCAAAGATTTTTTCAATGATAAGGAATTATTCAAACGGTTCTTAAAAAAAGCAAGAAAATATAAAAAGGTAACCCTTGTCAGCTACGCCTCTTCCCCCCAATTTCTTGATTTGAAACAAAAACTTATCGACCGGAAAGTGAATGTCGTTACCCCGGAAGCTCCTGAAGAAGACTGCGCATGGACCGTCAACTTTTACGGAAGCAAGTCCGGAATACGCCAGCTTGCCCAACAAAGTACCGCGCTTGAGCCTGACTTTATTATGCCGGAGGGGGTTATTTGTGTCGGAAAACTGGATGCGGCAAAAATAGCGGCAAACAGATTTATCAACGACAATGGAGTCGTCATAAAAACAAATAAAGGCAGCAGCGGGAACGGAGTATTGATTTTCCGCAGCGGCGATTTGCCAAAAGATTACAAGCAATGCGAAAAGACTATATATACAATACTTAATCAAAACGAATACTGGGACAGATACCCCATTATCATTGAAGACCTCATAAACGTGAGCGTCAATAACGGAACCAGTTTTCCCAACATTGAATTCAAGATAAATAAAAACGGCAAAATAGACATGCTCTATTACTGTCTTATGATGGTCACGAAAGAAGGCGTGTTCTACGGTATTGACATGCATGAGGACGTCCTTAATGAGCGCCTTGCCGCACGCATCATCGATACCGGTTACTATATAGCGGAACGGTATGCCGCCGCCGGATACAGAGGGCATTTTGACATTGATATGATCGCAACAAAATATAACCAAGTGTTTGTAAACGAATCAAATACCCGTAATACGGGAGGGACGGATGTTTTCAAGGTGGCGCTTGAACTTATCGGAAAAGATTTTTTCTCCGATTCTTATGTCTTAAGTCGAAGCAAGTATACAATAGAGGGAATGAAACATCCCACATTCACTAATGTCGTGAAAAAACTGAAGCCGCTTCTTTTTAATAAAAAGACGAAAGAAGGAGTTATGATTACCTCGGAAAACATCATTAAACAAAAACAGCTTATTTATAATATTTTTGGTAATACGAAAAAGAGAGCATATCAAATCGAAGAGGAAATGAAACAACTCCTCTTAACTCAATAATCCTTTCACCGCCTTATGGAACTATTGAACATTTCAACGCAAAATCAGTCGGATGGCATACGGGCAAGTATTACGTATGGAAAGAAAAAACAAACTTATTCCCTCTCCTACCCCGCATCTGTCTGGAAATCGTATCCTTTACACTTAAAAGAACTTATACGGGAAAATATCGCATACATCTTCACCGCACACTTGCCTTTTTTATACAAAAAACAACTGGAAATACGTTATGACACACCCCGTCCCCTTTCTTCTCTTTGGATAAATAATCTTTTTTTCCACTTTCTTCCCGGATACAACCGCATGCATAATTTTGTTGATGATCATAAGTCGACCTCCATAATGAAATTGTTTTTTAATTCACACTATATTTTCACCCGTTCCAATAACACGCTTCTTCCTTATCCTGAAAAAAAAAGCGGAAAGAAAAAAGAGACGGTGATTATTCCTTTCAGTTTCGGAAAGGACAGCTTTTTGACGTACTGGGTAACAAAAAAATTAGGATTCAATCAAATACTTATCTGGTACCACGACCCGACAAACGGATTTGAAGGAAAACAAAAGGAGCTCCTCTTTAAAAAATTTTGCACAAAAACAAAAAATAAATATTACTTTGTGCGCAATGAGTTCGGGCTCCTCCGGGCGCAGGATGAAAAATGGTTCGGATGGGAATCAGCTCTTCTCTCTTGGGCCGTTATGGCGCTCCCTATTGCATATAAGGAAAATGCACATTACATCCTTTTCAGTAACGAAAAAAGTACGAATGCCCACATGCCGGGAGAAGAAGACATATCTTTTATCCCCGACTATGAACAGTCCTCAGGTGCCACTAAAGAGTTATCACTCCTCACACAGGCTCTTACAAACCACTCACTCAAAACCTCTACTCTATTGCAGGGACTGCACGACCTTGGCATTATCGCAATATTGAAGGAAGGATTCTATGAGGATACCGTTCCGTATCTCATGTCCTGTTGGGATTCGACTGCCCATTCCCGTTGGTGCCAAAATTGTACGAAGTGTGCGCGCATGTATGTATATCTCCGCGCTAACGGCATTGATCCGAAAGAAGCTGGCTTTACCGAAAATATGTTTACGGAAAAAAAGAAAAAACTGTTTAATGTTTTCGGAGTAAATGCCACAGGGACCGGGTGGGATGCGATGGGACTCAATACCCATGAACAGGCATTGGCATTTTACCTGTGCGTAAAACGGGGATATACGGACCCGCTTGTAAAAGAATTTGCTGCCCAACCGCTTTTCTTATTTGTCGAAAAAAATATCGACGCATTACTTGAAGAATATTTTTCGCTTCACACCGAAGCCTCAACCCCTTCCCGCTGGAAGCAAAAAGTTGATCGTATATATACAAGTTATTTAGAAAAAACAAAAAAAAACATATACTCACTATGTCAAAAAAAGAGCTGAGAAAATATACCATCGCATTCCTTTACAATGTCCGGCATTCTTATCCTGATCCGGATGATCCGAGGTCCCAACTCGAGGCTGATTTTGATGACCCAGGAACAATAGAACATGTTATGCGGCATTTGAAAAACTGCGGATGCAAGGTGCTGCCGATTGAAGCTAACGAATATGCATATGATGTGCTCTTAAAAAATAGGGACAAAATAGACCTGGCTTTCAATTTTTCGGAAGGAATGTATGGAGAGGATAGATATGCCCATATTCCCGCTATTTTGGAAATGCTCCGCATTCCCTACACGGGGTCTTCTCCTCTCACACAAGGACTTGTTTTGCACAAAGCACGAATGAAAGACATGCTTAGAAGTCAGGGAGTCCCCACCCCCGCCTCCCAACTTTTTGTCACGGGAAAAGAAAAAAGAGAGCCGTCTCTTTTATTTCCTCTTATCGTAAAACCGGTTTCCCAAGGATCGTCAGCCGGCATTACTCAAAAAAGTGTAGTAAAAAATGACAAAGAACTGCGCAAGCAGGTGCAAAAAATCCTTACATTATTCGGTCAGCCCGTACTTGTGGAGCCGTTTCTTACCGGAAAGGAATTTTCGGTTGCACTCCTTGGCAATCCCCCGAAGGCCCTTCCCATTATCGAGCCGGACCATTCTCTTCTCCCTCAGGACTATCTTCCCTTTGACTCCCTTGAAGTGAAATGGGTCTTTGAAGAAGCTTCGGATTTAAAATATCTTATGTGTCCGGCAAAAATCAGCAAGAAAATTCAGAACAAAATAGAATCGATTGCGTTTGCCACATGGAACGCCCTTGCAATCCGTGACTGGTGCAGGATAGATATGAAAATGGATGCAAATGGCGCCATCTTTGTTTTGGATGTGAATTCTCCGGCCGGACTTATGCCGCCTGAAATTTCAACTACCTCTTATTTTCCCCTTGCCGCCCGTGCAAAACATATTGAATATGAACAGCTATTATCAATGATTATTTCTATTGCTCTCAAACGCTATGGTATTAAAAAGTAGAGGCCAAACCGTTACTCTTCCTCATGGAGGATTACCGGAAGTTATATCTCCCCACTTGTTAACTCTTATTGAAAAAACCGGTGGGAAAAACGGTCCCATTGGAAAACAATTTGTCGCACAACCACACCTTGAATGTAAATATTTTAATAAAATTTCCGCAGACCCTTTATCTGAAGATCACAACGAGGTCGCTCCCGGCCTTGTATATAAATACAGAGGAAAAATAGACACAAAAGGGAAAGTGATGTTTTACGGGAGAGCCCTCTGGACCGTTACCCGTTTTTGCGGATCTTATTGCCGGTTTTGCACGCGTGGACGCGAGGTCGGAATGATGCCGAATTCAAAACAAGTATTGAAAACTCATTCAGCTCTTTCTTCACAGCCTTTTCTGAGTGACGCACAAATATGCGAAACGATTAGCTATCTCTCCCGCCACCCGGAAATCAATGAGGTCATCCTGTCAGGGGGAGATCCGCTTACCACCCAACAGGAATATCTCACAAGAATAATTGACGAGCTGGTAAAACTCCAGTCAAAGGGTAATCTTCATGTGATTCGCATCGGGAGCCGTTTGCCGGTACATAATCCGGGTGCCGTAAAAGATTGGCACTATAGTCTTCTTGCCCGGATAAAAAATCCGTATCTTATGGTTCATATTAATCACCCTGCAGAGCTTACTCCCGAAACGCTAAGCGTACTTACCCGTTTCAGGAAAGAGTCGCTTGCCACTCTCATGTCTCAAACCGTCTTTTTGAAGGGAGTGAACGACAATGAAAAGGTCCTACTTGAACTTTTTAATACAATGACAAGAGAAGGCATCAGACCCTATTATCTCTTTCAGAACGATCCCGTCTATTGGGCACAACACCTCACCGTTCCCGTCAAACGGGGAATCGCACTATGGCAAAAAATTCGTCCGAAACTGTCCGGTGTTGCAGCAACCGCACGCTATGTAATTGATGTCCCCTTCGGATACGGCAAAATCCCCATTCCGGAAGGCGGAGCCTGGCAGTTTGATAAAGGCAAATATCTTGATTTTAAAAAGAAGCCGTTTAGCTTATAAAAACTATTTGTCCCTGCCCGAACCATCTGATATAATTTGTGTTGCTGATGAGAGTGTTTTTGGGCGCGTAGTTTAATGGTAAAACAGTTCTCTGATAAAGAACAGAGCGAAAGTCCGATTCTTTCCACGCCCACAGTTTTTTTTGACAAGAGGGGTCCACCCAATACAAAGTAGGCCGCTTAGCTCAACGGTAGAGCGCTTCGTTTACATCGAAGATGTTGGGGGTTCAAATCCCTCAGCGGCCACTCTTCCCTAAATACGTCTTGCTTCTCTCTCACTTTTCTTTCATAATAAAGAGAGCGATGAAAAAAGATGTTGCGCTTTTCATAAAAAAAACGAGCCGCTCCAGCGTTGAGGGGCTTGTCCGTTTTGTCGTTTTACTTCCCTACTTTTTTTCCGTTTCCACGCTTTTGAGGACCCTCCTGTATCCGTGGAAAAACATGACAACCAAAAAGGAAATCCGTGGATTTTCATTTCAGGAATGGCTTAGCAGAGCCTTCCTTAACTTAAGTTCCCGTGCAATAGGCTTTTTTATGCGCCTTTCCATTCTCCTTTTTTTTGTTTTAGTTGAGGGTGCATATATCTGCTCCCTTCCTTTTCTTATTATCCTCTTTTATCTGACGGTCCTTCCCGCAAAAACAATCCTCTATCTTGTTCAACCGAGTGAAGAAGAGGTCATGCAAAAACAAAAAGAATTATTCATAAAATCTCACTGTCTGAAAAACGAACACCAGGATGCGGTCCATCTTTGGTTTACTGTGCTGTGGAATGCGCGGAATCAAAAGGCACTCACACCTCCTCTTGCCCGCGACTGGGCATTTGGATACACCCCTTCCCTTGATAGATATGTTGACGATCTTACTAGCCCCTCATATCAATCCTCTCCACGCCATATCGTCGGACGAAAAAAAGAATTGAAACAGATTGAAGAGGTTCTTTCAAAATCCGCAGAAGCAAATGTCGTTATTGTCGGCGAAGAGGGAGTCGGAAAACATACCGTCGTTGACGCCCTTGCCCGTCTTGTGTATGAAGGACAAATAGGAAAACAACTTTCCTATAAACGGGTGTTAAAGCTCAATATGGAAAAAGTCCTTACGACATATACCGATCCAAAACAAAGGGAAGCTCTCTTTGAAGAGTTATTATTTGAAGCAAACGAGGCGGGAAGCATCATCCTTGTCATTGAAAATATCGACAAATATATTTCCTACGGTGAAGGACGGGTTGATCTGACAACCCCATTGGAAAAATTTGCAAATCATTCCAACATTCAGTTTGTCGGCATCACCTCTCCGTTTTTTTATCAACGTTTCGTATTTGCAAATGAAAAAATAAACAGACTGTTTATCAAAATAGACGTTCAGGAAATCTCGCGCGACGAAGCGCTCAGTGCGCTTCTTGAAATTATACCCTCATTTGAACGTCTGTATCATTGTATTATCCCCTATGAAACGGCGCTCGCCGCAATTGAAAAAAGCGAATTTTATATTACTTATATCCCTTTCCCGGAAAAAGCAATAGACTTGCTTGACAGCACATGCACGCATGTCCAAAGAATCCAGAGGAATAAAAATACAAATACCTACAGTGTTGTTTCGCCGGAGTTCATCGACACGGTTCTCTCTGAAAAAACCCACATCCCAACAAGCCTGACTGATGATATGAGAAGCAAACTGTTAGGTCTTGAAACGCTTCTTTCCGAAAGAGTATTGTTCCAGGAAGAGGCAATCTCTTCCCTTTCCGGCGCTCTTCGCAGATCATTCATTCTTCTTGGGAAACGGAAAAAACCTCTTGCGACATTTCTCTTTTTGGGATCAACCGGAATCGGAAAAACGGAAACGGCTAAGGCATTGGCAACCCTTTTTTTCGGATCAGAAAAATATCTTACGCGCTTTGACATGTCTCTCTATCAGTCAAAAGAAGATATCAAGACACTTGTCGGATCGCTTGAGTCGGGAATACCGGGACTTCTTTCAAAAGCAGTCCGTGAACAACCCTTCTCCGTTCTTTTGCTTGACGAACTTGAAAAAGCACATCCCGACCTTATTAACATTTTCCTGACCGTCATTGATGAAGGATATTTTGTCGACGGATTCGGAAAACGGGTTGACTGTAAAAACCTTATTATTATTGCAACGTCAAATGCAGGTGCCGATTACACCTATAAGCAACAACAGGTGTTAAGCAAACTTAATAGCGCAATTGCCAAAGACGATGAAAGCAAGTCCGATTCTTCCAACAATAACGTCTTTATTGATTATCTTATCCAAAACAAAATATATTCACCGGAATTTTTAAACCGTTTTGACGGAGTGGTTGTCTACAAGTCGATAACGGAAGACTCCGTCATCATACTTGCAAAAAAAATCGTCGCGGGAGTCCAAAAAACCCTCTATTCCTTATACAAAATACACATCTCGGTATCGGACGACACGCTTAAAGCGATTATAAAAAAGGGGTTTAATCCGGCATTTGGCGCCCGAAATCTGGAACATGTTGTCACTCAGGAGCTTGAAGACAAGGTCGCATCCCTCATTCTTCAAAAGAATATTCATGAAGAGGAAACTATCATTCTATAAGCTATAATATACTGAAATGAAGATATACTTTACTGCATCAACTTCAGTGAATGGCGAACTTTCCCCTTCATATAAGCAGATTATTACTTACATAAAAAACCATCACGTTGCCCTCACCTCGGGAGAGCAGATTGTGAAAAAAGAAATGCTGGAAAAAGACAAACTGCTCCCTTCGAAAATAATTTTTGAACGTCAAAATAAACGGATTGAAGAATCGGACCTTATTATCGCCGAGACGTCCAAGCCCTCCCTTGGGGTGGGAGGAGAGATTGTATATGCTCTTTCTCTTGGAAAACCGGTGCTTGCGCTTATCAATACCACTTTTGAAGACATTATCTCCCCCATGCTTGTCGGCAACCCTTCAGAAAGTCTCTATATCGAATATTATGATCAGGATAACCTCCGGCATAAAATCAATGACTTTATTAAACATGTAGAACGCCTGAAAAGAAGGAAAGGAAAACTTATTGTGATAGACGGCGGAGACGGTTCGGGAAAAACAACCCAAGCTACCCTTCTTGTTGACTATCTGAAAACACAAAAGATACCGGTAAAATACGTTGATTTCCCCCAATATCGTCGTACATTTCACGGAAAGACCGTCGGAAGATTTCTTACCGGTGAGTTTGGCGGAATTAATCAGGTTTCGCCCTACTTGGCATCCCTTGCCTATGCTCTCGACCGAGCATCAGCTAAACGGGAAATGGATGAGTTTTTGGCTTCAGGAGGCGTCATTATTGCCAATCGTTATGCGACTTCAAGCATGGCACATCAGGCGGCAAAGTTTACAAATGAGGCTGAAAGAGCCGAGTTTCTCAAGTGGATATACGAATTGGAATACAAGGTACACAAAATTCCAAAAGAAAACCTTGTTATTTATCTTCATGTGCCATGGCAATTTGCCGCGGAATTGACCCGGAAAAGGGCCGTCCAAAAGGGACAAACACAAGATATTG
Organism: bacterium; assembly: GCA_021833625.1. Taxonomy (GTDB): domain Bacteria; phylum Patescibacteriota; class Microgenomatia; order UBA1406; family GWC2-37-13; genus JAKBEU01. The sequence goes on from JAKBEU010000001.1 coordinate 304,772, forward strand.
CTGAAAAAAGTTATGAGCACCAGAAAGCATCCGAAGCGATGTATTTACAACTGACAAAAAAATATAAACACTGGAAACAAATAGACTGTGTCCAAAATAATCAATTACTGAAGAAAGAATACATCCAATCAAAAATAGTTGAACTTGTTGCGCCCTATCTTTCAGAAAGAGGAAAATAGAAGTATTATCTTCGCTCAGGATGTGATTGAGCGCCTTCAAGACTTGAGGCAAATTGGTTTACTTCATTTTGCAGCTCCGTAATTTTTTTTCCTTCTCCATTTATGAAGAGCCTGCCCCGATGATTTACTACAATACTCAGACATGCACCAATCTGCGGGGCCATCGGGTCTTCGTTACTCCACTCCCTATCGTTCATGCTTCTGAATTTTCTTGTACTTTCAAATCCCATGCCTCTTTGGTGCGCATTTTCCATAAACCGTTTTTTCCGTATAGCATAATCAAGTTCTTTGTCGTAATCACAAATGATTCCGGCAGGAACCGCTCCACTACTTAAAAAGATATCAAGTTCAGCAGGGTGTCGTATTCCATCTATGACAAATTTATCCTTTCCCCGTTCAGACGCTTCAAATACGCGAGACATGGAGAGTTCTCCTAGATAACCCGGACCGCATTGTCGCCTGTATTCGACAGCACGTGCAAACATGTCATCTCTCCTATTTGGATCATTTGGATAATCCCTTAGTATTTGCTCACGCAAAATGGCAGACATACTTATTGGCATGTAACCACGGCCCTCGAGGGCTCCAGAGATGACCCCTTTTCCGGCTTTAGGCATTCCAACCAATGCAATGATAATCATATTTGGCGATTGAATTCTATCTTATAGTATTATATACTATAACCTCAAATATGGCAACCGAACGACTTATCGCTCCCTCTGCTCTTCTTACACTCCCTAAACAGGAGAAACAGAACTTCTTTTATCACTTTCACGAGGCTGAAATCAACTTCGGGTGCGGAAGTCGCCCTTGCAGAATGTGCTGCTATTCTGCACCCCGCTATACCTCTTCCCTCCCCTCAAAAACCATAAAGGAAATTCATTCGTTAAAACAGGAAATAGCGCCCCACATACCGTTTTGGCACTATCGGGCCGGTGATCCCTTTTACTGGAGGGATGAGAGTACAAATGAGAACTATGCCGATATTGCACGGGACGCATACGAAAAAGGGCTCGCACTTTCCATCCAGACACACGGGTGGCTTGCCGATGAAGAAATTCCACAAAAGGCTGCATATCAGCTTGTTGAATGGGGAAAAAAACATGGGAAGAAAAATCTTGTCGGCGTTTCCATTGACCCTTACGGATTTATTGACATTCCCCGCGACATTCAGGAGCTGAGTATTGCACTGACCGTACAGACTCTTGAGCCTATCCTGGAACACGTCACTGCATTTTATAATCCGCAGGGAACCGATGAAGGAGGAATGGAAAAGGTCTTGGAATTGGTTATGCGTACTATTCCCCCGCATCTTCAGAAAAACGTCAAATATGAAAGTATTTTTGGTGCGGGTCGGGCAAATACTCTTGATCAAAAACCTACTGAGCTTTTTATTCCCTCAACTATTGGCTATTCTTTGCGGCATAACGGCACAATTGTATTCACACAAGAGATGAATGGCAGGCAGTATGCCCAAGGCAACATCTTTACCTCCCTCAAAACGCCTCTCCCCCTTCCTATCCCAAGACCACCCGATTTTGATTGACCCTATTATTCTTTCAAGTCGCACTTCTTGCATCGCTTATCGTCAGGAGAACCGTTTCCGGAGCAATGGAACTCTGTCTGCAAATAGCTACAAAATCATTATATTCCTTTGTGCCGGGAGTAAGAAGTAAATCAACTCCATATTTTTTCGGAGTAGATTCTCCCGCTTTTACATCAACAGATTTCTTTTTGAAATCATACACAATCCCAAGTACCTTAGCACCCCTTTTATTGTGAAAGTCTATTTTTCCTGATGTTCTGATGAAATGCAGGTCGTAAAGTATCTGCGGAAGCTCATTTTCAAATTCTTGGGGAGAAACAATTTCCTGTCCGAGTAGTTGAATTGTCTTTGTTCCTTTCGATTTATATATATTCAGATCCGGAATTCCGTCGGCATTGGCATCGCTTATCATCGAAAGAACTTCTTTCCCTCCCACCTTTATCGGGTAAAGAGGAATGTCTCCTGAGATGGGTACGACAAAAGGCACCGTCATTCCCGGGTCAAACAAAAACTTTATCCCTTCCTGTTCAAGCATTATCCCACTGTGGCCTTTTTTGTATGGAGGATTGTCGGACGCAAATACTACCACGCGCGGATTATCAAAACCCATAGTCTGAAGGGCATCAGCAAGACGAAGAGTGTGAAGCGAACAATTCCCTCCCACCGTATCATACATTTCTTTTCTTCTTCTTATAATCTTCCGATAAAATTCCATAACATCCCCCCTCCCTCCTTTTAAGTATTCTGCATAAAAAGAAAGCGTATTAAATGGTCTCTGTTCAATAACATCTTCCAATAGTTGGGCTGTTTGCATATCAAGCTTTCCAGCAACGTCTGCTAAGTGGAGTGTTTCTGCAGTAAGTCCGGATATGTGCGGTCTCACCGTCTGGAAATCCTGCTGATTCTCCTGAGTTGGCTTGAAGCGTGGAGTGTATATTCCTTTTTGAGTTGTGGCAAACTGTACAAATCCCGCAGTAAAGCCTTTTTTCGGATCAACCATTTCGGGAAGTGCAGTTACTTCTATCGGAAATGTTTCGGCGGGTTTTCCCAGCGGAATGTCAAGATAACTTAATACGGTAAATGCGCTCTCTCCTTTTTTTCTGCCGAAGGTTACTGAACCGACATAGCGGACGGATCCTACCCTATTTATTGCATCAAGCACTTCCCTTTTTCTTTCTTCCGTAAGTCCGTCCCTATTGACGGATGTATATCCTCCATTTTCCTCTATCATGACAACCGAATCGGATACGACAATGGCGCTATCTCCTTCGCCTTCTTCCCCACTCATTTTTTTTCTTTGTTCGTCAAATTTTGCCCTCGACATTTCGGCCACATATCTAAAACCTTCAGTTTCAGGAATGTCGATTTCTTTTTTTATTCTTTCTTCATCGAATCGAACAGGAACGGCAATCGCATCAAGACCGGGGGCTTGTTTTCTAAACTGCTCAAGTTTTCGTGCGTTTGATGTCGCAAGAGCCAAAGGAAGCCTTCCTTGTTCAACCATATTGCCAAAAAGAAAAAATGTTTATATATTTATCTCCCCCAACGCTTATTCTTCCCTAAATGCAGCGCCATACCCATATTCTTGGGTCCACTTACGGCTTGCTCGGATAATTATTTTATTTGCATACGGGAAAAGCGGATTCATTTGTTCATCAAGTGCATATGGCAAATATCCTCCCCGGGCAAAATATACGTCGTTTGGTACATCGGGATCAATGGGCGCATTCATCGGAGGAAGCTCTCCCTTATGCATATGTTCGCCATGGGTGTCTTTTCTGGTATCGTTCCATGGGCAAAATGTGTCATCTCCCCGCTCTTTTCTTATATGCCGCATGATTTCGTCTTTTATTCCTTTTTCCGCATCTCCCATATCTCCCACTACTTGTATATTTCCATCTTCCCCCCTCAAAGCATTCACCGTCTTTTGCATTGCATCAGGAAGAGTTCTGACAATTTCATCTGGCATGGTAATGTAGTTTGCGTGTTTTTTGACCCCGTTTGTCCCCGTTACTCCTTCGGTAAGTCCATATGCCATATATCCTGCTGTTATGCGCAGAGGAATTTCATGTTTTTTTGCATATGCACGAAGAAGTAATATCCCTTGACCTGTTGCCGGCCCGTCAATCACCACCTCCACGCCCTTTTTGAGTGTCTGTTCGTTTCCTTGTTGTATCTGCAACTCCATATAGCTAAGTATCGAGTCGCCGGACGCAAGACAGTCGTCGTGAATACGTACCCCATATACGTGCCCATCCTGCTTTAAGGCGGGGCTTATGCCTTCTGCAAGAGCCTGCTGATACTGCGCGCGGACTCCATCGTCACCAAATCCCTGTCGTGCAAAACGCATAAGGGAAAGCGCATATTCACTTGTTGATCCGTGAAGAATGGAAAGACTTAAGCCCCTCTCATCGTGACTGAATGTTACAGCTTCTTTTGTTCCCGTTGTCGTACCGGTTAACCGCTCCGTCAGTCTTTTGTCCTCTCCCAGTTTATGCAAAAACGTATCTGGTCGGATGATGCTTCCCGGAAATGAAGCACTCAATTCGGGAGGAAAGGTAACAAAATAATTCCAGCTTTCTTTTATGCCTTCTTCATCGGTAAGATGAACCTTGCCATGATCGTGCCACACCGTTCCCTCCAGTTTCGCCGGATTCCGGAGCAAACCTATGATTACCTCTCCCTGTCTCATCCCTTTTTGTGACTTATTCTCAACCATAGACTTAAAAAAAATCCGCCTCTTGGGCGGATAATTTATTTAACAGTCGGTATAAAAAAACCGCTTACGCGGCAGATAATCACTTTTTTGTTTGTTTTCAGTATAACCATCTAATCGGTAATTATTACATATCTATTATACCTTGTCAATGTTGATTCCCCATATCTCAAAAAAGCGCATTACGGCAGGATATTCCATCCCGTTTTTTTTAAGCCATTCTATTTCTTCCCCCGCGACTGTCGTTCCCATGTCATTGAGGCTTTTTAAAACATCCTCTTCATTATTCACGCTGATTTTTTTAGACAAAATCTCGTTTGCTTTTGTTTTCGCAATAAGACAGGTGCGCAAATAGCCCAAATGCTCTACAACACGGAATGCCCTTCCTATTTTTGTTTTTTGATTGTTCAGATTGCCGCTTGCATCAACTATGGCGTTTCTTTCCAGTGACTCCGTAAAAACAGGAAGAGGAAAAATGGTGTATGCCAATGAAAAAAGAAGATGTGCTTCTTCCGCATCATCATGTTTATTTTTATCTTTAAGCTGTTTATCTCCCATTATTGCTTCCGGCCAATCATGGGTTATGGCAAGAATTTCAAACGTCCTTTTTTCATAAGGAGTAAATTGTGCGTCTTTCGGTACTTCCCCTTTCTTCCAACTTTTTGGGGGAGTTTCACAGTGGTGTATAAAAAAACGGGTAAGTCCATACATGAGTTGCATGTGCGTAATGTCGTTCATATCAGCACCCAGGAGATGTTCCCATTCTTTATTCGTCATTGATGCGGGCTGACGGTGGGACCAGCGGGTTATCTCGGCGGCTTTTTGCCCAAAAAAGGATTCCCTAAACGTATTATGAATGGCAATCGGGCTTAATGTTTCATGTCCCATAAGATTTGCTATTGTATCATTTATTTGAACAAAAGTCAAAGAATGGCTGTCCAATAGACGCAGGGACCGCTTTTTAGTATAATGGGGAGATATGATGCTTTCAGACACAGACATAAAACGGGCCCTTTCGGAAAAACGTATCGTTATCGATCCTCTTCCCAATTACGAAGAGGCGCTTTCTGCCTGCACCATCGACCTTCGGCTGCATAATGAGTTTGAGGTATTTGAACGCACGGACATCCCCTATTTTGACCTAAAAAAAATGGATGACACCAATGTCACAAAAAAGGTGGTTATTGGAGCAAATGAATCATTTATCTTAGCGCCGGGAAAGTTTGCTCTTGCTTCCACATATGAATGGGTTGAGCTTCCCGATGATATAGGCGCACGCTTAGAGGGAAGGTCATCTTTGGGACGGCTTGGCATTATCGTTCATTCAACCGCAGCGCTTATTCATCCCGGAATGAGAGGAAGAATAGTGCTAGAGCTGAGTAATTTATCCGAGATTCCGGTTGCCCTCTACCCGGGACTTCGTATTTGTGCCCTTTCATTTGAAACACTATCATCTCCAGCAGAACTTCCTTATTACAAACAAAAATCGGCCAAATACCGCAATCAAAAAGGAGTAACCAGCAGCAAGATTGGACTGGACGCAGACAAATAAAGTGCCGGGAGAGGGGGTCGAACCCTCACGAGGTTGCCCTCACTAGTTTTTGAGACTAGCCTGTCTGCCATTTCAGCACCCCGGCATGCCGTGTACGATTATATCAAAGAAACGGGCCAAATTACCAGCTCCCTCCTCCTCCACCTCCACCGCCTCCCCCTGAAAATCCTCCGCTAAATCCTGAAGAATGGCCTGTTGTAGATGAAACGGGCGTTGCGGACGTTTTAAAACTATTAGCACTCGAATGCATTACTGAAGCAAAATAGACTGCGTTGAACGCGGAATTGTTATGTCCGACATACCATGACGGCTGAGTGAGTGAGATATCCTTAAATCGCCCTGCCCATATTTTCTCTACACCGAACGCAATGGCAAAGGGTAACAGTTTTTCAAAAAACATCTGATTTTTTGCCTGGAATTCCAGTTGACGCTCCTGGGAAGACAGAAATGTCTTCAATGACTTTGCAACGCTTGCCTGTTGTGCTCCCAATATTGTTTTTGCAGGCATCCGTTTCGCAAAAATAAACAAAATAATCGCAAGCACGATATTGCCCGTAAACAGGGCAATCCCTCCCAAAACATAATAAAGCGTACGCGTTGTCTGGGGATTTTTTTTGAAAAAACCATCCCCAACCACCTGTGTATAGAGACTGTCAGTCACTTTATTCATTTCTGAACTAAGTTCTGCACCTTTTATTTTCAATTCATCGCTGTCTTTAAATAATCCGGATAGAAGCAACTCCTCAAACGGCATAATATCAGCCTTTCCTTCCCATTCCTTTTTCTTTTTAAGGACAAAGTCATTTTTCTTTTCCTCAACAATTTGCAGATATCCTCTTTGGGCAAGGTGGACAATTGACCCGAATATGTCCCGCATGTCGACCGTTTCGTCGATAAGCGATCCCGTTTCGGCAGGAGTAAGAGATCTTCCCTTTTCCGTTTTCGGCGGATCATACCATACGCGCACGTCCTGCACCTTCGGATCCCGCCCGGTCAGATACCACCGTATCGGAATATAAACAGGCAGCACAATGTACCAAATAAGGCCCAGGAGAGCTAATATAATGCCAAGCAGTGAGAGGATAAGCATTCCGTACCATGTATTCTCAAAACGGGTGTAGGGTGTCGGCTCCAACACCGCAACATTCCCTTTTGGAAATCCAACGACAATGGTAAGTCCCGAACCGGGAGTTAGGGTTGACTGTGAAGTAAATGTCGGAGCTTCTGCTGTGGTGACCTCACAATCCCGCGCACTGCTTCCTGTTATTCCCGTGTAACAGGTGGAGGTAACTTTTTCTGAGGCAACAGAGGAGGGTAAGTGAACCGTTGCGGTTGCCGCCTCAATTGCGACCTGCCACTCGTTTCCCGTTGCGTTCCAGTACAATTCATCGTGATCGGAAAAATAAGTCAAAGCACCGGAAACCGTATAATCGATAAAGTATGTGTGCTCGCCCGTAATTGTCCTATCCCCGTCCCCTATTTTCACCTGGAGTGTGCTATTCACTTGTGAAGTCGTAAATGAATATGGGCTTCCTGTCTCATCCTTCACGGAGTTTACCAGGACGTCCATTTTATACTCTTTTCCTTGCGTATTTTTTGTAATGTAGGGGATGAAGCGGTATATTCCATGCTTATAAAGGGAGCCAAAATCGTAATTAATCTGCTCAATGACATGTATTCTTCCGTCTTTCTGAACCGTAATATCGCTACTGAATAACCGTATCGACTCAGCCTTTACGGGAACGGAAAAAGCAAGGAAAAAGAATAAAAAGAAGGAAAAACAGAGTGTTTTTTTCATATTAGTATCAGTATATCACGCCTTTTTTTTGCTCACGCATCATAGGTAGTGCTATAATCAGTGGATGTTTTCCCCCGTGTTTATTTTTCTTTTTGTTTTATTTTTAACGGTTGTTGTTATTTTTGCATTTCCCCGTTTTTCTCCCATTCCTTATTTTCCTTCAAATAAAAAGGACATGCCGTATATTGTTTCCGCCCTTCACCTTTCAGATAAGCAAACAATTGTTGACTTGGGAGCAGGAGACGGGATTGTCGTTTTTGAAGCGGCATATTCCGCTTACCTCAAAGGTCTGAATACCAAATTTTATGCCGTTGAGATTAATCCCGTTTTGTTACTTATTCTCCATATAAGAAGAGCCTTCCATCCCCACCGGAAAAACATATTTATTTTAAAAGCCGACATGTTCAAAATGAACTATTCATTTCTTGCAGCCGACCGCGAAAACCAAACTACTTTTTATATTTATATTTCCCCCTGGTATATCGAAAAGACGATTTTGAATATCAAAAAACATCTGGAATCATTTGACGTCGTTTCGTATTTTTACCAGGTGAAATGTCTTAAACATCACAAAGAGACAATAAAAAAAGGCTTCCACATGCTCTATTCTTACCGGAGATAGCCGATCTATATGCCAAGCCGTCTAGCGTTTCCCTGGAGAATTGCTTCCCTTACTTCTTTCTTCATCCCTTCTGTTGCTAGGAATACTTTTGCAAGCGGAAGTACTGACGGATAATAGGGCCAATCGGATCCGTAAAGAAGATTGTCATGTCCGTTGAGCTTTATCATGTCGGTAATTATTGAAGGCGGTTGTCCGCTCAGTTCAAGGAATATATTCTCCCGACCTCTTGCGATTTCTATTGCACGTTTATAATCCAAAACTCCCGAGTGTCCGAGAATAAACGTATTTTTGGGAAAATCCTTTATCACTTTTTCAAAGAGCGAAAACTCCACATATTTCTGCTGCCAACGCGGGGAAATAGGACTTAATCCGGTGTGAAACAGTATAGGGAGCTTATATTGAAGGGCCAATTCATATATTTCATATGCGCCTTTACGTGTCGGTTTAAACATCTGAATTTGCGGGTGCAGCTTAATTCCCCGCGCTCCCTTTTTGATAAATTCTTTCAGCTTTTTTTCTTTATTCTGTTCCAAAGGGTGCAGCGAAACGTATACGTCTAATCTCTTTTTGCTCTCTTCGTTTTTCTTAATCGCATGCAGGACCGAATCGCTGTTATGGGATATGACAGGAAAATCGATAGTAAGGACTACGCTTTTTTTTATTCCCAAACGGTTCATTTCTTCAAGCCTGTTGGGGATTGTATGAGTAGAGCTGTATCCGCTGGAATCAATCGCTGCCCGCACCGTTTCCAACCGTGCTCTTTTTTTATTTTGAGGAAGATAGTCGAAAGCAGTGTATTGAGTGAAATCGACCGGGTTATCCTTTTCCGGAAAAAAATAGAGTGTTTCTTTCGTTTTTTTCGACAGGTTTATCGGCCTTCCAAACAAATACCACCATCCTAAATGCGTATGTGAATCAATTATTCCTGACTGCGGAATATATTCCTTTTTTAAAAATAATTTTCCTTCGCTCTTCGTAAAATAAGGGAGTTTATCCAAATCAAGAACATCGTCAAATTTCATATGCTTCATACAAAAGAAACTATATCTTGAGGCTTCAGGGCAAGATAATTACTATTTTCCTTTTTCAGCGTATCGGGTGAATTGAATCCCCATCCGACGGAAATAACGTCAAGCCCTGCTTTTCTACATGCTTCAATATCCCGGAGCTCATCTCCTACATAAATCGTATCTTCTTTTTTCATTTTGTGCTCGTTAAGAAGTGCAACGAGCGCCTGATCTTTTCCAAAAAGGTTCAACTCGCTATGGACAAAATCAAATAAATCAACAAGATTGTATTTAAGAAGAAATTCCTGAATAATATCCCTGCTGTTTGAGGACAGAATCCCCAAACGGTATCCCTTTTCTTTCAACACGTGGAGCGACTCTACCATCCCTTTGCATGCAGGAACGGAAAACATCTGCTTTTTTAGCTTTTTTCTCCCCTCCATAAAAAGGTAGGGAATTTTTATGAGTGGGATATTGAATTTTTTGGGAATTTCGATTAACTTGTGCTCGCTTACCCACTTGATGTCTTCTTCGGTTATCCTTCTGTCATACCCAATTTCTTTTGCAAGCTCCCCTACTATGGTAAAAATAACGGGAACCGTATCGGCGAGTGTTCCGTCAAAATCGAAGATAATATTTTTCTTAATTCCCATATTCTTTATTAAGTTTTAATCCTATAAGAAATTAAAATCGCTGTATATTAAATATGAACAATATTTCTGTTTTTCATTAATTATACAAGAAAAAACAAATTGCTTTTTTTCGTCTTTTTTCACTTATAAGCACATCTATCATTACAAAGAAATAGAGTTGCGTTCTACATTATAGAACTTGACCCTATCTCCCCTGAACATGAAGTCAAGCTCGCCCGTTGATCCGTTTCTGTGCTTTGCCATAAAGAGCTTTATCATTCGTTTTGAAGTGTCAAGTAGATCTTCGTTTTCATCCTCATAGTACAGGAACATAACAACGTCTGCATCCTGTTCAATAGCCCCGGACTCACGAAGATCGGCAAGCTGAGGCTTCTTTGTTCCTCGCTGCTCGACGGCTCGGGAAAGCTGAGATAATGCCAGAACCGGAACTTTGAGTTCACGGGCAAGGTTTTTAAGTCCTTGTGAAACGTAGGAAACTTCCTGTACGCGCGACTCAAATCGTTTTCCCGGGTTAGCCAACTGCAAGTAGTCAACGACGATAAGTTGGATGTCTTTTTCTGCTTTGAGCTTTCGTGCTTTTGTTCTCATCTCAAGAATAGAAATACCAGGCGTGTCGTCAATATATATTGGAGCCTCCGACAACTCCCCCATCGCTTCCGTAAGCCGCTTATAATCGTCATCTGAAAGTTTTCCGGTCTTCAGTCTCCATGCATCAATGTCTGCCTGCCCTACCAACAGTCTGTCGACCAATTCTTCCTTGCTCATTTCAAGAGAGAAAAATCCGACACCTTTTTTTGCTTTCATCGCAACGTTTGAGGCAATATTGAGCGCAAATGTCGTTTTTCCGATACCGGGACGTGCAGCTAAGACAATCAAGTTTGAGGCTTGCATACCCGCCAATTTATTATCAAGATCGGTAAATCCAGTGGGAACTCCGCGCATTCCGGACCCGTTTTTCATGAAGTCCTCAAGCCGTTCAAAGCTCTCCGCCAGAATCTCTTTTAGACCGATAAAATCACGGTGCGACTGCTGTTGTGCGATTGAAAAGATCTCCGATTCAACGGCGTCCAAGATTTGTTTGATATCGCCCGTATCGTTAAATGCCTGCTCTGCTGCACGGGATGCCATTTCAATAAGATTCCGTTTCGTGCTTTGGTCTTTTACGATATGAGCATAATTTTCTATATATGCAGAAGTCGGTACGGTATTTATTAGGTCGGAGAGATATGGAGCTCCTCCTGCGTCTTTTAATGTCCCGTTCTTCTGAAGTTGATTTTTTAAGGTAATAACGTCAATCGGCTGCTGCTTTTCAAACAGTTCAACCATCGCTCCAAAAATAAGCTTATGGGCACGCTGATAAAAATGTTCACCGCGGAGAAACTCAACAACAAGGTGAATGGCCGAGGCATCAACAAGAATAGCGCCAAGTACTGATTTCTCAGCATCAAGATCCTGTGGTGGGACTCGAAGCGCTGCAGACGGTGAAGGCATACTTATGATTTCAAAATAACGACGCGAACTGGTTGGTCGGCAATAAAGTCTTCTTTTTTTAATACTAATTTGTCGACCGGTTCGGTATTTTCAGCACCCATTTTTTTCAAAAAATCACCAAGCGGAGCAAGCCCCTCGATGAGCAGTTCGGACCTTCCGTAATGCATCGGAATAACAATCATCGGATCGACTTTTTTTATGAGAGCCATTGCTTCCGTTGAATCGAGAGAAAACTTTCCTCCGACAGGTACCATCAGGACGTGTACTTCCCCTATTTCATCGATAAACTCATCTGTCGGAATTACGCCAAGATCTCCGCAGTGAAGAAGAGACACTCCTTCCGTTTCAACTTTATACAACACGTTTTCTCCCCGTTCTGCCCCTTCTTTTTTATCGTGAAACGACCCATATCCCCAAATGCGGATTCCTTTTTTTTCAAACTGTCCCGGCCAATCAAGAACAAGAGGGTTTCCTTCTATTTGAGAGGAAAGAGAATGGTCGGGATGACTGTGTGAAACCGTAACGACATCTGCTTCCTGTTTCGGAAATTTAAGTCCTACCACTTTCGGATCAAAGGGATCCATAACAAGTTTTCCTTCCTTGTTTTTGATGAGAAATGAAGCGTGACCTAAGTATTTTATTTCCATAGTGCAATAAAGATACCAAAACATCCGCAAATTTGCAAACACCTATTTGCAGATTTCTTTTTTCAGCTCTTCCTGTACGGGAGAAGGGAGTTTTTTTACCTGGTCTATCAGTTTTCCAAGAGATGAGTCAAGGACATAGTTTTTTGCCTGATCGGCTGATTCTGCAGCAAGGGAGGCAACCGTTTGGGCAGCCGAGTTGATGAGTGACTGCGAAGCATTTCCAAGGCTTGAAACGTACGGTTTTGAAGCGTCTTCCAGTGTTTTTTGGAGGGAATTCACATTTATTTCCGTGCCGAGAACATTTCCCGTTGTTTTTTTCGGTGCTACCTTTTTGCTTCCAATGACGAAGGTCGTCGCAGTGCCGGCAACAAGAAGAATGCCCAATATGGCAAGTTTCCAGGAGAAACTATTTGGTTTCTTCTCTTCTTCAAGGGCGTGGAGTTTGGCCATGGTTATATGATACAATACTATACGGTTTACTGCCGCATGAATTGCGCACGAGACCTATGGTGACTGTAGCTCAACCTGGTTAGAGCGTCGCCCTGTGGAGGCGAATGTTGCGGGTTCAACTCCCGTCAGTCACCCCAATTACCCGTGTATAATAGAGATATGGGAATTATTGTTTCTCTTCTTATCAACGGCCTTGCGGTATATATCACTGCCCGTATTTTGCCGGGAGTATCGGTTGATAGTTTTATCACTGCAATAATTGTTTCCGTTGTTTTGGGAATTGTGAATACGTTTATCAAACCTATTCTTTTTATCCTTACCCTTCCCGCAACTATTTCGACGTTGGGGCTTTTCACCTTCGTGATTAACGCCCTGATGGTCTTTCTGGTTGCCGCTTTTGTCCCGGGATTTCATGTAAACGGATTCTGGTCTGCAATTCTATTCAGCATCGTGCTTTCCTTAGTGAGCTTTGTCCTCCGGAAATTGTCGGAAAGTTAAGTTTAACTCACCCTATTATGATTGAACCATTTGCCGCCTCACACCTGCTTCCTGCATTTCGCATCAAGCAATTTAATTTAGCCTATTACAGGGACCTTATCGACTCATATGACGAGTTGACGACATGGCCCAAAACATTAAGGGAAGAACTTGCGCAGACAATCCCCTTCTCAACTATTGTCCCTGTCAAAAAAACAAAGTCCACTAATGAGGGGACCCAAAAAGTACTGTTCAAAAGAATATCCGACAACAAATGCTTTGAGTCGGTCATCATGCGACATAGGGACGGCAGAAATACCATTTGCGTCAGCTGTATGATAGGGTGTCCTGTCGGATGTGTCTTTTGCGCAACGGGAAAAATGGGGTTTGTTGCAAACTTATCCGCACGGGAAATCGTCGATCAGGTCCTTTATTTCGGAAGAATGCTAAAAAAAGAAAAAGAGACGATAACAAATGTTGTTTTTATGGGAATGGGAGAACCGCTCCTGAACCTGGAGCAGGTTATGGAGGCGATAAAAATAATGAACAGCCCGGATTTTATGGGCCTTGGAATACGCCGCATAACCATTTCCACCTCAGGCATTACCCCTAAAATATATGAATTAATGAAGGGTGGATATAAGGGCCGGCTTGCGCTTAGCCTTCATGCGCCGGACCAAACTCTTCGCGAGCGGATTATGCCTATCGCAAAAAAATATCCGTTGCCCGAACTCATGTCAACCGTGAAGGCGTTTGCCACCCGCACTCAGCTTCGCGTCAGTTATGAGTATATTCTTATCGACGGAGTGAATGATACTCCGGAGCATGCACGTGCACTTGTCTACCTTTTTGGGGAAGATATTACCTTCGTCCATGTGAATCTTATTCCCTACAATCCCATTCCCGGAGCGCCGTACAAGCGTTCAACGCCGGCAGCGGTTCGTGCATTTTCCCAAATCCTTTCCGATTTTGAGATTTCCAACACTTTCCGCGTTACGATGGGAGATGATATACAGGCGGCATGCGGACAACTTGCAACAGAGGCGACCTCTTAGATCTCACCATATTCCTATCTTTCAGCTCTTCTTCAGTCGGTAGTGCTATATTTTTGCATGAAAGGTGGTGAAAAATAATTATGATGTACAGATATATGTATTATTCTCCGTTCTCGTGGATACCGGTCGTTTTCGGAATACTATTCTGGGTTCTTGTCGTTGCACTTATCGTGTCCCTTATCAAACATGCAGGCAGGCACTATTCGTATGAGGATGAGTCAAGTGGAGAAGACAAAAATACCCGTTATCTCAATATTGTGAAAGAACGCTATGTAAAGGGTGAGATAAGTCGGGAAAAATATCGAGAACTTAAGGATGAGTTTTCAGGATACGAAGAGGATGAAAAAGATGAAGAAGAGCCAAAAGAAGAAAAAGAGAAATAAACAAGCCTTTGACGGACTTTTGTTACTGCGTTTTCTTGGTTACAAAGCCAAGCTCTAGTCCTGCAAAGGCGGTTTTCAGAAAGGCGCGTTCTCTCAGTTCTTCTATAATCGTTGCGCCGTCCACTTGTTTTGCTTTTAACATCTCTCTCAGGCGTGTTGTACTCATCTTTAAGCTTTCCTGTAAATGTTTAAGTGTGGAATAGGTTGGATCCGACTCTGCAACGGAGATGGTTGCAACATTCATATCATCAAAAAACATTTCTGGCTTGACGTTTGCCTCCATTTTTCCCGCTTCCCGATAATAACCCAAGCTGAGCGATGCTTGTCTTCCATCCGTTAACCGTTGGAAAAGCCTGCGCACATCTATTTTGTCCGGAGGGTTGTTTCCATATAACTCAAGTGCTCGTGATTCGCCTATCGCATCAAAAAGATGTCTCATGCTCTGAAGTTGCATTTCTTTATGAAGATCAAGAGGACTAATTCCATTTTCAGCAACCCGAACGAGGAGAGGATCGTACCCTTCCGTTTCCCGGGGACTTTTCTTAATTCCCTGCCATAGGGAAAGTGATTGTACTTCTCCATCCAACCGCAATAACCCCGCTGTTTTGTAATCAAACGTCTTAACAAGTCCTGCGACGACCGGATGATCCATTTGAATAAAATCTCCCGACCGTGCCTGCTGCATGTTTCTTAATCCCATATCATCAAGAGATGATATTCGTGCAACAGGTTTTGGTAATTCTCCCACCGGACTACTTTTAGCTTCAGATATTATCGTTCTTAATTGCGTTTGTGGTACGGGTGTTGATACCTCCATTTCTTCATTATAACGTATAATAGGGTTCATGCAATCATCACATCGTATTATCCTGGTTGACGTAGTTGATCCTCATGTCCCTCTCAAACAGGCTGAAGAAGAATTAGCTGAGCTTCGTGCATTGGTGAAGACATTTGGAGGAATTGATACCATGCACGTGTTCCAGCACAGGAGTAAGCCAAGCAAAGATTCGTTTATCGGTTCCGGAAAACTGCAGGAGATATATCAAACGGTCCATGATGAGAAGGTAGATATTGTCATATTGAATGCGATAGTGAAGCCAACCCAACTGTTTCACATCATGAAGTCATTGTGGCCGGTCAATCCTGACATTGAGGTCTGGGACCGCATCGACCTTATTCTGCATATTTTTGAAAAACATGCAACCTCTGCCGAAAGCAAACTACAAATAGAGATCGCCCGTATGAGTCATATGGGTCCGCGTATTTCAGGCCTTGGGGGAACATTATTTTCACGACAAACGGGAGGCGTTGGAGGAAGAGGACAGGGAGAAACAAATACGGAGCTGATGAAACGACACTGGAGAGGACTTATCAAAAAAAAGCAGGAAGAATTAAAAAAACATGCCTCCTATCGCCTTTTGCAGCTGGAACGAAGAAAAGAAAAAGGAATAAAACATATTGCGCTCGTCGGCTATACAAATGCAGGAAAAACAACTCTTTTCAATGCACTGACGGGAAAACAAAAGATAATGAAAGATGCGCTCTTTGTTACGCTTGATACCACAATCGGAAAAGCGCAGCTTTCCCGCACGGGACCTCTTCTTACCGTTTCTGACACCATTGGATTTATTCAACAACTTCCCCCTTCCCTCATCGAAACCTTTAAGTCTACCCTTATGGAAGCAATCCATGCGGATTTAATCCTTCATGTTGCCGACGTTTCAGATGACAAGCGGGATATGAAAATCGAGGTTGTCCAATCTATCCTTTCCGACATAGGGGCCAAAGATATTCCCCAGATCATTGTCTTTACCAAGGCTGACTTGCTGCCTGAGGAGCGATGGGGCGAGTTTGCACAGTTGAAGGCAAGATATGCACAGTTTTCCCCTCTTTTTCTCTCTACAACGGAAAAAATTAATGTTGACGCGTTAAAACGAAGGATAGAAGAACGGGTACGGTAATTCTCCTTCAGACAAAAAACGCGCCGAGCCCTCGGTATGTCTTCGGACTCGGCAGCGATTAGGTTTGGAAAAGTACTTCTTTTGATCTTTTCCCCTTGATTGTTTTTTTAGCTTTGAGTGGGAAAGCTTTTTTAGATGTGTGCTTTTAAAGTTTTTTAATTATTAATGTGAAAACTTTTTTAAGCTGTCTCTTTTTTTGCTCTCCTCTTTTCAGCTATTAATTTCTTATTTCTCTAGTTTTGTATTTTTTTATTTAACTTATAATAAATACATGTATACTCTCAATGTAGAGTATTATTTATTGTTTGTCAAGGGGTATTTTATCTTATAGTTATTTACTATGTACAAACAACTCCCTTTTCCTCAAATTAGCCTTGAAAGTGCAGTATAATGACGTCTATGAAAGTGGTTGTTACGTCTTTTTTAAAGAAAAAGCTAACTATCTGGCATCTTATTTTTGCCTCTCTTATCGTCCATCTCGCTCTTATCATACTCAGTGCTCCCTACACAAACTATGACACTCACTCCGTACGAATAGTGGGAGAAAAAATACTGCATGGCACCAACATCTATCCCACCATAGCCATGGGCAGGCATCCTTATTTCCCTCTTTTCCTTTATTTTGAGGCCGGCTCCCTGCTACTATCGACAAAATTGTTTTCTCAAGTAATGTTGCTTAAAGTGTTGTTTTCCCTTGCAAACCTTGCGGTTGTCTACCTTATCTATATTCTTTCCAAAAAGAACATACTTTTGGCACTTCTTTATGCGTTTAATCCCATATCCCTTCTTATTACCTGCTTCCAGGGGCAGTTTGACAGTATTCCCGTGTTTTTCCTGTTGCTGAGCATCCATTTCCTTCATACAAAGCATAAGGTCCCCGCACTTCTTGCCCTATCGGGTGCGATTGCTTTTAAAACCTGGCCAGTCCTTTTTGTTATCCCATTACTCAAAAGAATGAATAAGGCGTTTTCCCTAAAAAAGATATTTGTGCAAGTTGCCATACTCGTGAGTGTTCCCCTCATTTGTACGCTTGTCTATTCTCTCCTTTTCCGCGCAAATCCGCTTTTCATCGGAAAGGTCATTCTTTCCTACGGAGGAGTTATTAACGTCTGGGGCCTGGGGAAAGGACTTTTTCTGCTGTTTGGGAATAATAAACTTGCCTTCTTTTTCTTCAAAATCCTCTCTGTAGCCGTCATCCTTCTTTTTGAACTGAAAAATAAGGAGGAAACTCTTTATTCTCAGCTGTTTATGGCTCTCCTTCTCTTTTTTGTTATTACGCCGGGATTTGGAATTCAATATTTTTTTTGGATTATTCCATTCGCCCTTCTTTCGGGGAAATGGGGAGTAAAAGAATATATAAGCATACTGTGCTCGGTAATTACGACCTACCTTGTTTTTATGGGCCTTTCTCTCTCGGAAATATGGGTTGATACCATCTATTTCATTACCTGGATCGTTCTTTCCACCTCATTCGTCGAATTCCTCGTATATCCTCTCTTACTTCCCCTTTCAAAATCAAAAAAAATTTCATGACTCAGCCTCATCTGTCTTCTACTTTGCTATTGTTGGGTATAATGTGCTTATGAAAAAGGAGAAGGTGACTGTCTTTTATCTTAAGATTGTTCATGCCTACTGTCGGATTACTCTTAACGACGCTTCTCTTCTTACCTATTTCAAAAACGAATACTCTCTTCTCACAACGCCCCACCGGGCAAAGTATGGAGTGGAGGTAGTGCGAAAAGGAGACAAGCTATTATTCCGGAT
The DNA here is from genome assembly GCA_021833625.1 of bacterium. GTDB lineage: Bacteria > Patescibacteriota > Microgenomatia > UBA1406 > GWC2-37-13 > JAKBEU01. The sequence goes on from JAKBEU010000001.1 coordinate 323,073, forward strand.
AAAAAACGTTAAAAAAATACACTCGCTCCCCGTTGGACCGGACATTGATTTCAAATATATAGACTTTGTTTTGATGAGCTGCATAGGTCTTCAATTGATTCAGGATAATGTTTACTTTGCCCACGCCTCCTCTTTTGAGAAAAATGGAAAGGGGTATGTGTTCTTTGGACCTTCGGGCATGGGTAAATCTACCATAACAAAAAAAGTAGAAAGAAAGCACATGTACAGTGACGATACCGCGATAATCAGCGTCAAACGAGGAGACGTCTTTCTGCACGGCTCTCCTTTTGACAAAAAAATAACCGCTGATAGCGCAAAGGCAATTATCCCTCTCTCTTCTTTATTCGTGCTCCAACAGTCAAAGCAGAACAGAAAAGAAGTTATGCCGCCTATTGAACGGATAAAAACCTTATTGGAGAGCGATGTCTACACCTATCTGTTTAACCTACGGCTTGTGACTAGCCAGCAAAAGAAAAAGCTTTTTACATTGATTACGGACATGGTGGGCAGGATAAAAATGCAAAGATTGTACTTCACGAAGAATTTTGATCCTTTCAAAAAATAATAATTGGCTTGTAGTAATGCTTCACTCTAGGCCCTTCGCCCCATTAAAAAGAAAGAATCTGCATTTGAAACAAAAAAATAAAGCAGAGATGGAGGAATATGGCTCTTTGGTGATATAATTACTTCTTATGAAACTCTCAATCGGCATTGTCGGATTGCCAAATGTAGGAAAATCAACACTTTTTAATGCACTGCTCAAGAAACAGGTTGCCGATGCGGCAAATTATCCTTTTTGTACCATCGAACCCAATGTCGGAATTGTTGAAGTACCGGACGAAAGGCTCCCTGTTCTTGCAAAAATCGTGAAAACGGAAAAGATTGTCCCTGCGGTTGTCGAATTTTACGATATCGCAGGAATAGTTAAAGGAGCCTCAGTTGGAGAAGGATTGGGAAATAAATTTTTGTCCCATATCCGTGAAGTTGCCGCGATAGTTCATGTCGTACGTCTTTTTGAAGACGCAAACGTTGTTCACGTCTCAAATAAGGTTGATCCGCGAAGCGATATCGACACCATTAATGCCGAACTTATCTTAGCCGACCTTGAAACGCTCAAAAAGCAAAGAGAGCCGAAGATGAACGCCACCAAGGCCGAACGCGCGACCTTTAAGGTCGCGGGACGGCTCAAGGAGGAGCTTGATAGGGGTATTTCCGCACGCGATGTTGCACTCACCGATGAAGAAAAGGAACTAGTGAAAGGACTCAATCTTCTTACAATGAAGCCTGTCATGTATGCGTTTAATGTATCGGAGGAACAACTGGGGCAACAGGAAGAGATAAAGGGAAAAATTGCCGCACTTGGCATAACGACTAACTGGATTTTTTTCAATGCAAAACTTGAAAATGATGTTCTCGCCTTTGCACCCTCTGAGCAGAAAGAATATCTTGATCAATTTCATCTAAAAGATACGGGACTTAATCGCCTGATAAAAAAATCATATGAAATTCTGGGACTTATTTCCTTTTTGACAGCCGGGACACTTGAAGCGCGCGCATGGACTATTAAAAAGGGTGAATTAGCCCCCCAGGCCGCCGGAACAATCCATACTGATTTTGAAAAGAAGTTTATTAAGGCAGATATCTGTGCGTATCCTGACTTCGTATCCCATTCAGGGTGGGTCGGTGCACGTGAGGTAGGAAAAGTAGTAAGTGCGGGACGTGACTACGAGATGAAAGATGGAGATGTTGTGGAATTTAAAATCGGAGCGTAAATCTTACATCTACGGAGAAGTAACAACTTGATTTATTCTTGCATAATACGGGTTACGCACGTTTCCTCCTGCGGATATGAATTGTTGTGTATCCCTAGGCAGTATCGAAGAACGGTCAATCTGTTCTGTGGTTACGGGTTCATTTTCAAGTGTATAGGTAGAAACCTCCCTTTCTCTGTCTTTTTTTGTACCTGTTTTTTTAAATAAACAGTCCTTAAATCCTTCATATACACATTGGGAAAGAGCGGCTTCATCCATCGCTTCTGTTCCCGTCTCTTTATAATCCAATCTATCAAGTAGGTCTGCAAGCTCATCCTCTATTCTTTGAAGAGTTTCATAACGAAAGTGATGAGTTGCTGCCCACTCTTTTCGCAGTTCTTCTCTTTTTGTTTCATCGCTTTCATCTTTTCCCTGTTTTTTAAATTCATTAAACATACGCAGCCTTACTATAAAATCAGAAGTGTCTGCTTTTGTAGCAAAGCTATTTAAAGCCTCTGCGGGAAGATTCCTGCCTTTTCCTTCAATCCGCTCAAACAGATCTGTTTGATTGCAGACAGTTACAATTGTTGCCGCATCTCTCACACAACCTCGTTTTTTTGCTTCAACGAGCATACGGCTAAAATGGACATCCTCTGGGATTTCAAGCATTTCTCTTCCTATGTCAGTTATTCTCTCATCACGATCAAACGCGCCCAGTTCCTTTAATCGTCGTTTTGCTCTAGCTATATGTTCAGGTAATAATTTTTCCTTGTCGACAAGTGGTATTTCATCAATAGCATATCCTATTTTCTTCAAGAGCAGGATTTCATTACTCAAATCGGAACTTACAATTTCAGGATCATGACGATCTCCCAATTTCTTATATTCATCTTCTGACCCTAAGTAGTACCATATTCCATCACTCTCTCTCCCTGTTCTTCCCTTTTGTTGTCTTAACCCATATTTAGAATGAAGAGTTTCTGTTAAATAATGCAACCCTGTGTGTGGGTCGTCATGAGAAATATTAACAAGTCCGGAACTTATAACATCAACTCTTGCCACGGTAAGACTCGTTTCTGCAATGGGTGAACAAATGATAATGTGCTTCTTACCATCTGAAACCTCTTTTCCATTAACCACATTGTTTACTTTTATCACTCTTTCTTGCTCTTCTCGCGTCATGGATCCTGTAAGTCTGTCTATGACAACATTAGGTAGTAATTTGTCTTTTAGCTTCACCAATGCATCATATGTCTGAGAGATAAGTGCATCTCCTGGCATAAAAATGAGTATGTTTCGGTCGGAAGCGCGTGTTTGAACCAAATCAAGAACGGCGCCAACTGATCTTTGCGGGATAACATCTCTGGTTAACGGATTATTATCTTGTTTCCAAAATCGGCTTTCAATCGTATGGGAATTTCCTTCAATTTCAAGCGATTTTGTGCGGTCTCCTAGTTGTCGTACCAAATCTTCCCTATTCATTGTGGCTGATGTAATGATAAGTTTAAGAGGTGGATCTCCGGCTTTTTTTCGAAGTGCCTGTGCTTTCTGAAGCAGCGCAACAAGCATGTCAGTATCTTTGTGCCGCTCATGCCATTCATCGACCATCACATAGTTGTACTTTAGTAATCGTTGGTCCCGCGAGAGCTGAATGAGAAGAGATTTCTCCGTGGTAAAAAGTAAGCTTGTATTTTTATTTGCCTCTCTTCCTTTCCCGTGAGCATATCCAACTTCATCTCCAAACTTTTCGATTCCCATTTGTTTCCTGACGGTTTCCGCCAATGCTTGTGTTGCTATCCGACGCGGTTGCGTAACTGCAGCTTTTTCCCCTGGGCCCAGTAGCTCATAGATATATTGTGGTATTTTCGTTGTCTTTCCGGCTCCCGTACCCGCAGAAATTACAATTTTATCTACATCCGGATCTCGTAGTAAATTTTGAATATCTTCTTTTCGTTTTTCAACAGGTAATTGTCCATTTTCAATTGCATGTACCTCTTCATCCACTTTTTTATCATAGATAAATCCCATCAATTTCTTTTCCGGCTCAGTTACCGTATGTATCGTTTTATTGAGCGTTTCAAAGCAATGAGGATCGGCAAGGAGCTTTGCCTCAGAGAGGATAAGCTGACTTATCATTTCACTCGACGTGCCGCCAAACAACTCAGACATCCATTGTAAAGACTCCCTGTCACGTTCAATTGCCGCTAAATCTACTTTTCCCTCAACCTTATAGGTATCAAGAACGTCTTTCACAAATGTTTTTATTCCTGATGATGAAAGATTTGAATTGAAATAGCGGTCGTACAGGCCCTGTATATCGGCGCTTTCCATCTGGGGGCCCATTATTCCTATTTTGACAAAGAGGGGCTTTAAGGTCTCCATTTTTGCCTTATTTACAGTGGCACCGAAGCATGTTGACACTCCCTCGCTCCATCGCTGATATTTTATTGCGTATGTTTCTGTTTCATTTGACTGCGCTCTTCGCTCTCGACGTGATGCATCTTCAAAAAGGCCGTAGTTTCTGTTGGCAAATTGTGCCACTGTATCATTATTAAGAAGCGGAGCTTGTGTCGTTTCCGTTGGATTTAAGTAGGATTGATTTTTAAGGAGCATGCGTGCCTGAACTGCAGGCATATCAACAACTGCTCTGTGTTCAGTTTCAACTTGCGGCATGGGAGCATTTTCCGTCATTACATCATTGTATATCCTCCGTGCCCTTTCGTAAACTCTATTCCTTTGTTGATTTCCACCATTTTACGTAGATGACATAAAAACGCAAGCTTGAAAAAAGAGAGAAGACAAATCCCGGAAATCCGTCCACAAACCCCTTATGACGGAAGTACATGGAAAAAAATGTTGTCAGAGGTTTCCAAAAGAAATATTCGACAAACATGAGGGCAAGATTTTTCCCCCTATTTTGTGCACGAAATTTCGCATTCTGTACTTCAAGAGTCGTATAACGGTCCCAGCGCATCAGATAGCGGGAAAAGTCTGGATCCGCATAGTGAAGAATGGGGTTTTTAAGATATCCCACCTCTCCGTTTATCTCTACATTCTCATGCACGTCTTTGCAGGGAAATGTTGCGACCCCATTTTTATAAAGTCGGACCGTGTAGTCGGGATATTGCCCTCCCTTTTCCAGGAATCGGGTAAGGAAAAGGTTCTTTCTCGGCAACCAATACGCAACAAGTGTATCTTTTTTTGGTCCGGAGATAAGCGTCACTATTTCTTTTTTCAGTTCGGGAGAAAGTGCCTCATCAGCGTCAAGCTGAAGTATCCACTCCCCCTCTGCTGCCATAATTGCTTTTTCTTTGTTTTTATGGAACATGGCGGGATTGTCTGACTGGATTATTCTGACCTTCTCACCATATGTTTTTGCAATCTCAATTGTTTTGTCCTCCGAACCTCCGTCAACGATAATAACTTCGTCAACAATATCGTATACGCTGTCCATCGGATAATGGATGTTTTTTTCCTCGTTAAAAGCTGCTATGCAGAGCGATAATTTCATATTTTGACCTTAATCTATCTCTATTATATAATACTCTCATGCTAAAAATAATTCATGCGCCAGCCCCCGTGCTTGGAAAAGGAGTCAGACAGGTCAAGAAGATAGACAAGAAGGTACGAGAATTGGTCTACGATATGGAAGAGACTTTGATAGTCCAAACCGATCCAGAAGGGGTCGGGCTCGCTGCCCCACAGGTCGGAGTTGATCTGGCTATTTTTATCATCAAACCGAATTTGAAGTCTCAAACCGAAGTTTTCATCAATCCGAAGATTCTTGAGGTGAAAAAGGCAAAAAATGAGCCGAAAGAAAAAAAACACATGCACGATGAAGAAGATGTTGAAGGCATGAAGCTTGAAGGATGTCTTTCCGTTCCCCGTATTTGGGGACCGGTCGACCGCGACGCGGAAGTCTTGGTTGAATATCTTGATTTAAACGGCAAAAAACAGTCAAAATGGTTCTCCGGTCTTAAAGCAGTCATAGTGCAGCATGAAACGGATCATCTGAACGGCATTCTCTTCACACAACGCGTGCTTGAACAAAAAGGACGACTCTACGAAGAAAAAAACGGGGAACTAGAAAAAATATCCTAAAAGAAGTTGGCCTTATTTTGAAGCTACAGCTGCTTCTTTCTTCAGATCTGTTGATCCCACTATTTTGAAGAATGGGACTTTCTTATCAACAATGTCTTTTCGTACTCTTTTCAAACATTTTGTGCAGACATTTACCTGTTTTGCGACTGCTCCTACCATTATTCTGACCTTCTGCAAGTTCGGTGAGAACACTTTAAGTGTTTTTGGAGCTCTCTTCTTCCATCGTCCTCCAGCCACACCACGATGGTGTGTATGTTGACGACCAAGTAATTTCCCTTTTCCGCAGTTGTAACATTCGTTTTTCATAAGACTAGAGATTTATGATATCATAGGGAATCTAAGAAATCAATTAGATTTCAGTTATTCGTTTCCTTTCACTATAAAATCTATGTTATTTTCCCTTTTTTCAAATCCGCTTTCCTTCCTGTTTTACATCTTGTCCTTATTCCTTGCCCTTTCAATCCATGAAAGTGCCCACGCGTGGACGGCTGACCGGCTTGGAGATCCGACCGCACGCCTGGAGGGACGCATTTCGCTTAATCCCATCCGCCATATTGACATTTCAGGGCTTCTGTTCATGCTCTTTTTCGGCTTTGGATGGGGGAAACCGGTCATGTTTGACCCCTATAACCTCAAAAATCCCCGAAAAGACGCAGCGCTCATCTCACTTGCCGGCCCCGCATCCAATATTTTATGTGCCCTGCTCCTATCTCTTCTTATCAGATTGTTCAACCTTCTTTCACTTCCCTCAATTGCAACTATAGGATATCTCGTGCTTGGCCCATTAATCACTATTAATATAACCTTAGGGCTGTTTAATCTTCTCCCCATCCATCCGCTGGACGGATTCAAGATAGTGGGCGGAATTCTGCCCTCCGACAAGGCTGAGGAGTGGTATGGACTGCAGCGCTACGGCATGATCTTTTTACTTCTCCTTATTATCCCGCTTGGCAGCACTTCGATGCTTGATACCATTATGCAGCCTATCGTACGGGTCATTCTTCCCTTATTCCTCCCTTCGATTGGAGGCTAAGATATTGTATAATGGAAAAATTGCCCAAATAGTTTAGTGGTAAAACAAGCCCTTGGTAAGGGCTAGAGTGTGGGTCCGATTCCCACTTTGGGCTCTCGTATGAAACTTAACGCAAAACAGCTTCGAACAGCTTCAGATAATGAGGCAAAAGAAGCAACAGCAAAAAAGCGCAATCCCCTCTATCTCATTCTTGAGAATGTGTATGATACCTACAATATAGGGGGGCTTTTCCGTCTTGCAGACGGACTGAATGTCGAAAAACTGTATCTGTGCGGGATAATGGAAACTCCTCCCAACCCCAAAATCAAGAAATCATCCATTGGCACCTATAAAATCGTTCCCTGGGAACATAAAAAGAGCGTAAAAGAAGCACTTGACGACATACAATCCCACCTACTAAGCGGAGAAAAGCTTCTTTCTGTCGCTGTTGAGCAAAACGAGCGCTCAGTGCCTTATACAATGGTTGATTACACCCGCCCCACGGCACTTATTGTCGGGAATGAGACGTATGGTGTGCTTCCGCAAACCCTTGACATAGTTGATACAATTGCCGAAATTCCCATGTGGGGAGTGAACAAAAGTCTCAATGTTATCGTCTCTGCTGCTATCGTTTCCTTCGAGGCTATCCGGAAGCTGGCATAACTTCTTCTTTTTGTCCTTTTTCTTTGACCTTGTTATTGTGTCCTCGAAATATTTGTCCTATAGTTGACAAACGATAAGTCTTATAGTATAATGCTCTCATATGAAAAAAACATCTATTGCTCTTGCTTTTATAGTAGCTTTGTTTTTCGTCTCTGCTGTTCCCTCTTTTGCTCAATACGGGCAATATGGACAGTACGGACAGACCACTCCTTCTCAATCAATTTTGATTGACAAACAGGTCGGTAAACCTGTTGGAACCACAAAAGGGGGAGTTACTGAAATTGAATATGTTGACAATCTTACGCCTGCTGATCCCCGTTTTAAGCCTGGGGCTGAGGTTGATTTTAAGATACGAGTAAAAAATACTTCAAGCGTTCAGCTCGATGCAGTTACTGTAACCGATACTGTTCCTGCCTATATCGAGCCTATTGAAGGGCCCGGAACGTATGACGCATCAACACGTATCATTACATTTAATGCCGGAACGTTTGCTCCCGGTGAAGAAAAAACATACTTTTTGAAAACACAGTTATACGGTCAGGATAAGCTTCCAAGCGACCGTGGACTTATGTGTATAACGAATTATGCTAAGGCTTATAATGCCAACGTATCAGACGATGATACCGCACAATTCTGTATTGAAAAAGAGGTCCTTGGAGTAACACAAACCCCAAAATCCGGTCCTGAGCTCGATTTCCTCCTGCTTGCAGGCCAGATGAGCGTACTTGGAGTCGGAGTAATAATTAAGAAGAAAGCAAAATAATTCACTCCATTCACTATAAAAAAATCCTCCCAAAAGGAGGATTTTTTTATTATAGTATTATTATTATGTCTATTGTGTATTGATTGTGGATAACAATAAACAGACTATTACGACAATAACTATATTATAAATAGCCTTGTTTATGTTCATACTATAAGCCACATTCTACTTGACAATGTCGTATTTCCTGTTAAACTGTAGGGTAGATAGTTATATTAATTATCAAAATACCTCTATGGCAACGCGAAACAGGAGTGAAGGATTAGTCTCTATTAGCAGCGTCGTCCCTCCCCAACCGGCACGAGTTCCCTCTTCGGAAAAGCCGCTTAAAGTACCTAAGTCATTATTTCCCGTTCTGACAGCAGTTGCATTTGCGCTTGGAGCTTGTTCCACTTCACCAACTAGAACCCCTGAGGTTCAGCCACCCGTTGCAACAGCAGCAGCGACAGCAACGGCCCCGTCAACGGCAGTCCCAGTTGAAGCGGCTACCGCAGCCTCATATGAAGCTCTTAGCCCGTCTGAGCTAGCGAAGCTTCAAAGCGAGCCTATTTCCATAGAAGAAATCAGATTAATGCAGCAAAATATCCCCTATGTTGACGAAAGTGGGGCTATTCACATGAATTCAGGCTCATTTATGGAATTCATTAAAATAGATACCGGAGACGGAGCAGGCATAATCGTGCCCAAAGATCCGCATATCCGTGCACGTCTTGAATGGCTTGCCATTCATCACCCGACAAATGATAAAACCGGAAATTGGCAAAATCCCGGAGACTTCAAGGTTGAGTCAACCGCCGGAGATGCGCGGGAATATTGGAAAGTACTTGAATTATGGGGCCCAGGCTCAACAAGTGAAGGCGAATGGAAAACCATGCTCTCTCCAGGCCAAAGTGTTGAAGCGGGCACAGGCACACGCCTCGCAGGCTCAGAATGGGGATATCCGGCCGTGTTAGATGCCAATTCCCAACCGACAAGTGAAGGCTGGACGGCTCCAGACGTGCTTGCCGATGTTCTTTTCAGCATCGCACGAAGAGCAAGCTTTACCGTTGTCTCCCCTCAGGTTCAAGGCTGGGTAAATGGACAGCAAACAACCGGCTTTTTGACCGTTCAGGATGCAGTAAATGCAAATTGGCTTCAGCCACGCGTGCAGATGACGCCGGCTCCAAAAGCGACGCAAAAGCCTTAATTTTTGACAATACGTAAAAAAACCCGCTTTTCAGGCGGGTTTTTTTATAGGCCTATTACTATTGACAAAGGACCTCTATCATGTTATACTATAGGCTGTATGAGTAATGACCAATCATATGGTTTTTAACTCATAACCGAGTTTTGAGGACTTGGAAGAGAGAGCAAATGCTGCCCTCACCCTACAAGACTTTAAGACTTACGATTCTTTCTCACAAGAAAGAATTCTGTGCCAGAAATATCGCTTCTCAATAGCTGAGAAGAGGAATGTTTCCAGGCGCTCTTTGAAAACTTGGGTTTAGGAATTTTCACTTTGAATACGAATAAAAGTGGTATCTATCTCTTTGTGGTCCGCGTTATGGAGAGAACAAGATCTGTTTTCTTCACAGCGTGGACCACAGAACATCGATGGTACCATAGGGATAGTAACCCTACTCAAATAACTATGTTTTGATCAATGGGAAAAGGAGCCCTGATTAAAATGACTACGACTTTGCTTGTAACCCTGTTCTGCATTATCCCGCTCGTGCTGATGGTTGTTCTGTTAGTCGCCATCATCAAGTTTGGGGTAAAGGTTATCACGTGGCCCTTCCGGGCTATTGCTAACCTGTTCAACAAACGCCCTGCTCAGACTGCTGCCCCCGTGGCACAGCCCGTCCAGGATGGCCGGATGCCGCAGCAATACGGCGCTCCGGTTACGCAGACCGTTACTCTGAATAACAATGGTGTTGGTGGAACCGCACTCGCGATCGTCGCCCTCGTGGTGACCCTCGTCGTACTTGCGATTGTGGCGCTTGCTCTGTTCTCTGCCACTCCCACCGCCGCTCCGGTTGCCGCACCCGCACAGATCGTCTATGTGGCTGCCCCGACCGCTATGGCACCCGTTGTTGTTCCGACCACTGCTTCCGTTCCCGCTGTTAACGCCCCCGTTCAGCAGTGCCGTGTCATCCATGATTACCAGCTCAAGGACCTCCCTGAGGTCTCGACCAGCTTTGGTAATTTCATTCACGTTGAATACTACGTGGATGGGCAGCCGGAGTTTGAAACTCTCCTGCCTGGCGGACGCTACACCCTGAACACCCAGTTCCCTGGCGGTCACGTCTGGGAATATACTGGCTGCACCCAGAACGAAGTGATGGCGCAGATCAATGCGCATATCGCCCGCCGTCTGGAGCAGAAGGCAAATAACGGTGGCTACCAGGAATGGCAGTCGACGGGTTTTTTCTCCCCCGTGCAATAAGAGAGAAAGAGAGGAAAGTTCCTAGTATAACCCAAGGAGTTACAGCCCAAAAGCTGTAACGGGGGAGCTCTGTTGATGCTTGGTTTTGCGGCGTGATCTTCACGCCCAATTGCCTCACCGCAATCAAAATCAAACTCAACACCTCCCCTTCTTCTCCTAAATGCAGGATAAACAAAATCGTGCACTGAGGAAAAGGAGATAAACGCAACAAAATAAACAATATGAAAAAAAATCAGACAATACACAATCCGCTCGTTTCAGTCGTTATGCCCATATATAACGCAGAACTCTTTTTGCGTGAGGCTGTCGACAGTATATTAGCCCAGACCTATCAGCACTTTGAACTTATATTGGTCAATGACGCCTCTACCGACTCTTCGCTTTCCATCATGCAGTCGTACAAGAAACAGTTTCCGAAAAAAATAACCATCCTTAATCTGAAAAAAACCCTGAACCGTGGAGGAGATTCATGTGCAAACAAGGGTCTTGAAGTAGCAAAAGGAACGTATGTTGCGCGTATGGACGCCGACGACGTAGCTCACCCGGAACGACTTGCAAAACAGGTTGCTTTTCTTGAAAAAAATCCCGCAACCTTCCTTGTCGGAACAAATGCGTTTGTCATCGATGCGAAAGGACAAGTTATTGGAGAGAAAAATGAACCTTCTTCTCATAGCCAGATCTATAATAACTACTTTACTTACCACCCTATTATCCATCCTTCTGCAATGTATCGCAGATTATATAAAAACACTCCCTTCTCTTATACACTTAAGTTTAGTGCCAATAACGACTATTATTCTTTTTTCCGCTTGATCTGTCAGGGAGCTCAGTTTGCAAATTTGCCGGAAAAGCTTCTTTTCTACCGTGTTCATAAAAATAACAATACGTTTAACAATATAAAAACAAAGTTCATGAATACGCTGAAGACACGTATAAAGATGGTGAAGACATATGGATACTCTCCTACTGCTGCACAAATCGCAATTACCGTCATTCAATTTTTGACCATCATGTGCCTGCCGGAAGGTGTCCTGACCCGCTTATACCTCATATCAAAAGGAGTCATAAAGCCCGGTAAAAAAATAGGGGAACTCTTTTCCTCTTTTCTCTCACTTTTAAGCCGAAAGTCTACGGCCGTCACCTCATAAAACGAGTCTCTCACGAAAAGATAATCTGTATACTGTGAATATGGGTAAAAAATACCGCCATCTTCTTCCCATTTTTATGTTTATTCTTCTTGAGGTTATTCTTTTTATCACCAATTATGTTCCCCATACCTATCTTGTCGGATGGGACAACGTGTTTTCGGAGCTTAATTTTAAGAATGCCTTCAAAATAAACCTCTTCTCCGTTTGGCAACAATACAGAGGACTAGGGGTGCAGGATGGGATGGCTCATGCGGCAAATCTCATTCACACCTGTATTGCCCTTTTGCTTTCGCTTTTTCTTCCACAAAATCTTATCCGCTATGTCTTCCACTTTTCAATGCACCTCCTTGGGATGGTAGGAATGTACATCATCCTTCATAAAGAATTTAAAAAAAGTATATTCGTTTCCACCTTAGGAGGACTCTTCTATGGCCTTAATCTTGCGACAATCCAGATGTTTTTTGCTCCCCTTGAGGTGTTCTCCGTGCATTTTGCTGCTATTCCTTGTGGTATTCTTGCTTTACTCACCTTCTTTGAGAAGCCAAGCAAAAAAAGTGCTCTTATTCTTTTCCTTACCAACGTCCTTTTCTCTCCGCAGGGCTTCGTACCAACGGTTTTTATTGCCTATCTTATTGGTCTTTTTTGTTTTAGTACGTATGCTTTCTTTCGTCATTGGAACTGGAAAACTGCAAGAATAGTTTGTATCGCATTTGCAATAATTCTTTCGGCCAATGCATTCTGGCTTTTTCCCTTCATAAATGGAGCTATAACACAGGGAAACACGATAAAAAATACAAAAATAAACCAAATTTCTTCCGAAGAAATTTATCAGAAAAACATAAAAAGAGGAAATCTTACTGACGTTATACTCCTCAAGGGATTTATGCTTGATACGGTCGAAAACAATCTCGGTGGAACCCCCACTTTCATTATGGAAGGGTGGAATAGACACTTCAGCAATGGAGGTGTGGCGGCCATTTCTTATTTTCTCGCCGCTTTAGCGCTCTTAGGGATGGGGGCTGTTGCACTGCGAAACAAAGACAAGCGGAGCTATGCGCCTCTCTTACTTTTTATCAGTGCTTTTTTCTTTCTAGGAACCGATGTTCCCGGTATAGGTTTTTTAAACGAAATCATACGGAAATATATTCCCCTTTTTGGGGAAGCGTTTCGTTTTCCTTTCACGAAACTTGTGCTGATATTCGCTTTTGCCTATGGAATTTTGGTCGCTGAAGGAATTGAATTATTAGGAAGTTGGCTTACCAAACAAATAAGGTCAGTGCTTTATCTTATTATCCTTGGTTTTATTCTTATATATTCTTTCCCTGCATTCTCGGGATTGTTCTTCTATCCTTCCATCCGTCTCCCCATTCCTCAAGATTATTTTGCAATAATTTCCTATTTCAAAAATGAACCTCCCAATGCGCGGATAATGACACTTCCCCAGTCAAGTTTTTGGAACTGGCTTTACTACAGATGGGGAGAGCGGGGCTCGGGATTTGCGTGGTACGGGATCGAACAACCAACTCTGGAGCGTCCGTTTGACCCATGGAGTAATTATAATGGGCAGTACTTCAATGAGGTTGTCTATGCGGTGCAAACTGAAAATAAGGGGCTCTTCCAAAATATTGTAAACAAATACGATATCAGCTACATCCTCATCGATGACAATATATTACAGACGAGTAAAATACAACGGAAGGAAAAAATGGAAGAATTTATCGCTTCCATTTATCCTAATAGTCACCTTTTTAGGACGAGTTCCATCGATGTTTTTAAGTTAGATGAAAAGCCGTTTATTAAAAAAATCTCACCAATGACAGTCCAGGGTGTGGCTCCTTATGATTTTATCGATACGGTATACAGAGAAAATGGAGATTATGCCACCTCCCTGACTGAAGGAGTGTTTTACCCCTTTTCTTCCCTGTTTACTAATAAAACCCAGCCTGATATTTCAACCCAGGTCACTCGTAACGACAACACTCTTGTTTTGAGAGATGAAATCAATCAGATGCGTGTGCCACAAAACGGCCAGGTTTTCGTTCAGTTCCCGTCCTTTGCAGAAAATGAAAAATCCGTATTCGCTAAAATCATTACCCAAAAAGATACGCTCATCATCTCGCCAGTTATTTTCTCACTTAAGGTGGGCAATCAAATTATTTCCTATACTCCGTTTAAACAGGAGACTATTGCAGCAAAAGGGATAAGCGAATGCGTACTTAACGATGCACCCATTGATTCAAAAAAAACCACATCTTTGACCATTGATCTTCCTAACGTATTCCATTGTACCTACGGAGATGGATCTGAAAAGTCTCTGCAGTATTATCCACGGGTAAACCCCTCACTGTCCCAGCCAATTCAGCTTAAGGAGGGAGAGTATCACTTCGATCTTTCTTTTGAATACCCGCAATACCCCATTTTGGCCGAGGGGAAGGTACAGAGCGCAATTGACGAAAACATCAAGCAAACCTGCTCGGAAGAGCTTCGAAAAGGAGATAGCTCTCTAGTAAAAACAGAGGACGAAGTATCCATGCAATCAAGGGACAGCTCTTCTTGCTATGATTTGTTTCTTTCAAGCGCGTCTCAAAGACAAGGCCTTCTATTGTTTATTAACACAAAAAATACCTCCGGGTTATCACTTCGTTTTGTCGTCGATAATCCTCAGCAAAAAGTGAATATTATCGATACAAAACTTGATGGTGAAGAAGGAAAAAATGTAATTATTGTTCCACCAACATCTTCATATGTCTATTTTGGATATGGAATACACTTTAGGAATATTTCACTTGACAATTCATTATCAAAAAATTCAATTCAGAATATAGATGCCGGAGCAATTCCCTATTCTTGGATAAAGGGCATTAAAATAGGAGCAACTAGTGCTCCTCCTATTGAACTCGGCACTGTTTCCTTTCGAGAGATAAACCCCTCGTACTACATTATTGACAATAATACAGCTAATACCGTTGTATTGTCCCAATCGTTCAATCAGGAATGGGGGGCATATTCGTTTGACACGTCGCCAAATGTATTCCAACAACTTCTCCCCTTCCTTTTTGGAAAGAGAATACAAGACCATGTGCTCGTAAATAATTGGGCAAATGGCTGGATTGTCAACGGACAAACAGATATTGTTATTGTGTTTCTCCCGCAGTATTTAGAATATCTTGGATTTGGAGTTCTCCTTTTCTCGCTCGCTATAATTCTGCTCCGAAAAGAAAAATGAGTCAGGGCCAGGGCGCGACCTTTAAGGTCGCGGGTTCAGGGCCAGAAGGTTGTCTTTCCCTCTCTGCATAAATTCCTTCATTTATAGAGAAAGGGAAAGAGAGGGGTTGTGGAGAAGATGATTTTAATAGCGGTAGGGCTATGGCTGCAGAAGTGCACAGCCAAGCACAAGCTCTATATATCAGATCTCAACAACCCCTCAGTGGAGGACCGCGAAGCATGGAAAGCTTCGTATTCACACTATCCTCCTTTCGGGTGTATCTACTGAGTGTTCGTTGGCGCTGTTGTCGGCGTTTTGGGGAGAGCACGATTCCACCAGATTCTCGCTTCCTGCTCGCAGGAGAACGAGAACTTGATGTTGGCAGCAACTTCCATGCCTTCGGTGGCGGCACTGCTTCCGGTGGGGAGATTGTCACTGTTCAATGAGAACAAAGTGCAATTTCCCTCCACGTGAGTGGTCCACTTCAGGTCAGGATTTGAACCTCCAGGCAGAGTCACAACGACTTCCTGCTTCGCCAACACTTCTTCGGGAATGTACGTTTCCACCGTTTGTCCGTATCGCTTGGCAGACTGGAGTGAGTAGGGTCCGCCTGCACCACCACACGCCGTAAGCAGCATGCCAAATACGGCAATCAGACTCAGCACGACCAACAACTTCTTCGTGGTAAAACCTGTCTTTTTCATGATCCTTTTTCCTTTCATCGAAACCGATTTTTCTCATCTCTCAGGCACCCTTAGGGCACTTTACGCTGAGTTTGCCAGAGCTTTTTAGGCTCTGAACAGGGATTTGAGAAAATTCCCTTTTTTGCTTCACCACCTCTTTTCGTTTCATGTTCCGAACTGATCCTACGTCCTGTCCTTAAACAACAATTTAAAGCCAAGACATAGGACCAATTCATACCAACGCAAGTAGTTAAAAATAACCCGAAATGTAAAAGAGCTTGTTATGACAGCATCATAAGCCGGCTTTTGGCATATTTTACTGTCTGACAACCGTCTATTTATACATATTTATTATGTATAGTTTACCTGTTCATTATATCATACTATAGGCTTGAATTCAAGTTGATACCCCCTGCTCATTTTTTATGTATAATGAGAGTAATTATGGTCAAAAAACTGGTTCATCTGCATATCCGTAATCCCAAAACGGATGAAACGCCCATTGAGGCTGCGACACAGATATTCTCCTCGGCGCTCCCCTATCCCTACCTTCCTCTCTGGAAAAGGTGGCTTCTTGTTCACCCGAAAACCTATGCATTCGAACTTTTTCTTATTAATCAGCTTATTTATTTTTATGCAACGGTTCCGGCAGAAAGCGAGACTCTCGTACACAGCGTGATTTCCTCCTCATTTCCTCAATCGAAAATCTCAAAAACGACTGATCCGATGGATATTATTTTTAAATCCAAGCACATTGCCTTCGGTCAGGTCGGTCTTACCTCCTACCCCTACCTTCCCACGAAAACATACTTTGACTTTAAGGATGTCGATCCGCTCTCTGCAGTACTCGGATATATGGCCAAACAGCCGCCCACCATCCGTATGGCAGTACAGATTATTATTACACCTCCCTATTTCCCATGGCAGGATCAGGGAGTGAAGGCGGCAGGACTGGGAGTATATGATGAAAACGCCCTCAAATATTCCATGAACCCGCAGAAAATGGCAATCATGAGAAAGGCAACGTTCCAGGGAGGAAAAGCAGCCATACGGCTTGTTGTCGGATCCAATCATGACGGAATAGATCCGAGGCCCTACGTCAGTAACCTCGCGGGCACATTCGGAACATTTTCTCTCGGAGAAGGAAATCAGTTTGTATATCGACGGCCCTATTTTTTTAAAGATAGATTTGTCAAACGTATTAGACAACGAAAGATAAGTTACTTTGAATGCAAAAATCAAATACTTAATGCTCAGGAGCTCGCCTCAATGTGGCATCCCCCAGGGATACTTCTTGCAGGACTAAAAAATATCAGTTGGGGGAAAACGCTTGTTGGAGAGCCCCCGGAGAACCTTCCTATCTCCGATAACAGCACTGACGAACAAAAGGCAAAGATTAATTTCTTTGCAAAAACTGAGTTCCGCAGCAAGCCCACTATTTTTGGCATTAAAGAAGAAGACAGACGAAAACACGTCTACATAATCGGCAAAACGGGTGCCGGAAAGTCGACTCTGATTGCAAATATGGCAATTGACGATATTCGAAAAGACCGAGGCGTTGGCATTATTGACCCTCACGGAGACCTCTGTGAAACGATTCTCAACTACATTCCCAAAAGGAGACTCAATGATGTCGTCTATCTTGAACCATTTGACACGGAACGTCCTTTTGCCTTAAATGTTCTTCAAATACACAATAAACAGCACAAGGACCTTATTTCATCAGGAATCGTTTCGATTTTCAGTAAACTCTACAAAGACAGCTGGGGCCCGAGACTTGAATATATTCTAAGAAACGTCATTCTGACCCTTCTTGATATTCCCGGTGCAACGCTTCCCGACGTCCTTTCGCTTCTTGCACATGAAGATTACCGAAAAAAAGTAGTCAGCCAACTGGAGGATCCTGTGTTAAAAGGGTTCTGGGAAAAAGAATTTGCCAAAATGCCCGATAAATTGAGAGCTGAAGCCATTTCCCCTATCCAAAACAAGGTGGGGCAGTTTGTTACCTCCCGCATGATCCGCAACATTGTCGGACGCGCACAGTCAACAATTAACCTTGAGGAAATAATGAACGGAAAAAAAATTCTTCTGCTTAATCTGTCCCAGGGAAAGTTAGGAGAAGACAATGCATCCCTACTGGGGGCCATGATTATCACGCAAATCCAGCTGGCCGCAATGAACAGGGCGTTTATTAAAGAAACCGACAGAAAGGATTTTTTCCTTTATGTTGATGAGTTCCAAAACTTTGCGACGACATCATTTATAAAAATCCTCTCTGAGGCCCGGAAATACCGCCTCTCGCTTACTCTGACCAACCAGTATATTGAACAGTTGGAGGAAGAGATAGAACGGGCTATTTTTGGCAACGTTGGCACTCTTATGTCCTTTGTTGTGGGAGCGCGGGACGCTCATCTGCTGTCACTTGAATACGGGGAAATGTACACGGAAAATGACCTTGTGGCTCTTGGCAAATATGAACTTGTCATGAAGCTCTCTATAGAGAATATGACATCTCTCCCCTTTCCGGCAACAACTCTCCCACTTCCTGCAATGAAGAATAACAATAGGGAGTCGATAATACGCCTCTCAAAAGAAAAATACGGATATAAAGTCTAATCTTACGATTTTGACTTTGATTTTGGACTGAGTTTTTTCCACTCTTTTGCAAGTTCATTCTTCAATTTTTCCATTTCCTGTCCTTCATGCTTTGCTTCTTTCTTAATAATTTCGACGGTGTTTTTTGCCACTTTTTCAACCTTTTCTTTATCAAGCCCTGCAACTGTCTCTTTTACGTCGGCAAGCTCTTTTATAAACTCTTTTTTGGCTTTTTTATAGGTGGATGTTGCCTCTTCCGTCACCTCACCGAAGATTTCTTTTACTTTTTCTTCAATGTCGCTGTCGGCAAGCAGTTTTTCCAGTTCCTTTATTTTTTTTGCGACCATCTCGCGATTCTCGCGTCCTGAAGTGGGGGAAAGAAAAAATGCGGCAAGTCCTCCAACAAGTGTTCCAAATAACAACCCCAGTCCGAATTTGTTTGATGTTTTTGAGTCTGACATATAAAATCAGATATTAAATAAGTAACGCATTCACTATACCAGTTTCTATGGGCGGATTTCAATCCCTAATTTATTGCATGTAGCTCGGGAGCGTGGGAGCCGGAGTTGCTGTAGGACCGGTTGTCGGTGTGGGAGTCGGAGAAGCGGTGGGACTAGGAGTTAGGGGGTTCCATGTGGGTGTTGGAGTAGGAGCAAGGGTGGGCGTAATGGAAAAACAAGAGCCGAGAGTCACCTTTCCGACACACCCTGATTTCATCCAATCAAGCGTGCTGCATGTCATTCCTATTTTTTGGCATATTTTAAGACAGTCCGTTTCACCGCAGACAAATGAAGTGAGAGTCGGAACCGCGTAAGGCGTTGCTGTGGCATAGGGCGCCAGTGTTGGGGTGGGAGTCAAAACAACCGTCATACGTTGAGTCGGAATGGCTCCTTGTGTCGGGGCAACTGTCGGGCTGACAATGGCTGCAGAAGGAGTTGCTATGGGAGTGGTTGCGGGACCGGTTGGGGTAATTCCCACTTTTGATTTGGTGGTAAATGTCCATGGGACTCCCCCATTATCGTATTTTGTATCTCCTATGCGGATCTGAAAATAATAAGAAGTGTTTCCGGTCAACAAAGTTAATTCGACGGTGTGCGATTTATTTTTTGCTCCTTCTGGCGCAAATAAATTAAGCGAAGTCGGAGAAGATCCGTACTCGATTATTCCCTGTGTTTCCTGATCTGTTGTCCACGATACTTTTGCTCCATTTTCAGTCAGCCCATTAATGACGATGTCACGCGGGGCGGAGTCGGAGGCCCGTGTAAACACTCCCTGCACAAGCAAAAATCCTCCGGCAAGTACCAAAAGCCCTACGACAACACCCATCACTATGGTAAGGGTCTTTTTGCCCTTCAACGCACTCAGTTGGGGAAATTTTATTTCGGGCAATTTCATATATTAAAGTATCATCAACTGTAATATAACACCGACAACGAGCAAGAATGCACCCATTCCCGCAATTTTTGGAAACTGGTCCATGATACCGGTTTGAGGAAGTGCGGTTGGTTGAACTGACGACTGATAAGGTGAGGTTATCGCGGCGGTTGGAACAGTTGTTGGGACAACGGGGCCTCCCGTCCCAATGGTTACGACGGAGGTTCCGTTTTGGGTACAGACAATGATATTTGTTGGGTCAATCGCATTTTTTATTACCTTTGACGAATTGCTTGCGTCGGTACGACAATCATACGCGAGTGTTGCCGTCCCGTCCTTCAGTGCTTTAAAAGTGATAACCGCAACGGTTCCGGACCCGGTTTTATAGCTGCCAGGGTCGGTGATAAGTCCGGCAACATAGGTCTTTCCCGCCGAGATATTACTCGTTACTGCGGGAAAAAAAGCAGCGGGAGAGGCTGTTTGCGCCTCAATAAGTGTCGGATCATACGTAATCCACATATCCGTTGAAGTAATCTGATCGCTTTGCGCATCAACTATTGCCTGAAGCTGAAATGTTTGTCCGACACTCACCGATACTGTTGATTGATCAAATTTAAGGAGTGCCGCTTGTGCCGAAGAAGAGAGGAAAAAAAGATAAATAGGCACACAAAAAAAGATACCAACAAGAAAATTACGCAGCGTATTCATCATATTTCATTATTCATTATTCTTTATTGAATTTCAAGCACAAGGTCTTTGTAGTTGGGATATGTCGCCTGAGCCGTATCATCAACATATTTCGAACTTTCCTGGCCTAAAGGTTTAAGGGAGAAAGTAAACCTCCCCTTTTTCTTAGGAAGAAAAGTAAAGGAAAGGATGGGCGTTTCTTCAAACTGCGTTATTTGCGTGGATTGCAGCTGCTTTGTTGCGGAAATGGACACTCTGTTTTCCCTGTCGAACGTAAAAATGCGGAAAGTCGTGTCCCCGTTCTGTACCGCTTGCCTCTCAAAGGCGGTTTTGTCATAGGTCATAACAACATCATATCCTGCAATTTTACTGTTCCCCGATGTTGCAACGAGCTGAATGACAAAAGGCTTCCCGACGGGCACTGAGGTTGCTTTTTTCTCTTCTTTCAACTCCATTATTCCATTTATCGGATGAGGCAAACGGGTCGGAATAACAGTCGGTTCCGCTTTACGTTGCGCCCTTGCGTTCTCAGTTCCTTCTCCTTTTTTTGAATTAATAACCAGGTATCCGACGATACTCCCTCCCAGTAGGAGAAGTGCAAGGACGATGAGCATTATTTTGGTGTATTTTGTGTGCGTTTCCATATTATTCTTCATCATATTTTATTGATAACGCCTGTAGTACTATTGAATAGTCCTGAGTATCAATGATATTGTCAAGATTAAGATCTCCTATTGCGAGTTTGCTTGCATCGGTTGAGCCTAGATTCTGGCGAATAAATGTCGTATCGTACGAATCGATTATCCCGTTTTGTTTCCCATTTGTTTCCGGCAAGTCTCCGCTTAACATCACTATTCTCGAGAAGTCGAGCGTATTTGTTCCTGATTTTAATGTAATATTTCCGTCAGCACAATGATATGCTCCCGCTTTTGATTCGGTCGGTGCACTGTCACACACTTTCTTTTGCAGTTGTTTCGGACCTTTGACGTATACCCTATATCCGCCGCCGTTTGCGATATTGTTAAATGTTGCCTGGCCCGACCAGACGCCTGAGTCGTCAACCGTGAACGAAACTGTTTGATATGCGGTTGCAGACGTAAGACCTCCTCCGCCTAACTTCACCTGTACTTTGAGCGGAGTGCTGTTTGCCGGTTTTTTTGTGATACCTTGTATCTTTATTTTTAAGGCAAGTGTTGCTGACCCTGAGCTGCCGGGAACTGACGTTGGACCCACGACCGGATTAGTAACTCCAGGCACCGGTACATTGGGATTCGTGTTTCCCGAGGAGGTCATAAGTGATCCATAATAGTATCCAACTCTGTTGTCCCCTTCTCCCCACGCAACCGGCTGGGAGGTGTTTATTGAACCCTGGACTATACCGCTAAAGTCTCCATTTTGTACGAGTTCTTTTCCACTAGCATTTTTCATCGACACATAATCAAAAAAGGCCTCAGACCCGCGGTCAACGCTTAAACGTAAAAGATAATGACGGTCATCTCCTGTCCCAGAAAGCGTAATGGGTTGATTTGTTTTTTCCACATAGTCTTTTGATTCGGGGAAAGCAAGACTATAGATAGTTGCATTTTGCTTTGTGCTGTTTGCACACGTGTCCGAATTACACACGAGTGTCACCCTCACTCCTTTTCCTTGAGATACTCCCGTAAGCACGCGAGCAGAGAGAGTATATTTGCCAAAAGGAAGGATTAATTCCTGGTCATAATTCACGTCCGTTCCCAGAACCGTCATGTTTCCTGTTGCGTTTGAAGCTGCACAACAGTCATCAGACGTACCTGTCGACAGTTGGCATTTCGTATCATCATAATAGCCCGCGTTTGGACTCGCAGAACAAACAAAAATGTTATCCGTCCCCTCATATCTACTGTATCGACATCCCGTCAAACCGGCACCAACTACTTTCAAACAATCAAGACGTTTTCCGTAGTTACACTTCACTGTCACTTCGTCATATGGGCGGAGTGTCGAAGGAGCCACAGAAGCAGAGACAAATGTCTGTGCTTTACATTCATTATTGTTGTTATTGTTATTGTTGTTATTGTTATTGTTGTTATTGTTGTTATTGTTATTGTTATTATTGTTATTATCCCCACAAGTACAATCTTGCGTCTGAGCATCGCAAGTCTTCCCTGCCTGAGAACATGTACATGTACGAGTTTGCTGACATTTCGATCCGGTTGAGGCACACGCACTCCAAGCACCATACGTTGGGGTACAGGTGCTACTATTTTGAACGCAACAATGAGCCTGACACGCCCAGCCAACTCCACCATTGCCACAATCGCTTGCTTGGCTACATTCATATACTCCATTATCAATCATGCAAGCAGCACCTACGGTTCCCACAAAAAGGAGAATCGTATAAATCAAACTAAAATATATAAATAGTTTCTTCATTTCGTTGGATTGTTGATTATTAACGCCCCATGTACCCCTGCCGCCGGATCAACTGTCCCAAATAAATTTGCAGTTCCATCTACAATCCAAGATGTCGGTTGTTTTCGCGGATCAGTATAAGACTGTGAATCCGCAAATTGAGAATTCACTATTCTGTCGCTTCCCCATGCATCTTCAAGTGTTATATAGTCAATCTCACATTCCGTCCCGTCTTCGCAATAAATACGCACCGTGTATTTTTTTCTATCACCTTCCTGTGGAATGACAACGTTTGTCTGCATTTCGCTGAAATCTGCCTTTACGGGAAAGACGGGTGTTCGTGCGATGATGTCGTTGCGTTTTTTTCCTCCTCCGCAATCACTTTCATTGCAATGTATCGCAATAACCATTCCTCTTCCTTTGTTGTAATACACTTTTGCACCGACAATAAGATTGTAAGTTCCCTTGTCAAGAACGACATTTTGTTCGTAGCGGAACGGTGCGGGATTTGCAATAATCGAATTGATATACAGTCTGTCTCCCCGGGGTAATATTTCTGTCGTCGTACCGATTTGGTCCTGATTTCCCGTAATTTGAGGAGCAGGACTTGCGCCGACGGTGGGAACAGGTGTTCCGTTCCCTCCTGCGCCCGTCGGGACCGTCACGGGAGTTGCGCCTGACGGAACGGGAACTGTCGGGGTAATGCCGGTATAGGCAAGATCTTCCTTACTTATTGCACTCTGCCCTGCGATATTTGTTGTTGAGTCCCAATTAAACTGCAACGGAAGCGCCGTTTCCGGTTTCATGACAAATGCGATTTTCGCAAGCTGAACCGGCTCTCCCCCTGCAAATGGAGTTACAGTACGCGTTCCCTTTATCGTAACGACATGGGTCAGAATATCAACTGCGGGCTCACTGATGACCGCACTGTCCAACATCGTCACATTTGAGATGGGGTTTGCCTCATCAACAAAATTCACTTTTGTCGGATCATAGGTAAACTTCAAATCAAAGGAGTAAAAAGGAGAGCTGTTAGGATTGATATTCACATAAAGGTCAAAATTACTACCCGCTTCAACTTTTGCGCCGGGAACCGTAAAAAAAAGACGCGGAGGCGCAGCAGTTGCCTTTGATTTTTGCTTATATTGTTGGAACCACCACACACCAAACCCGACAGAAAGAAAAAACACCACCAATACCGCCAGTATTCGTATTTGAAATTTCATAACTAATCCCCTTTTTGTCCAAAATTTTTTCCGACAATCCCTATATCAACTGTATCACTTATTCCGTCAAAGTTCATGTCTCCCTGATCGGTTTTTTGGCTTACTGCAATACTTACTGCACTCAAGTCTTTTTTATCAATAATATTGTATCCCTCGCTTTGCGTATCAAACCCATTCGTATCACCTGAATACATCGGTCTTCTGTCAATTTCTGACAACAGCTGTCCGCAGGCAGAGTCAAACCCTATAGAACAGTTGAGCAACTTATTTTTTTGCATATAAACGAATTTATAGGAACGACTTACGGTGATTGCTTGTTTTACAACCACTGTGTAAGGAAGGGTCTGTTCGAGTCTGAAACTCAGCTGTGGAGAGACAAAGTAGTTTCCGACTCGCGTAAAGCTCACCATCTGGGAACATCCGGGACACGCGAGTGCGCTGCCATTCATTATATCCACCTTTACGTTTCTGATAGCCTGTACACTGCTTGCCGCATCCGGGAAGTTGAGTTTCAAAATGATATCCGCGGTGTTGACGGGTTGAATTGTTCCTTGAGTCGGGGAAGGAATTGTGTTGTCGCACTTACTGCACGCACAGTCCATCGTGGGAAGCGTTGTTGATTGTGAGCCACAGGCCGCGTTATATGCAATAACCTTGTAAGCATGTTTATCCAGATCTCCGCACCAGGCATACGTATATGCGGTCTGATTTTTCCCCAATATCGCAATCGGAATTGTCTGGGTGTCCTTATAAATTCTATATCCGTCTTCATTTGTTACATCCTTCCACTTGAGAATAACGTTTGTACCGCATTGTGAATCGCACGTTAGACCCTGAGGAATCTCCGCGCGACAATCAGGAGTCGGGGTTGGAGTAAGAGGGTTGGAATCAACGACAAAATCAAGAGGGTTCGTAGCTCCTGCAAGAGTAAACACGTTCTCCGGAATGTTTGGGCCTGAAACTTGGGACGATGTGAGGTTGATCCGCAATGTCGAAAGATACGATGTCCCCCTATTTGTCACCTTAAAAGTAAGAGGAATAATGACTGACGATGTGGGGAGTTGAGCCTCAGTTTTTTTGGATACGAATATGAGTCTCTTTAATCTTTTTGTCTGGTCCACTCTGGTTGTTGTGACATCGCTGTCTGCCAATACTTGCTCATCAAACCCGGTAGGGAGTGTTGCGCTTACAAAATCAAGATTATCATCCCCTATATTTTCAAATGAGAGATCAATCCCTGACATATGCAGTGTTCCTGTCGAAACAGTAACACCCACATTCACCGTTCCGCCAGGTTGCACGGAAGCTCTTGTGACGGTATACGATATATTAGCAATGGCCTCTGACGCTTTTGAACTTGCCTTGTAGTTGTTTAAGTAATACCAAGCCCCTATAACTGAAGCGATTGCTATCGCTCCAAAAAAGGCCACCCGTAAAATCGTTTTCATATTAGTTAAAACGCGTAAGACGCCATATTTCAAAATCTTTAAGATTCACGAGCGTGTCATTGTTGAAATCGGCAGAACAGTATGTACAGGTACTTGTTGCACCTCTTATCTTTGACAGCCAAAAATTGTAGTCAAGGTCATTTATCACGCCATTACAATCCGCATCCCCATCCGGACGACGAGAACAGTTTGGGGTCGGGGTCGGGGTTATGGTGGGAATAGGAGTGCTTGAAGGACAGATATTGTATTCTCCACAGATTGCATGTACTGGAAATTTTTGAGAAACAGGTAGTAGGAAATAAACAACTATAGCTAACAATAAAAAATGCCAAAAAGATAATCTTTTCATGGATACTAATACTATAGATAAACGTAGGCCTGTTTGCAAGCAGAAAACGACACTCAAATCACCTTCAAAAGACGGAAGAGCGCGAACGAAATAAAATAGAACAAAATGAGTTGAAAAAGAGGAAGATAGAGAGACAAGAAAATCGTTACCAACGCAAGGATAAAGAAAGATTCGTTGTGAATTGCAGGAAGTAGACCTTTTGTAATAAGCATGAGAATAACAAGAAGAAGTAACACGCGTGGATTAAACCAGTAGAGTGGCCAACTGAAATATGATGCAAGCCCAATTAAAATAGCGGCCAGAATGAGAAAAATCTCCTTTGTGTCAAAATAAAATGGACCGAGGTACATAGATTTATACTACTGAAACAAAAAATAAAATACAAGACCCTATTTTACCTATTTACAACACCCCATCCGGAGGCGGCTTTTGCCCCTCAGGAATCTTAATGACAACCACACTTCCGTCAAGTCTTGTGTATGTGTGGTTTATCCATTTAATATTATTTACATCGTACACCGTTTCAGCTACCCCATCTTTTTCATGTGCCGCAACTCCCGAGGCAATTTGCGAAAAGGGAACGTTCTTTAGAGCATCATATCTTTCTGCGACAGTCTGCTTGTCCACATTACTTGACGTTTTTCCCTGCAGTTTTGCAATTAACTCAGCTACCGGAGTAACAACGGAACGTACTCTCATTGCCAAATAAAGATCAAGATGCGGACGGACGACGTACGTACTCTCAATAAAAATCTCTTTCGACAAAAAGCGACTTATGCCAAGAGAAAATGACATTAATAAGGCAATGATTAAATATCTTTTGAGTTTTTCCATATGATTGTTAATTCCTTGGATTTATTCCATCAACTGTTAATCCATACCCGCCTTGTTTTGGGAGATTGTCCGCATTAATGTTAATTGTGATATCAGACTGATATAGATGGTTAGAAATGTCGAAAACGTATCCCACAGCCCACTGATAGCTGTCCTTCGGCGTAAATTTAAAAGTTTTCACATAGACACCTTGAGAATTGAGTTCATCCTTCGAAATTTGCTGACAAACATCATTTTTTGGATTATTGGTAAGACAGATTGCGCCATTACTGAGAAAATTTTTAACCGATTCATAGTTCTTTATTGTTAAAGATACACTAAACGATACGGATGCATCGGCATTTGGTTCACAATATGCATCTTGCCTCGCTGAATTAACAGAAGTTACATCTCCAACAGTTCCATCAAATGAACCACCGCTACCGTCCATTTTACGCATCCAAGGAGCATACCCACACATCCAGGGAGAAAACGGTTGACAATATGTGGTGTATTTCCCCTTCCCTGCCCAGCCGGACAGGTTGGTACAATCAAATGTCGTCACCACAGCGCCTTGTGTTGGATTACAGTTGACAATTTTTTGTGTGTAGTTATCCACGCACGCTGTTTTTCCAAGATTGCGATCATAACATGTAGGAGTACTACTATCAGAATCACACAATTGCTGTTTATCTGTGCACGATATCGATGTTCCTGTTCCCCCTGCCGCCGGACAACTGTAAACGATATTGTTTTTGCATATTGCTTTTCCCGTGCTAACAACTGTCCCTCCGCCAAAATCACATTGAGTCGCTTCTCCCGTTCCGGCTTTACATCCACAATCCGTTTTTAATTCATCAAGAGTTTTATTATTACAATTATTTCCGTTTTTCACCCAATATTTGAGGTTTCCGTCCGTAGTATTTCCTGAAATATAGTATCCATTTGAATTCCCGCCTATACACCCTTCCAATCCTGTACACGACTTGGAGTCTGTAGTACATGCAGACGTTGCGGGAGCCTCTCCTAAGCAATAATTATTTGCCACTTCTGTCCATGTCGATTGTTTACAGTTTGAGGAATCTGAAATACTATAGCATTTATCTCCCGTGCAGTTTTTTGATTTGTAGTAAGAAAATTTATTATCTCCTTGGTAATGTGAATTGCCAGCTCCACAATTGGCATCATTTTTTTCACAGTCCGAAGCCGCAGGGGTGCTGCCATAACAGCATATTTTTGAAGAATCTCCACAGGAAAGAACGCTGCTATAAGTATAGTTATTGTTCTTACATTTATCCAAATTTGTATTTCCCGTTGATGAAGAAGGAATACACCCGTAGGTTGTTCCTGTACAATAATTTGTTGTATCAACTTTTTTGAGACAACACCTTTTGTTTGCGGCCGAATCGCAGATTTTTGACGGACTTACAAGGGAATCTCCGGTATTACAACTCCCTCCTGCTCCTCCGCAATACTCGGTTGGCGAATCGCAGACGGCATCCGCCCCCGTTCCCAAACACACCGATATGTTTTCCGTACCGTTTGCCGGTTTATTTCCGCTTTTTATGCACAGGCCTTTGCTTGCATCACAACACTTATGTGCTCCGTTTGCACAGGTTTTTACGCTCCACGGTTGATCGCAATACACGACATCTCCCGTGCAACTGCTGTCATTCTCAAAACAATTGTAGCTGAGCCACTGCCCTCCGTGCTGACATTGAACACACCTCTTCCCTTGATAACAAGAACCAAACTGATAGTTGTCTCCTCCGGACCCGCATCCTCCCCCTTTATCCACTCCCCAATTTAAGGGGTTACTCAATGGAACCGGTGTTACATTTGCTCCGCCTGTTTCCTTACAATAATCCGTAAGAGTCTTTGTGATGACTGTGCTACATCCTGCATCAGAATAATTGGTAGATGAACTTGTTGTCTTTTGATAATATTTTTTTGTAGTATTTCCGCTGCATGATAATTGTTTGCAACCGGGATCATTAAGACATCCAACGCTGACCGGGCTGTTTGACGCCCATGTCCACTCGGGATGCGCCGGATTTTTCCCCTTATCGCAACACTTATATCCATAATATACCGTTCCTACGGGAACACATAAGGTCCCTCCTCCACTACACTCATTCGCAGCACACCCCGACGCCCTTGAACTGGTTGTTTGTTTTTTATTGAGATTGAGCGAAGAAACAAGAGCAGTAACACCGAACATCACTAGCGCCGCAACTGTAAGAATGGTGGCGATTTCACCTCGTCTGCTTTTCATGTTTACTTAAAATATAACATATTTAGAAATAAAGGTATAAGTTTTCATATATCTGTTTGGATTGTCATTCATTTCTTTCTCTCCTTGACAACCTCAAAGTAGGTCTATATAATTCGTTCCATGTCATACAAAACCAAAACACTTCCAAAGGTATCACTTGCAGATCTTCCTGACCTAATCACCATCCGAGAAGTTGCATCCCTTCTTCGCGTTTCATCTCTTACCATAAAACGATGGGGAAAAAAAGGAAAGCTTCCCGCAATCCGCATCAACTCCCGTGGAGACAGACGCTACAAAAAATCAGTCGTCCTCAAACTTCTTGGCGAGGTTACGGAAGAGTAATGTATACTATAATGCATGGTTGAAATTCCTCCGCGATCGGCTCACACAGAAAATCCCACTACACCAGAAAGGCCACTTGTCTATACACCACTTTTGGGGCTTCAGGGAAGGCTAGCAATAGGAGGCAGTGCTCTTTTTCCTTCAACTGCAGCGGAACTCACGCATGGGATAAACAAGCAAAATGAGCAGGCAACTATCGCACTTTTGAATAGGGCATCGACACGTGAGAGAGGTTCCTATTGGACGGCTCAGGCGGAGCAATCAAAAGATGAGCAGCTTGCGAAATGGAAAAAAAACGTCACAGCGAAAATTAATCTCATACCGGAATCATCATTAGGAAAAGATCATGCCAAATTTTTTGCAAAAATCGGTATCACAGCTGCAGCGTTTACCGAAGAGGGGGCGCAAAGAATGTACGACAGATATTTTTCAAAGGCTCACGCCGGCGGACAGGGGCTCAATCTCTTTGTTGCAGATACGGTAAGAGCTTTTACCAACGAGAGTGGGATTGATACTGTTGCCCTCAAAAGTCATCTTCCCGCGTTTCAGTGGATGGCAGGAATGTTCGGAGGGAATTCAGCAGAAATAATCACCCAACTTATTGACACCGAAATTGAGAGTAGTACAAATGAAGCTGCTTTTGTATCGGCACGAAAAGATAAAGTGAACAATTTAACTCATCACGAAACAGAATTGCTTACTTTTTTAACGGAAGGAGAAACAGTACGCCTGGAACCTCCCCTACCGCAGCATACACCTGACAATCCGACAACTATCCGGACGGAACCGATAATCACCATCACTCCTGAAGAAATTGAAAAGCTCTCGAAATTGAATGCAAAACCAGAAATTGTTTCCCTCGGAAAAGACGCAAAAGGCCACGATATGACGGTGCATGTGGGATTTCCTGATAAGAAAGATGCGGATGGGCACATACTTTTCCCCTCAGAGCCTTACGTATTTATTGCGGATGAACTTACGGTAAGCGATAAAAATCACCATGAGACACTCAAAAAAGTGTGTGTTATTGCGGCACACGGAATAAAAACGCAGGACAATACGTGGAAATTCTTAAACCAGCGGGAGATATATGACACCGTTTCGAAATATAATAAATACGCACGAAAAAACGGCCTTCCTCCTATTGAATTTATCATGTCGTGCAACGCTCCCGGTCAACCAGATAAAGTAAATATTATTTCCATCAATACGGGAGACGGAACAATAGTCCAAAGCGACAATGCATCCATTAACGTCTCTCTTTACACCGATGCCACAACCGGAGAACACGGAGCAACGGCACATTTTGGAAGCGGAGAGTTTATCGGAATTGATGATTTGATACGGCGGAAAAAAAGACAGGAAGCAATTCCCGCAGCCGAACTTGACGTTCACGTAAAACATGCGGCAGAGTATCTTGCCCGACTGGACAAGCAGGCGGAACAAATAGAAATTGACTCTGTCAGCGGAGAGATTCTTGAGATAGTTCCCTATCCCACCCCCTCGCTTGAACCACATCTCTCGGATTATGAAAAACGGTACACACAACTGCGACAAAAGTTTGAGGCTCAAAGCACTGCGTGCGTTACCGAATTAAAACAGACTCCCGGAGTTCTTGATGCCAAACTTGTTATGGGCGCTGTAGTGGTGACCTACGATTCTTCAAAACAAACGCCTGTTGATCTCCCTTATGCCGAATTTATTTCTGCAACAGACTCATCCCGCGGAAGATATGGAAGAGCATCTAAGTCGGCCCTCGGAGTTGTGATTGTTGATCTTAATCCAAATAAACGTGCGGACAATATCCCTCCCACCGTGTCCACTGTCCATGAACTGCAACATCATGCACTTGCAATGAGCGATTATCTCCTTACGACCGACCCCACTCTTCCCTTGGCTTCAGCATATCGTTCAGGCCGAAATGAGGCCCTATTCGGCGATCAACACATTCAGATGAGCGATGATCTTTTCGAGCAGGACTTCCCCCAGTATGAGAAAGTGATGGGGAGATCGCTTATACGTGGTGACGTAAATAATATTCGGGATCAGCTTGCATATCTTGACGAATTACATTCATCATTCATGCAAAAAAAACCCAACTGGTTCAGCGCTGCAGAGGACGTATATTCTTCCAGTTCATTGCAAAAAAAGAAACACTGGGAGCTCGTGGGAAATAGTACTTCAGATATAGAGTCATCCAAACGATTGTTGAAATATACACAGGGGTTATATCATATGACGAGGGTCCGTGACGTGTGGGCGAAGCGGACCGATTTGGGTCCGGAACAGACTGCTTTTATGGCAAACATTGATGTTCTTTTCAACCAAGCAGGTTCCTATATTGGCACTGCGCGAAGCGTCCAACAGGCCGAGCGACTGGTTGGAGACGTATGGGAGTCGCTTAAGACTCAATTTCCTCACACACTCGAAATGCCCGAGCTCACCGAATCTTTCCTGATTGGGGAAGCAACCGGAGCGGTACTTCCCGGAACCGCACACTTCCTTTTTGATTAACACGCTTTAACGCATTACGCAACCGGGGCCGGAGGAAGATGATCTACGTTTTGTTTTTCATTATTTGCATCCGTCTTTTCGGTCGGAACTACTTTATTTTGTTCTTCCTGCTGTTTTTTCCAAACCGGATATAAATATGCCGCGCGGAAATTAAGAAGTGCCGTTGCAACTTCGACTGAAATATTCTGTATTTTTTTTCTGAAAAATTCATTTAATTCGCCGTCCGGAATATCAGCCTCAAGAAGCTTATCAAGCTCCTCAACATCAGAATCGTTCAACAAACTTATGAAGTGCTCGTTAATGGCTTCATTCACTTTTTTTATCAGCAACGAACGGACAACTGGCATATTTGCGGCAGTTACCTCAGGGTCCTTCCGTTCCTCGATGAGTTTATCGACGAACGTCTGAATCGCCATCTGGTCCTGCATCCCGTTTTTGTAACTGTTCATGTCTTGCTGACTTATCATAGGTGTGTATTAATAATAAATTTTTAACTCGCTGTTTGCAACGGAAAACTTATGCTTCTTCTTCTCCTTCTCCTACCACATCGGCTGTCGTCTGAGCTGCCCCGCCCCCCGCTCCCTCAGAAGTTGTAGTTGTTGTGGCTTCCTGTTCTCCTGCTTTCCTCTTCTTCTCCTCTTCATCTTTTTTCTTAGCAACAAGGTCTTCTTCCATCTGCTTTTGTATTTTTTTCTGCTTCTGTTCGTCAAGATATGCATCAAGTTCATCTATTTGACTTTCTTTAAAAGGAGCAAGTCCAAAGACCCCTCCCTCCCTGCTATGGAGGACCCTCAACAGTTCTTTTCTTGCGGCATCATATTCCCGTTGTTTTTGTTGTTTTTCACTATCCTTCGCCAGCTGCAGGGTTCGTCTTGCTTTTTCGTACGCAATAAATGCTTTTTGCGAGGCAGTAAATCGCTCATTGGACGATCTTCTTTCTCCTTCCTTATCATGCTTTCCAAAACTTTTTCCTTTTTCAAGACCGAAGAGCTGCATCATGTCATCCGGACCGGCGTATGCTTTTGAATCCACGACCCCCACTGATTTTTTCTTTTCTTCTTCCGTCAATACTATTTCACTTGTCGCTGAAGTGGGAGTAGGTGTGGGTGAAGGAGTAGGAGTTGGCACAGTTTGTGTAGGCGGTACTACCGTTTCTTGCGGCGTTACTCCTCCCTCGACCGGTTCAACATTCTCTCTTCCCATTGGAATAGGAATGAGCGGAATAACTATCGGAGGAACAAGAACAGAGGGAGCATCAATAACGTATGTCGGGGTATTTCCTGATACTGTTGTCGTAATGGGTCCTGCTATTGCAATAAGAGATTCTGATGTGGAAACAGGAGGAGTATTTGTAGTAATAACGTCATGAAGCGGCGCCCCTCCTCGGACGACACCAAAGTCATATAACTTTCCATTATCTGTCAATATAGAAGAGGTTATTGTCCCAGCATGTGGAGAGTCAGGGGCGGTAAGATGGAGAATCTGGTCCCAAATGTTGTTATACTCCGTTCCCAAAATACCGTCCGGATGACTGCGTAAGTTATCCTGATCCACAAACATTTTTGCGACCTCACCATACGTAAATTCATGTCCCTGAGGGGTGACAAATGTATGTGTGTCGGACGGATCAAGACGAAGGGCATCGTTCAGACTATCATGTGCCGCGGAATAATTTGCCGGAATGGCAATATCACCATGTCCGGGAACGGAAAGCGTAAAGTAGAGATGCCCCTCTGCCATTTCATGAGGAACGTTAAAGGTGATGCTTGGATCATGTGCCGGATACAAAATATCTCCTCTTCCTGCCTGAATAACATACACAGCGTCTCCTGTTTGAGGATTGGTATCTTTATAGTCGTAAATCGGTCGATGATAGGCCATACCATTATTTTCATTTCCCCCGTACATTGACTGTCGTTGTGTGTGCACATCAAACGTATCGTGTTTTTGAGTCAAAATGCCGTCCGGTCCTGAGATGTGTATTTCCTGACTGCTTCCGCCCGGAATGGTATGACTTGAAGTTTCGAGAGTAACTCCGCTGTGCAACTGTCCGCCGCTTACTATCCCATCTGCTCCGATGTGTGCATTATCTATGAGAACAACATCATGATGTCCGATAACGACGAGGTCGTTATTGCCCTGGGCGTCTTTTACCCATTCCGTTCCTGACGGGACGTGCATTGTGTGCCCGTCAAATGACTGATCGATTGTGCTTCCTGTCGGGCTTAATACGGTCTCCGAGTGACTGGTTGCAATTGTCTCTCCCTGATGAATGGAAATACCGTGAGATTGCAAGGTAGCAACAACGTCTGTGTTTACCACGTGTCCGTTTCCGTCAACTTCAATCAGTTTTCCATGTGTGTCAACCTGCAAATCGTGTCCAGACAAGTTCATGATGACGTGTCCGTCAGCAGAATCAACAATCCGTTCCGTTTCCGTTCCCGGTTGGGCACCCGGAGTATGTTCATATCTATATCTCCCCGGCAATTGTACGTGAATTCCATCTATGACTTCATCGTGAGCCGGAAGAACTTCCGTGTGTGCCACATTTTCAACCGTATGACGCACCGTCAAAACGGCTGTTTGAAACGTACTCAGTTGTAACGGTACCGACCGTCCTGAAATCACGTCTCCCCAGTCTTTGCTCCATACTGGTATTCCTTCCCGTATTACATGTTGCACTTCCTGGGCAACCCCACTAAGCACTTGATATTCCATTCCCATAACTGCGCCTCCAATTGGCATCATAATGGCGGATTGTAAGACAACCGTTGCAGCGCGTTTAGCAGCAAGGCGTCTCAGTACTCTTTCTTTGTTGTGAATACTCTGTTCCTTCGTCACCGCTCCCCTTGCTTCGCTATAATATGCATTCATCAGATTTTTTGCATCCTCTGGCGACATCCCCAACCCTGCGTTATTATCAAGCAAACCGTTGTTGTCCTGGAGCCATTTCAGAACCTCAGCCCGTGTTCCATAGCGAAGTTGTGCCTCAGCAAGAGCTGAGAATTTCTCAAATAGTCCAAGACCTGCATTCCCTCCCTTTGCCCCATACGTAAGTTCAACATTCCCTGTTATGGGTTCTCCATGACAGAAATCGGTGTGTAAGGCTCCATATTCTTCAAGTTTTTGTAATCCCGCAATAACATCACTCTTTAATCTTAAATATTGTTCGTTTCTCTGTAATTCGTCATAAATAATGTAATTTTGTGTTGTAAACTGCAAATCTTTTGTTCCGGAAATATCGGCAATGCGCATTCGCGCATCAAGTTGTGCTATTTCCCTTAATATTTGGAATGCTTCCCGTTCCGTCATTTGACTGACATCCTTACCGTTGAGAAGACTCTCAATCCTCAAGGCTACCGTGTCGGCATTTTCCATCATGCCAGGCTCAACAAGTGCCCGTCCCATTTCGGTTCGAATACGAGCGGCTTCCGGTCCTTTTTTCCCGAGGGCAACTTCACGTGAAACCTGAGCCACCTCTCCTCGATATCTTCCTCTGAAAACTTCATGTCCTCCAACGCGCAGTCCCATTTCTTTTGCCGCAGTCATACCCATTATTCCTCCGAGTCCTCCTACTATTTTTGAGGCTGTCCGTGCTCCAAATAATGCCGCACTGCTTCCTGCCCCAAGGACAAATGCTCCTCCATATGTTGCAATATCGGCAGTAATGGACCACGTTGCAAGCTCCACTCCGTGAGTTCTTTCGTTCTCTCCGACAAACAACTCACGCTCTGCCATTCTGCGGAGTACGCGCTCTCTCAATCCTTTTATGGGTGTTTCTCCGCCCTCTCCTCCCCAACGTGATTCTGCAGTCGTTATATTTATTTTGAAATCTTTCCACTTATCTTCTTCCTGAAGAAGCTGCCATTTTGTTTTTCCCGTTTCGCCAAATGGCTTTGATAATTCATTCACTACAGAGAGAACGTTAGAAGAAAGTTCAATTCCAGTACTTAAGTCGATTGGTCCACCGCTGGTTTGTTTTCCAAATGTATTTACCTTCGCGACAAGCCGTATTTGTGCTTCGGCTACAAGTCTGCTTTTTTTCTCAGCATCCGTTCCGGCGCTTGCCTCAGCTGCCGCTATTTCTGCGAAATATGCTTCAATAGCGCCTTTAACTGGAACGGCAAGTGGAGAATTAGCTATCACTTCCCGCCTTTCCCCTCTTCTTAATCCTTTGACTGCAATTCTGCTTGCAACCGCATCCTGCTCTTTCAGTGCATGCTGATAAATGGATTCAATAAGCGGATCACGGCTTCCCGCCCTGTCTTCAACGAGTCTGTCTCCTAACCACTGTTTTGCAAAGTGCATCTGGGAGGTCTCTCCAAGTGCTGTTATACGCGCAACCGCATTTCTTCCTCCCCACCAAAGGCGCGTCAAAAAGCCCTGTTCACGCAACATCTTTCTCCCTTCTTCAAGGGACTTATCAATAAGCTCTGAAGTGACTTCAACGGGAATGCGCATCTGACCTATTGCGGCATTTCTGTCGACCCCTTCTCCTCCTACGAAATGGCCTTTAAGGGTCATACTCATCCTGTCTACAAACCGTCTGTTTTGTTCACGGGCTGCCTCACGGTATAGTCCGTTTCTCCATATAGTTTGTACCGGATGAAGAATACTTCCTACGACCCCTCCCAAAAGAGGAACCTTTGAATACCAGTGGGTTCCCGACGTTTCCACTTTCGACATGACGTGATCTACGAGGTTGTTATTATGACTGATGTAGTGAGTGTCGTCTTTTGCAACCACTACCTGTGCCTGAAGATCATTCTCCGTAATCACTCTTGGTTCAGGAGGGGGCGCGACAGGAGGCTTCGTCGGATCCGGTTTATCCGGATCTGGTTCAACCGGAGCGGGCTCAACCGGTTCCGGCTCTACAATTCTTTTTAAAATCTCTCTTTGATTTCCCGTTTTTTCATACACTACTCCCAAATCTCCCACTTTTTTCTTTCCCTTTGGAACAACAAGTTCACGGCGTACTTCCAAGTCTTGTCCTCCCCTATTCCAATCTTCCTGCATCCGTTCCTGATCGTTCGGGTTTGTTGAAGAACGCAGCGGGTCAAGATGCCTTTGGTTTGCTTCCAACTGTTGACGGGCTTCCATAAGCTCGTCAATCTTTTTAAATTTTGTTCCTGCTCCTTTTTTTTCATCCCTGTCTTTGAGGGGAATTTCCCTGTACAGTCTGCTGTTGTTTTTTAGCGTGTCATAGAGCGTCTGGAATTTTGCTGCCTCTTCCTGATTTCCCGCCGTTGTTGCAGCTTCAATTTTTGACTGCAAGAAAATCATTACCCCTTCAACAGGAACTCCTTCGGTTATGATATGAGAAGGCAACTCTCCGTGGGCTCTCAGCTCCACTTCAAAGCTCCAATTTTTTGTTTCTTTTGCGCGATCAACTGCGGACTTTGTATACAGATAGCGGGCACGCACTTCTCTTTCATCGCGTGAAAGAGTAGAAATATCCCTGCTGACGAGCGCCTGCATCTCTGCTTCATAAAGGCCAAAGGCTTCGCTGAATGCATTTTTTACCTCTTCAGGACTCCCCACCGTCTCCGCTGAGGCAAATTGCGGATCGTATAATTCCGGAGCTTTCTTTAAAAGTACTACAACCGCATCAAGCGTTGTCAATTCTCCCCCTCTGTCCGGATTCTCTCCCGTTGAGGCGTCCTCCGCCTCGGATGCAAGACGAGAGAGGGGACTGTCTTCATTCTCTCCTGCTGCAGAAAGGTGCTTTTGTAAAGCCTCAACTACTCTTTTTGTATAAACTAATTCACTCTCTCCGTCTTTCCGTTTTAACTCTGTGACTGTCGGATCCGCCGACACTTGAATCGCCTCAATTACCTTTCCCAGCCAAACTCTGTTCTGTTGATATTCAGATGTCTGAATATATTCTTCCACCTTATGGGGCTTGCCCTTATTATCTTCATAGGTGACTTTCTTTAAAACAAGTGTTTCCGTAGGGGTAGCAACGGGAGCGGGAACTTCAACCTGGGGAGGTTTTTCTACTTCAGACCCGGAGATTGCGTGATCTCCGCTTATCCCCTCCATCATCTCCCCCAATGGTTTTTTTCCGTCAAGCGCAGTTAACTTCCTTACGTCCGCAATTACTATTTTCTCTCCCGGCTTTAGCTGATAGTCTGTGC
This sequence comes from bacterium, assembly GCA_021833625.1. Lineage (GTDB taxonomy): Bacteria > Patescibacteriota > Microgenomatia > UBA1406 > GWC2-37-13 > JAKBEU01. The sequence goes on from JAKBEU010000001.1 coordinate 360,975, forward strand.
CTGTTACAGTTTTTTTTCCGTCTGCATCAATTGTAACAATGGAAACGTGTGATGAGCCCATTTCAGTCGCAATCACACCTTGTTTGTCGATAAGTCCCATCGTAACGTGTGAAGTGGAATTGGTCGTATCTGTCGGATTGTTTTTTTTGTAAAAATCAACCAATTTTCCCTTAATAAGAGCGAGTACTTCCGCCTGAGGTTTTCCTTTCATCTCAGGACTTGCAAGCTCGTGTGCAACGATGGTCATAATGGCAGCAGAAGTAAGTCCTGTGGCCAACTCACGACTTGAAGTCTGGAACAAGACTGCAGCATAGGGTCCGTCCTGCCCGGTGAGTTGTTCCATTATCGTTCCCACTGCTAAAACATCCTCCGCCGTATAATTGTCTTCCCCTTTTTTTACTCCCAGTGATTTGAGCCTATCGGCAACCTTTTTTGCGTTTTCTTGTTGTTGTTCAGGTGTCAATGGAGCAGCGTCTTTTTTGTTTCTTTCAAGGTAGGCCATGTGAACTTCACGTCCGGCACATACCGCTTCCTGTCTTTTTCCGAGCCTGCTGACGGAGGAAGATATCGAGAGTTCTGAAGATTTAGGTGCCTCTGAGGTTGTTGGCCGGGCTCCTTCAGCTGATAGAGTCATAAGTGAATGATTTTACCCTCAGTATAAGTATGTAATAACTAATACTAATTAAACTTTGAAGGTCTGTCAATAACCTATAGAATATTACTAGTTGTATTGAGAAACGACATAACCTATATTTTATCTATGGCAGAGATTCAAAGTCCAATTCCTCAACCGACTGAAGCTCCAAAAACACAAGAAGCTGCTGCCCTCGCCCGAGCATCCGTCACCACAATTCTCCATCCTAATTTTATTGACCATCCCGACAAAAAGCCGGACGGAGTTCTCTGGCCAAAAATCAAACCGGGAGAGAAAACAGGTGCCGATCAGATATATAAAAAGTTTGCAATAGATGTCGACGGGCAAAGTGTCAGTCTTTACAACTACCTTGACGACACAAAAGACGTTTTTGAGTCACTTATCGCTTGCCTTTCACAAGAGCAAATAGCAAAGTTACCGAAACGCACTGTGGGAGACGTTGAGTTGCTCGATTTTAAAAGTCCTGAAGTGCGCCTTCACGTCATTCAAGGAATAGTAGAGCAAATTGATGATGTAGGAATGGATAAATTTGGAACGGTTATCGCAAAGTTCGGGGACATTCAGTCGACTGATGCGCTGCAGGTCCTTCAGGCCCTTGGGGTTTCATATGCAAATGACATTATAAATGCTTCTGTAGAGCCCCAAACCGTAACAACAACGACGGAGACAACGGTAAAAAAATCAAGAAGACACGTTTCTCGGGTTAATCACGGAAGACTACAGATGCCCTCTGAGTTTTCCCGTACGCTAAGAGAAGGAGAAGATAAAAAGACACTGGAACTGTCAAAAGAAACAAATGGATTATTTAGAAATCCTGACGGTTCACCGACAAAAGAATTTCAACGTCCTGTCGAGGTCGATCTTCGGACCGCAGTTGCCTTACAAGACATTTTACTCCCTCCCGGCGAGCGACTTGCCCGCATTCGGCTTGAAGGATTAATTGCCACAAAAAAAGCAGCGCGTGCAGCGACGGAAACCACTACGACGGAAGGAAATGAACTTAATAAAATTCTGAAAAAACTTGTATCTGATGAAGATGCAGTTGCCGAAATCAATGTTCTTACTCAACAGCTCGAACAAATGCGTCAAATGGAACGCAGCGCGATTTTGGTGGGACTGAAAGTAGGATATGAAGACGGGACACGAGCCATCCAGCCTCCTGTAAGCGAGGACGTGCAAAGATTGGCAGATGAAATTACAAAGGGAATGCCGGCAGTGTTAGGAGGGAAAACACTTGAGACAAACAGAAACCAGACAGCCCTCATGTTGGAATCCGTTCTTACAACCCCTCTTTCTGCCGAACAACAACAGGTATTGCAAAAATATTTAAGCGGTACATCCCTACAAACCACTACCTCAGCTGAATCCGTCTTGAAGGATTTGGGATGGGAAAACAATCCGGAAAAAAATTCCCTTCTTCGCATTCTTGCCGACGGGCGACGCGTCACGAGGGCTTTTGGTTCACTGGCAAAAAAACAGGATAGCTACACACAGGTTGACGACATGTATACGCGAGGAACGGTATTTGATATGGGACTCAAGGGCGTTGAATACCTCTACCGACAAGGAGATATAAAAAGCGAGGTAATCACAGAGACCACTACTCTCTCTCCCGAGGTAAAAACAGAAACTATTACCTCCACTCCTCACCTCATACAAGAAAGCATCCCCGAATATACGGTCGATGAATCACCATTACGGATAGAGACTCCAAAAGTCGAGGAAGAACCAGAAGTAGTCGCCTCAGAAAATCCTGATGCGGTTGATGTCTCAAAAATCCCACAAACAACTAAACTTCCTGGTGATCCTTCTCCAGAAGACGTTGCCTTCGCTGAGCGAATTCTTGCAAGACGTAAAGCAGAAAGAGAAGCACAAGAAGCTCCACCGACTCTTCCTAAGACAGAGGAAGCACCGCGGCCCGTTGACAGAAGTGATGAGGTTGATGCGGGAGTTGGCGCTATTTATGGAGAACCCGCAGAGAGAGTGCCTTCTCAGTTTGAACAATTACTTGAACAGGATGCGCGGGCTGTCCAGGACAGCGAACTTGAGAATGATACTACTCCTCCTGAAGTCCCCACAACCGTCGATACGGGTAAGGAGACGCGCAAAAGACCTTCAAAAGAGGATCAAAAACAAGTAGCGGCATATTATATTTGGGAAAAAAGAACGTCCGGAGATGAGCTTACTGATCAGGAAAGAGCCCGAGCAGGACTGTCCGCTCACCGACAGGATAGAGTGGATGCGTTTCAAGCACAAGTGGTACTTGCCGAACAGTTTGCAACAGTTGAACCTACCGATGACCAAATAAAACTTCCCGCCCGCATAAATTATGAAGTAAGAAAAAGAGCAGGAGCGCAGGAAGTCAGTCCAAGTGAAGATCAAACTGCCGACTGGGAAGAGGCACGAAAGCATTTGATGGAACTCAGAAAACAGGCAGCTGAAGAAGCTCAGGCAATATACCAATCCCGTCTTGTCGAAGCGCAAGCCCCCCCTTCCCAATCTGAAGTCGATGAACAGGCTTATGCGCATTTTGACAGACGCGTCACTGGGACTGATAAAACAGACTGGTCAGAGGCGGAAAAACTGTTGAAACTAAAGGTGGGAGGGAGATCGCTCCAAGACCTTCAACACTTGGGATTTAGTCAACAAGAAATTATTGCTTTTGGCAAAATAAACAATAAAGGAAAAATTATTGAAAAAATAAATGAGCGGAACCAAGCGCTTGGCTATCCGCTGTGGACAGATAATACAGCAACGCGGAAGTTTGTTGCATATGGAGTCCGCGAAGCACGCAATGTACAACAAGTCGAGGAAAGAACAAGAGCAGAACAGGTTAGCTCGCTTATTGATACCATCATTCTGAAGAAAATAGGCAAAGAGGGACTTGATCGTTTACACCAAATGGGCGTTGAAACAACCACACTAACGGCACTTGAAAACAATGACGAAGCAATCGCCACGTTTATCACTGCACAAGGATGGCAAAGCGACGAGCAAACGGTTACCTTCTTAAAAAGCGTTATTGAAGCGGCAAAAGCGTAAAGACAGAAGTTATCCCATCGCCTGACCCTTTGATTTTTTGTTTGCTCCATAGGCCGTATAGAGAAGAAGAAGTATCGCCATAAGTCCTGTTTTTCCTGTATTAAGTGCCACTCCTTCAACTTCACGTTCTTTTACTCTTCTCTCTGCAGCCTTTGCAATTGCAGTATCGAGTAGTTTTTTTTGGGTTCTTGGGTCAATCCCACTCTGTTCAAGTACCTCCACCATTCCCTCTGGTGTATTGACTTGATCTTGCAAGTACCCCAGACTATCTTTTAATATTGCCGCTCTTCTTTCTTCTGCGCTCTCTGTAGTAACGACTTCTTTTTCATCTTTATCAATTGTTTTTGTTGTCCTTAGAGGGACCTTTTCCAGAAGGAGCATTACCTCGGCCGTGACATAATTTATATCTCGTTGGCCTGGTTCTCCGATCTGTTCCCGTTCATCATTAAGTTTTGTTTTCTTATCTAAAAGTGCTTGCCGGTCAGCCTTTGCTTTATCCAATCTCGCCTGAACAGCCGCTCGCCTTTCGGGAGAGATGGTCGCATCGGTGGCAAGGGTGTCGACCGCACTTTCTAGCTTGTCAACTGTTTGATCGGCTGATTCCAGTTCTATATTTACTTGTATCAAATCCATGTCATACGCAAAAAGCCTATCTTCAACCGAAGCTTTAGGATCAGTTTTAAGTCGTTCAAATTTTTTTCGTTCCTCAGCAAGAGCTCTTTCTGCTTCCTCTTGTGCTTTTTTTGCACGTTCATATGAAGGTTTAATTGCTTCTTTTTGTTTATCTGTTACTGCATTAGCAAGAGCATCTTCTAGTTTATCCGCCTTGTTTTTTGCTGCCACAACACCCTCTTCAGCTGCGGCAATACCGACTAGGGTTTCCCGTGCTAAATCAGAACTTCCTCCAGCCGCTACATAATCATTTATTGCTTTCTCTATTCTCGCTTGTTCTGTTTTTTCTGCTGCCGCTTTCCTATCCTGCTCTTTCTTTTCATCTGCGGCCTTTTTCTCGGCTGCAATTTCTTCGGGGGTTTTTGGTTTTGTTTCAACCCCTACTTGAACAGTAGCCCCTCCTTCTGCCTTATCGTCCCCCTCAGGAGGAGAAACTGCGCCTGGAGTCTTAGACATTGCGGCTGCAACCCTCTTCTCAAGAACTCGTTTTCGTGCTTCAGTCACAATTGCTTGTTCATCTATTTGTTCATTGTTTTCATTTTTTTCAAGCCTTATCTGGTCTCTTGCTATCTGCAATTCTCTATTAAGTTCCATTCCCCCTTGAACATAGGCCTTTGTCGTTTCATCATTTTGCCATCCGGCACCATTTTTATTAAGTTCCTGTATCACATCTTCTGGAGTACGCCCATTGAACTTACTTAGATCAGTAATCCCTCTTGCACGCAACTCATCAATCGCCCTTTGTTGATCATTTATTCTCCCATCTTCTTGTTTTTCTATCTTTTTTTGTAGCCTTCTCGCCTTTTGTTCAGGTGTTTGCGTACGCTTTGTAGTTTCTGGAGCAGGAATATGTTTCTGTTCAACGGGGGGTTGAGGCGGTGCTGGTGTTTCTCCTCCCATATTATGTGGATTTAAATAACAGAACTTTTTTAACCATATTCTGGGCATCATCGTACTGACCTTTTTTTATTAAATCAGAAACGGACCCGATTGCCTTCATTGAATAGTCCTCTTCGTATTTTTTCATTATCTTAAAAACGACCGGGGCCAATTCACCGAAGCGATCGTCAAGTTTTACCGCATTTGCATACAGCTGTTCCATGCTCATGTTTGGTTTTATCAGAAGAAGTGTTTCGCGCGCCATTTCTTTTATGTGCTCGGAGTCTGCCGTTTTTCCTTCCACCAATTTTCGTATTACTCCCAGTACTTCAGCCTCAATAAATTTCCGGAATTCATCTGCCTTCTTATCCATATCACTTCACTATAACACAAAGGTGTGTTTCCTGTCACCTCCCTCTTTTTCAAACTATTACCCTTTCCTTATTTGTCTCATTGATATTTCAAACGTGCCATGATATCTTTATTCATATGCTCTGCCCAAACTGCGGACAACAAATGAGTGTACGAAACGCCGACAACGAAATTGTCCTTCACTGTACGGTTTGCGGATCCAGTTTTTTTGATAAAGGAGGAATAGACAAAATATCACCCGCTTCAGCCAAACAGTTGTCCGAAGATGCACAGGGTCAGTATGTTTTGGGGAATCAAAAGCTCTGCCCGAAAGACAGCAGCATTCTTTTTGAGAAGGCAGATGCAACCCTTCCAAAAAATACTGTTTTGCTCGAGTGTCCCACGTGTGATGGCGTATTTGTCTATCCGGATGATTTATTGAAATACAAGGGACTCACGTCTCCCAAACCTCTTTCAGCCGGAGCTTTTAAGCTTCTCCCCGCTCCTAAAAGTTTGTTCATGCTTGCAACATTTGCCGTTTTGACACTGGCAGTCCTTATGAATATTCCTACCCTTTCCAATTTAGGTTCATCCAATGCCCGTGCCGAAAAAGTCATCGGAAAAGTATATCTGTCCCAATCGGGCCCCCTTCTCTCCGTCAGTTTTAAGACGGATGTTTCAGAAGTGTCCACTATTGTCTTTTATGATCAAAGTAAAAAGGAGACAGGACGATACGTTATCTCATCCGAACCGAAAAAAATACATGTCGGCACCGTTCGAGGATTTGACAAACAACGGGACGCTTTCTATTCGATAGTATTCTCCAAAACTTCAACTCCTATAAGCGAAGTTCAGTTGGAACAATAAAAAAATAAAAAGAAGCATTATATTTTTCCTTTAAGTTTACTGAGTACACCGATTATCTTTGATTCTATTCCTCGCAGCTCAAGTGCGGCTTCCGACGGATCAACGACATTCACATTCAACCCCGTCCCAAGCTCAAATCCGGCACGATATACAAAGCGCGGAATGATGCGCAGATACCAATTATGACCCGGATAAATATAATAGTTATACGCAAATGGAATGTTGCTGATTTTATGACTCGTATATATTTTTTTTAGCTGTTTTATCAACCCTTGTAGTATCTCTGCCATCTCTTCCAGTTGTGTATCCGTGAGGTCTGCATATTTTCCTGTTCCATCTTTTGGCGCAATCCACACTTCATATGGCCACTGGGAAAAATCAGGACAATACGAGATAAAGCTTTCAGTATCGCTCACCACATTATTAATGGGCTCTTTGGCAAGAGTATCAAGGTTTATCTGGCTTGGGATGACGACAAGCTGTGAGTGAGGATGTTGCATTGAGGCTCCAGCTTGCTCTCCGTTGTTACAGAAGATAAGAACTTGTCCCAGTTTTCGATAAAATCTAAACCGTTCCCGATAGGCAAGAAGAATGTGACCTACCTGCTGCTTTGACAGATCTTCTATGTTTTTTTCATGATCGGGTGAGTGGATGACGATTTCGTGATAATCGGTGATGGGGTATTTGTTTGAGATGACTCTCACCTTCCACCCCGGCTCGTTTATCTTTCCTTTTCCGACTCGATATACCTCAGTTGAAGACAGTTTTTCATTATTTTCACAAAAAACACACGGTTTCTTCTTGGTTTTTTTTTGTTTTTTTGAAGAGACCTCTTCGGGACGAGAAAGACGGGAAGAGGCGATAATTACCCACCTGTGCGAGATAATGTCCGGAACGTACTTTGACATATTTTCAGTATAAACGAACAAACAGTAAAGAATCAACTGCTATAATTGGGTGTATGAAATTGCTTGTGGGACTGGGGAATCCGGGAGAAAAATATGAAAATAACCGCCATAATGTCGGATTCATGTTTGTCGACTACCTTGCGCGCGCTAAAGGTGCTTCCTGGAAATATGACAAATACGTCTCTGCTCAAATATGCATGCTTTCGGGAGAAATAATTCTTGCCAAACCCCAAACATTCATGAACAGGTCCGGAGAATCAGTGAAAAAACTGCTTGAAAAGTTTGATCTCAAAAGCTCTGACCTTATCGTGGTACACGATGACCTTGATATTCCCCTCAACAAATTCAAATTACAGCTTCAGGGACCAAAATTGCACAACGGCCTCACCTCCATTCAGGACAGGTTGCGGACAATGGATTTCATGCGAATCCGTATTGGAGTGGATGCCCGCTCAACCGAAAACAGAATGCCCGGAGAAGAATTCGTGCTGCAGAATTTTACGAAAGAAGAATTGCTTCTGCTGCCAGAAATGTTTAAAAAAATTGAACTTAGGTTTGAAGCGTTATTGCAATCCGAAAATAGTTGCAGTTGAAATGTCAATTTGATATACTTTCGGTATGAAAATATTTTTTACATCATCCCTCAGAGGACAATCGGAATATGGAAAATTCTACAAAGAAATTTTCAGCATGATTGAAAAAATGGGAGCAAAAAATCTCGATGATGAGATCCTCAAACTCTCCAGGAATTATTACGAAACAATTCAAAAACAAGGAAGGACTGCTTTTGTTGATTTGTATAAAAGAAAGATAAAAGCACTGCAACAGGCTGATATATGTATTTTTGAAGGGAGCATCCCAAGCCTTTCTATCGGATACCTTATTGAAAAAGCGCTCGATTTTAATAAACCAACAATAATTTTTTATTATAAAGACAATACTCCCGAATTCATCTCCGGTATTGACGAAGAAAAGATTATTCTCAAACAGTATTTTGATGACACTTTGCCAAAAGCGTTTGAAAGCGCGATGGAGGAAGCAAAACACCTTCAGGATAAACGGTTTAATTTCTTCATTTCTCCGGACTTGTTAACTTATCTTGAAAAAGCGAGCAGAGAGGAAGAAATAACAAAATCGACATTCATCCGAAATTTGATCCTTCAACACAAAAAAAGACACCCCTAAGGCAAATACTCGCATCTTATTCCCTGTCGCAGATGATCCATGCCTGTAGACTTTGATGAAGTTTCGTTTTTTCAAACCCATACCATTTGATCTTGATGATTTTATATCCGACGGAATTAAGAAGCGCCTTCCATTCGTCCAATCTCTTGAAGTTAAACGGAAGGTCCATATTATCTATCCCATGAGCGATAATATTTCCAAAAAAATCAACCAGAACAAGGGCATCATATTGACTTTTCGTTCCAAGGCTAATATACCGTTTTAAAAATACGTCTTTTTCAAGAATATCGCTCTGTACAAAATCTTCTTCGGTCACCCCAAAAATGTCTTCTTTAATGATTATTCTCTTCGAAATAGAATGAAGCGATTTTAATACGTCGATCAAATATCGATTATCAATGTGGTGGAACACTGTTTTTACAATCGTGGTATCAAACGAATCTTTTTCAAAAGGCACCACGTTCGGCTTCTCCATCTTAATGAAAGGAATGTGCTTTGCCGACTGATCACGACAATCAAGGACATCTGTTGTCGTAACCGTATAACCATTATTTGCCAACACAAGCGCATAATACCCTCCGTTACTTCCGAAGTCTAATACCTTCCCTTTTATATAGGGAGATATTGCCCTAAAGTCGACTCTTGAACGGGTAGTAATCTTGTAGTTCCGATAAAGAAGCGAAAACCAGTAGTTTTTATCTCCGTTAAAAAAAATGTGTTTATGGATTGTCTGAGTGGCTTTTTGCAGAAGAAGAGAGTCTTTTTTCTTACCCGCTTCAATTAATAGCTCAAATGCCTCTTTTACCTTCTCCCGCACCTCATTTTTATTAAGGGGAAAAAAGCAAGAATAGCTCTCAAGAAGGGTATCGCGGACAAAAGTCACGGCTAAAACGTCTCTCAATGCTTCAAATAGTGCTGCGTCGCGCATTTCGTATTATATCATATGTTTTTGAATATTATAGGCCTTTTTTATTCTATTTTTATTCTATTTGCAGTTTACTTTATCTTTCCATATAATTGTGCATATGGCGCTAAAAAAAATTGATTTGTCAACAAAAAAAATTAACCGTGTATGCTTTCTTAATCCACAGGGATATGTCCAAACTCCTCCTCCCTTAGGTAAAACCGACACCGGCGGACAGACTATTTACGTTCTCCAGCTTGCCGAAGCATTGGGCAAAAAAAACATCAAAGTCGACATCATAACGCGCCAGTTTGACAATCAACCGCAGGAAGAACAGGTTTCTCCCAACGTAAAAATCGTACGCATTCCGGCGGGAGGAAACGAATTCGTCGCAAAAGAAAAAATGTATGAACTCATGCCAGAATGGGTAGAAAATTTCATGCAGTACATTGAAAAAACACGAAAAAGATATGATATTATCCATTCCCATTATTGGGACGGCGGATATGCGGGTGTTTTGCTAAAAAAAATGCTTGATATCCCCCACATCCACACGCCTCACACGCTGGGAAAAGCAAAAAAAATGGAGCTTGCTATAGAAGAAACGCCGGTCCAAAAACTTAAGCCGTCCTACAGGTATCACGTCCGCATTGCGATAGAACAAAGGATAATAAATGATGCGGATGCGGTTATCGTTCTTTGCGAGACAACACGTATTCAGATTCTCCATTATTACATGGCTGATTTTGAGAAACTGCACGTTATTTTTCCCGGAATTGACGTTTCCTATTTTTCACCAAAGCCGAGTGCTGCCGACAAAAAGGTAAAGTTTGAACCTAACTCCATTCTCACAATGAGTCGGGTAGTTCCCGCAAAGGGACTCGACCGTCTTATCGACGCGGTTGCACTCCTTAAAAATAAAATTCCGTTCCACGTTTACATGGGAGGAGACATAACACAAGGAACAATCTCAAATGAGGAAAAAAATGCCCGCCTCCAGATTGAACTCTTGATAAAAAAATATCACATGGAAAAATACGTGACCTTTTTGGGTCAGACAGACCACAATGAATTCCTTCCTGCATACTATCGCAAGGCAGACATTTTCTGTCTCCCTGCTCGTTATGAACCGTTCGGACTCACGACACTCGAGGCTATGGCCTGCGGGACAACCCCACTCGTTTCAAGCGTCGCCGGAAGCCGCGAAGTCATTATTGATGGCCTTAATGGATTTATAATCAATAGCCATGACAGAAAACAACTTGCCGACCAGATATTCAATCTGTTAAAAAACAAAACGTTACTTAAAAAAGTGTCTGAAAATGCTTCCTTTACTATCAAGGAGCATTATTCGTGGGACAAAATCGTTGAAAAATTTATCACGCTCTATAAGAGGATGATATGAGAATAGCCATAGCCGCAAATTTTGATAAAAAAGTTGCCATCGATTCAAGGGGTGGCTCGGAGGTTTTTACCTATCTGCAGGCAAATGAGCTGGCGAAAAGAAGCAGTGTCGAAAAAATAATTGTATTTGGAGTCGGGGCTAACTATTTTCAAAGCGACAAGATCACTTTTGTCTCCCTTCTCCCCGAGGAAATGCGTGTTTTTGCCTCAAAAACACCTCTTCTTGAAGGGCTGATTGCAAAACGCCCGGATACCTATTCTCAAATTGAAGGAGTGATGGGAACTAAGCTTTTTTCACATATAAAAAAATACTTATCCGAGATTGACATCTTTCAGAACAATGCAACATCCTCCGTTTTCAACTCTCTCATTTCCCTTATCGACAAACCGGTTGTCACCACTCTTCATACGAATGCCGACAGTCCCAGTATGCTCGTCCCCTATTCTCTCGGATCATTTGACGGCTCTCCCCATCACTATTTTGTAAGGATCGCAAACCATCAAGATAATTTCATAAAAAAGAATGATATTAAGCTCAATGTCGTAAAAACTATTTACAACGGAATCGATACGACCCGTAATGCTCCGCTTTTCACGACAAGTAATGCGGAAGGCGGCCTGTGGATTGGAAGAATAAGCGAAAAACACAACAAAGGGATAAAGGAGGCTATGCAATCAACCCATGCATCCCATAAAAAGTTATCCTGTTTTGTTACCATCGACGACAAGGAATATTATCAAAAAGAGGTCGCTCCCCGTTGTGACGGAGACATCACAGTCAGCGATGCCGTCATCTCTTTTGAAGAAAAGATTGCAGAATATCAAAAAGCCGCCTATTTCCTCTATCCGATTATGTGGGAAGAGCCGTTTGGTCTTGTGCTGACTGAGGCCATGGCCTGCGGAACGCCGGTTATCGCCTTTGCAAAAGGTGCAGTTCCTGAAATAGTCAGGGACGGCGAGACAGGTTTTATCGTCAATTCTTCAGACGATGATATCCGGGGGGACTTTTTAATCAAAAAAACGGGGAAAGAAGGGTTGAGCGAAGCTATGGAAAGGATCAGCGCTCTCTCTCCACAACAATATATGACAATGAGAAAGAACAGTCGCCGGCTTATTGAAGACAATTTCACGATAGAGAAAATGGTAGACCAATATGAGGCGCTCTATCAAGATATTCTTCAAAAAAAATAAGATTATAGCATTGTATGGATAATATCAAGGATATTCTAAAAAACTTTAAGCCCACTCAGGATAAGTATATTTCCCGTGAGTTCCAACCGTTTGGCGTATATTTGTCCGAAAAACTGGAAGATAAACGGCGGATTGGCCTTTATATGAAGTATGCAAAAACCCTTCCCCGCCCGGTCCTTGAAGAAGCGCTCCGTTTTGTCATCGATGCGAAGGCGCGCAACAAAGCAGCACTTTTTATGTGGAAACTGAAGGAACTGGGAATAATCGGAAAAAAAACTATTTCTTCGAAAGGATCTCCCGGTACAAAGAAACGTATTCGTCAACCATTCGATTTACATTAAATTTTTCCTCTGCGTGCGTCCGGCATGCCTTTCTCATTGCCTCGTATTCTGCCGGCTTCATTGCATATATGCGTGCAACGGCCTCACATAAGCCGTCAATGCCCGTCTTTTTTATTAAGAAGTTACCTCGGATATCGTCTTCCGAAGGGTTTACCAAAAATCCGGTCACCCCGTCTTTGACAAGCTCAGGCAATGATCCTCGAGAATACGCAACAACGGGAGTGCCGCATGCCATCGATTCGATAACGGTAAAGCCGAAGGGTTCTTCCCATTTGACCGGAAATAAAAACACCTTACTGTTTTGATACTCAACGACAAGCTTACTCCGTATGACATTAAAATCTATACGCACTCTGTCCAGCTGATTTATGATATCCCGTTTTTCCAGAACTTCCGTATATAACCAATTAAAATATTCATTTTTAATGATAGGAAATGCTTTCGTAGGAATTTTCATTCGTTTGGAAACCATCATCACTTCATCAAGCCCTTTCTCTGGAATAGCCCGTCCCGTCCATATAATATTATTTCCTCCCTTTTCATTGAAAAGAAACTTATTGCTTGTGTCGATACCATGATAAATGGTTCTCGATTTATTAAAGTAGGTGTTTTTCTTTTGCATGTCGCTTATCGATACGAAGTGAATATTCTTTTGATCCTTATAGAGGGAGTAATATTTGCTTGTGTACTTCTCATCCGTTGAACCATGCATCGTTATTACGATAGGCTTTTTGATAAAACGCGTAAACGGAAGAACGTATTCTCCGTTCCCTAAATTGACGTGATATATGTCAAACTTATTGCTCATTCCAAAGGCCTTGGAGATAAGCGATATTTCAAAGAGGACCTGTTTTTGCTCGCCGATGTTTTTATCTTCCGTGGATGAATGATAACTGACGCTTTCTTTTTTTATGGGAAGTATCGAATCTCCCGTGCAAAAAGCAGTGGCGTTGATTTCTTTTCCATATCTTTTTGCAAGATTTTGGATGAAGAGGTAGTCGAAGATTTCGGTTCCTTTTTTCGTATAGGGACCGATTTTTACGTAATTCGTATTGACCAAACCCAAACGAATTTTCTTCATAGGTTCATTGTAACAGATAATATGTTTAGAAGTATCCGTTAGCCCAATAAGAGACCTCTGCAATGCCCTGAGTCTTGAGGTATTCCGCTTTAATTCGTGCAGATTCTTCATCTTCCCACCACATAATATGCTTTCTGCCGTTCCCGTCGACATACGTTATCGCCTTCTCTCCTGAACCCGTCTCCGCTATCTTATTGTAGGGGGCAACAAAAGACGAGATTTTGTTTTTTATTTGTATGAGCGTTAACGCTTCCGCGGATTTAAGGGGTATCCCCTGTTCATTCAGTGTCCAGTCATATCCGTACATGCCAAAAATAACAACGAGTTTTTCTTTTGGCACAACCGAGGAAAAATCCCGCAGCATGGTTTTAAAATCGTACCCGTATTTTTCTTTTCCTTCAAAACTGAAATTGGGACCCGGCTCGCCGGACGATTTGTGAAAGTCATACGCCATAATAAGTACTTTATCAACAATTCCGGCTAAAGACGAAATGTCGTAAGGGCGCCCATGGTAAAACACGTCTCCATAAACGATGAGGTCACATGTCTTATAGTCTGATTTTATTGACGAGCATATTTTTTGAACAAAGTTTGTTATTTGGATTGGTCTTTCCGTATTCAAGCTAAAAGGGATTTCCATGTCGAGAGCAACCCCTTTCATACCGTTCTCTTTGAGGATGTTTCTTATGTTTTGAACAAGACGTTCATGCACGGTGACGCTCCCCATTAAAAGATCGATACTATTTTTGTCCATCATCCGCAGCACGAGGGTTGTCTTGTCCGTTAATGCATTGTCAATAAGCTCCATATTCTTTTTTCCCTGCTCGTCTTCTATCTCTCCGTTTCCGTTTGGTGTTATACCGAAATAATAATATTCATTATATTTTTTTTCATAATTACCCTGTCCCAGAGCCCAATAGGGAATAAAAATACTTTTTTTTTGCACCCCGAGAGGCGCCGGAGGGGGGGTGACAGAGATGAGAGTGATATTCTGCCTTTTTTTTGTATTAAGGAAAGTGGCGGACCGTTTCTTTTGCTTAGCAAACAACAGAAAAACAAAGAGTAAAACGAAGATAATAGCGAACAGAACTTTTTTATTCATGTTGATGTATTAATAGATCAATCCGTCTAGACTGCCCTCGTCGATAAGAATAACTCCGGGCCTTCCCTCCCCGGTATTTCCCTGGACACCCGAGAGACCGGTCGGAAGCTGGATAAAACCATTTTTTGAAAGATCGATTATCCAATTAATAGCTGACCATCCCTTATATCCGTAAGAAAGAATTGAAAGATTGCCCTTCCAGTCATTGGGGGCTGCACAGTCAATAATCATCACCCGTCCGATAAATCGCGCTTTAGGATTTTTTGCATCATCTATTCCGAACATATATTTTATTTTCCACAGATCTTTTGGCGTACGTGTTGCGGCATAGGCAATGACTTTCCCTGTTTTTTTTGCTTCATCTGGCGTCATATTTGACTGCTTTTCCATGTAGTTGTCACTGATGAATTTCCGCGCGGCATCAATGGTTATCCCTTTGTTGTTATGGATAACATCAGCAACGACATTATATCCGCTGCTATGTTCGTCCCCGTAATACGTCGCCCATCCTAAGCCCTTATCGACCGGCGTTTGATAAAGTGTTTCGTAAGGACATCCACTTATCGTGTTGTTTCTGCAGCCTATTTGCGGCGGATTTGAAACGAATCCGTTAAGCTTTGAATAATCAGGGGTTTTTACGGGAATGGGAGTCGGGGGGGGAGGAGATGTCGGATACGCTGTTGGTTGCCGGGTCGGCCGTACCGTTGGAATAATTTCAGACGTGGGAAACAGTGAGAGTTCCGGGGTTGGAAACGATGTCACATGTTGAGGAATAACGGTCGGACCGGACCACATATCTGCAATGGTAGGAATTGGACTTGGGAGCGCCAGCTCGGCGAGGATTGGAGTAATCTTTTTTTCCTCGACGCTTGTTTTGACGTTCCATGTCATAAGCTTTATGGAAGGAAGCGTAACCAGGTGGAGCAGCTCTTCTCTTGTGGGGATATAGGGCGAAGTGACAAGAAGAGACGGAAGTAATCGTACCACCAATATGGAGAGAAAGAGGGCAATAAAAATACGAATACGGGTGGGAATCCGGGTCATTTATGTCATTGTATCAAAAAAAAGGACTCCATTTTTTATATTCCCATTGACAATTTCTTTTATTTCGAGAATAATGAAAAGTACATATGAAAATCGTTCTGTACACCATCTCAACATGTGAATTTTCAAAACAGGAAAAAGAATATCTTATGGGTCACAGTCTCCCCTTTGAAGAAAAAAATGTAGAACAAAACCGTGAATTTTTGACTGAGATGCTCTCCGTCGGCAACAATTTCGCCGGAACTCCCCTTACGAAAATAGAAAAAGATGACGGAAAAATTGAAGTTCTGAAGGGATTTACAAAGGAAGAATTTGATAAGGTATTGGGTTTTGAAGTTAAAGCAGAAGCAAAGACGCCAACCCCAGAACCTGTGGTAACAGCTCCCGCTCCGACACCCGTTGCCGCGCCTGTTGCACCGGAACCGGTGGTTGCCCCTCAAGCGCCGGTCGCGCCTGCTCCTGCCCCCGTTGCAAAACCGGAGGATCCTCTTGCATCCGTACTTAACGATTTACAGTCAAAAGCAGCTGCTCCACCAGAACCAGTCGTACCACAAGCACCCGTTGCACCCACTCCTCCTCCCACTGTTGTCTCAGGACAACCGACGATTCCTGACCCACAGTTCTAATTCATCATTTCAAGCTCCCCTCCAAGCCTATCTATTTGCTATAATGAATAGTCCGTTAAGGGCCATAGTTCAATGGCAGAATAGAAGTCTCCAAAACTTTTGATGGAGGTTCGACTCCTCCTGGCCCTGCCCGCTTCGTTTATCTATTATCGTATTCCCACCGCGTAGAGATCGGGAGCTTTATTGAGCTGGGGGTTCAAATTCGCAAGAATAAGAAGTTTTTCGTCACTTGTGACGTCAAAATATGAGCCGTCATGCGGACCGGAATAAATAATCTGTTTATTTGTTCCGTCATATTCCATAATAGAAATCTGATTCTCTTCATGTACCACGAGGTGTTTAGAACTCGGGAACCAAATAACGACGTTCTTCCCCTTCTTCCGGCTTTCTTCAACCGGAGCAGGAAGCTTTACTTCGTAGTTCCTATCTTCTTTTCTGTCGTATACATACAACTGACCCGCCTTTATACTTCGCTCTTCAGGCGTCTGATCGGCTGAAACAAGGGGTGGATTGATGATAAGGGGGAGATCTATCGACTGCTTTGCTTCGTAGAGAATTTTTGTCTTGTCCGGGGAAAGGGATGAAATTTTGAATGAGTCCGAGGCGATTTTCACAAATCCTGCAGGAAATATCTCAAGAAGCTTTGCAGCCTCTTTTTGTCGTTCGGCATCCCATGCACTAAAAAGTGAGTCCTTTGAGCTTGTCACTTCAAAGAGTTGCTTATTCTCATCTTCTACCGAAAGAAGATATGAGATGGTATCTTCCCCGTTTTTGAACGTAAAAACCCCTTCCTTGTAATCGGGAGAGAAAGTGACGTCTGCGCTCCCCATATCAACCCCTTCCGGAAACTGACGTTTGTATGCCAATATCTTTAAAGGAGGAAAAAGGGAAAACGGACGCTTTGTCTGATCAAATAGATAGATGCCGTCCTTTTCCGTGTCCCCATTCTGGACAAAAAGGAGCGCCTTATCGGTCTTATCAATAGTAACAACTGAAGATATGCCAATCGAGGTAAGAGGAGTGAGAGAGGTATTTAAGGGAAACAACGTCGCATCCGCCGTAACAACAAGCTCTCCCTTAAGAACAAAGTTTCTTTTCCATGAAGTATATCCTTCTTTTCGCACCTCAACGGTATATTTCCCGAATGGAAGTGTCAGATGCATATCCGTCACCCCTTTTAAGACGCCATTCACATACACCTGGGCAGTTGCCGGGTCGGATGAAACCGCTATGATCCCGGTTGAGGTCACCTTGCCTTTCTGGGCATCAAGACGGTATCCTCGTGCATACGCGATAACGACTCCCAGTAGGAGCACAAATAAAAACAAAGGAATAATTTTTCTCGTAACATGCATAGTGGCTTTGTGTTAATATTATATACAATTATACTATTTATTACCGTTAGTTTCTCCCAAAACACATGATATTCGGCAAAAAAGTTGGTATCGACCTCGGAACTGCGAATACGCTCGTCTACGTAGAAAAACAAGGAATTGTTCTAAACGAACCGACAGTCGTTGCCTACTCTCTGGAAACAAAGCAAATTTTAGCCGTTGGAGACGATGCAAAGGAAATGTTAGGAAGAACCCCCGGCTCCATTGTTGCAGCCCGCCCCATGAAAGAAGGAGTTATCGCAGATTATCACACAACATCCGCCATGATTACCTATTTTCTTAAAAAAGCCCTCCATGGGTTGGTATTGTGGCCGGATATTATGATATCTATCCCCGGCGGATCGTCACAGGTCGAGAAACGCGCGGTCGTTGCCGCATGTAAACAAGCAGGAGCGTCAAACATTTACCTCATCGAGGAACCGCTTGCTGCAGCAATCGGCGCAAAGATCCCCATTTCTCAACCGTCTGGACATATGATCATTAATCTCGGAGGAGGAACGGCGGAAATCGCTGTCATATCCTTGGGTCAGTTGGTTTCCTACAAAACCGTCCGCGTTGCAGGAACAAAACTGGACGAGGCGATAATGCATCAATTACGAAAAAAACACAATCTTATCGTCGGCGAACGGACAGCGGAGCAGATTAAAATAGAAATCGGCAATGCATTCATAGAAGAAAAAGAGGGATACAAGGAACGCACTATGGAAGTAAAGGGGCGCGATTTTCAAACCGGCCTTCCGCGCATCTTTGTGGTTGGAGAAAAAAGTATTTCAGAAGCAATCCAAAAACCGTTAAAACAAATCCTTGAAGGAATAAAAGATGTCCTCGCCCTCACCCCTCCCGAGCTTGCGGCGGACATCGTTGACAAAGGCATTGTTCTGTCCGGTGGAACGTCCCAACTTACCAACATAGACCGCTACATCAGCTACTATATTAACGTCGCATCCTTCGTAGTTGAAGAGCCACTTTTTTGCGTTATCCGGGGTGTGGGAATGGCAATTGAGAACTTTAACAGTTTTAGAGAAGCTATCAAGTAATAGAATTTATCTTATAATATAAAGGGGTTAAAATAAAAAAGATAAAGAAGAAAAGAAATCATAAGCAATATCTTTTTAAAAGACATTCTATAGTAAATTAATAATATTTTTAATATTTTTGACAAGAAAAATTGATATAGATTGTTCAGAAAGTCCAATATTTGTTCAAAATAAATGAACAGAAATGAATGTATAGAAAGAAGTCAAATTATAAAAAAATAACTTATAATATATACCTATGCCACAAACTCGCTTTTCCTTCCTCGGAGTACCCCTTGACGCTTACTCGACAAATGAAATCCTAGAGAAAATTAAAAAATACATAAATACCCCCTCAGGTTTTGTCCACATCGTCTCCATAAATCCCGAAAATGTCGTCATTGCACAACAAAACAATCTCTTCAGGACAGTATGTGGCGAATCCAGTTTAGCTCTTTGTGACGGGATAGGAGTGCTTATCGGCGCAAGAATGCTCGGCATTCCACTCGAAATGCGCACACAAGGGTCGGTGCTTTTTCCTCAGCTTCTTGATTTAGCAGGACAGATGAGCTTGTCAGTGCTCCTAGTTGGTTCACAGGCAAATTTAGCAGAAGATATTGCTAAGTGCTACCAGCGAAGCTACCCCAAGGCTAAGTTTACCGGTCTTCAAGGATATCAGAATATATCAAAACCCACTCCGGAAGAGGAAGAGGCCCTCCTCTCTATAGTGAACGCCACAAGGCCCCGCATCGTATTCGCGGCATTTGGATCTCCCTCACAAGAGCTCTGGTTTTATTCCCATAAACATCTTTTTAAGGATATGATATGCATGGGAGTGGGAGGTGGATTTAACTATTTGTCTGGAGCGTCTAAACGACCCAACAGATATATCCGCCAACTTGGACTGGAGTGGTTGTATAGGCTAGTGACAGAACCAAAACGATTTCAAAGACAAATGACCCGATTGCCCGTTTTTGTGGGAATGCTTATTAAAGAAAAAATATATGGAAAAAAATCTCGCGACCGTTCTTGAGTACTTTTCCTTCTTTTCCTATGCCCCCACATTTGATGAAATTCATCTCTTTTTTCCGATAAAAATAACAAAAGATGAGCTCTCCATCCTTTTGAACCAACTGGTACGACAAAGGAGGCTTATTTTGGAACCAAAAATAACCTCTGGAGCAACAAAACAAGCTATTGGAGAATGGAAAATGAGGCTAAAAAATGAGACATATACTCTCCCCCAGTATAGTATAGGAACCAAAAAAAAGTCTTCTCCAGGAATGAGTGATAAGCTTGTTGGGACAATACGAACATATGTATCGTTCCTCAAATGGTGTCCTCTTATCCGCTATGTCGGGGTGACAGGTGCAAGTGCAATGAGGGGAATGCACAAAAATGATGATGTCGACCT
This sequence comes from bacterium, assembly GCA_021833625.1. Classification (GTDB taxonomy): domain Bacteria; phylum Patescibacteriota; class Microgenomatia; order UBA1406; family GWC2-37-13; genus JAKBEU01. The sequence goes on from JAKBEU010000001.1 coordinate 381,051, forward strand.
CTGTATCGTCTCAAAACGAGGACACATATGGAGCGCCCGCTTCTTTTCGATTATCCTGGCAAAAATACTGGGTATTCACTCGCTAACCGGCGTCTGTCTGAACCTTTATTTTGATGAGGGCGACCTTTCCATTCCTAAAAACAAACAGAACTCATATATCGCCCACGAAGTTCTCCAAATGAAGCCGATATTTGACAAAAGTGATATATATAATCGATTTCTTGATCAAAACGGATGGATCTCCCGTTATTTCCCCAATGCATTGCCGGATAAGAAAACCGAGCAGGTATCTCAAACACTTTTGACAGGTCTTGCTCAACTTACTTGCCTGATATTCTCTCCATTTGATTATGTATTTAAGTGGATACAGGTGCCCATTATTCGCCGTAACAATACGGCTTTTTATGTCAGCAGCACACAACTATGGCTCTTTAGAAATGATTTTGAGAAAAGACTTAAGGGGCGGGGACTCGTGATATAATGGTGAATACCAATATGCCCCGATGCTGAAATTGGCAGACAGGCATGCTTCAGAAGCATGTGCCCTTTAAAGGCGTGAGGGTTCAAATCCCCCTCGGGGCACTTGTTATTTCCGGAAAAAAAGGAGGGTTGGCTGAGCGGTCCAAAGCGAGGGGTTGCTAACCCCTTGAGTCGCAAGACTCGCACAGGTTCAAATCCTGTACCCTCCGCACGTCGTCGTCTTTATCGTTGTTGACGTTCGAGTTTTTGTATCACCTTCTCCACTTCCCTATCGTTTATCCTATGATACCGACCTTTGTGAGAAAGGAGGGCGCCCGAAAACGTTTTCGGAATATGCATGAGTTCATGAATGATTGTTTTTATTTGTTCACGTTCGGGTAATTTATCATATTTTTTTGAAACTACTTCAATAATGTAGTTTGGTGGAATTCCTGCTACTTCATGGAATAATCGAGACATTCCCCAAATACGTGCATATGCTCTTGTTTTTGCATCAAGACTTCTGATGCAATGGATGCGAGTCACATCAATATGCTCCATTTCGAGTTGTTGTACCAACGCGTCTACAATATTTTTTACGTCCGGTGCTTTTATATAGTTCATTTCAATTGCCGAAAAAGGGGGAATATATGCATTATTTGGCTTGACATTTACCCCTCATTATTATTATAGTGAAGTATACATAATTATTAATTAATGTACGGCTATTTGTATCGAAAAGAGTAGAATCGCAAAGAAGAGCTTCATAGCAATCTTTTTCGCCGCACTATTCGCGGCATTTCTCTTTTTGCCCAATTTAGCTTTTGCACAATCCGTCTTTCATCACGAATTTCTCTACAAATTTCAGGGTAGATGGGCAGATGTCGCGGTAAATAGTACTCCTGATAGAATTTTTCTTCTGAATGATGCGTATTCTCGCATTGAAGAATACAATACATCAGGAATACTTCAAGCGATACATGGATCATTCGGCACGGGCAATACACAATTCTCCCGTCCCCAGGGAATCGCAATGGATTCGTCAAACAAATTATATGTCCTTGATACGGGGAATAACCGTGTTGTCATTTATGATGCAAGCGGAGCAGTGGGGACGACTCCCACATATCTTACGCAATGGGCGCCTTCAATTGTCGGACAACTGAATAATCCGTCTGCAATTGCAGTCGACAGCACGGGAACAAACGTGTACATTGCCGATACGGACAATAACCGCGTTCAAAAATGCACAAGCGATGGAGTTACCTGTGTTGCATACGGATCTCTTGGGTCTGCAAACGGAAAGTTTAGCGGTCCAAAAGGAATTGCATATGATCCGACAAGTTCAACGATTTTGGTTGCTGATACGGGAAATAACCGTGTTCAAGAAATTTCAGCAACTGACGGAACGTGGATACGGACAATCGGACAGTATGGTTCCTCGGCCGGACAGTTTACCACTCCTACCCGCGTTGCAACCGATACCTCCGGCAACATATACGTACTCGATGCATTGAACCGTATCCAAAAATTTAATATTTTACGAAGTGCCACACTTCTTTGGACCCTCCCCACAAGCGGTGCAAGTATGAAAATACATACGAATACTATGTATATTACGGAACTTCCGACTACCATGCAGACATATAATACAGTTGGAGGCGGAGCGTTATCTACCCTTACTAACGATGTTGGACATCCGGTAGATATGACCCTTGACTCATCGGGGAATTTCTACATTAACAACAATTTCACTCCCAACCCTGCTCCCACTCCGGGTGTTCCGGTTATACAAAAATTTTCTTCCCAGTTTGTCCAACTAAACGAATGGCGGAAAACCCCTGATTTTGCATACACCTCACAGGGACCTATGGGAATTGGAGCAAATTCGGGAAATGACATATATATTGCTAATACTGATGCAAATTCTATTGAAAAAATTAATTCCCTTGGAAATTTCGTTACTCCTTATCCGGTATCCCCCACACCCGGCGCTCTTTCCGGACCCATGGACGTCGCAACCGAAACAACAGGAAAATATACCGTGGCAGACACGGGAAATCACAGAATAGTAAAATATGATCCTGTCGGGAATTTTGTATGCTCCGCATTTCTTCCTTCGCCGACCCCGGGAGGACCAACCCCGCTTCCCAACTCAACCGCATCCCCCTACGGCGTAACAATAGATTCAACAAATAAAATTTACGTTGCCGATGCAGGATATCACCGCATCCAACGATTTGATGGAAACTGTGTCTTTGAAACTTCGTGGGGAATGTTCGGGTCAGCTGATAGCAGTCTTCTTTGGCCGAACATTCCTCAGTTTGATACTCCTGAGGGGATGGCTATTGACACAAGCGGTTTTATTTATGTCGCAGATATGAGAAACAGCCGTATCCAGCGGTTTAATCAAAATGGAGACCTATCAACCGGATATGCGAAGTGGGGAGCGTACGGAACACAGGATGGGAATTTTGTACAACCGAGAAATGTAGCCGTTGATGCAAATACCAGGATCTTTGTGAGCGAAGTCGGAAACAGACGTATACAGGCATTCGGAGATGCCACAGCAAGCGCGGGACTGGGTATTGTGCAAACGGGTGGGGTACTGCTTAAAGAAGGAACCGATTCAGCTTCTATGACGGTAGACTCCTATACGGTCCAATTGACAACTCAACCGAGCACAATTCCGACTGACTCAACGGTGTATGTTGACGTTTCCGTTTCAGATCCGACACAGGCTACGGTTCAGACTCCCACACTCGTTTTCACCCCTCAAAACTGGAATATCCCGCAGGTCGAAACTGTTGTTCCAATACACGACTTCGTGTCAAGTGGGACACATACGGTGGTTATTTATCATAAACCACGGTCAGCAACAGATGTTCATTACCAAAAATTGGCAATCGAAACCCGACAAGCCTGGGCAGATAATTTTCCTGTCACCGCAACTATTGAAGATATCGACGTTCCCGGCGTTACCTTTTCCACCAACACGGTTCCTCTCGCAACAGAAGGAGCTCAACTCTCCAACGCATATACGGTTGTCCTTAACACAAAACCTGCAAACAATTCGGTCGTGACAATTGCGCTTACTCCTGACGCTTCGTTCCTTGCGATAAGTCCGACATCCATGGTCTTTACCGCAACTGATGGTGACTGGAACAGCCCTCGTGCGGTACACATCCTCCCCCTTCACGATAACATTGTGAACGTAACCAATCCTCATGTCGGAAACATTAATCACACCGTCACTTCAACAACCGACCCGAACTATCAACTTCCCCTTGTCACGTTCAGCGGTGGTTCAGGGAATGTTGCGGTGAACATATCGGATATTGACCATGTAGGAGTTACTCTCTCGAAGAGTACGGTCAACGTAACAGAAAATGGTGCTTCGGACAGTTATACCGTGAGACTTACTTCAAAGCCCTACAATGATGTTCAATTATATCTCCAGGATGCAAGTGCATCTGCGCAGGTTTCCATTTCGCCCTCTTCCCTTACTTTCAACTCGAGCAATTGGGATCAGACTCAAACCGTCACTGTCGATGCAATTCATGATTTCATAAAAAACCCCATTAATCCGCGAAGTACAGTGATAAATACGACCGTCAGCTCAGGAGACCCCGCATATAATGCACTTGCCGTTTCTAATGTAACTGCGAATATAACAGATACTGACACGACAACTCTCCTTCTCTATACGCCTGACGGAACGAATCTGAAAGCAACCGAAGGGGGAGCAACCGGAACATATCTCATGCAGCTTACCAGTCAACCGAGTGCTACTGTCACTGCCACCCTTTCCTCTCCGGACAACCAGGCGACAACATCCGCATATATATATACCTTTACCCCCTCTAATTGGGACACACCACAATACGCAACGGTGAGTGCAATCGATGACGCACTCGCACAAGGAACTCATACTGGAAATATCCTTCACACTCTTGTTTCCTCCGATGCAAACTTTAACGGAAAAACCGCAACGATTACGGTTACCATAACGGACAATGATACCCCGGGAATTGTGCTTACCCTCCCCAATGGCACGATTAATATTGCTGAGGCCGGACCGACAGACACTTACTTTGTTAGACTCGGTTCACAGCCGACTGCAAATGTAACATTAAACTTCAACGGTGTTAACCAGGCAACCGCGTCTCCGTACATTCTTAATTTTGATTCTACCAACTGGAACGTCGATCAAACCGTAAATATCGCAGCAATACAAGACTATATTGTAGAAGGACAGATGACGGCAACCATGACCTATACTGCAGTGTCAACCGACTTAAATTACAACGGAAAAACCGCAAGTTTTGTTGCGAATATTTCGGATGATGACACGTTAAGCCCGGGACTTACCATCGTTGAGACGAACGGATCAACAGAGGTCACTCAGGGAGGCGCAAACGATACTTATACGATAGCTCTTGGCAGCAAACCGACTGCGAACGTTAAGGTAAAAATAATCTCGGATAACACGTATGCAACAACATCTGCAGGCCTGTTCTGGTTCACTCCTGCCATATGGAATATCCCGCAAACGGTGACTGTGATAACCAAACCTGGCCCTTCTGTCAGCGGTTCAGCGACGACGATATTCACACACCTTGTCATGTCAACCGACCCTCACTATGATGGCCTGACCGCTCCCACCGTCAATGTAACAGTACATGAAAATAATTCTGCAAGCGCTGCTTCAGCCGCTGATGCAAAGCCACCGATATGTGGTAAAACCCCGCCAAACAGTGCGCCGAATCTTTTCCAGGTAAATACCATGCAGACTCAAGCAACTCTTTACTTCGCTCCAATAAGGGATAATATTTCTTACTACTTTATTGCATATGGCTTCGCACCTGGTGATTTCAGATTCGGAACCAGTTTCCAAATGGGACCTTATGATGGCGTTATTGACTATACCATCAATATGCTGACTCCTGGAACGAAGTATTACTTTACCGTCCGTGGAGGAAATGGATGTGCTCCGGGACCTTGGTCAGCAGCAGTACCCGCAACAACAGTGTCCTCTGCAGGAAGTTCAACAGCAACGCAGGTTTACTATGCACCGGTCACGCAGACGACATCGTCCTCTTCAAGCGGAAGCTCAGGAAGCGGACTTGTACTGACGAGAAATCTCTATCCGGGATCACGGGGAGCTGACGTACGTGCATTACAGCAATACTTGAACACAAAAGGATTCCTCGTTGCCCAGTCAGGCGCCGGATCACCGGGAAATGAAACCGACTATTATGGAAGCCTTACTGCAGCGGCTGTCCGCAGATTCCAGGAAGCTCACTTCCAGGAAATCTTAAGCCCTCTCGGCTATGCAAGCGGAACGGGAATAGTAGGTCCTTCTACACGCGGATACATCAGTAGTCATCCATAAAAGAAACTCCCAATCCTAAACTCTAAGCTTTAAACGGAGAAATAATGATAAAATAAGATGGTGTAGATGAGAGCGCCCATAGCTTAATTGGATAGAGCAAAAGCTTGCGGAGCTTTAGGTTGACCGTTCAAGTCGGTCTGGGCGCACCAACAGAGAACAAATTCAAAAATCACTAGGGTTGTTTTTCTTTCGCCTTCGTTCTTTTTTTTCCTGCTCAAAAAAAACATTTGGACCAAGCGCATCAACAATTTTTTTTGTTACGGGGTTAGAACAGTTCCACATAACACTGAATATAGATCGGAAAGAAGACGTAAAAAGACGACTATTGATAATCACTCCCCACGCTTCATTGTCTTTGGCGGTAATAATATAAACACAATCCTCCCCTACATACATATCTTGATGTAGATCAAAAGTATCGGTATCGATATATCGGAAATTATTCTGTGCAATGTAGTCTTTATTCCGCGCATATTGATAGGTGAGGACGTGTTGTGTCCATGTATTCCACGGGATAATCGTCTTCCGGTGGATGTTATTTTTTTTCTGTTCCACAAGCGCCTTCTGCACCTCAGCGTTGATATAGGACTTTCCGAATGTATCCATAGGCATAAGATGATCAAAAACGAAAAGTGAGCTATCTTTTGGCAGGTTTTTGATTTTGTCGTCAACATGTTTTGCCCCGCCAATTCCCGGATAATAACGAACGTATGAATTTTGTTGATTTCCGAGATATTCGTGTTTCAGATCAGACAGAATATCAACCAAGTGGACTTCGAGCGCCCGAAGGTCCTTTTCCCTTTGAAAAACAATGTTCCGCAACACGGATGGATTTTTTGGGACAATCCATGTCTGCTGCTTCTCCAACCCTTTACTTGTTTCCAGCTTTATGAGCCCTTTGAGCGATAAGTTCATCATTGCGTCATATACCGTGGTTCGGGGAATTCCTGTCTGTTTAGCAAGCTGAAACGGGGATATTTTGGCATGTTTTATGGCTTCCAGGTAAAGTGTTGCTTCATTGTCGGAAAGTCCGAAATCGTTCAATGTTTTGTGGATGAAAGATGTGCCTGTGTTCATGCTTACAGTCTATCACTGTCGGAACTGTCCGTCAACTTTGACAATTAAAAGGGATGGCTCTATACTACCTATAGTTATCAGATTAACCGTATCAAATATGTGCACAACAGCAGCAAAACAAATCAATTCGTCCTGGACACTTCTTAAGACACGGGACCCCGTTTCATGGATGCGATGGGACGATGAAATAAAACTGTATGCAACTCAAAGTGACGTATTCAAAAAATGGATCGTACAAAATCCGGACCCTCATGAGGACGGATATTACGGAGGCATCAACGAAAAAGGGGTTGCCTTCGTTTCGACATTTGTCCATGTTGCCGAAAATCAGATTTCCTATATCCGTAGGCCGTATATCCGCCTTATTCTTGATGCCGCGTCTGCTTCCGAAGCTGTCGCGATAATAAAATCTTTCACTCCGCGGATAGGCGGGAACATGTTTGTTGCAGACGCGAAAGAATGTTACGGGATTGAGGGAGTGCCTGAAAGGTATTATATTGAAAAATTAAATAAACCAGCAGTTAAGACAAATTATTTCCTTCATCTCAAAAACCATAATCTGGGATTTGATACGGATCCTCTTTTTGAAAATTGGACTACCGACCATCAAGAACGTGCGGAGAAGCTTATCAAATCGACGCATACAATTGATGATTGTAAGAAGCTTCTTTCCGACAGGGCAAACGCAAAAACGAAAACTGCCATTTGTACCCTCCCTTCCGAAGATCCCTGTTTCACCCATTCCGCATTTATTTTTGACACGAAAAATAAGTGTACATACTACTGTCAGGGAAATCCGTTCACGAATAAGTTTAAAAAATACGGATTTGACTAATCGCTTACGCGTACCGCAAAGACAAGAAGACGTTTGAATGTCGTCCCCATAGGCCAACAGGTCTGAAGAGTGAGAAATTCCTTATTCGTTTTCCGGGTCAGATATTCAACCTGTGAAGGATCGACAATTGTCTTATCCACCACCCTATACACATATCGTTCCCCTTTATAAAAGATATTTATCTCGTCATTTTTCTGCAACTTATCAAGGAGGTAAAAAATGGCGTTATACGCTCCTACATTCCAGAAATAATCCGTAGAGTGGGCAAACAGGAAGATGTGTCCTCCTTCCCCCGGAAATGCAGTGCCAAGGGCATGAGCAACACCTTGTTTGAGTGCTGCTGAATATTCTTTTTCATTTGCACTATCGACGTTCGGAATTACTTTTGCATTCGCGCCGATTTTAGGAACCACAATACTGAAATCCGTATTTTCAGGAATAAGGACATCAGCTGTTTTTCCTGCTGCAACAAGACGCGTCAGACTCCCCTTGTTCCCCGTCTTTTCCTGGAGTGAGAACTTTATTTCCTCCGGTGTTGCAACGACATATACCTTGTTGGTTATGGAGTTATATAAATAACGCAGTTCCTGATGTACCGGTTCGTAGAGCGTTTTACCGATCATAAAAAGTGAAGAGAGGATAAGGAAGTTCCCCAAGGTGCGCAACAGTAACACCGAAATATATTCTTTCTTATGTGTTTTATGCATAGGTCTTCAGTGCCCTCAACAGGAATTGAACCCATATCTTGCCCTTAGGACGGGCCTGCTCTATCCGTTGAGCTATGAGGGCAAACTCATGTATAATTATACTATTATGTTGCTCGTCATCGAGGGCATTGATGGTGCTGGCTGCGAAACTCAGGCTAATAGCATTGTTCAAGAGCTCAAAAAACAATCCAAACCGGTCTATTATATTAAATTTCCCCATTACGATACGCCTGTTGGGAAGATGATCAAAGAATTTTTATACGACAATAAATCCCTTTCGGTTGACGAACAGTTTTTGCTGTATACGCTCCAATTCGTATTCGACAAACGGGATATAGAACAAAAAATGAAGGAAGGAATCGTCGTTGCGGACCGCTACTTCTCAACAACCCTTTGCTACCAAACGCTCGAAGGATTTGACGAAAAAAAAGCACTTTCATTTGCACAGGATTTTGGTATCATTAAGCCCGACGCAATTTTGTATCTCGACGTCCCTCCAGAAACAGCCATCAAATGGAAATTCGGGGAAAATAAACCCAAAAATTTCCGGGAAGAAGATCATGTGTTCATTAAACGGACGTATGAAAAATATGATGACCTGGTAAAGCGGAACGTCTGGGCAAAATGGATCCGTATACAGGGCGAACAGGCAAAACAAAAAGTTACGGAAGAGATTTTGAAGGTAATTAATACATTATACCAATTTTGATTATGGAACAGACACTTATCATCCTCAAACCGGATGCAATAAAACGGGGACTTGTCGGGCTCACCATTGAAACGTTTGAAAAAACAGGGCTTAAGTTAATGGCGGCAAAAATGGTCACCCCTGATGAACAGGTCATAAAAAATCATTATCCCGGAACCAAAGAGTGGATAACCGAAATGGGAAACAAAACGCTCTCTTCCTTTAAGCAGGCAGGAAGAGACGTAAAAAAAGAGATGGGAACGGACGACCCCTACAAGCTTGGATCTTTTGTGTACGAACGTTTAATAAAGTACTGGCAGGAAGGACCAATAATCGTCATGGTGTTTGAAGGACCAAATGCAGTTGCGGTATGTCGCAAATTAAGAGGACACACCATTCCCTCCCTTGCCGATGCAGGGACAATACTTGCTCAGTATTCTTTTGATTCGTCCACCCTTTCCTCATCTCTCGACCGAGCCGTCAAAACATTTATTCACGCATCAGGAAGTGTGCAGGAAGCAGAGCGAGAAATAAAATATTGGTTTAAAGGCGCACAGTTTGATGTATATTCCCGGGAAGTTGACACATTATATTTATCAAAATAACTATGAAAAAACAAAAAGCACTCATCATCATCAAACCGGACGCAGTTCAACGGGGCTTAAGCGGAACTATAGTAAAACGGTTCGAACAGGTCGGTCTGACCATTATCGGATTTAAATTCCAAAAAGCGGACGAAAAAACCGTTATCGCACACTATCCAAGCACTGATGCATGGTTTGAAAAGGTGGGAAAAAGGACGCTCAACAATTGCCAGGTAAAAGGAATTGACGTAAAAGACACATTTAAAACGGATGATGCAATCACAATTGGAAAACAGGTCAAACAATGGCTTATCACCTACTTTCAGGAATCCCCTGTCCTTGTGATGGCGGTTGAAGGATATGAAGTAATTGAAATAGTCCGTAAATTGTCCGGAAACACCATTCCCGTCCTGGCAGCCCCCGGTACCATCCGTGGAGATTTTTCGCATGATTCTATAGACTTAGCAAACGAAACATGCCGCCCGCTTCGCAATGTCATCCATGCTTCAGATGCGGTTGAAGACGGCGAAAAAGAAGTTGCTTTGTGGTTTACGCCGGATGAACTATTTTCTTACGTCCGTTGCGACGAGAAGATAATGTTCCCGTAAGAACCGCTGAAAAGTTTTCACACTATTTTTTCTATTTCTTTATTAAGAAGCGCAAGGTCTCCGTTGTTCTCTATTTTTATGTCGGCAAGCTGCATACAGGCGAGCACCTGCTGTCCGCTTTTATTTTGTTTATCTCCCTGATCCCGACAGTCCACTTTTTCAAACGATTCCCAGTCTTTTGGATCCCATGGTTTTCCGCGCTTGATGACCCGATCGTAGCGAAGTTCGCGTTTGGAATCGATTGCAATAAGATAGAAATGGGGCAATGTACGTAAATATTCAACCTCTCCCGGATTGCGGATACCTTCAATGATAACGTTTTCTACTTCTTTTTCTTTCAGAATTGCAACCGCCCGCTTTGCAAGTGCCCCGTCCCCTTCCCGCATGCGCAGCTTATCTCCGATATCCTGGAGAGTCGTGCGGGTAAAGTTCGTAACTCCACTTTTTTTCAACTCATCATGAACGATAGTTGATAGCGAAAAGGAAGCAAATCCTTTGTTTTTAATTAAGTACTCAGCAACAACTCCTTTTCCGCAGGCAAGCGGACCGACAACGCCGATAATTTTCATATTATTTCGACTCTCATTATATCCCATATATTCTTTTTATTCCCTGCAATAATACATCCCCCCACAATGCAACAATTATCATCCCCAATATCAGAAACGGTCCGAACGAAATGCTGCTTTTCAGCTTCTTCTTTTGTGAAAGAATGAGGGCTATTCCAACAACTGCGCCGATGACAAATCCGAAATACAAAGCTAAAAATCCCTTTCCCATGCCAAATAAGAACCCGATAATGAATGCAAGTATCACATCCCCCAGTCCCATCGCCCGTTCCCTGCTTATCAAATAAATAAGTCCTATGGGAAGTGCGACCATTACCCCGGAGATGACGTCAAACCCAAGGGAAAAAAGGGTAGCGCGCTCAATCAGTTTAAGCAGAAAGACAAAGACAAAAAAGGTAAGTTGAACAGAGTCGGAAATTAGCTGATATTTTAGGTCGGAAATAAAGATAATCCATGCGGACGATACTATCCCCCAGTATAGTACGATATGCAGCATATCAGCCTGTGGTGACAACAAAACGACCAGAATAAACAAACAACCGGTCAGAAACTCGACTAAAGGATATTGAAAAGACAGTTTCTTGTGGCAATAGCGACATCTCCCTCTCAAAAAAAGGTAAGAAAACACGGGAATAAGATCCATGAAAGACAACGTTTTCTTGCAATAGTCACAATGGGACCTTCCTGAAAGCGGTTCATCGTGTATGAGTCTGTCAGCTACCACATTAATGAAAGATCCGATAGCTAAGCCCATGAAACCAGCAAATAAAAGTGCAAAAAAAGATAGGTCAGAATAGGTATTTAATGGATATAAGGGTATCAATTTGAATCAATTAAACTGTTCACATCTATTTTTCCCCACAAAGGCTCTGGGATCCAGATATTCTGGAAGTGCCGGAATTCATTCCATCCAACCGCTAACAGTTTCGCGGAATATCCCCTCTTCTTTAATTGACTCATAACCTCTTGCTGTCTCTGAAAGGAGTTGCTTGGTCCATATACGACGATTTGTTTTGCTTTATCCAGCCGAATTTTTCCCAATACGCCATCTATTGCATAGTACGCAACATTTCCGTCCCCTATATGATATATGGGGGCAGAAATAGCACCTTTAATGTGCTCTTTTTTATACTCATCATCACTCCTTATGTCAAGAAAAGAAATGCCCGCATTTCCTTCTTTTATCACTTGCACCACATCAAGTGGGTCAAAATAGTTTCCACTCCCCATCGGCGCTGTTTTTGCCTGTTGCGGTAAAGAAAATACTGACACACTCTTGGAAAGACGTGTCTTCAGTTGTTTTCCATACCAATGGTAGCCTAACACACTTATGCCTACCAAGCTGAAGCTCACAATGAATAAAATCACTGGTCTAGCATACCGAGAGATATACTTTGCTGGAGAAACTTGTGACAATAATGTTTTTTTCTTTTCTTCCTCGTCCACTGGTCGTTTTATTGATCTTTTTATTGATTTATTCATACCTCAATGCATTCAATGCTGATATCTTCTTTGCACGCTGAGCGGGATAAATACCGGTCACAACCCCTACTACAAACGAGCAAGCGAGGATAAATAACGTAAAATTGAGCGGAATATAGGTGAGATCAATATACCCTTGACCCTGAGAAAATGCAATAAGTGAGACTATCAATGAAAGACCCTTCCCGACTAAAAATCCAAGCAGCAAGCCTCCAAGACCGCCTGAAATACCCATAATCATAGCTTCGGCAAGAAAAAGGTCTTGAACCTCTTCACTTACCATTCCCATTGTCTTCATGCCTCCGATTTCGCGGGTACGTTCAAGAAGCGAGACAGTAAGAGTGTTAAACATACCCAAAGCCGCCACACCAAGGGCAACAAGACCCAAAATTGCGAGGATAAAACGAAGATTGGCAAAGAGTGACTCTATTTGTTTTACAGTATCGGCGGTGCTGTTTGTGCGAAATCCAAGTGTCTCTATACTTTTGCGGACATTCGCCATATCGCCAACATTCTTCAGAACAATTTTAAGCTGGGAGACATTGGGAATGGTAAGTTGTTTTATGTCGGAATACGGAATATAAAAATAGGTATTATTCGGATCATCCACAACGCCGATTATTTTATAGTCAATCGGTTCGGACAGCGCCTTGCCCTCCACTGACGGAAGAAGGCTTTTTCCAATAATGAAAGATGACGAAAAAATTGTCCCTACTGCTTTTTTTTCGGAAATAGATAGTAAATTAAGGAGCCCAGAGGATACGACAGCTTCCCCCTTTGGCTTTACTGAAAAAGTGAGCTGATCTTGTGTTTTCTTCACCGTAGCACCACCGGAAGCTTGAAGTGAGACCGTTTCGATTCCTGCAGAATCGCTTGATAGGACCCTCGCATCAAAAGAGGAACCTGCTGAATCGCTTGCTACTTCAAGTTCAGCGCTCCCCGTTGACTCCCCCAGAACCTTCCCCTCCGAAATAGCAATAATCGGCTTTGTTTGCACAAGCCGCTCTTGAATACACCCCGATTTCCATAACTGCCCTCCCGTTTCGCTTATTTGCGGAATAAGCGCCATATCTGCTCCTTTTTGAAAAAGGAGTACCTGCCCGAGAACCCATCTACCCGTATATATTCTTCGTATGGCGTCGTATCCGGCACGTCCATAGGAATCAAAGGGTCCATATTCTCCTCCCCAGTAAAGATATCCTTCATACCCACCCTCAATACGCGTAGTGTATCCTAATAACTTTGAAGAAATATCACATCGTTCCCATACTGGCACCGATTCTCCAGGAAGTACATTGAATTCCTGTCGTAGCAATGTCCTTTTTTCATTAAGGAGAGCATGCTCCATCTCCGTTTCCGCTCCTGCAACTGCACCACCCTCTTTTGATGCTTTTGTAGAATCAAACGATTGGTTATCGGAATACAAAGATCCTTTCTTCGCTTGTATCTTCATTGCATCCAAATAACTTCGGGGAGCTGCATAAACTAAGACGTCGGTTGCGGCTTTATTATAAGTAATTTTCCCAACTACCGATACAAGGGGAATTGCTTTTTGTACGCTTGATATTGCACTAATCTTGTTATAGACTGTCCTATCAAGCCGAAGAGAAGTGGTCTCACTTGAAGACACGTCAACCATTTTTAATTCATCAAGAGATGCAACACGAGAGATAACTAGCCTCTCAATGCCGTATCCAAGAGAAAGTAAAAGGACAATAATTCCGATACCGACCGACATCCCAAATATAGTAATGAACGAACGTGTCTTTTTTGAAAGGAGATTTTTGAAAGCAATATTGATAAGATAGCTTCGTTTTACTTCAGATGGCCGTAGTCCATCGAGCCTTGAACTGAGCAACTGCTCATAATGCAGCATCGTTTTTCCGGCAGGAAAGTTTATTTTCCGGATATAGATGCCCACTATCGGCAAAAAGGTAAGACGGGCCGCAAGTTTGCTCAGAACAAACAGTACGAGAAGAAGAAAAAACGAGGCAAACAAATACATCGTGCGGAAAATATTTCGCCAAAATTTCAAGGAAAATATTTTTTTTGCAAAATCTATTATTTTCTTTTTCATACCTTACAAGTGTAATTTTTCCAAAAACTTCGGATCGCGGACATTGGCTGTATCCTCACCAGCCCCTCCTTTTTTTCCGAAGGTAATCGTTTTATTTGCATTTTTTGGCTCATACGTCTCCACTACTTCACCATCCACCATATGAAAAATCTTTGTCCCATATCGCAGATATTCCAAATCATGTGTAACCATTACGACCGTTTTCCCAAGCTTTACCAACCCCATGAATGTTTGTAGTAATTCTTGTCCCGAAACAGTGTCAAGATTTCCCGTCGGTTCGTCCGCAACAATCATTAACGGATCAAGCATGAGGGCACGGGCAAGACTGATTTTTTGCTGTTGTCCCGAGCTCAAAGTTGTTGGGACATATGCTGCCCATTTTTCCATGCCGACATGGGTGAGAACCTCATGGGCCTTTTTTTCTATTTCTTCTTCAGGATAATCGAGTAAATGGAGGGGAAACATCACGTTTTCAATGACGTTAAGCGCAGAAATCCATAGTGGTTGTTGATAAATAATACTTACCTTGTGACGACGGTAGATAGAACGCTGATCCTCTGTCATCGCATATACGTCCTGTCCT
The DNA here is from genome assembly GCA_021833625.1 of bacterium. Lineage (GTDB taxonomy): Bacteria > Patescibacteriota > Microgenomatia > UBA1406 > GWC2-37-13 > JAKBEU01. Next base: position 396,115 of record JAKBEU010000001.1, read on the forward strand.
TCCATTAATACTTTGCCTGAAGTGGGATTTTCCAGTCCAAGCAGACAATGGAGGAGTGTTGATTTTCCGCATCCTGACGGTCCAAATATAATTCCAAACTCTCCCTTATCAACTGTTATATTAATCCCTTTCAATATCTCAACCGCCCCATCCCCGATTGAGAATGACTTTCGCATATCCCTAATTTCCAGTAATTTGTTGCCATTTATTGCCATATTATCTCAGTATAGACGTTCCTTTCAGGAATCCAAATGTCTTTGATAAATTATCAATAACCAGGTTGAGGGCGTCTTTCGTCGATTTCGGAGTAATAATAACAGTATCGAGTGATTGTCCAACGTTCCCCGCCTTATCCTTTGAGAGCGTATGTAGGTGATATATTTTTGAAGGACTTAAGCTTGTTATCGTCACGGAATGATTCATAGTAAGATTGGTATCTTCCTGCGTTGTCTGATTATACGTCGTGCCCGTTCCCTGTCCATATTCCACCTGGGTTGTTCCCGGCTCGTCAGTGTCCCATGTTACGACTATTTGTGCCTGTGCATTGTCTCCTACGCCAATAATGGACGTTTCCACACTCAGGTTTTGAATTTCCGGAGGTCGAACGTCGTTTGCCGTCTTCAGATTCCGCGTCTCTGTTTTAGCTTCATTTCCTGCTGAATCCTTCCCTTTTATCAAAATGGTGTAGTCAGTATTGTCAAGTAGATTTTTTAATATTACCTCATGATTTGTTTTAAGCACAAGACTAATGTTATCCTGCGTGAGTTGAGGAGTTTGTGTTGGATAGTAAGAAACTATAGTGCTTGCAAGCGTATTTGTTGTCCACAACAATCGCAGTGTTGCCGTCGGCATTCCGACGACTTGTTGTGTCCGTAAGTTCATTATCTTAGGAGTCGGAAGAGTAGTGAATGTATAGTCATCGCTGTAATAGGTGTTTGCTTCGTCATCCTCTGCGGCAACACGAAGATGGTATAAGGATCCCTCAGTAAGCGTGTCAACTTCAATTGTATAAGCTGTTTCCGACTTTGACGTCGAAATTCCTTTTAGGCTCCCATACGAAATAGTTTTCCCATATTGAACGGTTGCCTTGATTGCTCCCTTTATTGTAAATGTCACTTCAGCTGAGTTGATATTTATCCGACTAAACTTCACACTAGACACAAATGGAGCTGGATTTGTCGAGAAACTAAGTTCGTCGGAATGGCCGGTGTTTCCATCTTCATCTGTCCAGATGGCTTGATAGTAATATGTGGTCCCTGGGTCAAGACTATTTAATGCGATGGAATGAGAAGAAACCTGCTCGGAAGAACCCGCTTCATTATCATACGAACCGCTCTTTTTTCCATACTTTACAAACGAATTGCTCTTACGATTGGTGGACCAATTAATAAGCGCTGATTTCGTTTTAACTGTTGCAGATTGGCTCGCAACAAGTTCAGGTGCAACACGCCATTTCCCATCAGGTAATAAATGAACTGTTGACGAAACAGGAGAACACTGATTCGTTGTGTTACACGCCTTCATACAGTAATAATTTTCCACCTGGTTAAGATTCACGTCTATATATGATGTTTGTATTGTCTGAGCAACATACCCAAAGATGGAGCTATCGGTTGTACAATTTGCTCCAGAAACTGTCGATCTGTATACCTGATAATATGCCACTCCCGCGGAGCCACTCGATTCGGGAGCATCCCACGATAACGCCAGACGCCACTTACTTGTTTCTTTTATTGAGACGTCCGCAATGTCCGTACTTGTCGGCACTCCCGGTGCTGATGTGTCTGCATAAAAATCTGCTGAGGCATACGAATTATATGAAATATTCCCCACTTCATCTTTTGTAACAATGTAAATTGTGTTCTTGCCTACCTGGTTTGCATAAGAGCTTGAAGGAAGATATGTCTGCGCTCCAATAAGCGTGATATTGTTTGCGGTTGGGAGAGCATTCACCGAATAATAATACTTAAGACCCGCTTGCGTCCCTCCAAAAAAAGCCGGAGGTGTCCATTTGAATCCAAATTCCCCTGAAGTACTATGCTCCGGAGTTACAATTAAGTTTTGAACCACACCTGGTGCAGTCTCGAGAAGTTGATAAGTAATCGTTTTATACACAGCAGCAAAGTTTCCTGCGACGTCTTTCGTGCGAAGATAAAATGTATTATTCCCCTCCTGATATGCCGAAATACTTGCAATAGATGTGTCGCCTATACATTGCTCCACTGATCCGATAGCTCCCGTTTTATAACAATAACTCACGTCCGGAGTTCCTCCACTCCAAGCAAAAGTATACGCATTGATGTTTGTGGGACCAGGAGGATCAACCGTCATTGTTGTTGGATTATCCGGTTTTTGATCATTAAACTTATAAACAAAACCAAGGTATTCAGAAGGACTTATGTTCCCCGCGTTGTCCTTTGTCTTTAAGCGAAGATAATATGTCTGTCCTGCGGTTAGGTCTTTTGGCGCGTAATTTGTTGTTGTCTGATATGTTCCTTCGGTAATAATATCGGCGCTTTCAGAAGCGCCAAAATAGACGTAGTATCCAGCAATCCCAGATCCGTTTGTTCCATCTGTAGCTCCTCCCATTGCGTCTTCCAAGGGCCATTCAAAATAGGGGGAAGGCATATTGCCCCAATTACCTGAGGTAAGCGTCGCACTTTTTGTCGCAGTTGTGTAGCCCGTAACAACAGACGGGTTTGACGGAGCATCTATATCCTGATAATAGGAAATGGAATAGTCTCTAATAACTGGGGAATACTTTCCATCTCCGGATGAAAGGTCAAATCTTACTTGAATATACCGTTTCATCGAGGAATTGACCTTATACGTTCTATTTGAACCAATAATCTTTTCATCCGTAACTGCCTGCCAATCGTCCCAAGTACTGTTGTCGGAAGATGTCCTCGTGTATGCGGTCATCGATGTATTGTTGGCCGGCACATACCCCACATTCAAGTTTGCAAAGCGATAAACCGGTCCAAGATCTATTGATCCGGACGTGTAACTTCCCGATTCTTGGAATGAAGTATTTGCCGTTTGCATAATGTAAGAATATAACCCATTGCTGTAGGTATTCGTTCCCGCTCCTGCAATAACAAGCATGCTTTCCGTTCCAACAGGAGCCGCAGACCCACCCGTATAAATTTGTGCCGGCGCATTTGCAATAGTGGACCAGGAGTTCGTTGAGAGGGAGTAAGAATAACAACCAACCTGATTTCCCCCTCGACAGGCATAGAGAAGATCTTCTCCCCCATCCACTAAAAAGCCATCGTTATAGATGGTGGCTCCCGCAGGCAAATCGGCAACAATCGCGTCATTCCAAGTTGGCGTCCCTGACAGGGGGCCATATCTGTAAAAACCTAGTTGGTTATTCCCACGAAGTGCATAGATATAGTCATTTTTTATGACCAAATCGGACCCATATGACAAGGAGCTTGGAGCATTTGGCACTATCGCTGCGCTCCATTTATGAGCAGAGGTTCCCTGCGTATCAAACTTATACATTGCAGAGCTTCCTCCTCCGGGTGTCCAGAAAATATAGCGCGATCCATCATATACCATCGTAGTCCCCGTATTGGAATCAATGGGTGGCGGATCAAGCGTTTCTTCTGACCATGTATCGGTCGCGATATCGTACACGAAAAGTTTTCGATAATACGAACTTGTCGTTGCGTATATCTTGTTGTGAGTTGACTCATACACCAATTTTCCTCCGTTATAGAATCCTGCGGGAGCATCTGCAAGATTTGTCGTTTCGCCCGTGGTTGAATTATATCGGATAAAAAGATTGTCAAAATTACCCCTGGTGAGATAATAATTGTTTTCATCCCCTTTGATTATATCGGCACCATAATTAAACGTTCGTACATCATTTCCCCTATACCAACCTCCGAAGAGGCCGACATTAGGAATCATCCACGATTGTTTTGCAATATTATATGTATACAGCTGACTTCCTCCGGCACCCCTCATTACATATAGCGTACCATTCACGTTCCGAATCGTACTTCCCGCAGAAATTCCCAAAGGAGCATCAGGCAAACTACTCCACGTGCGTGATGCAATATCATATTTGAAGAGAAGAGTAGTTCCCCAACCGGCTATGTAATAAATCGCATTGGTTTTCGCATCATATTGTATGTTCGAGCCGGCATTCGCCAATGCGGGGAGATTTGGTAGTTGGGACCACGTGTTGTTATCCGGATTGTATGAAGAAAACCCCGATCGCCCTCCTCCTTGCAAAGCATAGAACGTATTGTTCCCCGCATCAAATGCGAGATCCGCACCATCAGATATATTGTTATTCACTTGATTGTAGGGAGCTCCAAAATCAACATTTGCCAAAACTTCCCAGCTATCCGCCTGGGTATCATAACGCATAAAGGCATCATCATTATTTCCTTTAAGGGCATAAATATAATGACTACCATCAAATGCAAGAGATCCTCCATAGCTGATGGGTTGCGGAGCATCTGCTGCAGCCTCATCGCTCCACGTATCGGTTGCAATGTTATAGCTCCAAAAACTTGTCGTATTCCACCCTTTTGTTCCGTATAAATATCCAGCCGGACCCTCAATAGTGTCGTCTCCATAGTATACGGTCGAAGGAAGATTTCCCTTGGTTGTCCACGTGTCGGTATTTATGTCATATTCATAAAACGACTGGCTTCCATAGCCCCTGTTTAAATATAGCTTGTTTGTTGAGGCAACATAAGCAAACCCGGATCCATAATAAATGCCTGAAGGCGCCACACTTAACCGTTGTTGTTGCCAAAATCCCGGTTTTGAGGACAGTGAAATCTGATCTCCTACGGAAGAGGTGTTGGTTGAGGTGCCATCAGAAAAATCCGCTGAACTCGTCTTTGTCTCGGTCTGAGGAGGGGAAACGCCGGCATAAACATAAGAGAATCCCGTTGTTGCGGTAGAGATATTCCCGCTCGTATCTTTTGTTTTTAATCTCAAATAGTACGTCTGTCCTTTTATCATTGGTACGGTGACCAAATAGTTTGTATTTGTCTTATAAACGCCCAGCGTTTCCGGATCAGCTCCGGGAGTAGTTCCGAAATAGACATAATATCCTGCAACAGCAGTTTGACCATCTGTCGCCCCTGACCACGTAAAGTAAGGGGATGTGTATCGATAGCTCTGGCCTGATGTGATGCTTATTCCTCCTGCTGCTTGAGAAACCCCCGTAAACGATGAGGGATTAGTTGGCGCAATCTCATCTCCCACATAGTTTAAAGTGATTGAATCCACTGTGGGAGTTTGAACTCTTCCTGCTGAAGCATTCAAGGTGGCGCGGACTTGAAAGTAATTGCCAGGAGGGGAGGAAATAATGTCTCCGTTCACCGGTTGCCATGTACTCCAAGACGTCTTATCAAGACTACTCCTCGTTTCAAAGCTCACCGTTGAATTTCCTGGAGTTGTTATCGAAGAAGCAAGCGTAAGCCAGTTTTGGACGTACCCCGTTTCAATAACATTACTTGTCCAAATCCCTGTAGCTACATAATTATATTGCGAGGGTGTGTATTGATGGAGCCATATAAGGTTTTGGCCACTAATGGAATACATGTTCCCGTTTGTACTATCGATGGTAAGAGATCCGCCATTATACGGTCCAATATCATAATAATATGCTCCCTGCAGATAAGGAAGTCTGCGCCAAGAGTTGGTAGAAATGATGTATTCCCAAAAGTCTTTTTTATAATATCCTGCCTGAAAGAATATCTTTCCTCCATAGTAGCGCATATCCGTTCCCCAGTTGGGAGCAAAAGGGAGACTGTTGACAGCAGTCCATGCATCATTTCCTATCGTGTATTTTAGCAGCGTTGATGTCCCATAACCTCCGGAATAATAAATATCTGTCCCGTCGGTTGTCATGCGTGCCCCATATCCTGCTTCTGCGTTATCCGGTAGATCGGCGACGCTTAGATCGTCCCACACATCGTTTGCTATCTTATAACGCCAAAAGGAGCGTGAATTACCACCCCGCGTTGCATAAATAAAACCTCCACTTCCCGGATAAACCAAGGTTCCGCCGTAATATGTCGAAGCGGGCGTAACCGCGGTAAGAGTCGTCCACGAATCCAGAGCGGTATCATATCTATAAAATGCATTTGTGTTACTTCCTCTAAAGAAATAGAGACTACTTCCCACGACAACTCCCTTTGTATCATCGTTAAAATTCCCGGGCGCAGCACTGAGACTTGTCCAAAGCCCCGTCGCAATCTCATACTTATAAAATAGCGCTGAGTTATTCCCTCTCATGTAATAGAGAAATCCATTGTAGTATAGGAGGTCAGCTCCAGAACCCGGAGTATTCGGAAGATCCGTTGGTCCGAGAAAAGTATCTGTTGTCGGATGATATTTCCAAAAATCATATTGGCCGTTTCCTCTGAATACATATACATAATCATCTGCCGCATTATAAACTGTTCCAATATATCTTGTGGCCTGAGGGGTATTGGCAAGTGTCGTCCAAATATTGTCAATAATGTCGTATTTGTAAAAAGTCTGGGTTGCCTGATCGCGCGTAATAAATACTTCGTGCCCCCTTATCGAGGCGCTTTTATCTTCGCTGATTGTTGCCGGAGCTGCAGCAAGAGCTGTAATACCATCGGTCATTGTCGTATACCACACGTTCGCAGCAATGTTATATCGATATATTGTTGTTGTTCCATTTCCTCTTGTTGCATAGAGATTTCCATTGTAATAAACGAGTGTTGCTCCTGTCCCCATGGTTGCAGCAGGCACTGACATAGTAGACCACGTGTTTGTCGCGACCGTGTATTTCCAAAAATCGGTTGTCGAAGTCCCTCGCAGGCAGAATATGTTCGTATTGTCAGTTGTACACGCACCTCCTCCATATACGAGATCGGGCATATTCGCAAGAATTGTCCACGTATCCGTCGCAATAGAATAGCGCATGAAGTCTTTTTGATATCCTCCAAACTCCGCATAAATATACCCCCCAAGAGAGATAAGCTGCGCTCCCGGATAACTGAATTTGGGGGCAGGAGCAAGTGTTTGCCACTTGTTTTCTGTGGGAATATAGCGAGCGAATCGGTTGTCAGCATTTTGCAGTAAATAAATATAATTTCCGTCAGAGACAACTCCCGCCTGATCTCCCAGAGCAATATTTGGTGTCTTAAAAGAGCGAACTCCCCACAATCCGTCCGGTTTCAAACTGAGTTTTCCTTCTTGACTTGCAGTATCAGTGCCGTCTTGTATTCCTAATTCAAAATCAACTCGAGAAGTAATGGAATGCGAGGCTGCTGATACCGGTTCTTGTTGATGAGGCAAATATAAAAAATAAACAAAGAAGGTGGTGAAGAGGTATATGATTAATGAGAAAATTCGCAGAATGGTTATTAGTTTATGTTTCATTGAGTGTGATACCAACAAAGCAGCTATTTCCCCATTTTAAACTCATACAAAAGTATATAGCTATACTAAAAAAGTATCAAAAAATGAGGCTCAATGCAAGGGTATATTATAGTATAGAGGGAAGAATGATATCGCGTTCTCCCAATGGCCCAATTATGGCACAGTTGAGTCCGGAAAGAACAAACAGTTGCTTTGCAACGTCAACTATTTCTTTCTCCGTTACTCCCATCAGTTTTTCAAGCGTCTTTTTTGTGTCAACCATTTCCCTCTCAAGCGTATATTTTGATCCGAACATTGTTGCGATATTCATCGAATCTTCGAGATTGAGAAGATAACGCCCCTTGAGAAGCTCTTTCGCTTTTTTTATTTCCTCAGTAGTAATCTCCCCTTTTGCAATTTTCATATGTTCTTTCAAAATGACACTGACCGCTTCCTGTATTTTTTCCTTGTCGTTTCGAATGCCCGCCTGCGTTACAATACTTCCCGTATCCGCATATAATTCACGTCCAGTTGAAATATAGTAACAAAGTCCTCTTCTTTCACGCACTTCCATGAACAGACGTGAAGACATCCCGCCTCCAAGTACTGTCGCTAACACTTGGAGAGCATATTTACGCTCATCTTTGAATGAAAATGCGCGAAATCCGACACACATATGAACTTGTTCCGTCTGTTTATTTTTTATATAGAGCTGCGCATTTCTTTGTGAGCCATTATACCCCTCATATCGTGCCGTTTTTTTATCTTTCCACGCTCCGAATTTCCTCTCAATTTCAGGAAGATAATTTTTTCCGGCAAGGCCTCCCGCAAGTACGACAACCGCATTACTGGGGTGATAAAGCTTTTCAATATAATCGGCAAACGTCTTTCTGTTAAACGTATTTACTGTTTCTTTTGTGCCTGCAATATCGTATCCGAGTGGGCTCCCCTTATACATCACTTCTTCAAAAATATCCCCCACTTTTCGTGCAGGCATATCCTCATACATGTTGATTTCCTCGATAATTACGCCCTTTTCGCGACCGATTTCTTCCTCGTCAAGAAGAGGGTGCAAAATCATATCCGACAACACATCCAAAAGCGTATGCGTATATTCGGTAGTTGCCTTTATCCAATACCCCGTATGGTCTTTTGACGTAAAGGCATTAAACAAGCCGCCAATGCCTTCTATTGCTGAGGATATTTCAAATGAATTCTTATATTTTTTAGATCCCTTAAATGCCATGTGTTCAAAGAAATGAGCAATCCCGTTATTGTCTTTTCGCTCATAACGGCTCCCCGCCCCTATCATAACAAGCGCGGTCACTGTCGGGAATGACTCCGTATCAACAAGAATAACTTTGAGTCCGTTGGAAAGAGTGTGAGTCGTTGTTTTCATAGAAGAAAATTATACACCCCAAAGAGGCCAACATCTACATCTCTCTTCCCGCTGCTGCGACAAATGATCCTATTGTTGCCCGGGTAAGAGGAAGAGCTAAGGGGTCAGGATACCCATCGTCGTATCCGTCAACTTTCCAAAGGCCCAAACTATCCATTTCCACCTTATCACCGAATGTAGCTGACCTTACAATTTTATGTATAAAATTATTATATTCCACGTCAGCAACAGAAGAAGGAAGATCAACTCCCAACAATCGTTCAGGAAAACCGGTTTCTTCAACAAAGAGGGGAAGTCTGCGACCTTCACTATGCAGAAATGCATGAAGATTCCCAAATAAAAAGGGCGGATAGATGTGAATTGAATTTATCACGTTCGGAATATCAATATCCCTTTCATCAAGGTGCCACGGCCTATCTACGCCTGTAATTATCGGCCTCGTCTTGTCTTTTTCATGAATTGTATCCATAACTTCAAGATACCAATCCTGAAAAATTGCGTGCCCGTCGGGACCTTCAGGGGGGACAAATTCGTTTCCCACTTCCCATGCGCCAACGGCAGATGAACCCCCAAGAGTATCGATAAGCATATCCGCTCTTTGCAAAAAAGATTTGCGGAGGCCCTTTTCGGTAAAAAACTGACGATAACTTTCCGAACTTCCGTCACAATACGGCGAAGTAATGGTGTTTTTTCCATAAACGGGGTTTTCTCTTATTTTCATTCCATAGGAATCATAAAGACTGACAATGGTGTTGGGAGAACCTCCCACCTGTTTTTCGATGGTTGTATGCAATGACTGCAGCGCTCCCACCGCCTCTGTGTTGTATTTCCCGATATTCGGCTCAATACGGTCGTCTGCAAAAAGACGAAGATTAGCGGTTCCCGCGCTTTGCAGATGAGCCAGGGTTTGACTTTGTATGTTTGGATAACACCATAGAAATGGACTGTTAATAAGAAGTCCTTGCAGTTCACGGGGCAAAGGAAAAGTCGGAGCTACTCTCAACCCTTCAAAACTATCCGGAAAAGAAGCATTTATCATCGCCTCGGTGATCTCGGGAAATAACACAGCTCCTCCAAGAGCACCTATCCCTAGCAATGTCATCTTGAGGAAATCTCTTCTTGTTATCTTATTCAGACGCTCTGGCGTTGCCATACTTTCCATCACGTTTCGATGATGTTCGAGCCATTATACCAGTAATTATGTTTTTGAAGAAGAATGTGAGCCCACTGGGACTCGAACCCAGAACCAACAGCTTAAAAGGCTGCTGCTCTACCATTGAGCTATGGACCCATGTCGTACAGTTGATAATTGTATCAACTGAGCCTCCCTAATTCAAACTTTCTTTCTCTTTATGATTGCTGTTGGCTTTCCCGTATCTGGCGTAATCGTCTGTCATTCACTTTTCTCAGCGTTGATTGTAAGACTCGTTTTCGAATACGAAGTGAAATAGGAGTAATTTCCAACAATTCATCGTCGTTGATAAAATCAAGACTTTGCTCAAGAGTAAGTTTTGTTGCCGGAACAATACCAATGGAGACTCCTTCTCCTGCTGATCGATTATTGGTCAGTTGTTTTTCTTTACTGACGTTCACTTCTATATCATCCATTTTATTTGCTGCTCCTACCACCATTCCCTCATAGACAATGTCTCCATGTGCAACAAAAAGGACGCCGCGTGCCTGTACTTTGCCAATAGAATAGTTTGCAGCCTCTCCGCCTTTGACCGACACCAAGCTTCCGTTTCGCGTATCTTCCATTCGCTGTCCCTTTGGAAAATATCCAAGGAAAAACGTATGGAGGATTGCTGTTCCTCTTGTTTTTGTAAGCAGTGAGTTGCGGATACCGAGTAAATTCTGACTCGCAATACGGTAAATGACACGATTTCGTCCACCGCTTTCTTTTTTCATGTCAACCATCGTGGCTTTTCTTTTTCCCATTTCCTCAGCAATGACTCCGAAATATTCCTCATCAACTTCAATTGTTGCTTCTTCAAACGGTTCACATATTTCTCCTTCAATGGTCTTATAAATAACCTGCGGTTTTGAGACTTCCATTTCATACCCTTCTCTTCGCATTTGCTCAAGAAGTACCGCGAGATGTAATTCTCCACGACCGGATACAATAAATCCGACACCTTCCGTATCATCTTCAACACGCAGTCCTAGGTTTGTTTCTATTTCTTTGTACAGACGTTCACGAAGTTGTCGTGACGTGCTAAACTTCCCTTCTTTTCCTCCGAAAGGACTGGTGTTTGGACCGATACTTATTTTAATCGTCGGTTCTTCAACGGTAATATGTGGCATGCTTTGAGGAAATGCCGGATCACAAACGGTTTGACCGATGGTAAGGATAGGGATTCCCGCAATGGTTGCAATGTCGCCAGCAACCGCCTCATCCACTTCTGTCCTGTTAAGTCCTGAGGTCGTATACAACTTGGAGACTTTATATGTTCCGAGCGTCTTATCATTCTCTCCCACGACGGCGACCGTCTGGTCTTTTTTCAAGATTCCCTGTTCAATCTTTCCAATACATAATCTGCCCACATAATTGTCGTATTCAAGAGTAGAAATCTGCATCTGTAATGGTTTGTCTTCATTTTTTACGGCATTGGGGACTTCTTTCATGACCGTTTCAAAAAGAGGCGACAAATCGCCCGGAGTGTCAGCGGTATATGTAGCGGGAAGCGTGTAGAACGCTTTTCCATCACGCCCGACGGCATAAAGAGTCGTAAATTCGAGAGATGAATCGTCCTCTGCTAAATCAAGGAAAAGATTTTCAACTTCCGAAACGATTTCAACCGGACGTGCATCGCGCTTATCAATTTTGTTTATGACAAGAATAATACGCAAACCTGCCTGTAATGCTTTTTTCAAAACAAACTTTGTCTGAGGAAGCGGACCTTCTGCTGCATCCACAAGAAGAATGGCAGCTGAGGCCATATTAATCGTGCGCTCGACTTCTCCACCGAAATCAGCGTGTCCCGGAGTGTCGATAATATTGATTTTTGTATTTTTATAAAAAACGGAGGTGTTTTTTGCAAGAATGGTAATACCTCGTTCACGCTCAAGATCATTTGAATCCATGATAAGGGTTTCGGACATTTCTTTTTGATTTGAACGGAACGTATGCGTTTGTTTGAGAAGAGCATCAACAAGCGTTGTCTTTCCGTGATCGACGTGGGCAATTATCGCAATATTTCGAATTTCCATAGCTAAAAAAATCAATTTCGGAGATTATCGACGTTTCAAGACGAGGTCTTAAAAAAAACTCCTTAAATAGCAAAAGTATATTATACACCTATATGTGCCGATTTTGGGAGGAAGTGAGGGATAATAGTATAAAAAAGCTCATTGCAGATAAGCAATATTCTGCTTGTACACCGTAATTATGGGAATATGCGGAGGAAAAATGTTGTGGGGAAGACTATTTATGTCAAACCACTCCCATCCCGCGCATTTATCCTTCTCGACGCAGGTGATTGTTCCTTCGTACTCGCTTACGACAAAATTCACCTGAATATACATTTCACTTGGCAGCCGTTCATCGACAATTGAGCTAAAGCGGAGACGTAAAGCCCTCACTCCACATTCTTCGTATAACTCCCTTTTCACCCCATCGACCAATCGCTCACCCTGCTCTAAATGTCCTCCCGGAAGGCCATACGTTCCCTCTCCTTTGCAGTTTTTTCTGAGGCCCAACAGTAGTTTGTTGTCTTTGATGACCAGCCCGTTGCATCCGATATTTGTTTTAATCATAATGTTTTTTCCATATAATACGCCCTTATGTTTTCATTAGTCAGCAAAAATCCTCTTTTCTGATAAAGAATATGCGCAACCTTAAACTGTTTATTTGTCCAGACCTCTATTTTTTTATATCCTTTCTGTATACAGTACTCTATTGCCCTGTCAAGAAGTTGTGAACCAAATCCCCGTCCCTGCTGTTCTTTTTTGACGTAAAAGCGCCGTATTTCCGCTACGTCTCCATTTGATGCTATCCCTATCGTTCCTATCACCTGCCGCTTCAGTTTGAGTACATAGAACATCCCTCCACTGTCTACATAATATTTCTTCGGATCTTCAAGATCATAGTGATACTTTGAATTATAGGTAAAGCCATATTCTTTTGAAACCTCCAAAACCAGTGCCTTTACCTGTTTTTGATCTGATGCAGAAAGTTCCATAAAGACCGGGTTTGCTCCCTGTGTGATAGTGCTCATAATGTGTTTTTTATTGTTTGTTTGATAAGTGCATCCGCAACTTTTTTCCCAAATGTTTCAAGCTCACTGCATGGCGTCTCAAGTCCAAAACTGACGCGGGGTATCTTTTGAAAGAATAGTGCCCCCCTATACGAAAATTCACCGGGAATAAAGGTGACCCGGGTAGTATTGAGTCCAAAACTGCTTGCTCTTTCATACCCTGGAGTTGAGTCGAAGGGCTTTACCACCGATTTGACTATTTTTTTGAAGAACTTCTTATAACAATAAGACACTTCACTTATTTCCCCGTTCATATTCTTCATCCGATAAAAAGGAAAGCGAAACCCCCTATTTTGAACCGCCCGTATCATCGTTGACATAGGAGGGATAAGATAGATGTACTGGGAAGAATCCCTGTTTGACTCAATCCTCCATCTGAACTGCGACCCCGTCCTTCGCATTGCGCTCATAAATCCTTTTTGAAACTGTTTCCCTTTGTCCCACAGGCGGGCGGTGATTGCCTCTACTTCCTTTGCATTGAATGTGTGAAAAAAGCATAAGTCTCTGAGACTTATTGTTGCATGAGCGGTCAACAGGGCTTTACGTATAAAGGGTTTTATTTTCTCACCCCCTTCATATACCACGACTCCCGCAAAATGATTCCTGTCTCCGTGTCTGTATTTTGTCAGACTCGCAATTTCAAACAGATGGAGATTCTCCGGCTGTTTTTCACCCTTTGGTACAGTCCGATACAACAAATTGGTTGTCTTATCAACAATGAGGAAATAATTCTCCCGGGGATTGTTTTTTGCAATGCGTAGTATGGACCAAATAAAGTCATCACGCTGTCTTTTATAATCTGTCGTCCTTTTCAGCGTAGTGTAGGGAGGATTGGAGCTTACATTTATACAAAAAACACGAACGTGAGCATCCGTCATATTTCGAGCGATGGAAAACTCCCTCCGGATAATCGTATCCGCTTCATAATAGAGACCCTTTTGTATATATGCTAAAGGGCGATTTTTTTTCGTTTTGTCAAAGTAATGTGCCGCAGCATATACTCCGAATGTCGTGGCGCTCAGTCCCGTTCTTGTTAAAATAAGCACCGGTTGTTTGTGGGGTGCACCATGCCGATCACCCATAAGCACGCTCATATAGCTGTTTATGAGCGTTTTTTGCGCATGATGGGCAAACGTCTTTTCATTCTCCCCTGCAAGCAGTGAATAGAGCTTCGACTGCTTTGCGGTTGTGTATGCCGACACATCCCTCAAAGCAGCAAGAGAAATTATTTCATCCCATATAGCTTCCAACTCCTTGAGTACGTTCGCTTTGCCAAGTCCCTTACCGCGCTTCACTTCCCTTCCCGCACTAAGTTCCGTTTTGTTGGCTCCCCTCATAAGGGATAGCCCACCCTCTAAAAGGGTTTCCAATATTTCCTGTCTTGAAGGCTCGGATTGTGGCAAAAAGGAGTTCTCATCCTCTTTTTTCATTCTCCGACCCGATAAAGCAAAGCCGCTCACTTCCTCATTGAGGTGAAACGGCAGAATGAGCATTGCCGGGCTGTCGTGCCGGGCATATATGTGGAGCGCTTCCTCTATCTCATCCTTGGTAAGAGTGCGGTTAAAATAGTATGCGGCAAGTCGTTTTTTATTTGATACTTCTATGATTTTTTTGAATTCATTCAGAGAGTAAATAGGTATGTAGAGAGCCTTTTTGGATAGCTCCTTGAAATACGCATCCATTTCTTTTCTTTTTACATAATGCGTCCGCGTTATTTCCGTGGGAAAAATATCCAAAGGTTGATCTGAAAACTCAAGCTGGCAGAGGCCTTCTTCTTCAAACAGGTATCCTGCCCTCCCGTATGCTTTTGTCCCGATATTCATGTGTATACGCGGACTCATTTCGTCCATGACAAAAATATCCAATAATGAAACAACGGTTCGTATACAGTTTTTCGCAAGCTGTTTTTCCGCGAAACCCCAGGAACTGTTACGATACTCTTTTAAGAGAGAAACCAGCCGTACTATCAACTTTCTTTCCGCATCGGTGCATTTTTGAGAGTGTTCGGTAATGAGATGTGTTAAAGAGTGGATACATGCATTAATCTGAAAAATGGGGGCAACTCTTGGGAGGAGGAGGGGAACAGAAACACTATGACGGAGAAATGTGCTTTCTTTCTTGCCGTTTTTTTGTCTATCTGTCTGTGACAGGACAAACAACCTCTTCATACCTCCCCTATTATACACTATTGTCACCTGCTAAACTATAAAAAGGACAGTAAATGATGTATAATTGGACAAACGTGAATAATGCGTAACAAAATACTTTTCCTGGAGAAAGTACCATTTATGGGCGTTGAGTTGCTCGACCTTCTTGTCGAAAACTATTATATTGTTTCTTATCACTCCGACAGCACGACCACTCTCCTTCAGAAAAAAGGATTTCCGGTTGTCTGCTATAAAAATACAAATGCCTCCGAAAACATACTTGGAGGAGACGCAATTGCACGCGTACTTAAAAATAAAAAATTCATGAAAAAAATTGTTGGCAATAAGGGAACAAAAACCCGCGCCCTTTTCTTTTATACGACAAAAGAAATGGAAAGTCTCTGCAAGTCCCATAACATCTCTCTTCTCCTTCCCTCCGTTCGGCTTCAAAAAAAACTGGGTGATAAATTGTCTTTGGAGCAATTTTGTAAACAGATGGGGATAAAGACAAACACAACAATCGCGTACAAACGGGTAGCGTATACACCAAGCCGCGCGTATGAAGACTGCGTACAAAAACTGGGGCTTCCTTTTGTCATTCAAAGCAGCTTCGGTGCTTCGGGAGAGAGTACCTATAAAATTCACTCCGCAGAAGAATTCTTACTATTAAGCAATAAAATATCCGGCGGGCTGCGCGCTTCAAAATATTTAGGAGACATTGTCCCGCTCTCCGTCCATATCTGCATTACACGCACCAAGATATTGTTTGAGGGTCCGTATCTACAAATTGTCGGATTCCCGGAGCTTTCCCAAAATCCTTTCCAATTTTGCGGAAATGATATGAATCAACATATGCTTACGCAAACGGTAAAGGTAAAAATAAAATCGGCAAGTATAAAACTTGCGCAGTTCGCCCGGACACTGGGCTATCGGGGAATTTTGGGTATAGATTTCTTATACGACCCATCAAGTAAGGAAGTGTATGTCCAGGAAATAAACAGCAGACTTGTCGGACTTACGAGACTTATCACGGGCGTTCAAAAAGAACAAAAATTAACACCGCATCTTCTCTCACACATACAGCAATTTGTACCGCTGAAAAATAGCGAAGGGTTTGTGGAGGGAAATATAAAACTAAACGGACGTAGTTATTCTCAACTTTACATTGCTAATAATGCAACAACTCCACAAAGAGCTACACGTTCTCTCCCGTCCGGAATATATACTCTCAAAGGCAATAAATTAGCTCTGAAGAAAGAATCACTATTTGTTGCCGATATGACACGGGGGGACATTATGTGCACGTTTGCCGTTAATAAAGGAGATAATGTACAGCCAAGCGATATTGTTGCAAAGATAATTCTGAAAGAGGCGGCTATCGAAAAAAAAGCATATCGCCTTACCAAAAAAACAAAACACACCGTCGCTCACATCAGAAGATATATTTTGGGATAAACTCCCTCCTTTCATTTTCCCGGGTTGCCCAACCTGGATTCGAACCAGGATAATCAGATCCAGAGTCTGATGTCCTACCGTTAGACGATCGGGCAACGACAACCCCGGATATATTTTACACCATTACATGACAAAATTGAGGATTCTCCCCTTCACGTAAATGACTTTATATTGTTTTCCTTCAAGATACTGGGCGACTCGTTCGTTATTTTTTGCGATTCCCACGATTTCTTCCTGGCTCTGGGTACCTGCCGGCACTTGAATCATAGCCCTTACCTTCCCGTTTACCTGCACTGGAATAGTAAGAACAGTGTCTTTAAATACGTTTATATCGACCTTCGGCCACTTTGAGATGTGGATGGATGTTGTTTCTTTAAATACGTCCCTCCATATCTTTTCCGTCACAAACGGGGCAAAAGGAGACAGGATTTGAACGAATTTTTTCGTATCGGCAAGGGATAATCCGGACGGATTTGCTTCCCATGCATTCAAAAATTCCATCATTGCAGCAACTGCCGTATTAAATTTTGTCTGTGCAATATCATCGCCGACCTTTCGGATAGTTTTATTCAGTTTTGCAGTAAGGCTTGGATCAGATTTCAAGTCCAGTCCGCCGATCTTTTCAAACATTACCCATACGCGTTTTACAAACCTGTGAGCTCCTTGAAGTGCGGTCGTTGACCATGCAATTTCCATGTTAAACGGCGCCATAAACATTTCGTACAGACGTAATGTATCTGCTCCAAACTGGGAAATCACGTCGTCAGGATTGATGGTATTGCCCCATGATTTGCTCATCTTGCGATGATCCTCAGCAAGCACCATTCCGACATTCCTCAACCTCAAAAACGGCTCGGGAAAGTTAAGCAATCCCATATCCTGCAGCGCCTTCACCCAAAAACGAGCGTATAGCAAATGCAAAACGGCGTGTTCCGCCCCTCCCAAATACCAATCAACGGGCATCCAGGGGAGTTTTTTGAGTCCGTCAGTGAATTGGGTGAGGGTTTCATCCCTTTTGTCCTGCGCAAAGCGGAGAAAATACCAGCAGCTGCCCGCCCAATTCGGCATCGTATCCGTTTCGCGGACTGCCTTACCGTGGCACACGGGACAGGTTGTATTCACGAATTCGGGAATGGCAGATAGCGGAGACTCTCCCGTTTCTGTCGGCTCGTAACTTTCCGTATAGGGAAGTTTCAACGGAAGCTCGGTGTCCGGAATGGGATTCCATCCGCACTTTTCGCAGTAGACCATTGGAATAGGCTCTCCCCAATAGCGTTGGCGGGAAAAAATCCAGTCACGAAGATGATAAGAAACGGTTTTTTCTCCTTTTTTTATATTGGTAAGGTCGGCACATATCTTTACCCTTGCCTCCTCGGTTTTCATGCCCGAATATCCTTCAGAGTTAACAAGAATGCCTTCATTTTCGTACGCTCCTTCATTATTTTTTCCTGACTCCGCGCCCGGCGGCACGACAACGGGAATAATCTCAATTCCATAGGCATTAGCAAAGTCGAAGTCTCTTTGATCATGAGCGGGAACGACCATAACAGCTCCCGTTCCCACAGAGCCCAAAACATAGTCTCCTACCCATACCGGAATTTTTTTTGCGGTCAAAGGATGAACAACGTGTGCACCGGTAAATACTCCCGTTTTCTTTTTCGTATTGTCTTCGCGCTCCATTTCTGACTTTCGATATGATTTTTCTATATATTTTTTCACGTCAGGATTTTTTTCAACAGCCCGCTGTGCAAAAGAATGTTCCGGCGCAACAACAACTGCTGAAACACCGTATAAGGTGTCTATGCGTGTCGTAAAACATTCAATGAATTCGTCCGAGTTTTCCATTCCAAACCTTACATTGACTCCTTTTTTTTTTCCTATCCAGTTCTTCTGCATTTCAAGAATTCCCTTCGGCCAGTCCAAAAGCTTCAAATCTTCAAGCAATCGCTCCGCATAAGCGGTGATTTTGAATATCCATTGAGGAAGTTCTTTTTTTATGATGGGTGTTCCGCACCGTTCGTGCGTACCGTTTGCAAGAACTTCTTCTTCAGCCAATCCGGTTTTGCACTTCGGACAAAAATTGATGGGTGTGTTTTTCTTATACAACAATCCCTTCTTGTAGAACTGAATAAACAACCACTGCGTCCATTTGTAGTAGGCGGGATCAGTTGTTGAGAATTCCTTCTCCCAATCGTAAGAAAGGCCAAGGCTTTGCATCTGGTGCTTAAAATTGGCTATATTACCGGGGACCATGTCGAGAGGATTCTTTTTTGCTTTAATGGCTGCATTTTCTGCCGGAAGACCGAATGCGTCCCACCCCATAGGATGGAGTACCTGTTTTCCTTCCATGCGGAAATAGCGGGCAAGGACATCCGTACCTGTATATATGCGGACGTGACCCACATGAAGTCCGGACCCAGACGGATAAGGGAACATTGACAGACAATATGATTTTGATGCAATCTCACTTAACTTTGGTGTTTTATAGACCCCCTCTTTCTCCCAAACTGCAATGAGGGACCGTTCAAACTCCTGCGGATTATATAGTGGCATATTCTTACAATTTATTAATTAAACTGCTGTAGTAAATTATACACCCTTCGCTTCATCTCTTCAGTAACTTTTACCGATACCGCCCCTACTTCCCGTTGGCCGTACCAAACAATGCATCCTAGGGGAGCAATAAGGACCACTGCAAGGGTAAGAAGGTCTTCCTCTCCCTGAACAAGAATTTGATTTACGGCTTTATTATGCCCCATATCAAATAACCGTAATAATGCGGTAACCGCGTCCTTCCCAATTGTCCCCTTTTCATTTATGGCGTTATAACGCTCTATTTCTAATATCTCTTTTAGAATTTTCACGTTTAGGGCTTCCCGCTTTGTTTGACCGTCAATAACAGATAAAAATGGAGAAACTCCCTTTTTTTTCAATTCATATGTCACTACGTCGCCAATCGCACACAGATAAAACCGACCTTGAACTGAGGCTAAGTGTTTCATTTCCTCTATTTCTTCTTTAGAGAGCGTAGAAAAGGAAGAGATAACGCGGCCTAGCGGTTCTCTTAATACTTGCTTTAGTGATTCTGGCAGTATCCTTTTTTCTCTGCTAATTAGGAGCTTATCGTATCTTTTTCCTTCCCTGCTTGTTATCCCTTGACGGATGCGTTCAGAGGTAATTCTGTCTCCGTACTCATCAAGAACAAAAGGAACCAATTGAACAAAAAGGGGCTTCATGCCGACCTCAATTCGCATATTATTTATGGCTTTTGCTCCCGGCAGCGTCTCCTCTGTGACAAATAAAGCTTCAAACGTGCTGTTTTTCGCCGTCGGGCCATAGATATCCTCAATTTGGACTATTTTTACTTCCTTTTTTTGCTCCGCCGCAAACTCGAGCACATTCCTTTTGCGAAGCATGTATGATTGCAATGAATAGTAGTAGGGTTTGTGCCTTACCATTGCCCCAGAGGTTATTCCTATCGTCACCTCTTTTCCGCTCTCAAAGCATGCGGAAAGTAATTGTTTGTGCCCTAAGTGGAGATGATCAAACGTACCACCGCATACGACGTGTTGAAACTGCATAAGAGATATAATACCAGGAAATACGATATACTCAAATTATCATGCAATATGTTCATCCACGAATCCGTATCGCAGCAGTACTTCTTGCCTCCTTTGCTATAAGCGGATTCATTATGAAATATTCACAGACATCTTCATCGTCTCAAGCGACAGCGCCCCGCGTTAAAATAAGTAGTATTACTTCCGATATCTCTCAAGCCTTCTCAAATTCCCGGTCCCGTTTAATTACATCATTACAGTCTATCCGCGCTCCTTCTCTTGTTTCTTTTACGTCCGCAATTCCATCATCAGCGCCCCAACAGATGGAACTGACTGAAGCCGACTATAACGGGTGGACACTCCTCCCAACCACCCCTCCACAGCCAACCGTGGCCATCCCTACAGAAAACACCTCTCCCCTCCTTCCAACGTATGAACTGCTTCCCACCATAAAACCGACAAAGCCTCCGACGCCGACCAGTAAGCCCACCCCAACGGCAGTGCCGACTCCCGTTGCTCCGGCTGAAGATCTTCGACCGGGAAAAAGCCTTGAAGACATATTTAAAATTGCAGGCCAAACGGCCTGCGTCCCCTCTGCACTTCTTAAGGCGTTCGTTGCACAAGAAGGACCAGGGACACTCACCTATAGCGACAAATCCGCGTTATTTTATAATGCGTATGACTGGTGGCATCGTGTAACGGAAAAACAACAAGTGTGCAGCGGCTATGGCTACTATCCCGAAACGGGTCTTATCGCAGAGGACAGTTTGTATGCAGGAGAGCGGTGTAAGGAAGCGTTTTCTCCCGAGACGGCAAATGATACGGTTTCAAAATCATTAGGCGCCACACAAATACTGCAGTACTATTGGGAAAAGACATTCAAGGAGAAGACAAAACAGGCACTAAAGGTGAATAACGTTGACAGACGTGTACTTCTTGATGCACTCGTGGGGTTTGGCATTATTCTCAAAGAGGGGACAAAATACAACGGTTCGTGCGATAACTGGGATTTCAAATACGTTATCAAAGCTGCCTGCGTCAATACGGGAGGACACTGTGACTATTATAATTACTGTTATACCATCTGTAAAAATTATAATAAATTTGCCTCCCAGAATAACAGCTGTGACAATGTCGTGAATATGTTTGTCCCCGGTTCATACTGCGAGTTTAAATAAGCCTCAAAACAATGGAATTCGAGTTTTAAAAATACGGTATACTCAATTTAGTATGGTCTTTATTCCCCGCCGTGTCCGCATGGTATTTGTTCTTATCCTTTCTTTTTTGGTGAGCGGATTTGTCATGAAATACACAAAGAAATCTTCCTCTCAGGCAGCGCCCTCTCTCCAAACGCAAAGCGTCGTATCGGATTTTTCCCGCTCAATAAATACTGTCGGGACAGGAATTATCTCATCGATTAAATCTCTCCGCGTCCCTTCCCTCATTTCTTTTTCTCCCCCTTCCTCATCTACAAATCCCCAGGGAGGACAGCCGATAGAACCGACCGAAGCTGACTATGGGGGGTGGACAATGGGTCCGACATCTTCTCCTGCTACGCCGCCCAGAGAACAACCGACAGGAAGTATTCCGTCTGTTCTCCCGACAAACAATCCCCTCCCTTCGTCTATCCAACCGACAAAAACACCTAAGCCGACCAATAAACCAAAATCCACCCCCACTCCGGAGCTTCCGCCTGTTACCTCAGACCAGCGTCCCGGTTCGAGTTTAGAAGAGGTATTCAGGGATGTTTCAAAGCGCATGTGTATTCCTGTCGCACTCCTTAAGGCAACCCAGCAGGAAGAGTCGGGCGAAAGGTACCGCTCGTTTGTAAACAGCAAGTTTTCCCTCGCAAACAGATATAACTGGTGGAATGAGGCAAGCGTCACGCAGCTTGATTATTTTAACGGTGTTGCCTACTACACGCAAAGCGGAAAAGGACCGACAGACAGCAAATTTCCCGGAGTACAAATTGCAAAAGCAGCACAGCCAGGTGCCTATGATCAACAAATTATGGGGTCACAACAGATTTCTCAACAGGAACAGGAAGTATCCCGAAAAAATACCATTAAAATCCTTCCAAAAAATATCGACAGACGTGTCTTATTCGACAACCTTATTATCTATGCAAGCATAACGATAAACAGAGTGGGAAGCTCCCCGCACCCCAACTGTGACGACTGGCCGGAGGAAACAGTAAAATTGGCGGCAGAAAAACATTACGGCTCATGCAACATAGGAGGCGGGAGAAACTATTGTACCGAAATCTGGAACCTCTACAAATCATTCAAATAACACTATCTCGTTATCTGGTAGCTTTTTACTGTCTCAAGCAGTTTTTTTGCTTCTTCGTTTTCTTCAAAGTGTTTTCGGACCGGTTGCAAAAGCTGATCTAAATAATTCACGACTGCTGCCTTTAAATCCATCGGGTGCAATAATTTCTTTTCAAATGTATCGCACAGTTCCTGGTATGTTTTAAATGACAGATTGCCCCCAAATTTTTCCGGTCTTTCCACTAAAAACGCGGAAATATTCAACCGTTCAAACGATTCAAAAATAATGTATTTACAATATTCAAGAACCGGATTTTCCTTAATGTCCCCTTCCAGACAATATGCCTTATTGATTTTTCTTCGTATATCATCAGTCGTGTCGGTCATGAAAACGGCACTATCGGGCTTGGACTTTGACATTTTAAGCTCAATAGTCCGCTGCAGTGCATCCTGCTCGCTTGAGACCGGTTTTCCCAGTCCCCGTAGCATGTGGTGACTTACAACGACAGGTTTCCAGTATCCAAGGACAGGTCCGACTTCGCGTGCCAACATGTTTACCTTACGCTGATCCATACCCAGTTGTGTTATTTTTGCACCCAACATAAAAATATCCGCAACTTGCATACATGAGTAGATAATATGAGCTCCGGTCAGTTTTTCAAGTGATTCTTCCCTTCCCATCATTTCTGCCGTGCGGATAAAGCGCTTCAAGGCGTTTGACTTACCCACCTGTACGACAAGCTTCCAGTATTCGGGATTTTTCGCCATGTCACTCGCCCACATAAACTCGACATTATTCAAATCCATTCCGCTTGCACGCCACACTTCGATAAAATACTTTCCCACTGTTTTTATTTTCTCCAAATCCCCGCCCATTTTGTTGTTTGCCATTGCATGCCAATCGGCAACCCACATACGAAACTTCACGCCCGCCTTAATCATTTTATTCACGTTAATCGCACGAAGAAGACCCTGGGCAATATGAATTTGACCGGACGGCTCAAATCCGTCATATGCAATAAGCTGTTCTCCGCTTTCAAAAAGAGTTTTCAACTCTTCTGCTCCGATAACTTCTTCTCCTACCTGATTGATAAGATTCAGTCTGTCTTGTGTGTTCATATGTATCTCATTATAGAAAATAATTAATAATTCACAACGGTATCATTCCATCAGTGCCTGACGCAGATCATTAATAATGAAATTAACGTCCTCAATACCCACCGACATTCTCACCAAGGTTCCCGTTATTTTTTGTTTTTTCAACTCCTCCTTGGGAGCGGTCCACGTCATCATGGAAAACGGATGAAGCAGTGTCGTCTGGGTTCCCCCAAAGCTATGCGCAATAGGAATATGCTTTAACTTCATAAGAAATGCCAGAGTGTCTTTTTCATCCCCCCTTATCCAGAATGAAACCACACCAGAAATACCGGGAAATACGCATCTCTCTACCCTTTGGTGATGGGCAAGAAAGTGGGCAACAAGTCGCGCATTCTTCTGGTGGGCCATCATACGTATTTTTAACGTCTGAATTCCTCTTAATACAAGCGCACAATCAAATGGACTTGGAACGGCTCCTAAGGTCCACTGGATATGACGCAATTGCTTAAATACAGCTGCATTATTCGTCATAACTGCCCCGGATATGACATCGTGGTGTCCCGCAATATATTTGGTAAGACTATGCACGACGATATCTGCCCCACTTTCTAAAGGATGCGAAAAAACGGGTGTAGGTAAGGTGTTGTCAACAATAAAAAGCGTTTTTTTTCTTTTTATCTTCCCTATCTTTTCAATATTCAAACGCTGTAAACATGGATTAGTTATTGACTCGCACACCATCATCTGTGCACTTTCCATTCCTCGGCGTAATTCGTTTTCATTTGAGAAATCAACAGACGTATTTTTTATTCCAAACCGCCTAAACGTGTCTTGGAGCATGCGTGTCGTTCCTTCGTATACCTGGGTGTGACTTAAGACAGTATCTCCCGTTTTAAGTAATGAAAATACCGCAGCCAGTGCCGCAGACCCGGACGCAAAAGACAATGCAAAACGCGCTTTCTCAAGACGTGCAAGTTCCGCCTCCAGTGCAAGCCGCGTAGAATTATCCACGCGGCTATATCCCATCTGACCAGGAAACAGATGCCTGGATATTGTTGAAATGGCAATTGGTTCGATTATCGGCATAAGGTTTTTCATGTTGTTTCTTTCAAATTTGTAACCGTTTTTTTGAGGACAATATTATGCCTCGTACACTGAAGGGGCGGAACATGACTATCCTGTCCCTCTCGGGTGGCAATCTCAACAATATGAAAGCCGTCCTGTTCCCACATCCTTTTATGGTCGTCAAGGGTACGGAACCATTCTCCGTGCCCCTGCTTATCCTCCCCAAATACGACAAAGCTTTCGTTCGGCTCAATTTCTAAAATTGCGCCGCGTAATGCTTCAAAGTGGATTTGAGGAAAAGTGCGGGAGGCTTCCTCCAAATCATATATCCCCGTCTGTAGTGCGCGCACAATTTCATCTCCCAGCTCTTCCCTCACTCTTTCAAATGGGACAATATTTCTTCCTTCCGATTTCGAAAGATTGTCTGACGTTGTAATATTCACGACTGCAATTCCGCCAACTTTTAATAGGCGTGCAGCTTCCTGGTCAATTGCACGATCTATCTCCGGAGGACAACAGTTACCGATATGATCCCTAAGAACGATATCTTGACTTCCTCCCTCTATTTTTGTATCGCGGGCATCGCATTGCAAGCACACCACCTTGTCAAGTCCCGAATTTTCTATAGCGGGAAAAATACCATCGCTTATGTCCACAGCAATTGTTGAAACTTGGCCAGACCCTAGACCATGCAATAACTTTTCAAAATCCCGAGGCCCCTCTGCTGTCGATATGCCGAGAATTGTCGAATTGACAGCTTTTCCCTCTAATTCAACCCCGAGCGCTTGGACAGAATCCATTTTGGCGAGATGTCCTACATTCACTCCCACCGTAGGCGTTTGATTCTTAACCGCATCCAGTCCTAGGCTCTCGAACAATCTCTGCGTATTTACGTACCCATTTGTGGCCCGAAATTCATGACCATCGGTGTATCCTCTAAATTCGTTCATACTATGTAAAAAATAAAAAATAATAAAAAACCGCCGTTTTTTTTGGGACGGCGGGTGTTGGTTTAGTGAAAAATATGGTACTAAACGGGCCCACCGTAGAGGAGTTGATAATAATAGAAGCTGAATTGTTTAATAAGCTGGAATTTATTCATATAAGGGCAAAAAAAATCCCCGCACTTGGGCGGGGTTCTTCACACAACAAGACACCCTCGCCTACTGCGCGGGATAATAATATGTTGCTGCGTGATTAATACTCATAAGAACAATTATATCATTTTTTTATTTTGTGTGCGCTTTTACTCCAAGCACCAAAGCGCGTGCCGCTTGGCATTGACCAGTATCGCGCGTTCCACGCCTTATATTCCAGATCAATCCGTGTTACAGCTTCAAATCCGGAGAGTCCTTTTATTTTTTTTGAAAGTTTTTTCGCCTCAATGGGTCCTCTTAAGTCTCCCCTCCCCCCCTGTTCAAGAAAAATCGTAGTACCGGCAGCAAAAGAAACATCTCCTTCCGTTTCGGAGGAAGAAATTCCTTCAAGTGGAGGCTGATATGTATCGCGCTCTCCTGACATGTCGCTATTATATCACTATTCGCACGTCAACCGCAAAAAAGTCCTCTTTAGACATCATAAGGGGATTAATGTCTATCTCCTTTATCAGACCTGATGACTGCATCAGTTCTCCCACTCCATATGCGGCATCGTACAACTTCCGGATATCGATACTTTTTTCTCCCCGAAATCCTTCAAAAAGTTTGTGCCATTTTTTTTTCATGATTTGATGAGAGAACTGGTCATAGGTAAATGGGTATACTAATAAAGCCGGATCGCCTATCACCTCCGTCAAAACTCCCCCGAGTCCTATTGCGACAACCGGTCCGAACGTATGGTCCCGTTTTGCGCCGACAATAAACTCAAACCCCTTCATCATCGGTTGAATAATACATCCGTTGGCACCGGGAATTGACATGATTTTCGAATATACGACTTTGAGTTCGTCTTTGTTTTGCAGATTCACATACACACCTTTCACGTCCGTCTTATGAGTAATTCTCTCTGAAAATAATTTTGCAACTACGGGATACGAAAGAGCGGTCATTTCATCAATTTCTCGCGTTGAATATGCCGTTATGGTAGGACAAACATTAATTCCATACGTACGTAAAACGGAAAGAGAATCGTTAAAATTTAATACGGATAATTTTTTTTCCTGTGCGGAGGTAGTCGCTTTTTCAAGTACCCTGTTTTTATCGACACGCTTTTCCGGATATTCCCTTTTTTGCTCACAAAATGTCCGGTATCCCATTATTTTTTCAAGTGCCCGCGGTAAAAAATCATAGGTCGTAAAACTGACGATTTGTTTTTGTTCGAAGAAGATGTGAGAGTTACCGACCGATTTTTCTCCCATAAAAATGGGGTAGAACGGGGTGATAAACTCTGCCTGCGCATCCGCAATGACCTTTGCCGTCTCTTCCACTTCCGTATTTGCCTGGGGAGTAAGGAGTATGATGACTGAGCCGATATTTTTTTCTTTCATGGTGGAGGCAATGGTTGATTTGTAGTGAAATGCACTTGCATCTCCCAAAAGATCTATCGGATTATGAAGCGTCACACGGTGTGTTCCCATGGAAAGCATGATATCTTTTTTTGTCTCCTCAGACACGGTCACCAAAGAACAATGGCGTTTTATAAGTTCATCCGTAAGCAGCACTCCCGCTCCTCCCGCGTTGGAAAGGACAAGAATATTTTTCGTAAACGGCGCTTTTCCATAACTGAAAAGCCGTAAAAGCGACATAAACTCCCCGAAATACTGGGCACGGATTGCTCCGCACTGCTCAAAGACGGCACTGAATACGCTGTCGTCTCCAATCATGCTTCCCGTATGGGAAATTGCCGCCTGGGAGCCTTCTTTTGTCGACCCTGACTTAAGGATAACAATCGGTTTGATACGGGAAATGCGCGCAACGGCCTCTTTAAATCTCTCTCCGTCTTTTACGTCTTCCAGATACATCGCAATGACTTTTGTCTGCGCGTCGTTTCCTAAATATTCGAGAGTATCGCACTCGTCCATCTGGGTTTTGTTTCCTAAGCTGATAAATGTTGAGAATCCCAGGTTATGGTGATTTGAAAAGTAATCCTGGACCAAGCTCCCGAGTGCCCCCGATTGGGAAATAAATCCTATGTTCCCGTTCGGACTGACTCCTTTTAAAAAAGTCGTATTGACACTTGCATGGGTATTGACAAAACCTATGCAATTAGGTCCGAGGAATGTAATCCCATACGAACGTACTTTTTCCAGTAATGCCATTTCTTTTTCGACGCCTTCCCCTCCCACTTCCTTGAACCCCGCGGCAAAAACGACCGCATTGTGTATGTCAAGCGTTTTCATTTCTTCAAGAAGGGGAAAGATAGCATCAACCGGCACCGCAACAACAACCAAATCAATCTTTTTTCCTACGGAAGATAATGACGGATATACTTTTTTATCTAAGAGTTCGGAGTATTTCGGATTGACAAAATAGAGATTACCTTCAAAGTGCTGATCAATACAATTCTTTGCAACAAGATAACCGACCTTTTTTGGATTTTCCGACACTCCTACTATTGCAATTGAGCCGGGATTAAAAAAAGTCTTGAGATCCATATGTTCATTATACGCACACACTTACTGAAGTTTTGCACGACATTTTTCCAGGTCTGCCCACAGTATCTGTCGGACATTCCGCACCCTTTGAAGATAGCGCTGTATCTCCCCTGGAGAAGTTTTTTTACCTTCAAGGTATGCTGATCCCGCAAGTGTTGCCCCTTTTTGGATATTCTCCTTGACCTTTTGTATGCGCGCTTCCTTCCTTTTTCCCTTGAGAAGAAGAGAATAAAGTTCTGCTTTCGAAAGGGGATGATATTCTTTTCCCGTACCGATTTTGTCGACATCAACCCGTAACATGTCGTCCAAAAACGCAGGATCGTCAACCGAGCTG
Source organism: bacterium (assembly GCA_021833625.1). GTDB lineage: Bacteria > Patescibacteriota > Microgenomatia > UBA1406 > GWC2-37-13 > JAKBEU01. The sequence goes on from JAKBEU010000001.1 coordinate 424,659, forward strand.
TCAACAATATCTTTTACCAGATGGGTATAAAAATGTGCGTCAGACTCACTTTCTGCTTTGTTGATTGCTCTGTAGTGTTCTTTATATTCATGAGGATGGACGACATGTCTTTCATATCCGATAGGAACAACGGGCCCCGTCTCTTCACCGTCATCGTCAAAGAGGGTCAGAGTCCGGATATCTCTTAAGGCACCTCCCGTTGTCAGACGCTCTCCTTTTCGGACACCGATATAAAACGCTCCTGCAAAACGGGATACGATTACTTTTTTTCTGTCTTCCTCAGTCAGTGTCTCCTTTATGCGCTCCCATAACTTTTTTATCTGCATATCGGCATCGGCATAAGTCATTCCCGTATTAATCTCCTTGAGAAACTTAAAATCAAGTATGTAAAGTTGGCCTATTTCTCCCCTTTTCATGTGTTCGCTAAAATGTGATTTGGAATAAATCATATCTCCCAACAACCTGTCAAAGATAGAATGTTCCACGATATGCAATAAATTCTCACGTCTGGATAAACCGTTGGGGGATACAATCGGTGTTTTTTTGTCGTATGCTGCCGCCAATCCAAACGGGACAGCTAATTCCGGATGATTTTTTGTTATATACGCTATTTTTTTTTCAAGGTCATCCCCCACTCCTTCGGGATACGAAATATCCCCGGCAGTTGTGGGATAATCACGTTTGTAAAGGTCCATGTCAAGCTTCCCGTGAGGTGAGTACTTGACGAGTATCCTGTTGAATTCGGTTTCATTAAACAGCGTTCCTCGTTGAAAAAAGTCAAGATAAATTTCCCTTTCCGCTCCCGTTTGTGGCGGACGTAACCACTCAACAATATTCCCCGCTTCATCAATTTTTTTCAGTTGAATCGGAAGGTTTTTTATCTCGCCGTCCTGCTTGTAAAGACCGGTTTCACATCCCAGTTTTTCTTGAACGCGCTTCATTATCATTTCTTTTGCACCTATTGCCTTATCTCCAAAAAGAGCTATCACAAACTCATCTCCTCCATATCGTCCGAGTTCATAGGAGTTTGTGTCATACATATACCCCTGTTCAAGCCATACCTCCCTGAGAGCACTGCGGATTGCGCGGGCAGATTTGTTGATAATGATGTCGGCAGAATGAACACCCTTATCCCTTTCCCCCAAATCAAAGTCCGCATTGCGGAAATTCTGCAGATCAATCATCCCGAATTCAACATGCTTACCGGCACGTATTTCTTCCATCGAATGCGTTATGAGGGACGAACGGGAGTGAATGGGAATTGCGGCTTCAGAAAGTTGGATCATACCCTCTTTTGTTGCTACTTCACAACTTACATTTCTATTTGTTCCTGCATCAAATATATGACTTAAGAGTCCGTTGAACACGTTTGAAGCCCGCACGTCATCCGGAAACTCAAACGATTTGATTGTGGGTCCGAAAATCCTCCGCATTGCATTGTTGCGCATATCCCGAGTTTCCTGCGTTTCGCGCTGCTTTGTTTCAACATGTGAAATGCGCCTGTGATGGGGGGGGGTATAACTCATTTGCTCGGACATTTATTCATTATAACGTAATTTATGCTAGGATTAAAATATGAGCAGTAGTTTAAGAATGACAACTCTTTGCAAGCGGATTCGCGCCAATATTGTCTCTTCAACAACCACAGCAAAGTCGGGACATCCCTCCTCTTCTCTTTCGGCAGTAGAACTCACGGCCGTTCTTTTTTTTGGAGGGTTCTTTAACCAGGATATTACCCGTTTTGATTATCCGTTTAATGATAAGTTTGTACTGTCAAAAGGTCATGCTGCTCCTCTTTTATATGCACTCTATGAAGCTGCAAGAGTGTTGACTCATACAGAAATACTCACCTTAAGAAAATTTAACTCGCACCTACAGGGACACCCCACCCCCGAACTTCCATTCGTCGATGTTGCAACAGGAAGTCTGGGCCAGGGGCTTTCTGCGGGACTGGGAATGGCACTTGGATTGCGCCTTAAGGTAAAAGAACTTGGTATCCCCATGAAAAGGGAGCCTACCGTTTGGGTGCTGTTGGGCGACTCGGAAATGGCCGAAGGACAGGTGTGGGAAGCAATGGAAGTTGCCTCCTTTTATAAGGTAAACAACCTCATAGGAATTGTTGATATGAACCGTTTGGGACAAAGCGGTGAAACGGAACTTGCATGGGACAGCGACGCATATAAAAAACGCATTGAAACATTCGGTTGGCAAGTGCTTGAGATAAAAAACGGACACAACATAGACGAAATACAAAACGTATTTAAAAAAGCAAATGCCCTGAATACTGTCCGTACCCAAAAACCCACAATGATTCTTGCCCGCACGGTAAAGGGAAAAGGAATATCCTTCATGGAAAATAAAGAAGGATGGCACGGTAAACCGGTGCCTTCCGAGCGGTTAAAAGAAGCATTGAAGGAAATTGGTACATATGACAAAAAAATAAAGGGAATTATTGCTCCCCCTCAATTTTTTGATTATAAAACACAAGAAAAAACCAAAAAAATTCTTGAAAAATTAGGGCGTGTCATAGGTGGCGCGGGCGGAGGGGACCCCAACGGCGCGCATATCGGACAAAGTCCGAAGAGCACCGAATGGGCGAAGGAGAGCCGTGGCAGAATCTATGACACCTCGACCAAAACCGCAACGCGTGAGGCTTTCGGAGATGCACTTCAAGACTTGGGGAGCACTAATCCTGCAGTGGTTGCCCTTGACGGAGAAGTGGGAAACTCTACTTTCACCGAACGTTTAAAAAAGACAAACCCTTCCCATTTTTTCCAAATATTTATTGATGAGGAAAATATGGTGTCGGTTGGACTCGGACTTTCAAAAATAGGATATATTCCCTATGTTTCAACATTTGCAGCATTTTTTACGCGGGCGTTTGATCAAATACGGATGAGTCAATATTCCCATGCGACGCTAAACATTGTCGGTTCTCACTGCGGATGCTCTATTGGCCAAGATGGAGTGTCACAGATGGGACTTGAGGATATTGCAATGATGAGAAGCATACGAGAAAGTGTTGTTCTGTGTCCCGCTGATGCACCATCGGCTTATTTCCTGACAAAAGAGGTGATAAAGCAACCGGGAATACATTATCTGCGCACCACACGCGGGAAAACTCCCATTATCTATGGAAAGGACGAAACGTTTCCCATTGGAGGGTTGAAAGTACATTCTCCATCACACACAACACAAAAACATGCAGCCCTCATTATTGCGGCGGGGATAACAGTTCATGAAGCACTGAAGGCGCAAAAAGATCTTGACAAAAAACATATATATGTGGTAGTTGTCGATCTCTATTCGATAAAACCTCTTGACGTCACCTCCCTTTCTTCCCTCGTAAAAAAAGCCAATCACACTATTGTTGTAGAAGATCATTACGAAGCGGGCGGCATTGCAGAGGCAGTGCTTTCTGCACTTTCTTTAGCACATGAGCCGCCCTCCTCTTTTACCCATCTGTGCGTCAAAAAAGAACCCCGTTCCGGAACACCGGAAGAACTCCTTCACTTTGAAGAAATCGACGCATCCGCAATCATAAAAGCGGTTGCTTAGGCAAATTCTAAGATTTAATTCTTAGACGCCTCGGGCTTTGGAGTTTTCTTTCCTCCGTTTTTTCTTATGATTGCTTTTGATGCTTCGGATACTCCGGACAGACTATTGATGTCCGCTTCTTCCATTTTGAGACCTGTATATGCTAACAGATCAGCAAGTGATGGAGCCTCAATCATCCAGTCATCGGTACCGGTATATTCTCTCAACTTCTCCTGAAGTTTAAGACGCAACTGTGTCTGATTTCCATGGGGATCAATGCTGTTTATTAACCAGGCAATTACCTCCATTCGTGATGCCTGAATCTTGCTGGAAAGTTGGGTAAGCTGAGTGACCACCTGTCTTCTTTCTTCATAAATCTGTCTCAAAAGTGCCGGGAATTGCTCATCCACAAAAGCGACAGCGGCATCGATCTGCATCTTTCGCATTCTTAATTTGTCTTCAGCAATCCTGAGCTCTTCTTCGTGTGCCTTTCCGTGAAGACTCACCAGTCGGCCTTCGAGGGTTTGGATTTTATTCAACTGCTCAGCTGTTCTTCTGAGCGCTTCCGTTCGGAAGCCATCCGTAACCCCCATCATTTGTTTTGCATCTCCCAATCGTTGGAGCAAAATTGCATTCATTCCCCGCGCAAGTTCGTTTGATGATTTTATTGCATCGGTAGAACCGGTGTCACGGGATATGGTCATTGAAAGTTGTGCTTCATTCTGTTCAGCTCTCATAAGCGCATCAACTATTTCGCTTATCCCCTCAGCTCCGCGTCCCAAACTTTGATCACGTGCAGCGAGAAGTCCCACGAGCCCTATTGATCTTCCATAGCCTCCGGTATATGGTCCCCATAGGTTACGAATAAAGGGAGCCATATTTCGTGAAACTGATGCGGAAGCCTTACCTGCTTTCCCCCCATCTTGAGGAACTCCTAAGATTGCTCCAAGTACATTACCGACTTCTTGGAGAATTAATGATTCCCTCAATGCTCCCCTCCCGAATGAGCCCTCTATAATTTTTTCTGCCAAATCAGGAGCGGATTTTAATCTTGTTTCTGCTTGTCCTACGATTTCTGAAACAACCCCACCCTCATCGGTTCCAGCAATTGCTCTCATTCCTTCAATAAGTTTTTGTGCATCTGCATCGGTTGCAATGTGGAACATTCCTCCCTCTTCCATTCCCGGAATTTTTTTTGGCAATGTCAGTAAACGAACACCTCCATCTTCTGAAGTAACAAGCAGGTCCTCTTCAAATATACCTGACATCGCTGCCATTCCACTTAAGAGACGTTCCTGTACTCCTCGTTGATCTCCGGAAAGCCGTTCGACAACATTGATTATTCTGCCGAATCCAAGGATGGATTCCATTGGCGCTTCAATACGCAGTCTTCGTGCAAATTCATACGCCAGTCGTTTTTTTGCGTCTGCTGTAATCTGTTGAACTTCTGTATTTAACTCTGCAAGTCGTTTCCCGTCTTTTCCGACAATGAATTCCTGACCGGGGGTAAAGTGAAGTCTATTTCCGAGGAACCACGTCATTTGTAATGCGTCAAGTGCAAATGAAAACTCAGTACCTGAAAGGTTTGAACCGAGTAGCATTTCGATAAGAGATCCCGGTTTATCTTCCAGGTCTGGGGAAGCATTGAACATCTGGTGAGTGAGGGACAATATATCCTTTGCAATTCCAGGACGGACTCCGCTCATTTTTCCCTCTTCGCCAAGTTCTGGAAGGAAGGACTGTGCTCTATGAGCCATCGGAAGCGTTACCTCTTTCCATTGTTTCAGAAGAGCCGGATTTTCCACACACATCTTGGTAAATTTCTTTAAAAAGTCATCACGCGCATCTTGTGGATAGTAAGGAAGACACCCCTCAAGTACAAGTCGGGAAGCTTCCCTCACCTGCGTGCTTGCCGCTCCCGGAACTGCCATAATACTGACAAGAAAATCATTCAAACGTCCGTACATCTGCGTTGCACGTTCCGTATGGGGCATGAATTGCAGTGCTCTTCCGACAAAAAATAATTGTGTTGCGGCAAAATCTGCAAACAGTGCATTTTGTTCTGTTGCCGTTCCCATTACTTCCGATAGGGTTGCGTCAAGAAAGAGTTTGTTAAAGTGGTCGTTCGCCTCTGCTACCATTTCCAGTTTTTCAACGGAAATGACTCTTACAGACGCATCGGGAAGACCTCTCTTTTGGAATCGTGCGATTGCTGTCTCACGTATCTTTTTCAGTTCGTCAAGCGAACACATTGTCGGAACTGTTCCTATACTGTAATCTTGGTTAAATGGTCCGAATTTATCTACCCATTTTGTACGATCACCCATTTGTTTCCTCATTTTTCCTGATGGAAAAAGTCCGTCCGCGACAAGTTTCGTGATAACGCGGGGGCTTGAAAGCCCGTGTTTTCCCTTTGGAGTATTGGGAGTCATGCGGATTGCGGGCATTCGGTCGTAAACGGGTTCATAATGATTCGTAAGAGCAAACGCTTCAAGAGGCGTCATATCAGAAGTAACGATATTGTCTCTTCCCGGATTATATTTTGCAGGCTTTAAGAAAAGCCTGTTATCTCCCCGTCCGACGTCGGCAATCATCATCATTTCCGCAAACAAAGCAGGACTCATTGAATTAACAACGGAAAACCAGTTTGTCCTGTGCCATTCGAGCTGTCGGGCAGCATGGGCTGCTTTTTCGGGACTTTGTGCTAGTTTCCCTTCTGCCAAAAGTCTCCATGACTCCATTGCTTCCCTATTGTCCCCTTCCAAAAATTCAGATCCCGCAACAAGTGAAGTGATTTGCTTTCCGGGATTTGATTCCTCAAGCAACATCAGTTGCTGACTCACAATCCCTCTATTTGCAAATAAAAGATTTTGAGCAATATCTATTTGATTATCGTTTTTTGGAATACCAAAAACGGTTCCGTTAGGAGTGGAAACATAAATGCCAAGCGCGGCTATTAAATCGCCTGGATTCTTTTGGACGACCCCGTTAAGAGCCTGAATTGCCCTATCTTCCGTGTGTTCACTTTTTGCTTTGGCAAGTTCTTTATCGTTTGTTAATGCATCGGCGACTATCCCTTCCGTTGCTTCGTACAGCATGCGTGCCATAATCATTCCCTGCACGTCTTTTTGACCGTCATATTCATGAACAAGCCCGCCGCATTTATCAAATAATTTTTTAAGAAAATCTTCTTTTGTTCTCAAACTTCTTACCGCAATGACTTTTTCTGCTGCAAACAAATGTATTGCCGGAGTAATGGGACCGCGTTTAAGTGTCCCTCCTGCGATTTCCCGTGCCGCGGCATCAACGGAGAACATTGCCTGCTCAACAAGCTCATCCGTTCTGAGTCCATGAAATTTTTCAACAAGTGCGGCTGCAGATGCGAAGCTTTCCGCAAGACCATTCTCACCGGATTTGTTCCCGAAGGCAATTCCCTGTACTGTTGCTGCGTCCGTGAGAAGTGGAGCGATCAATAATGTGGCGCCTGCCAGTTCCTGCATCCCCTGTGCAAGTCTGCCGGGCTTTTTATGCGACTCAGGAGCAGCGGGCGCAACTCCAAACCTTTCTCTGAGGGACGGTTTAATTCGGCCGGGTGTTTGAGACATATTTTGTGTGTATTATAACAAAAGATTATAGGGTTTAAAACCTTATAAAAATAATTGATAAATGACTGTTAAATAAATAAATTAATAATTTGTTAACTTTGCTATAAGATATATTATTTCAATATATATTGAGTCATATTCATGTTTTCAATCGCCTCAACGACCATTTCAAAATAAGGCTGCAACTCTTTTGTCTGATTTCCGAATTCGCCTCTCACCAACTCCGTTATGCTTGCCCTGTCGATTTTTCTGTTGAGAGGTAACTGTTTATCAACACGGTCGTGAATTCTGCGTGCAATAAGGCCTGCAATTTGCGTTCTGTATATTTGGGTTTTTTCTCCCGCCATTTCCCCTACTTCTTTAAAAAGCGCCATTGCCGTTTGCAAGTCTCCCACTTGGATATATCCGGAAATGAGGGCGACTTTTTCCCTCAGGCTGCGAGACTCTTCAAGATATACCGTTGCATAGTCCGCCATTCTATGTTTTCCCAAATAAAGAATAATTGACGCATCGTCAAACTCTTCTCCCTCTCCAATCAATTTTGTGGCAATTTTTCTCCTGACGTTTGGATTATCAATAAGTAATATTTCCACACTTTTCCCGTTTTTTCTTACCGGAACTTTTTTTGCAACGGCATAGCAGAGAGTAATTTCGCGTATTTTTTGAGCAAGCGAAAGATTATACAGCTGCATTCCTTTCCACAACGCCTCATATTTTCCACTTACCTGAAGATCAAGCAAGAGTTCAAGTACATCACCTTGCATTCCCTGTCTTTTCTCTGACTCTATCATTCCCCTTAGTCCCTGTTCTTTATCTACGTGAGCGAATATCCATTCCTTTATCTTTGAAGAGTACGCTCTCAGCACTTTTCGTTGCACCCGGTCGGCATCAGGAAGAACGCGGGAAGAATAAATATCATTAATATCTTTTGTGGCTTCTAATATCTCATGCGCATGGCGGGCATTGGGGGGGGTTGCGTTTTCGTCCGGATGCCATTCATTGAAATATTGAAATGTTTTATCAACCAACAACCGTATTCTTGATGCCTCCAGTTCTTGAATCTGCAAAGCCCTAAACTCTTCTCCCCGTTTTTGTCGCGGTCGTTTTATATGTTCCGGAGCACGAGGAGGAATTTTTGCATTTATTGCGCTTTTTGCATCAAGAACCACATTTATTTGCTTCTCAAATCCCGGCAAACTTCTTCCGCCCTTATTTTGAGACAAGAATTCATCCGTACTTTTCAGCGCATTTCTTGTAATATCCGAAATGGCATTTGCACGGGCTGATTCATTCAAATAATCGTACAATCCGGGACCGTATTTTTTTCCCGCAGCGGCTCCTGTTGAAAGTACGAGTAACATCCCGGCAAGCAAAGGACCAAAATAAGAGACCTCTTCCCAAACGGAAGGATTTTCCCGAAGAGGAACAACAAAATTGGAGTCAACCGGATACGTTGCCTGCAAAGAGAATCCGTTTTTATCCAACATATTCAAATGAATGAGGGGACTTCCTACATCTCCCGACGGGAGATAACAGGAAAGTTCGACCTGCCATTTGTTTCCCGCCAAATCAACACCATCCATTCCAAGATCCGTGCAAGTGAACTGACCCTTCATGCCAAATTTCTTCCATTGTGCCTGTTCTCCATTGGCTGAGACACTTTTAAGCAATGCTTCGTTGGGGGCGTTTAGATAAATAAACATGTGTGAGGCATCTTTTGGATTAAATTGCACGCTTACCTGAGGTTTATGAAAAATATATTGTCCATGACCTTCAGAAAGAAGTCCCGTTTGACTAAATTTATCAACGGCTCCGACCCGAACACAGTTATCTCCCATAGTTGAGGGAGCAATATCACCGACAAAAATACCCGTATCAGGAGCAACGGGAAGGGTTGCGATGGGTTGATTTACCGTGCAGCTTTCGACAACGACGTTTACTGCCGGAACTCCGTTTGACGTTTGCGTCTTCCCCTCTACGTGAAGTTTGTCATCTTGCTGTTGGAGATTGACACTGCTTACATCAAGTTTATAAGGGGAATGTATTTCAGCGCTTCGCGCCGTGTTACCGAATTGGTCAGCGGCAACAGCAACGGCACAGGTATCTCCTATTTTTGGAACAACTCCTGTCAGCACACCGTTCATTACCGTTCCGTTTAAAGGGGAACCATCACATGCCTGAACACTTGTATTGACCGGAACCCCAAAGTTGGTAGTCCCTGACGGGGTAAAATTAATTGTTCCCGTCGGTTTTCCGTCACCGCCGATATCGGACCCTGTTGCTATCGTCGCGCCTACTACATATGACTCTTGTGAACGTGAAGTTTGAGGATTTGATGCATTTCCCAAAGTATCGGTTGCTACCGCTTCTACACAGATCACTTCTCCCGTTTTCGGACTGATTACTATCGAATAATTTCCTCCTCCTTGATTTTCCATTGCAAGAGGCGCTTTTCCCTGTCCGTTGGGATTGCCGCAGGTGCTTGCTGTTGCTACTCCAACCCCCGACGGGTCAGAAATCACGCTGTCCACAATAAGTTTTCCGTTTACATATTTGGGTTTTCCAAGTGTAACTGTGGGAGCGGTGTTGTCGGCGGAAATATTCAAACTGAATGTCGTTGGCATCGTACATATGTTCTGTCCGGTTAAACACTCCTGTCCTGCCACCACAACGTTAAAAACACCGTCCTCCGACGGAACAATGGAGAGTGTTGCCGGGGTATGTGTTTTATCGGGTTTTGGATGTATCTCAATTGTCGCATTCGCCCCCGGCGTTTGACTGAGTATACTGAGTCTTGTTTCAATACTGGCCGAGGAAAGCGCAAGATTAATATCTTCTTGAGAAACGCCTCTCGCCTGTGCTGCTGCAACAAGCTGATTAACGGCACTTGTGTAAGTAAAGTCGTCCTTGTATCCCCCTTTTACCAGGTGAGTAGTCTGTGCATCTACTCCATTGAAGGTCCCCTGATAATTTTGTATTTCTGCACTGGTCATGCTTGGTCCACATCCGGCGAGAATAAGAGCCGTAAGGGCAATGAGAATGACTGTTTTATTCTTTTTTGACTCCAGTGTGGCGGGGAGTCTATGAGCAATTCTTCTGATGGTAGAAATTTGCGTGCTTAACGCACGCATCATTTGAGGACTAACTGTTGGCTCTGTTCCCTTGTGGGCAGCTTCCAATCCCATATAAGAAGGGAATTATATATCAAACTATAGGTATTAGCAATAATAATATGTAATAGTTTACGGAGCTTCAACAAAAGGACTCTCTTGTGCAGAAGGTTTTGTTATAAGTTTTTTTCAAAAAAAATATGATGTGTATTATATATGTACTATCTTCTTTACTCCCCGAATAAAAAACAGAATCGATGCGGAAAGCGCAATAAACAAAATATACTGGACGTATGAGACAGGAGAAACGCTGAATACTTTTGAAAGTGCCGGAATACGGACAATTCCCAACTGGAAAACAAACGGAAGGGTGAATACCGCCAAGAAAAGCGGGGTCAAAAGCGTTCTTATATGCGAGCGGATATGCCGATGGCTCAACCACAGATCGACAAAGATAAACGACTGTATAAGGGTAAGGACGGAAAATACTGCTGCCTTTGCCGTTCCCTCGGAAATTCGCAAAAACAGGGCATACGAAGCAAGAGTAATGACACTGGTAAGGATACCCACTAATAAAATATATTTTTGCTCCTTTTTTTGGAGCAATTCAAGTTCTTTCTGCGGTTTCTCCGCCATAAGATTTCGGGTACGGGGAGAAAATGCAAGAGAAAGCGCGGGCAGTCCATCCGTTACCAGGTTGATATAGAGCAGTTGTATCGGAAATAATACATGGTTAAATCCCAACATCAGTCCTCCGATAAGTGTTACTGCTTCTGAAATATTACAGGAGAGGAGATATTGAATTGCATTTTTAAGATTATTGATGATGTTGCGTCCCTCTTCAACCGCAGTAACAATTGAGGCAAAATTATCATCAGTAATCACCATATCGGCAGCCTCCCGCGCCACATCCGTTCCGACAAGTCCCATTGCAATACCGACGTCCGCCTGTTTTAGTGCTATTGCGTCATTCACTCCATCCCCTGTTACGGCAACGACCTCTCCCAATTTTTGGAACAGCGTGACAATGCGGTTTTTGTGAAACGGTGTCGTGCGGGCAAATATATTCGTATTAGGAAGAAGTACCAGAAGTTCTTCATCGGAATATTTTTCAAGCTGTGCCCCCGTTATGATATCGCAGCCCGGTGTTACAATGCCGGATGTTACCCCGATTGCCTCAGCGGTCCTTTCGTTGTCTCCCGTAATCATAACAACACGTATTCCGGCCTGTTGCGCTCTTTTTACCGCCTCCCTCACTTCGGGACGCGGCGCGTCATGAATGGCGACCATGCCAAGAAAAACTTCGTTTTTCAATTTTACATTTTTAATTTCGAATTTCGAATCAGGGAGATTTGTGCAGTAGGCAAATGCCAGAACCCTTAACCCCTTTCGTGCCCATACATCCATTTGACCTTCTATTTTCTTTCGTTCTTCAAAGGTAAGCGGATGGTGCTGGGTTCCCTTCTGGACAAAAGCGCACACCTCAAGAACGGACTCAGGTGCACCCTTGGTATAAATGGTATTCCCGACACGAACTGACATCCGTTTTGTAACACTGTCAAACGGCGCCTCATCAAGGATTGGATTCCCTCTCCGCAACTCTTCAATGTTGACCCCCAAATCTTTTCCCATATACAAAAGTGCGCCCTCTGTCGGATCCCCCAATACGTCATAGGTGCCGTGATCATGTTTATAAACGAGCGATGCGGTCGAGCATAAAATACCGTTTTGCACAAGATGGTGAAACGGATGATTCTCAAGGTGAGGAAGCTCGTCAGCATAGAGATTCTCATCCACATATACTTCCTTTATCTTCATCTTATTTGTCGTCAAAGTCCCTGTTTTATCGGTAGCGATAAGGGTTACACTGCCGAGAGCTTCAATTGAGGAAAGTTTTCGTATGATGGATTTTTTCTTGCTCATTTCATTCACCCCTATCGCAAGAGTGATTGTCATAACGGCCGGAAGCCCTTCCGGTACTACCGCAACCGCAAGGGAAATGGAAAGTAAAAACGCCGGAAAATAACTTGACCCCTGAAGAAGTGATATAAAAAAAACAATCATTGCGGATATGACGCCGATTATGCCGATGGTACGGGTAAGCTGTTTTAATTTTATCTGTAAAGGTGTTTCTGTGTCTTCTATTATGGAAAGGTTGTGCGCAATTTGCCCAAATTTTGTCTGCATTCCCGTATGTACTATTTTGACTATTCCACGTCCTTTCGAAACTATCGTTCCCGAAAACACTTCATCATTTTCTGCTTTCGCAACCGGAAGAGACTCTCCCGTAAGGAGGGATTCGTTTATCTCGACATTCCGATTTTCCACTAAAATTCCGTCTGCGGATATTTTTACCCCCTCTTCAATGATGCAGATATCGCCCGGTACAATATTGTTGCTTGGGATTTCCTGTTCGATGCCATCTCTAATAACCCTCACCTTAGCAACGGAATATTTCTTCAAAGCAGCAATAGATTCTTCTGCTTTTGCCTCCTGATAAATACCAAACAATGCGTTTAAAATGACGATTGTAACGATAAGCGCCCCGTCAACAGGTTCCCCTATAATAAATGAAAGCCCTGCTGCGACGATAAGGAGGAGGGTTAAAAAGTTGTTAAATTGTTCAACAAATTTTTGTAGCAATGTCTTTTTCTTACCTTCCGTTATCGTGTTTTGCCCGTATTTTATTAGAAGTTGAGACACCTCTTCTGTTGACAATCCATGCATAGCTTATAGTTTAATATTCATCAATTGGTAACCGTTTTTTAATTGACGCTTAATTCCTTCAGTGTATGCATTACTCTCATTTTCCGAAGACTTGCATACGCAAGTTCCATTGTCTCCATTATGTCGATAATTATTTTATTTGCTTCATCAAAACTGACCGATTTTACGTTGTGAGGGAAATAATGAAAAATCTGATTTCTCCCGAGTTTCCACGTACTCCATATTTTTTCCGCGAGCTCCCGTGAACCGTTTAGCCGTATCTTTTCATAGAGTGATTTATCACCCAATTTCTGCACAAGGTTTGGCGACATCAGTTTGCCCAGGCGGAGATGATCGGAGATATAGTCAAGATGAGAAATAAGACGGACGTCTTTGAACAGTTGTTTTAAAAACCCTTCATATGCCTTTGCAAATGGAAATATGAGGAAAGAATAGTCTTTGAAGGTATAAGCATGGTCTTTTATGACTTCATTCATAAGATACTGCCCCTCTTCTATCAGATTGCGCTGATTCTGTGAGAAATATTCCCAAAGAAGGGATTTTGTTGACGTATTTTCCTGCATATATCTATGGTACCAGATTTTTATTGTGGATAAAACGCCAATTATCCACATGATTTAGCTTCAATTGTTGCAAAAATAACGACTATTTCCATAAATGTTGATTTTATAATGGAACTGGTCTACAATACTAATCACGATAGGACTTATGAAAAGGATATTTGATCTCATTAATAAGAACCTCAACAACTCCCTTTTAACCGGCTTAAGAAAGCGGGGGGGCGACGTTACTCCTATTATCGTCATCTCAAGGGAAAAAGGGTCTGGAGGACGCCCTATTGCCTACCTCGTCACAAAACTGCTCGGAGCTCCATGGAAGATATATCATAAGGATATTATCGATGAAATGGCCGAAGAAACAACGCTGGAGAAAGAAGCGGTGGAGGATGTGGATGAAGCAAAGACACCCATCATGACTCAGCTTTTAAACAACATATTTGGAAAAAAATATCTCACTCTAAATGAATACTACAAGCATCTTCTGCGCATTTTAGCAGCGATAGGAAACCGCGGGTATGCAGTCATCGTAGGGAGAGGCGCCAACTTTCTCTTTCCTCATGCGCTCAAAGTGCGGATTGTCTCAACAATGAAAACACGAATTGACTGGGTGATGAAATATGAAAAAGTATCCTACAAAGAAGCGGTAAAACGAATTGAAGAATCGGATAAGAAGCGGATCGAATTTACCAAAGCTCTCTTCCAACACGATCAACAAAAAGCACATCACTATGACCTCGTAATCAGGACGGGAAATGAAATGAGCGTTGAAGATGCTGCAGACCTTATCGTCTACCTCGCAAAGAAAAAATTCAAACTCTAAGCTTCTTTCTCCTTATTCTTCGATTTCAATCTCAATGGAAGGACTCATTGTGGTAGCCAAAAACACATTCTTTATGTGCATTTTGCCGACCGCTTTTATAAGCGCATCTGCATTTGCGACTAAGTGTGCACTTTCGTGGCTTTTTTTTCCGATCATCTGGTGAAGGATAGGAAATTTCGGCTCTGTTTTAAAACGCAGTGTTCCTTTTTGAAATTTTTTGACTACTTCGTCAGGATTTGTTGAAATTGTGCCTGCTTTCGGGTTAGGCATCAATCCCTTCGGACCCAACACTTTTGCAAAACGTGCAAGCTTGGGCATGAATGACGGATGAGTAACGAGAATGTCAAATTCTATCTTTCCTTGTGCAAGATCTTCCAACACCTTGTCATTTACGACGGCAACATGTACTGTTTTGCCTGTCGTGAAAGGAAGCTCAACTTCTCCTCTAATGCCTGTTTTGTCAACATTCATATGGACATCGACTGATTCGTCAAATGATGCGTATGATATTTTTTTCAAGAGTTCAACAGCTTCAGCCAGCTTCATTTTCTTTCCTTTTTCAAGTTTTTTTTCTGCTGCCTGGTGTTTTTTTCCTTTGACGCTTACTTTTGTGGATGTTTTTGTGTCTTTTGTTTCTTTTTTTCCTTTTCCCTGTAAATCAACCGGTTTCTCTGCCTTAACTTCTTCTTTTACTTCAGCTTCCGGTTTTTTATCAATGTTCTCAAGGCCGAGCACGCGTGTACGAATTTTTCCCATGTGTGTAAAATTTAATTTCTATAATGTAATAATATGTTAGGCTTCAACGTCAACGCCCATTGAACGGGCTGCTCCTGCAACAACTTTTTTTGCCGCTTCGATGTCATTTGCATTCATGTCGGGCATTTTTTCTTTTGCAATTGTCTCAAGCTGTGCTTTTGTCAGTTTTCCGACCTTTTCCGTGTTCGGTTTGCCTGAAGCCACCTGAAGTCCGAGAGTCTTTTTGATCATCGCGGATACTGGAGGAAGCTTGGTAATAAAGGTGAATGTTCTGTCTTCAAATACCGTAATGACGGCGGGAATAACCTGTCCCTTTAATTTTGACGTTCGTGCATTATATTCTTTGATGAACTCCATGATGGGAACACCGTGTTGTCCGAGTGCCGGTCCCACTGGCGGTGCCGGAGTTGCTTCTCCTGCCGCAAGATTTAATTTCAATATTGTTTTTACTTTTTTTGCCATACGTTTAGAAAATGATTATTATAACTTTGCAAGTTGAAGGAAGTCGAGTTCGACAGGCGTTTCACGATCAAAAATTGAAACAAGAACGCGCACCTTTCCTTTTTCTTCATCAACCGCTTCAATTGTTCCCAAGAAATCCGAAAACGGTCCCTCGGTAATCTTGACCGCTTCTCCGACGGAGAACTTTGATTTGAACTTTGGTTGCTCTTGTTGGACGAATTTCATTATCGCTTGCACCTCTTTTTCAGAAATAGGAGTGGGCTTTAAACCGGCTCCAACGAAGCCAGTTACTCCTTCTGTGGTGCGGACAACCAACCATGAATCATCGTTCAGGATCATACGGATCAATATATATCCTGGAAATACCTTTTCAATTGCTTTTGCTTTCTTTCCTTTTTTTATGACAATAACATCGCGCATCGGGATGACGATATCAAAAATCTTGTCTTCTACCCCAAGACTTTTAATACGCTGTTCGAGCGCTTGTTTTACTTTATTTTCGTATCCTGTTTGGATATGAATGACATACCATTTCGCATCATTACCGACTGCAACGGCTGTCTTTAACGCTTCTTTTTGTTCTGCACTAACCTGCGAGGCATCCATAATAAAAATAAACTTATCTGAGTTTTGTTAATAATTCGAGGCCCTTTGCCAATAGAACGTCAATTATACCGATATAAATCCCAATAATCAAGGATATCCCTATGACTATGGAAGTTAATCGAATCGTCTGAGTGCGTGTTGGCCATGTTACTTTTTTGAGCTCGTCAACAATGCCATTTGCAAATCGAGGACCAATGTTTGGTTTTGCTGCCATAATGGTAATTGTAGCACAGTTTTTTTCATTATAATGAGTATTATGACCAAAGAACTTGTTCATTCATTTATCTTAATTATCTGTATTGCGCTCTCCTTTATATTCCCCCAAACGCCTCTTGCCGCATATGATGTTGAGATAGCTGCGGGGCTTTTTGTACTGCTTTTTTTTGCACGACGGATAAATTTATTTTCCCGCAGGACCCGTCTTTTGGAGTCAACTGTTTTTACCCTTATCATCATGGTGGTTGTCAACACAACCGGAGGGCTCCATTCCGAATTTTTCTTCCTTATTTATTTTCTGCTGTTTGCCCTCACTCTTCTTCTTGAACCTATTATCCCGATAATTATGACTCTTGCCCTTATGATTTTCTATTTATTCACTCTTCCCGCAGATAGTTCACTGAGTCAGCTTCTTCCTATTTTTTCCCTTGCCTGTATGACACCGTTTGCCCTCATTCTTGGAAATGAATATGAAGAAACGCTACGGCTTGAAAAAAGTATAAAGCAACAAAAGGAAGACACTTTCCTTTTTTTATCGCTCATGTTGAAGAATCATCTGAACCATATTAAAAAATCAATTGACAACTTTCTTGGTGACCACGAACTTTCCGAAATCCGCAAACAAGTGCACAGTATGGAAAAACTCATTGATATGTTTGAAAAAGAGCAAAAATAAGATGAAAAAAATATGTTTTCAACGGTTTACCCCTGTTTTTCTTCTTTTTGTCTTTCTCTATCTATTTTTCCTTTATCCCGCTCAGGCAGTAAATATGGAGTCGGATCAATACCGCATCCAATTCGGAACCATTGATATCGGAGGACAAAAAATGACCGACACAGTTAATAACACATATACGCTTACCACCTCCCTTGGCCAAGCAGCCGCAAAAGAGTTTGCGTCCAATGGGTTTACCATAAAAGCGGGGTTTCAATATGTTTATTCGCGCATCCCCTTTACCTTCTCGCTTTCGAATACAAAAGTAGATTTCGGGACACTCCTCCCGAGCAGTCCCACGACCGGTCAGTTAACCCTTAAAGTTTCTTTTGGAGGAGCAGGTCAGTATATTGTTACCGTCCGTGCAGATGGACCGTTCAAACAGGTGTTGGGCTCAAACATCATTCCGGCAACCAGCTGTAACGGAGGAGTAGACACCTGTTCCATTACTCTTGCCAAACAATGGACATCCACTTCCGCATACGGGTTAGGATATTCCATGACGGGACAGGATATTGCCACTGATTTCATAGATAGCACTTATTTTCGTCCATTTGCAAATGCTCTCGTTCCAGAGAATCCGGCAGTTATTATGCAAAGTGTCAATGTTACGGCAAACTTGACGCCAACCCCTAATCCTTCCTATTCGCCCGCCCCTTCCCTTGCCGGAACGCCACGGGACACAACACACCAGTCGGTGATAACATTGAAAACAAATATTTCATCCGTTCAACCCGCCGGAAGTTATGCGACCGTTATCCGTTTTCTCGCAACACCGTCGTTTTAAAAATGATTAGTGGTGAGTGGTGAGAGATTGGCGATTAGTAATCAATAAAAACTATGAAAATAAAAATGATACTAATAATTACATCTTTACTAATCGCTGTCCACTATTCACTAACCACCCCTTGTCTTGCTCAGCAAATTACTCTCTCCCTCGATCCTCCTATAGTCCAAACGCATATCAGACCCGGAAAATCTATTCTTGTTGCCTATACGGTTGAGAATTCCGGCGACCCGACGCCGCTCCAATTTCTTATTCGTCCCTTTACTCCCCAAGGACAGGAAGGAGCACTTTCAGTTGGCGATACACTTGAAGGACCGATTCTGTTTTCACTCGAAAACACGGACGTAGCATTTGAAAAACCATTTTTCTTCAAATCCGATGAAAAACGCCAGGCAGTCGTTAAAATACAGATACCGGAAGGGGTTCCTGAGGGGGATTACTATTATATACTACTTGCAGAAACGGTCCCCTCATTCTCAGTCGGAGGGCAAACGACAAGTATTGCCTCAGCCGCCGTCGGGTCTCCTCTTCTTATTAACGTCACGCAAACCGGAATAACGGAAGCGAAAGGAACGATTGCCGAGTTTTCCATAAAGCCCACCTATACGTTTACTTTTGGAAAAAGAATTTTCCGCATTGTCGACACAGGAATACCGCTTCCACTTGTTTTCAGTATCCGCAATGCCGGAAATACATTGATTGATCCTCAAGGAACTATTAAAGTACGTGCGGGGAAAAAAACCACATCATATGACATCTTACCGCAACATATTTTAAGTAATTCACAAAGAATAGTGAAAATAAATCCTCCCCAGACGGATGTTCCTTCAAATCAGACCGCACATCTTTCGGGACTACAACTCGGAAAAAATACCATTACCGCTTCCGTATCATTTGGAGAAAACACCCCCACTCTTTTAGCACAGACAGATTGCATAGGAATTCCCATCCGTCTTTTCACTCTTTCATTTGTCGTACTTGTCCTTTGTGGAGGTGTTGTTGTCTTCGCTTCAAAACATAAACCACTAAAGGAAGAATAAAGGCCCATCCATCAATAAAAAACAAGAAAATGTTGCTTATAATCCGTTGACGCGTTTTTTTCCTCTCCTTATGATTGAGGAAATGGGGGGATTTTTTGCATCATTTCGGCCGTTCTTTTCCCGATTTCGGGGAGAAATAGTTCTGTTATCTCTCGCGCTTCTTGTTTCAATTGCGTCAGGAACTTTGTATGTTGTCCAAAAGAATAATGTACAAAAAACGCTCCCACTCCCGGCCACATACACCATTGAAAGTGCAAGGCAATTCGTGTCAGTTGATGTTTCAGGGGCAGTTGCAAAACCCGGCGTCTATCAGTTTGATGCTTCTTCCCGTTTTAACGAGGCAATACAAAAAGCCGGAGGGCTTACCGATGCTGCCGACAGGGCATATGTAGAACGGAACTTCAATCTTGCTCGTATTCTCACCGATCAGGAAAAAATATATATTCCCTATCAGTCGGATACTTCAAGCGGCGTTGTTGAGGAAAGTAAACGTAATCTTGATTATACGGCGCCAGCCCTTATCACTACTCGGGCGAATGAACAGGAAAATGCAAAAATAGATATTAATCTCGCGACAGCGGATGAACTTGACACTCTTACCGGTATCGGGAAAGTTCAGGCGGATGCAATAATTAAATCACGTCCGTATAAAAAAATAGAAGATCTTGTCACAGGCAATGTTCTCCGGTCAGACGTGTATGAAAAAATAAAAAATGAAATTGTCGCAAACTAAGTCATGCAAAAGATTCTCGTTTCGCTTCTTTCCGGTATTGACGCATCACTCCCCGAGCCTCACGCGTCGCTTCTGAAGGGTATTGCGTATGGCGTCCCTATCACTTTAGATCCCTCATTCAAACAGCTCATTGTCCGTACCGGACTTGCCCACCTCATTGTTCTCTCTGGGGCGAACATTACTCTTCTTACAGAGCTTACCGGCTCATTGTGTAGTCGATTGGGGAAAAAGAAAGGAATTGTCCTAAATATGATGGTTTTGGCTTTTTTTATTTATATTGTCGATTTTCAAGCACCCCTTATGCGGGCAGTTTGCATGTTTGTGTGTACGTCCGTCTGCACTCTTACGGGAAGAGTTTCTTACGGGTGGTGGAATTTATTCCTCACCATTCTAATAACCTCAGCGATAAAACCGGGCTGGATAACGTCCCTGTCTTTTCAACTCTCCGTTTTGGCAACGGTTGGAATTTTTGTGTGGGATTTTATAAAAGAACACGCGACGCTCCCCCAAAACCCACTTATCCAGGTTTTTTTTGAATCCTGTGTTGTTCTTCTTTGCACGACTCCTATTACCTGGTTTGTGTTCAGGAGTTTTTCATTTGTCGGCCCGCTTGCAACAACACTCGTATCTGCAAGCATTGTTCCGCTCATGATAGGAGGATTTATCTTGTCCGTCACTCATTTGATCTTTCCTCCGCTTGCCGGGTTGATTGCAGTCCCTCTTTTTGCTCTGTTGAACTTCATTATTTTTGTCATGAACACTTTGTCGAAAATCCCTTTCAGTTATATCAAATGGAACTAATATGAACAAGGCAAAAATATCACTCATAATAATACTCGCATCATTTTTTACCATTACCTTCTATCTATATCAGACAACCCGTAGGGTAGTCGTGTTTTGTGATGTGGGACAGGGGGCCGCGACACTTTTTCAGATGGGAAGTGAACAGGTGCTTATCGATACGGGACCGGACGGACGTGTATTATCCTGTCTGGGCCGTTATATGCCGCTGTTTGACAAGACGATTGAGGTTATTATTATTTCTCATGACCAGAGGGATCATGACGGAGCGCTTCCTTTAATCTTAAATAAATACACCGTAAAAAATATATTCGGACCCGCACTTGCAAAACAGCCAAAAACAAATTCCCGGTTTAGCGAAATAAAAGCACAGTATTCCTTCCGCTTTGACACTTGTCTTTTTTCCATCAGAAAGTCGTCCCAGAGCTCCGACAAGAACGAATCGGCAAATATCGTAAGCGTATTCTCTTCTTCAAACGTGTACTTTATTTCATCCGATATTTCTGCTCTCGAGCTGTATCGGCTCATGCCACGTGAAACAACCGTTTTTGAAGTGCCCCATCATGGCTCAAAGTACGGCCTTTCTCCTCTTTCGCTCTCATTAGCACACCCTACCCTTGCTGTGATAAGTGTGGGAAAAAACAATGTCTATGGGCATCCGTCAACCCAAGCTTTAGCAGTACTGAAAGCCAAGAAAATACCATTTATGCGTACTGATGTACGGGGAGATATTGTATTACCACTGAAATAGAAAAAAGAATTTTTAATTTGGGGCCAGTCTTTATGAAAGGAGAATGCTACGGATTTCCTTGAAGATGTTCATTGCCTCAACGCCAATCCATCCTTCTCCGACAAGCTCTTTCGGAAGGCCCGGATCATCGCGAAGTATATTGACAAATTCATTTACTACTTGTGTGAACTTTGCGACCTTTTCTCCGTCACCTGACAAAATAGTGTGCCATTTCTTGAAAAGCTCGCGATATTTTTTATCAAGCGAGGTCTTTTCCCACACTTTTTCAATGAGAGTTGCTTTGTCACCGAAAGCGTGCTCCGACTCAAACGCCTGAATATACTGTTCTTCCACCTTTCCCGAAACCAAGTCTTTAAGGGTCTCAATTACCGGGTGTGGAGTAAGCCAAAATGACCTGTGCCAAGGCCCCAATCCCCATCCCTGCATCTCGCGTCTTAATCTGTCGCGAAGTTCGCGTTTGCTTTCCGGAATTTCGTAAGAAATAATGCGAAGCTTTTTGTCCCATGTATCGCGGAGAAATCTGAATGAAGGAAAATAGAGACACAGTTCATGAAAGCCTTTTTCCGTCAGTTTATAGCTGGGCAGTTCGTCGGAAGTTTTCCCTTTTTCAATACACTGATCTTTCAGTAATGAGGTAAGAGATCCTTTTGTTTTTTGATTCAGTGAAAAATCGAAAATATTCTGCACCTTTTCATCGAAAGTAATTTCGGTAAAGTCAACGTCGGACAGTAAAAAAAGTGAGAGCAATATTTTCGTTCGACGTTCTTTTATTCCCATATATGCCTTTACTATAGCAGACGGAAAAAAACTGTCAAGATGTATTTTACAGAAAAACGACCACTGCCTCTGCAAAAATTACCGTCTGTCGGAAAAATAAACTCATACTATACCTGAATTGCCCTTGACAACGTTATGGAAATATCCTTTAATGAAGAATAATAGATATTAATTCCCAAATCTATTAAGTATTTACTATGTACAAATTTCATCGGAAGTGTTTTTCGGCGATGGTTTTGGTTTTTTTTCTCGTACTCCAACTAACACCGTTCCTTCCCTCTTCCGTCCGTATACTTCCGCTCGCAAAAAAACTCAGCAATTATTCCTTATTCGCGCCCCGCGAGCTTGACGCTGCAGGACTTTCTTCAGCTTCAGCCACCCTTTCCAATCCCCGTTTGTCATACGATGCAGGAGTAAGCACCACAATTGCTGCAGGACTTACTATTATCACCATTGCTTCTTCAGGAAATGCTGATAACGATACAAATCACCTGTTCCCCAACGATTATGTCGGTATAGGAAGTAATCCTAATATGCAGGTTGCTTCCGTTGCAAACGGAACAACATTCGTACTGAAAAATGCGCTAACGAACGGCATTTCATTGGCTAATAAGGTATATAGTACCCAATCGGGTACATTGGCAGTCAATTTCTATACGGCAAGCGCAATCCCAGTTGGAGGAAGCGTTGAAATAGACATCCCCTCACCGGTTGGCAGCCCTACAAACGATGGAACTCCCGATACGGCAGCGGTTGGAAGCAACGGATTTGATCTTAACACTATCGGTGCAGCAGATATGACCTGTCCTGCAGGATTTACTGCGGCCGCTCCCACAGTCGGAACAGGTGCAACCCCGCATAAACTCTACTGCAACTTAAATGGCGCTTCTGCTTTAGCAGCTGGTGCAAATCTTACCATCATCATTGGAACCGCCACAAAAGGACTTGTTAATCCCGCACCAAACTTGACACACACGCAAGGAGTCGCTGATACCTATTTGTTGAATGCGTACACCAAAAGCGGAGTAGCGGGTGCTGGCACAACACTCGATAGCGTACCGATTAAAGTCGCTCCCGTTGAAGGAGTCCTGGTAAGCGCTTCAATTGATGAAACGCTTAATTTTACCGTCGCGGCAGTCACATCAGCCAATCTCCCTACAACGTGTGGATTTACTCCGGCCGGAACACTTGTTACGACAACTGCAACAACCGTTCCCTTTGGCGCAAGTATTATTGCGAACACTTTTTACAATGGAGCACAACAACTTACCGTTTCAACAAACGCGCCAGGTGGCTACTCGGTAAAAGTTGAGGAGAACGATCAAATGGGAAAAGACGGGAAAGTCTGCACAGGCGCAGCCGGCGAGTCGGCAAGCTGTATTAAAGACACGGCATGCGACGGAACATGTACTTATTCCACATCGGGAGAGTGGGCAACAAATACCAACAACGGACTTGGGTATTCACTCAGCAACCAGTCAGGAACGGACGCATCATTTCTCTATAACGAATCAACACGAACATTCTCGGCGAAAGCCTTTCCTGACCAGGAACAGTCACTAGTAAAACAGAATATTATGTCCGCATCTGGAGTACGAAACGGGAGTTCTACATGTATTGTTTATCGACTCAGTGTATCCGGAACGCAGCCTGCTGGATACTACTTCAACAAGGTTAAATATACGGCGAGTGCATTATTTTAAACATTATTTTCTATGACAAAAAAAATACTCGGGACCCTTCTGGTTACGCTCAGCTTAGCATTTGCCGTTCAGACACATGCACAAACAGTACTTCCATTAACTGTCGGGCCGGCACGCCAGCAGATAACAATAAATCCGGGTGAAGATACTCAATTATCGGTAAAATTTTATAATCAGTCAGACAGCCCCATTTCAGGCCTCGTGAAGGTTGCTGATTTTATCGTTGATGATGATCAGGGAACTCCACGCATCATTGAAAACGCACAGCAGGCTTCTCCGAAATTTTCAGCTTCACAATGGATTGAACTTCCTTTTGACAGAATGACAATTGCTGCGAATGATAAGGCGGTCGTGCAATTTAACTTAAAAATACCTGCAGACGCAAAAGCCGGAGGACGGTATGCTGCAATATATTTTGAACCTATTTCCCCTTTTGCTCAACCGGTCGGTGAGTCGGGCGCAAGTATTACTCCACGCATCGCTTCTCTCCTTTATATCCGCGTCAGCGGTCCTATAACGGAAAATGCATTTATTTCAGGGCTCTTTGCCAAATCATTCCAGGAATTTGGGCCCATCGTCGTTACGGGACAGATAAACAATACGGGCGACTTTCACATCAGACCAAGAGGCGTTTTCACTCTTTCAGATGGCCTCGGAAGTCTTGTCGCACAGACAAGCTTAAAAGAATCCAACATATTTCCTGATGCCGCACGAACTTTTACCACGACTCTTGGTCAGAAATGGATGTTCGGGAAGTTTAAGGTAAATCTTACGGCTTCATATGGCGAAAAAGGACAGACCCTGAATAATTCGCTCTACGTATGGGTTATTCCATGGAGAGCAATGATTATCATCGTCCTTGCCCTCGTCATTCTCTTTCTCCTCGGCAAAGCGCTGTACAAGAACACAATATCTCGTGAAGTAACTCTTGAAGAAGAACTCTCCAAGGAACGAGAGGAAATTGAGAAATTGAAGAATCAGTTGAAAAAGAGAAAGGATTAACACATCGATATTTCTCGCTCTACTATGAGAAGGGTGTTATTGATGGTTGCTGTCACTGCTTTCCTATGCAACCCGGGGAACGTCTTTGGAGCTGTTATTACTCCCGTTGATGAGCCGGTTACCGTTTCTGTGGGAGTGGGAAATGAGTCGGAATATCATCCTCCTGCGACGGGGGACAAACAATTCCAACTGTTCGGACTCACCTCTCCTGGCGCAAGGGTAGTGATTGAGAATCCCGGTATACGCAGTGAAACATTCGCAGATGCTGCCGGAAATTTTCGCTTCAAATATCTGTTTCTGTCCCAATTTAAGGAAGATATTTGCCTTGTGGCATATGACACAAGTAACAGATCTACTCCTCCCCTTTGCGTACCGCCCCCCGGCACGGACTCGCTTGACCAAATCGGTCCTGTGCTTCTCCCCCCGTCAACTTCCATTAGCGCAGGAGATGCATATATCGGTGACTCGGTTACCTTAAGCGGTCAAACTCTTCCGAGTGTTGACGTAAAATTATCATTGTTTACTGACGAACTGCAGCAGGGGAAAAAGCTCTCTCTTATCCCTGCCGCCTATGCGTATTCAATACCCACTGTGGACCTGAAATCGGACGGAAAAGGCAACTATTCCATTACTCTCCCGACTGCCGGTTCTCAGTTTCTCCGTATGTTTAGTCGTGCTTTTTATGGAGGGAACTCCACCCCAAAAGGCCTGACCCTCGCTCTTAATATTTTCCCCATTTGGATGCTGCTTGTCAAATTTTTTTCGACATTCCTCAGCACACTGCGCGCACATATTGTTGACATAATCATTCTTTTGCAGCTCTATATTCTCCTCATGTATGGATTACAACGATTTCTTAAACCACACTTTTTGGCAAGTCAAAGGAGAGCTCTTGCACTTCGTAGTGTGGAGTTGCTTTCGCTCCCCCATGATCTTATGAGGGCACCACATAATCTTCCCGTCAGTATGGAATGAAAATATAGACTGTCACAACATTACTATTCAGTTGAATGAAAGATGTGCTTTCTGGGGAAGGGTTATTGAATCTACCCGTACTTCAAGATAGTAATCACCTGCAAGCGAAGAGGCATAATCAAAAACCGCCTTTCCGGTTTGATCGGTCGTGGGTTGCACTTCAGTGGCAATAACGCCTGCATTATTTGTAAGCACCACTTTTTTTCCGTATACCCCTACTCCTTGGCTGTTGAGGACAAAAACAGTAATTCGCTCCTTCTGTTGACCATCGGCCTTTGCAACAAGAGGTGCTACAAATACATATGAATTATCAGCGGAAATATCAACCTGGTTCATACTTGCGCGGCTCCCAAAAAAACGTGTTTCATAAAAAAAGAAGAATATGGAGAAGGTAATCAATATAAGAAAAAAAAGAATGGCAGAGAGTAAAAACTTTTGCATACATACTTAGTATAACAAATCACAATAATCAGGAATAGCTAATCATAAAATTCCCCCCTTTTCTTACGGCTCACTGCTACCCTCATTCTCATATTACTACTTTGGAGCTTATCATAGCCCCATATGTGATTAAATTTCGTATGTTTATGATTAGGTTTAAATATAATTAAACATATATTTAACAAAAAACCAGAAACAACCCTCTTCGATTTCTATTGTTTCATTTCTTATAGGTCTGTTGATATTAATTGATATATTTAGGTAAGCTAATATTTATTGCGGTAATTAAATTAAACTCATTTAAATTATGGTTATCTTCCTCGTTTCCCTCTATTTCGATGGGCAGATAACTATATCACAATGTATTAAAACTACTCTTGACATCGTTATTATAAATGTATTAGTCTGATAGATATGGGAGAAAGGTATAATTTTTTTCAAATTGAAGCTGAATTTAAAAAATATCTCTCTGCGGAGAATGTTTCCGGCGCTACTTTAAAAAATTATTGCAGTGATCTGCGTTACTTTTTTTCCTGGCTTAAATTTACGTATGGAGTAGAAGAATTGTCCTTATCGGACATGCCAAGCTACATAAACACCTCTTCCCTCAGCAGCTTTGCCGCTTATATTGGCGATAGTTTGCAGGCAGATAAATCTGCCAAACGGCGCTTCTCAACAATGAGAAAGTTCTGTTCGTTTTGTATTGCACAAAAATGGATTTCAACAAACCCTGCTAAGTTATTTGACGACTCAAAAGAGGAAAGTGAAAAAAAAGGATTAATCGCTGCCTATCTCCATTCACAAAAGATAGTAAACACTTCATTTGATTTGGATTATTGTAACAACGTATTATCGGAATTCCTTACCGACAAATAAGGAGAAAAAATTATTATTTATTATATAGGTCTTATGAAAACAGTTACAAACACCTCAAATAGATTTGCAGAAGGGGCTTTACAGCGCCTTAAAATATGGTTTGACCCCGCTATGGAAGGATCTCCCTATGAGAACGAATCTTCCAACAGAGAGCTTTTTCAACCCCACAAATCCGTTCTTTTGCGAAAAAAAGTGATGTTAAAGTTTTGATTTTATTAAGAATGAAACAAGTTTTTCGATTCCATACAGGCGATTTGGCAAGCAAAAGCTATCACTGCCATAATCAAACTTGTTTCTCTATACAGCGTTTTAAAGCTCTTGACCCACAATGAAATATATTACCAACAATACCATTACCGCCTACCTCGCCAAACTGAGTGCGAAAAAGTATGGCCATGCTGAGTTGGTAAAAAAAGTACTGACTGTTACTTCATTCATTGAATGGTTGTCAAAAGAAAATAAGGTGTCAAAAGAAGATGCAAAGCGATTTTCAGAGCAATTACTGAAAATAACCCATACATACCCTGTCACAAAGCCACCATTAAACAATTTATCATCTAAGGCAAAACTTCCACTCCGCTATGTCGGATATATCCTCATTGCGCTTACCGTCAGCATTTTGGGCGCCGGCATCTATAATCGTTTTTTTCTTAAAGTAAAGACACCCCTCGCCTACTCTACAACTCCTATTCAGGCAGGACGCACCATTTCGTTTCAGGGACGCCTCACCGATTCGCTCGGCAATCCCATTACTGCGCCCATCGATATCACGTATAACTTCTATACGACTTCAACCGGTGGATCTCCTATAACAGGTTCAACACGTATATGCACGGCAAATGGAGATGTTGATGGGGTATTTTCTTCACTTATCGGGAACGACGTAGGTCCGAGCTGTAATACCGAGCTTCCTGCCTCAATTTTCACCGAAAATCCTACCGTATACCTTGGAGTCAAGGTCGGATCAGAGCTGAGTGAGATGTCTCCACGACAACAAATTGCGAACGTAGGATACGCAATTAACTCTGAGACACTTCAGGGCATGCCCCCAGGCCAGTCAACCTCATCAGTTCCCTTTATCAATAAGGATGGAGATTTGCTAGTTGCCGTATCTAATCCCGGCATACGTTCAACATTTGCAAGCGCCAACTTTACCATATCAAGTGCACAGGCAACCACCATCCAGTCTGCTGGAAGCGGAGATATTACCCTGTCGGCAACTCAAGGCGGGGCTTTGCGATTCAATACGTACTATGGAACGCTCGGAGAACGGATGACCATTCTTGCCAATGGAAACGTCGGAATCGGCAACATTACTCCTTCAATGGCACTCGATATTGTGGGGAGTGCAACGACATCTGGTAATTTAAGCTCAGGAGGACAAGTAAAGCTCGGAGAACTCACGGCCGCACCGACGAGCCTTGGTGCAGGCTCACTTTACTACAATAGTACGACCGCAAAGGTCTACTACAACAATGGAACCGTGTGGACTGAAGTCGGGGCAGGAGCCGCAGGAAGCGACCTCTTTCAACGGACTCTCGGCAGCCTTGCTCCAATGAATATAACGGACGCAATTAATACGGGAGCAATCGCAACAGGAAGCGCTCTCGTCCACCTTCCGGGAACAATCAATCAAGATGCATGGTTTAACTTAGGAACAGGAAATGTGGGGGTGGGAACCAACAACCCTACATCAAAATTACAAGTTGTCGGAGGAGACATTCTGGTTGATAGTAGTAAAGGCATCTCATCTGTCGGTCAAGATTTAATTTTCCGAGCAAACACTTCAACCCAAGTATTGAGATTGCTCAGTAATTGGACTTCTGCTTGGTCAGATGATCAGGGCACAGATTTCTTCCAGTTTGGCCAAAACAATGGCATGTTTAGTGGATTTAACGGTGCAACGTTAAACAGGTTTGCCATAGTTTCCAATGGTACAAAAATCACCAACGAAAATCCGTCAACAGCCACTCCCCCAATAGGAATGCTTGATGTAGAAGGATCGGGTGGTGTAATTTTAAATGCCGGAAATGTCGGAATCGGAAACATAGCTCCGGGAGCAAAACTTGATGTCACCGGAAATCTCAACGTCAGTACGTATGCAACTATGGGAGCCTCCCTAGCCCTTGGAACATCTACTGCCACTCCGGGAACAGGAAACCTTGATATGTCAGGAAATCTCACTGTTGCCGGAGCGATAAAGCCGGGAGGTAACGCAGGAACAAACGGGTATGTCCTCACCTCATCCGGAGGGAGTGTCAACACGTGGATTGATCCTGCGGTTCTTGTTGCAACAAACGGATATTGGCAACGAACCCTCGGCAGCCTCGCCCCAATGAATATTACGGACGATTTAAATATGGGTGCAATCGCAACAGGAAGCGCAATTGTTCATCTCCCCGGACTCACTGACCAAAATGCATGGTTTAACTTAGGTCTTGGCAATCTTGGAATCGGAACCATAAGTCCTGATGCAAAGCTCGCCATTGTCGGAGACGGACAAGGGGCTGTATTCAAACTTTCACAGGGCTATGTCGATCTTCCGATTGCAACAAAACTCTCTTCTACTGTGATGAGTGATCTTCTTCTTCATCTTCCACTTCAGAACTCCCTTGCCTCATCAAGAAGTAATTATCCCACCTTCACCAGATCAGATACCTCAAACGGAAATACGTCGACTTATACAACGGATGCGGGTTGGATAACAAATGCATATGTATACACAAATGTCGCCCGATTTGAAAAGACCAATATCAGTCACGGAGTATTTGTCGAAAACTCCCGCCGCAATCTCATGGACTACTCTTCGTTTGAAGAGGGCTCAACAACGGGCTGGACAGCATCAGGACTTGAGACAAATACCGTTTCATCCATCTACCGCAAACACGGGACATATTCGGCAACCGTTGGAGATACAAACGGCACCGGAGGAACTTTTGTCCGCAGCCGCACCCTCACCAGTGGCCAAACCTATCCTTTCTTCTGTTACGTACAAAACACCACGGCAGGAGCACTACGGGGAACTGTCGATACTTCCGTTGCCCAACTGTATGCAGGGGCAAGCACAATAACCACCTCTTACACTCCTCTTGATGGCGGCTGGTACAAACTTGAAGGAGTTGTTACGGGAACAGGCGGTGCTGTCGGATATGGAGTAAATATAGGAATAAACAAACAAATTCAACTTGATGCCTGCCAAATCGAAGCCGATGCGTCCAGCAACGGCGTCCCCTATTCCACAAGCTTTGTATACAACAACTGGGGAACAAACTATATCCGAGGAGAAGAAACCTTAAGCTATCTCGCCTGGAACGGTACAGAAAACTACAATTTTGTCGACAGTCTTATCAAGGCTGACAAGGGCACCCTTTCGTTTTGGTTCCGTCCTGAGTGGCGGGCCTCTGCTCCGACTTCCGATCTTTATCTTTTCCAGGTTCCCAATGTAATCCAGGTCTTTTATCAGGCATCTGACGACAAGATATACGCTCAAATGTACAACGGAACAAACTGGACAACTGTCTCAGTAGCGTCAGCCGCCCAAACATTTGCGGCGCTTTCGGATCATTATATTTCGGTACGTTGGGATAACACATCCGGACTCATACTTAATCTTGACGGAACTGAGACATCCCTTCCCACCACATGGACTTCACAGGAACAGCAGATTACCAGCACTACAAACCTTTATATCGGTTCCAAGTCAACCGCAGCAAATCGTGCGGACGGACTTATTTCAGACTTAGCTATATTTAACAGAAGCTTGCAAAAATATGAAGTAGCGCAAATATATAATAACAAAGCCCCAATTGAAGATTTTGCCCGGAATGACTTGGTGCAGTTGCAACAGGCAAACAACCAGACATATCAGCGCGGATATATCCGCCTTACGGGAGATGTGACTGCGGGAGGAGCGGTAAGCGCGGGAACCGTTTCAACCACCTATTTGTCTGGTAATTATGTCGGCACAAATAACGCGGCAAATTTCTCAAATCATACGGTTCTTCATCTTCCGTTCCAGGGAACAATCGACGGCAGCCGCCAGGAGGTAGGAACCTTTACCCGTCCCGATTCCGTCAGCCCAGCCGCAACGGTCACGAATGAAAACACCCATCAACTCACGAATAAAAATGCAAATGAACCGCGACTTGGAAGGGGATTATATGCAAGCGATGCAAATCAGGACTACCAATACAATACGGGCAATTTTGGAGTCACTATTGAAGACTCACGTAAAAATCTTGCTCTTGACTCCTCATTCGAAACTCTTACCCCATGGGTCAGCGGTGCGAGTTTGACTGCGACACAAACAACGATGAAGGCGATTCATGGAACATATGGAGTCAATCTTGTCGCAACAGCGAATACGCGCTATTTCCAGACGCTCGACCTCACAACCATTACTGCAGGCACCACTGTTCAACTGTCAACCTATGTATATCGAAACGATACAAACTCATGGGGCGGCACTATAGATACATCAGTTGCTCAATTATATGCACGAACCGATGACGCTATCACCGCACTTACCCCCACTTATATCCCACTTGGAAACGGGTGGTATCAAATGATTGCAAGCTTTACTTCAACAGCAGCCTCAAACTGGGATGTGGGAGTCTATATTCCCTCCGGAAAAAATATCATTGTCGATGGATTCCAGGCTGAAGTAGAGGGAGACGGTACCTCCGCATATTACCCATCTTCCTATATCCCCACCACAACATCTTCAGTCATCCGTGCTCCAGAAAAACTGTCCTATCCACTTCCCACCTCTTTTAAGTCTGATAAGGGTGGTTTTTCATTCTGGTTTAAACCGATGTGGGCAAGAAATACAACCGGAGACAACACAAACAAATACTTCATCTATATCCCCAATGTTATGCGCGTAAGTCTTGACGGGACAAACGACAGATTCCTCGTCGAACAGTATAACGGTGCTTCATGGGTGGCAACAGCAAATACAGGAACCGGTACCGTAAACCAGTATCAATGGAATCATCTTGCCTGCGGATGGTATTACAACTTGAACTATTGTCGCCTTAACGGATCCGCATATTCATCAAGCGCTGTATGGACTCCTCAACCGACGGCAGGTAAAATATTATATGTCGGATCTGATGATACGGGCGCAAATCAGGCAAACTCTCTCATAGCGGGCTTCACCCTTTTTGACGTTTATTTGAACCCAACTCAACAATATCAACTCTATCTTAACC
This sequence comes from bacterium, assembly GCA_021833625.1. Classification (GTDB taxonomy): domain Bacteria; phylum Patescibacteriota; class Microgenomatia; order UBA1406; family GWC2-37-13; genus JAKBEU01. The sequence continues at coordinate 456,872 of JAKBEU010000001.1, forward strand.
GCGGAAAATTTGACGATTATTTCCGCACCGACACTATCAGCCTGTCCGACATAACTTCAACCGCCAGTCAAAGCGGAAGCTTAAACATTACCGGTGTCTATCGAGGAGGAATGGGAAGTCAAACAGCTCCTGCCTTCAGTTTTGGCGTTGACACCAATACGGGACTCTTTTCATCAACCCCTGACACTTTAAATTTTACAACCGGAGGAACTGAGGCTTTGAGAATCGATTCGACCGGCAACATCGGTATTGGCAACACAGCACCTGGTGCCAAGCTTGACATTGGAAAAGCAGGATCTACTCTTGGCACCCTCCGCCTTGAGGGAGATACTTCAGGATATACACAGATACAACCTGCCACCAATGCAGGAAACTGGACGCTTACTCTCCCTCCAAATGCCGGGACAAGCGGATATATATTAACAACGGACGGGAGCGGAACAACTTCCTGGTCTGCTTCGGTTCCCGCCTCCTCCGTTCCCTTCTCGGGTATCACCTCAGGAACAAATACCACCGCTGCAATGGTGGTCGGAACTGGTGCATCGCTTACCTATTCGGGAACGGGAACTATCAATGCATCAAGTTTAATTGGAGGAACATGGGCAGTGCCTGGCGCGATCGGAGGAACAACGGCAAATACCGGAGCTTTCACAACACTCTCCTCCACCTCCGGAACAAATCTCGCAACTTCAACAGGAAATGTAGGAATAGGGACAGCTTCACCATCACAAAAACTACAGGTCGCCGGAACTGCATTAATCGAAAACCTTAACCTTGGAACAACTCCCGTAGCAGGGGCGAGACTAACATCTTATGGGCAAGTAAATATTATTGGTGATACGTCTTTAGTTTGGAATAATGCACATATTTATTTGAACGATGTAAATACCGGTGAGAATTACGCATTTGGAAACAGAGGTAATTATTTCTCATTTTCTTCCGAAACCGCTCCACATAATGCAATTCGAATGGTCATCGTTGCAGCAACCGGAAACGTCGGTATCGGAACTGTCGCTCCCGCAGCTAAACTGGATATTTTAGGTGATCTTAACGTCAGTACCTACGCAACCGTAGGGGCTTCGCTTGCACTTGGCACATCTACCGCTACTCCGGGAGCAGGAAACTTAAATATGAGTGGGAATCTCAATCTTTCCGGTGCGTTTATGCCGGGCGGAAATGCCGGAACCGCTGGATATTTCCTCACCTCCTCCGGTGCAGGTACTGCGCCTAGCTGGACCACAACCGTTGGAGCCTCAAGCGTTCCCTTCTCCGGCATTACCTCAGGAACAAATACCACCGCTGCGATGGTGGTGGGAGCTGGCGGATCACTGAACTACACTTCAACGGGAACAATTAATGCATCAAGTTTAATTGGCGGCACATGGGCGGCACCTGGCGCAATCGGAGGAACAACGGCAAACACAGGTAAATTCACAACTCTTGAAGCAACAAGCACAGGAAATGCACTTACCCTCTCTGGAGCGGGAGCAAATATTGCATTCTCCGGAGCAGGACTTGCACAGATAACAACGGCAACCAATCAACACCTTGCACTCATGCCCGCAGGAACGGGAAATGTGGGGATTGGGACAACAAGTCCTAACGGAAAACTGCAAGTTGCAGCCGATTTAAATTCTGCTATCAGAATAAGTAATGCGGCAGGTACCGGGAACATTCTTAATATTTCGGGAAATAATACGGTTGATACGACTTCACCAAGCATACGAAGTGACGGCGCCAGTCTTGTTCTTAATGGAGCTACTGGAGGAAACCTATACTTCAATCTCGATGCCAGCGCAAATAGTATTTTTTCAAATAATGTGGGGATTGGGGTAACCCCAACAGCTAAGCTTGACGTTTTAGGAAATCTTAACGTCAGTACATACGCAACCGCAGGAGCCTCGTTAGCCTTAGGAACTTCTTCTGCCTCGGCAGGTGCAGGAAATCTTGACATGTCAGGAGACTTGACTCTTTCCGGTGCCTTCAAACCGGCAGGAAATGCGGGAACAGCGGGATATTTCCTGACCTCTGCCGGCACAGGGAGTGCGCCCACCTGGACATCGACAGTCGGGGCATCAAGTGTTCCTTTCTCCGGAATCACCGGTCCATCTACTAATACGACAGCTGCAATGACTGTTGGGTCAGGAGCTTCACTTAATTACACAGGAACGGGAACAATAAACGCATCAACATTAATCGGTGGAACATGGGCAGTGCCTGGCGCAATCGGGACGACAACACCAAACACCGGTAAGTTTACTTCGATTTGGGGAACATCTTTTGGAGTCGGATATGATCCGTCTACCATTACAGGAGGAGTTGCTGCGTTTAACGGAAATGTCGGCATTGGAACAATAAGTCCTGCTGCAAAACTTGATATTCTCGGCAACCTCAATGTCAGTTCATACGCAACAGTTGCCGCTTCCCTTGCACTTGGCACATCAAATGCTGCGGCAGGAGCGGGAAATCTTGATATGTCAGGAAACCTTACCATTGCAGGGGCGATAAAACCGGGAGGTAATGCGGGAACAAGCGGCTACATCCTCACTTCAGGAGGTGGAGGAGTAAATACGTGGACCGATCCGTTGGCGCTTACCGGAGGATCAAACCTCTGGCAAAGAACACTTAGTAGCCTTGCTCCAATAAATATAACGGACGCACTCAATTTGGGATCAACTGCAACAGCAAGCGCTCTCGTTCATCTCCCGGGGACAAATAATCAGAATGCATGGTTTAACTTGGGTACGGGAAATTTGGGAGTAGGAACGGCGACTCCATCAGCGCTATTAAGTATTGGGTCAATAAATATTACCTCAAATCCCCAAATTGCCATCGGCACCAATCTAGCTGAAAGCAATTATGCAATTTCCGTTTCGGGAGGACGAACAATGTTTGGGTACGACCAAGTGGACGGAGCATCCGTCATTAACAGCGGAGGATCAAAAGGATTTAAGCTTATGGTAAATGGAACCGATAATTCATGGCTTTCGGGAACACAAGCGCTCACAGTTTTAAGCAATGGAAACGTCGGAATCGGTGTCACCAACCCGACAAGCAAACTTGAAATAGCGGGAACATCCTCCACAATCAGTAATGCAAGCGGAGATATCACATTTAGCGCAGCATCAGGGAATATAGCTTTTTCAAACAATAATCTGACAAATATCACGAACATAAGCACATTAGGACAAATTCAGATTGGTCAGTTTGCTTCCGCCCCGGTCGCGCTTGGCGCCGGATCTCTCTATTACAACTCAACGGGAGGAAAAGTATATTATAACAACGGAACCGCATGGGTAGAGATAGGAGCTTCTTTCTGGCAACAGACGCTCGGCAGCCTTGCACCCACAAATGTTACGAACGATATAAATACCGGAAGTACCGCAACAGCAAGTGCTCTTGTCCACCTCCCGGGGACAACCAATCACAACGCATGGCTCAATCTTGGCACGGGGAATGTCGGCATTGGGACCGCTACTCCGACAGGTGCAAAATTGCAGGTCAATGGAAGTATTATGGCTGATGAACTTATTGACACGACGGGCGCCGGAGCATATTATGTTGACCCTGCCGGAAGCTCTTCACTTGGAGGAAACGTCATCATTGCAAGCACCTATGGTGTAGATACAACAGCCGCAGGAACACTCTATTTGGGAAACACCAATTCCTCAATAATCGGAATTGGTACCAGTGCAACGGCCCGGACAATCACAATGGGAAATTCAACGGGTGCAACAGCGCTCTCACTTAACTCCGGAACAGGAGGTATCGCCCTTAACTCAACCGACGTCATAAATCTTACTTCGTCAAAAGCCGCAGGGGCAGGTATCACGGAAGCATTCTCCCTGAAGACCAGTACTGATCTGGGAGCGACAGACGAACTGTTCCAATTAGGCGATTCTTTAGCCAACATGATAACGGTGTTGGGAAATGGATATGTCGGAATCGGAACCAGCACCCCGGGAGTACAACTGCAGGTACATGAGCCCGGAACCGGCAACAGTCAGCTAACCGTTTCAACCGATTCTGATACCAATAATTCTATTCTCGCTTTCACGACTGATGCAAATGGAGTGGCCCCAAAAGATGCCCGCATCGGACTTGACGCCGCAAACGGCGTTCTCAAAATAGTATACGGAAGTCCGTTTGCCGCCTCAACCAACGGACTTGTCATCAACTCTTCCGGCAATATCGGCATCGGAACAGTGAGTCCTCTGGATCAGGTAGAAATTGCAAATACCACAGCAGGAGGAAGAATGATAATAAGCAATGGCGCCGGAGCAACACGCAAAGCGCTTTTGTTCCAGGCTCCGGGCGGAACATACAGCTATGCACGAATAGTTGCCCAAGATTATGGAACATCAACGGGACTGAACCTGGCCCTTCAGGATACGGGAGGAAATGTCGGTATCGGCACAACAACCCCAACAGCTGCAAAATTGCAGGTGGTGGGAACCGTTATGGCCGATCAGTTCACCGATACAACAGGGTCAGGCGCCTATTATGTGAACCCAGCAGGAACCTCGGTTCTCGGAGGCAATATTGAAATGCGCTCCGCAACCCCATCAATACTCGGATACGACAGCTCAACGGCAACATATTACACACTTCATTTTAAAGGAAACAGCGGCGATACGACCGCTTCCATTTCCGTAGATGGAGCAACCTCAGGAAGTGGAAAGATTGATGTTGGTACGGTGGACCCTCCTTATACAATTGATGGAAAAAAATATGCAACCTATCAGCCTTCTATGACGGGAGTGAAGGAGGAAACGACAGGAGTTGTCCGCCTTACTCAGAAAAACAGTCAATTACAGGCGTATATATATACTATTAACTTCAATAATCAAACGGAAGGATCCGACCTGTGGCTTTTCAACAAAACCGCAAATTTGAAACAGAATATAAAAGATATGACTGTTCTGCTTTCTTCCGCATCAAACGGAAAGACGTGGTACAGTGTCGATAAAGATAATCAGCAATTAACATTCTTCTCTTCTTCCCCGACGGAAATTTCTTATCGTCTCACTGCTCCACGGTTTGATTCTTCTACTTGGAAAAACGAAAGAGATGCAAGTGACCCCAGTATTGGATTTGTCATCAACAGCGATGGAACCGTCAACACGACATCTTCAACTCAAGTCGCCTACACTGCTCCACAGCTTACAAAGGATGCAAACAACACCTTTGTACTCGTTGGTGATTTCATTGATGAGTTCATAAATGTTAATAAAGCACTTATTGCAAATATCAAGTCGGGATTTATCCAAGCAGAAGATGTTGTTATCAACAACACACTTACTGCACGCGAAACGATATCTTCTTCCCTCACTGCATCTGTCGCACGAATCGAAACCCTTATCATTTCAAAGAAGATAAATGCTCCGGTCGTTGAAACTGTAGACCTTAAGGCTTCCGGAAGCTCTGAACTTTCCTCTATCTCGACGAATACGGTGAAACCTATTGGGAATGATGTAACTGTTGACCTCTCAAAAAATTCTTCTCCTTCCGGATCACTTGCCCGTCTTGTCATTAATGGACTTGATAATGCACCGGTTGCCCAGTTTGATGCTGCGGGTAATGCGACTCTTGCAGGCACTCTTGTTGCGGATCAGGTTGTTGCTTCCTCCTCCGCTTTCGGTTCCTCATCAATTGCGCAATTGAAAACAGACAACGCATCCGTTTCAGGAACCCTTATTGCTAAAGAAGTACAGGCAGACAATATCAACAACTCCCTACAGCAGTTCAGTTCCTCCATAAATAACGTTCAACAACAGCTTGCCGCATTACAAAACGCACCCCTTCCCAATGCTCAGCACTACCAGAAACTGGATGATTCAATCATCGGAAATATAACCATTACCGACACGGCAAATATATATAAAGCGACGATTTCTGACTCACTTATGGTGGGGTCTGTTCTTGTCGAACAAAATTCTCTCCTTGCACTCTCTACCGATTTGAAAATATCATCCCTTTCTACCATTCACCTGTTTGATGACGCGGTGGTTATTGCAAAAAACGGAACAGTCGCAATAAAAGGGGAAGTATCTGCTTCTTCCCTTGCTATTAAGAATGTCGAAGGGGCAACAGTCGCATCAATTGATGCCTCCGGTTCGGCACATTTTAACGAGGTAGTTGCAAAAAAATTCACGCTCGACAAAATAGCAACGAACGGAGCGGTTATTGCTGATTCCGGAATGAGAAATGCACAGAACGAGCCCATTCCCGCCATCAAAACAAATACGGAAGTTGCCGGAACCGGCTCGGTTCCACAGGATGCAAAAGAAGTTATTATTTATAACGACAATGTAACTGAAAATTCACTTATTTATCTCACACCTACCGCAGACAATGTTCAAAATCAACTTTCTGTGACAAAAAAGACAACATGCGCCGCAAATACGACACAAACTACCTGTACCCCTTACTTTGTTATCTCGTCAAATAGCGCCATTCACCCTGAAGTTCCGTTTAACTGGCTTATCATTAATTGACACCTTGACATCATATTCGCAATGCATTAATCTGAGAAGTATATATGCAAACTAAGACAAAAAAAGGTAATCATATACTCGTTGAAATCTTCATACTCATCGGTTTGATTGTTCTTGCTGGAGCACTTTACTTCATTTATTCTTTAAAAACAACAAAAACTACGCCAATTCAAAGTCCTACGGTTCAGACAACAGAAGCACCTGTTCCTTCAGAAACACCAATTCCACCAACTCCTACCCCTACCGCGTTGCCCCTTCCCCACGGTAAACAATCATTTAGCATTTCCCAAGGGAGCGCAATAACCGGACCAAAATTTGTAAGATTTATCATCGACCCGATGGATCCGAGCGTTGGAACAAAACAAATGCTCGAAGTTGAGACAAAAGATTCGGTTGCTGTCCAAAAGGTAGTCGCATCGGTAAAAACTGATAATAAAACATACCCTGATGTCGAGTTGAAAAAAGTAGGAAGCAACGGAGGAGATGATGTGTGGCAAGGGACATGGACAATCAACGACACCATATTGCACACTTATGTCATTAACGTAAGAGCAACAAGTGCAAGTGGTGTTAACAGCCTTAATCTTGTTACTAGATAATTTATGCGCACCTTTTTGTGTCTTAAACAATACTCAATCACAGTATTGTTCTCACTTCTCCTTCTTTCTTCTCCTCTTTTTATAAAGACAGTGAGCGCCGTTACCAACTGTCCTGTCACCGGTTCCAGTTTAACCATAGCAAGCGGGACCGACTGTCAGTTTACAATGACAACCGATGGAATCGACGGATCCGTAATCGTAAATGCAGGTGGAATATTGCGTATCGCATATAGCGTTCCCAACCAAGTACTTTATTTTTCATCTCTCAAACCGGCAGGAACAATTATGATAGGAACGGGAGGAAGCATGAAGTTCATGGCAAACTATGTGGGATGGATGCTTGACGCCGACAGCGACGGTTATCCGGCAACAACCGAAAAAAGATTCCAAACCACGGCTCCCGCAGCAGGATGGAGAAGACTGAGCGTAATAACCTATCCCACAACTGCCGAAACCTGTGACAATATAGCAACCCGAAACCCGGGACAGACAGGAATCTTTCATACGACAATTGCCGCTGACGGAAGCTGGGACTTTAATTGTGACGGAGTTGTCACTCAACAATACACCACCGCTTCTTATCTCTCACAGCAATATGTCTGTAATACGACGGGGTGTGCAGCACATTATTACACGATAAAAAACGGATGGACCACTTCAACGGCAATCCCCGCTTGCGGAGTGACCGACACATACAAAACAACAGTGGGACAAAGTGCGACAACGTGCGCGGTTCTTGACACCACCGCAACATGTGCAAACACGGTGACAAGCGGCTCACTAATCCAAGGATGCTACTAGTTGTAGGTACTTCTTAATTCTTCATATACCATTTCTTGATTTTCGTTGTGGGAGCCGAATTTCTCATTCTCTTTTATCATCTGTGCATACTCTCCTATTATCCCTTTTACGTAAGACTGAGCCTTCCCTTCACCCTCTACTCTTTTTTTTAGTTCGTATAACTTTGCCATTCTTGTTAAAACATTTCCCCCGCTATACCTTCCCCACACAAAGCTTTCTTCATAATAGTGAATAGCCTTTTTTTCATTACTTTTCCCTCCCATACTCGCATAGACGTCCCCTATATACTCCAGACTTGTCGGGTCTACACCGAAAAAGCTATTATATTGGTTAAGATAGTATTCAATATTCTTTTCATTATGTATATAGAAACGCTCCTTCCCTATTATTATCTGCATATTTCTGCTGTCAAACGGATACAGTGCATGTGCTATCTCTCTTTCATCAAATTGAATAAAAAGAGTGTGAAGAAACAGAATTTGGATAAACACAATTGCACACGCTGAGGAAAGAAAAAGCATGCCTTTTCTTATCACAAAACTATCATTCTCAGACTGTAACAACAATCCAAGTACTATAAAGAACAACAGTCGGATTTGTAGATATGCATAAGTGGAAAACCCCATGAAACTGATAAACAGTACCACAAAAAGAAGATAAAAGACGTTCCTTTTTTTTGATGTGATAAGTATATATAAAAAAAGACACAGCAACGAAAGCGCTGACAGGACTCCTTGTTCCGCCATAAGGTCAATAATGAGATTAAAACTCGTATTTGCCCACAGAAAAATATGGTTCGTAAACCGAAAAGAGATATATTCAAACGTTCCAGGACCTATTCCGGTAAAGGGCGACAGTAAAAATCCCCTCATTCCCTCTGTCCAAAAAGGAATACGAGAGAGCATGAAAGGGCGCGGAGATATGGTTTTTTGGAACATATTTTGTACGTACGTAAAAAGAGCGTTTTCATTTGTTGTCGCAAACGTGAAGAATAATGCGACTGTCAGAAGAACATTAAAGACAAGTGAAATAGTCAACCCTAATGGGATTTTTTTAAGAAGTTGTCTCTTCAAGAATAGAAACACGAAAAGTGAAATGACGAGAGTAATGTAGGCGGTGCGGGAAAATGAAAGTAAAAAAAGAGGAACAAAAACACAAAGAGCATACTTTCCCCACTCTCTTTTTTCTATCAGGAAAAAACAGGAAGAAATAATAATTCCGAACGTGAGATAATCACCGATTGTCTTGTGGGGATAGTACGGATTAAAAAGCAGATTAAGCCGATATTCGCTGATAAAACCCTGTCCTGCAGGAATAAGAAGGAGACAAAGAGAGACGATTATGAAAACAAATGACGTGAATATGACCGCTTTTGGAAGATGCTTTTTTATCTCTTCCGAATGGGCATGCACATATATCGCAAGGAGGAATAAACTGATGTCCCGGAAAAACAGTTCAAGGGACACCCCTCTATCGCGCGAATAAAAAATCGAAATCAGCATTGAAGCCAAATATATTCCCGATAAAACCGCAAATATTTTCGGAATCTTATACTCCTGTTTTTTGTCCAAAAAGAAAAGGAGGAAAGGAACGCAATAAAGAATGAAGGTAAGAAAACGCAGATCAAGGACAAAATGAACTCCTTCCATTATTGAAACAAAAAGAAAGAAGAGAAAGAAGATAGCGAGGTGTATTTTTCTCATAGGGACAAAATTTTCGGGCACATATTTTATGGTATCATATTTACATGGCAGGAAAGAAACGAAGAGGGGTAACACTTGTCGAGATACTTATCGTCGTTATTCTTCTGGTTATTCTGGCAATCGGAGCACTCATTCTTCTTAATCCGGGAAAGCAGATAGCAAAAGCAACCGATATACGGAAAAAAACCGATTTGGAGGTGTTCAAAAAGGCACTGGAGGATTTTTATAACGACAAAGGATGTTATCCCACCCTTTCACAGGTGTGTTATACCGGAGGAAATCAGATTGCCAATTTTACCAGCGGAGTCAAGTGTTATATCTGTGGAGACGTTTCCACCTCCCCCAGCCTTTCGCCCTATATGCAAAAACTTATCTGCGATCCGGACTATCCTCATAAACACTATATGTATGCGGTCGACAACCCACAAAATACCATCAATCCTTCTTGTCCAAAAACGTATAAAGTATATTCCGATCTTGATCAGTCCGGCGACCCCGACAGTATTACACTTGGATGTGGAGATGGAGGGTGCGGATTTGCTCCCGATTATGGATATGATTATGGTGTGTCAAGTCCCGACACCGACCTGAAAACCACGCCGTTTTTTTTCTGTCTAACCCGGTCTGATACATGCGACAACTGTAACACATTTGTGGAATGCAGAACAGAGCCTTCCTGCACGACAATTTATGCAACGCAAGATCTTTGCTGCAAAATCCTTCCTAAGCCAAAAGGATGCTTCTAAAAACGCCTATTCCCTACCCCAAACCCCCTCAGTATTTGTTACACTTAAAATAGGTTTGTTTATTTCACTATTTTTGTGCCAGATGAGAACTGTTTTGCATTATAAAAAAAGGCGGCAAGTACACAAAAAAAAATCTTTTTTTGGTATCCCTTTTTTTGTATATTTGGCAGTGGGAGTCATCCTCATTCTTGGCTTTATTTTTATCCGTCCCCAAAAAAACAAACTTGCGTTTCACCGACAACTGTTCGGGCCTTGGCAATACACCGGAGAAATACCGGGAGTCATGAAAACCTCCCTTGGCAACGACAAAAATCAAGTGATGGTGAAAGTTGAACGCGGTGACTCTTCGCTGCAGTTTAACGTCCCTCTTTCAAATACGAGTGAAACGAATAAAAATCAAACCATCATATTTTCAGAAAAGACAAAGACAATTGATACTTCCTACAAACTAACAAATGAAGGAATTAAAGAAGAAATCACGCTCTATAAAATCCCTCAGGAGAATGTCTTTAAAAATACAATTACGACTAATAATCTCATCGCAAAAATCAGTTCGGAAGGTGTTCCTGTTTTTTTTGATACAAAAGGAGTGTACCAATTTCATTTTTCACGTCCGTTTGTGAGAGATGCGGCAGGAAATATTAGTTATGCGGTCTCTTATACCATCGGACAGACGCCCGATCCGTTTCATAACACAAACGGAAAAGAGTCAACAAAACAGCTCCTTTCGGCAACAAAAGAAGTGTCTCAGGACCAGAACTATACCATTTCCGTCACGGTTGACTCTGCCTGGCTCCATGATCCAAAGCGCAAACTCCCCATTGTCATAGACCCGACGGTCGTGCATGATACCAGTAGTGAGTTTGCAAGCGGAAACCTGAATAGAGTGTCCGATACCGGCTCAGAGACATCTCCAAAGCTTGAAGGCTACTACCAAGAGCTCTCTTCGGATGTCAATACTGTTGCCCTGTGGCATATGAATGAAGGGAGCGGAGATATTCAAGATTCATCCGGAAATGCAAATGTCGGAAGTCCAACCGGTACGACAGTTGTTACAGGACCTCTTGGAAACGCAAGAGGGTTTAATGGAACTAGTAGCGACTACATTACTGTCAACCCCACCGCAGTTACATCGGGCAGCTATACGGTTGAATTGTGGGTACAGCCAAATTCCTACACAGGAGGAGTAAGTGGTAATCCTGAAATAATAAGCACTCGAACTGGTTCAGATTTTAGTTTTGACATGCAGCTCACCTCATCTTCAATTCATCAGGACATTGGAAATGGAAGCAGTTGGATCACTACCTCGGCAGACGTAAGTACGATAATTCCTCTCAATTCCTGGTCACACATCGCTACGGTAGTCACCAACATAGGATGGGCAACCTACGTAAATGGAACTCTTGCAGGAAGCGGAAAATATTATTCGAGCTCTTTTCCACTACTGTCTGATTCAACGCATAAAATCATGTTTGGAACGGTTAACGGCACAACGAACTTTTTGAACGGTTCTATTGACGAAGTCCGGATCAGCAACGTTGCCCGCTCGTCTGAAGAAATCCAAATGGATGCCTCCCGGCGTCCTTACTCTACCTACACCTCTCCTGTTATTGATCTTGTAAAACCGGTTGTCTCATGGAACAATTTTTCCTGGACAAGTCTCGGCGAAGGCACGGGAAACGGCGAAGTTGCAACTTCATCGGCAACCGCAAACATGGTCACTCAATGGAATTTTAATGAAACGTCCGGAACAACAGCAGTATCCGGCGGTACCTGTGGCACTACATGCAATGGAACCCTCACAGGCTTTGCAAGTACGGGATCTCAAGACAGCGCCGTTGGTACGGGGTGGACCGCTGCAAACCGTAGGTGGGGTGCCGGAGCCCTTATGTTTGATGGGGCAGGCGAATATGTAAGCGCTCCTGACAATGCAAGTCTCAGTCTTCCTGGAGATATTACTGTAACCTCATGGATATTTATGCCGGCAGCACAAATATCAGGCGCCGCCATAGTAACCAAAGGCAACGGCGGGGGCGGTGAATCGTGGAATATGGATGTGGTCAGCGGAAACAGCATTCGATTTATGAGAAGATACAACAGCGGTGCTGCATTTACCAGCGCAACAGCTCCAAACGTCAGCTATGGTCAATGGCATTACGTTGCAGGAGTTACTACCAGTGGACAGACGGATATTTATATCGACGGAAAGAAGACGGCCGGAAATACTACCGCTACCCCGTTTGACGTAAACACACATGTTGTTTCTATAGGTTCTCGACAGTCGGGAAGTACAACGTATGACATGAATTTTAACGGCGTCATAGATTCTACGGCCGTTTTTTCACGCGCGCTTACTGCATCCGAAATTTTAAGTAACTACAATGCTTCCAAAATTGAATTCCAAACCCGAGTCGGTACAAGTGCTAATCCAAATGACGGCACCTGGGAAGCGTGGAAACCTTCCGCAACAGAACAGGTGATCGATTCTATGGACACTTCCTCGGATAAGTGGGCTATCGACAATAGTCAGAATTATCCATCGGCACTGGCAAAAACAGGAATTGTTAATGTGGGAACCGGAGGAGACGGAGCCTGTACTGTTTCGTCTGGAACAACAAACCTCAATACGGGAAGCTGTAGCGGACGGGGAACGGCAGATGCAGTCAATTTTTCCTCTACCGTGCTTACTTCAATCGGAACAACCTCAATTACACTTTCTACGTCCCCCACGGGACTGACTGCGGGAGACGAGGTCCTCATTATTAATCTGCAAGGAACCATGGCCGACTACGATAATGTCGGGCAATACGAGACACATACCATTTCCTCCATCAGTACAAACACGTTGAACTTTACTGATAGTCCCATACAAAACACGTTTGATGGGACGACACAAAAAATAATGGTACAAAGAATACCGAATTACACGAACGTAACTGTTTCTGCCGGGGCAATCCTCACGGCTTCTGCGTGGAATAGTGCAAAAGGAGGAACCCTTTTCTTCAGGGCAAACGGAACGGTAACGAATGGAGGAACTATCTCAATGAACGGTTCCGGATTTGTCGGCGGGAGTCCGGGAGGAAATTCTATTGGGACGGATAACTGTTTACTTGATGGAACAAGTGCAAATGGACGGGCTGGAGAGTCCTTTGGAGGAGCAACCACAACGCCATCTTGTACGGGTGCAACCAGAAGAAGCAATCTGGGAGGGGGGAGCGGTGGAGCCGGATATGCCACATGGTATACACCCTACTCAGTGGAAGGAGGCTCTGGTGGAAGTTACGGAACTCTGGGTACTGCCGGAACCGGGGATAGTGCAACAGGTACTCCGGGAACCGTATATGGAAACAACAATAATATATTTCTTGGCTCTGGAGGAGGAAGCGCCGGAGGATGGACGGGAGGAACTGCCCATGTGGGAGGATTGGGAGGCACCGGCGGAGGGATTATCTCCATTTCATCTAATACCCTCACGAATAACGGCTCAATTACTGCAAACGGTAACCGGGGCCTTAACAGTAACGCCGATGTAGGAGGAAATGGAGCCGCGGGGGGTGGAGGATCGGGAGGAACAATAGTTCTCAATGCAAATACCCTTACCGTTGGATCAGGAAAAGTTATTGCTTTGGGAGGAATTACATCTCAACAGTCGGTACAATGCGGAGGAACCTCTCCACGATGCGGAGGGCATGGTGGAACGGGACGGATCGCGCTTTCTTACTCCAGCGCGATTTCCGGAGTTACCTCCCCTACTGCCATCATACAAAAATTGCAGCCGCAGGTAAAACAGGAGGGCACAGGCGCCGTACAAGTTTCCACCGGTCGAATTGATACTGATTCAAGTACCGTTGGCCTTTGGCATCTAGATGAGACCTCAGGAACTGGAGCATATTTAAGAAATAGTAGTTCATCAGACGCCTCTATTTTCTTATATACCGGTGCCGATCAGACATTTACCGTCCCCTCAGATGTCACCTCAATAAATATCAAAATGTGGGGGGGTGGAGGCGGAGGAGGAAATCCGGGAGGATGGACATACGGATATCCCGGTGGAGGGGGTGGATACACAATGGGGACACTTGCCGTCACTCCGGGACAGGTATTGACCGTTATGGTGGGCGCAGGAGGAACTAATGGAAGCATTGTCGACACGGTCGCAAGCTATGGAGGAGGAGGACCTGCTTGTGCAAGTAACACCGATTGTCGTTACGGCGGTCAAGGAGGAGGAAGATCTGCCATACGTTATAGCAGTACCGATCTCATTACCGCTGGTGGAGGCGGAGGAGGCGGAGCCACTTATTTAACAGACAGTAATAATTCTGGAGGAGGCGCAGGAGGAGCAACCGGAGCAACGGGAAGCTCTGCAACCAATGCCGCTTCCGGTGGAGGGGGTGGAAGTCAAACCGCGGGAGGAATTGCAGGTACTGGAAGCGCATCAGGAGCAACTGCCGGAACACAATATGCCGGAGGTTATGCTACCGCGGGTTCATATGGAGGAGGAGGTGGAGGTGGTTGGTACGGAGGTGGAGGCGGAGCCTACAACGTCGATACTATCTCTCATATGGGTGGAGGCGGAGGAGGCTCGAGTTATGTGGGAGGTACGGGAGTAAGCAGTGCCTATACACTTGTGGCAAGCGGAACAATACAAGGAAATAGTTCTGATCCTGTCAATAACGGTGCCGGAGCAGGCGGTGCCACTTCTACAAATGGCGCGAACGGAAAAGTTGTTATCTCTTACAACAGTTTTGTTGCAGCTAATAATGGAACACCTACCGGAACGACGGTTGTTGATGGTATTTCGGGCAAAGCAAGAAGTTTTAATGGAACCACCGATTATATTGACTTAGGAAATCCAAACTCACTTCAAACAACTGGGAATCAAACAATAGAAATGTGGCTGAAACCCGCTGCCCTTGACGCACGAAGGAATCCCTACAGTAAATCATACGGCGGTGAAGGTACTATTACACTCGAAATCAACGGTACCCTTAGCTACTTCTATGGAACGAATGGAAACGATGGATTGCCGTATCAAGGTTTTAACACGGGTGTCCCCATTCCCGCTGGTCAATGGTCACACATTGCAATCGTCCGTAATTTAACGACGATGGAATTGCAGTGGTATATTAACGGTGTTTTGGTAAACCGAGTAGATGCAACATATAGTTATGCCGCAACAAGCACACAACATGCATATATTGGAAAAGGATACGTCAGTCCGTTTTTGGGAAGTATTGATGAAGTAAGAATCAGCAGCAGTGCCCGGACTCCTGATGAAATCGCACAGAGCTATCAGATGGGACGCGATCACAGAATTTCAAAAACAATTACACTAACCGACCTTTCCGCATCCAACAAAGTCCCCTTCTCTATTGCTTCAGACCGACTTGGCACCTTTTCTCAGGTTACTATTGGTAAATCCGCATTTACTAATTATGAATCGGACCCAAATACCGTAAGATTATGGCATCTGGATGAAGATCAAAATCCCATGCCCGCCTACTTCGATTATGACAGCTTTGAAGGAGGTCCTGGCAGTTCAGATGATTGGCAACTCCGCAACACCGTTGATCCTGACATCACCAGTACTACTGCATACACCGGAACAAAATCTTTACATATGTCTGCCGGATGGGGAAGAAATTTTGAAGGCACTTCAGGAGAACCTTCAACCGGTCCCTACGATACAGCCACATATCCATATATGTGTATGGCATATAAAATTCCATCAACCACCCTGAATAACATGCTCATCTTGGTAGATGGAGCGTGGCACTCAGTGACTATGACTCAAGGAGAAACCCCAACTTCATACTCTAAAGTAGCCTCATGGAACCCTCTTATTGCGAATAACGCGTGGCATTATAAATGTATCAATTTAAATACTCAGCTGAATGCCTCGTTAGGCGGTACAACTCATAGCATTTCAGCAGTCATCTGGCACGACGGCGGTGGAATGGGGGTCATTGCCGGAGAATTTTGGATTGATGATTTTCTCATAGCCGCACAAACGTACTATCCTACACTCAACTATCCTAAAGACTCCAGCGGAAATACTCCTGATTCTCAACAGGCACCAATTGTTGCAACCGGCGGCACTATTTCCCACGTAAATGGGTACACTATACATTCTTTTACAGCTACAGGAACCTTTCAGGTCACAAGCGGGAACGGTATTGTTGATGCTCTTGTTGTCGCTGGTGGTGGAGGAGGAGCAAATACAGGATCTGGAGGTGGAGGTGGTGGGTTTGTTCAGGGACACGTTCCCATCACAACAGGATCTTACACAATTACTGTTGGAGCTGGAGGAAGCGGAGGCCTTACCACCGCTGCTCCTGGCGTTAAGGGAGGCAACTCCGTATTTTCTACCGTCACGGCAGAAGGAGGAGGAAACGGTGTTTCTCATGGAGGCAACATTGGTGGAAGCGGTGGAAGCGGAGGTGGAGGTTCAATCAGTACCTCTGGAACTGCTGCAGCAGGAGGAACCGGTTCACAAGGAAGTGCGGGTGGTGCCGGATACGTTGAAGCATCTTGGATTGGAAACAGCGGTGGTGGAGGAGGAGCAGCAACCGTAGGTGCGGCCGGCGGTAACACGGCCGGGACCGGAAACGGAGGAACAGGACTACAGAACTCTTTTACGGGTACTTCTACTTATTATGCTGGTGGAGGAGGAGCAGGTGAAGTAAGTGGAAGTTTCGTCGGAGCCGGTGGTACTGGAGGCGGAGGAGGAGCGACAGTTGATGCTGCAGGCACCTCAGGAACCGCCAATACCGGAGGTGGAGGTGGTGGAGGCTCATACAATGCTGGCGTCTATACCAATGGAGGAAACGGGGGTTCGGGTATTGTAATAATCCGCTATCCGGACCAGGCCCCCACCATTCATGCGACGTCCATTGGCACAACATCAGTCCCCGGGATAATGGGCAAAGCCCGATCATTTAATGGGGCGGGCGACTATATCAATGCCGGATCTGGCGTTAATCTTGTCGGCACATCTTTTACTCTTTCCGCCTGGGCAAAGGTAGGGGCAACAAGCGTAATTAATCCCATTCTAAGTCAAGGACTATCTTCGACCACTAATAATTTGCTCCAAATGGGATTTAGGGCTACAAACGTGTTTTATTGCGGATTCTATGCAAACGACACGGACACCACTATAACTTATACCGATACCAATTGGCACTTATGGACGTGTACTTACGACGTTTCAACAAATGCAAGAAAAATATATCGGGATGGTATTTTGCAAGCCTCAGGTACTGCCGCTGCAGGCTATACAGGAACAGGAGATTTTTTTATAGGAAACTATTACAACACTTACTACTTCAATGGTTCAATTGACGAGGTGCGAGTCGATAAAGTAGTACGCTCGCAAGATGAAATTCGCCAGACATATGAAATAGGAGCAAGAACACAAAGTATTACCATAGATTTTAAGGCAAAACTCAACTCCAGCAATCTTATCAGCGGTTCCTCGGACTACAGCTTTGCAATAGATGAGAGACCCTATGGTTCCTCCCTCGCGGCAAGTCATATTTTCCCGGGAGAAAAAATCATCGTCAAAGAGAACATTGATGGGGCCGATTATATGGCTCAGGGACTTGTTACTAGTGTTGACAATATGGGCGGTGGAGTTTCCGTTCTTTCATGGGACGCCGGGTCCAGTTTCCCAACCGGAGGATATGACGTCAACGCAACGGTATTTAAGTGGCAAAAAGAATACTTTGATATAAACGACTCTCTTTCCACTCAGCGAAGTGCCATTACCCGCCTTACCTACCGGATAGTCGACGGCTCTCAAGGGGCAAACGTGTGGCTTGACGATCTTCGCTCCTCTACCAATTATCTCAATAACGGTTCGACTATCGCTTCTTCGGTCGGCAATCGTTACTTCCAATATCGTGCAATCCTTTCACAGGATGACATAACAGCTCCTTCTTCAGCACTCGCAACACTCACCCTTAACTACGCAAACAGCGCCCCCCCCAACCTTCCTACCCTTGACACGCCAGCAGATGCAGCAACAGGTGTCGCTCTTCTTCCTGTTTTAAGAACCACGGCAACCGACCCGGATTCCGATGCCGTAAAATACAAAATAGCCCTTTGTGCGGACGCGGCAATGACGGTCAATTGTCAAACATTCGATCAAACTACTCCCGCAACAGGATGGTCAGCGTCCTCTTATGCGTCAGGTGTTCAGGGTGTTTACACGCTGCAGACTCCTCTTAATCCGAATACTACCTATTACTGGAAATCCCAGGCAATTGATCCGTCAGGTTCCAACACATGGAGCGCAACACAGGTGACCCCATACTCATTTACGACAAACACTCCTGCCGGTACTCCAACGCTTGACTCCCCCATAAATACCGCAACGGGCGTCCCGGTTACCGCAGTACTCAAAACCACGGCAACGGACCCACAGGGCGACGCATTAAAGTACAAAATTAATGTTTGTACGGACTCAGGAATGTCAGTCGGCTGCCAGACATTTGATCAGACTCTTTCAACAATAGGATGGTCAGCGTCCTCTTATGCGTCAGGTGTTCAGGGTGTTTACACGCTGCAGACTGCCCTCAATCCCAATACTGTTTACTATTGGAAATCACTTGCGATTGATCCGTCAGGCTCCAACACATGGAGCGCAACACAGGTGACCCCATACTCATTTACGACTAATAGGGTTGCAGCCACTCCAACGCTTGACTCCCCTTCAACTGCCTCAATAAATATTGCTACCTCAGGAGCCATCCTAAAAACCACAACCACTGACCCGGAAAGCGATACTCTTCTTTATAAAATCAACCTCTGCTCTGATTCAGGAATGACTCTTAACTGTCAGATATTCGATCAAACAACATCAACTGCGGGATGGTCAGCGTCCTCTTATGCGTCAGGTGTTCAGGGTGTTTACACGCTGCAGACTCCTCTTAATCCGAATACTACCTATTACTGGGAATCCCAGGCAATTGATCCGTCAGGCTCCAACACATGGAGCGCAACACAGGCAACAGCATATTCTTTTACGACAGTAAATTACGCCATGGCAACCGGATGTAAAGTAGAGCACACTGCTCCCACAACGTTTGTCATCAGCTGGATTGATAATTCCACTCAGGAAACAGGATATTCGCTGCAAAGAAGTACCAACGGAGGCTCTACTTGGAACAGCTTTCAACCCTCACTTATCCCGGGCACCGTCACTTATACCGACTCACCGATAAGCCTGAATACCAACTACCAATATCGGGTCGCCCCTTACTTTGCCGACGGCTCGTTTGCCCCATGGTGTTACACGTCAACAATCAATATAGGATCCGGAACGTTCAACATGAACGGAATAAATCTCAACGGTATTAAGATAAATTAACCGCTTACTTTAAATAGTTTTGAGGATTTTGAAGCACTCCATTGAGGCGGATTTCAAAATGACAGTGAGGTCCAGTTGAGTTTCCCGTTGAGCCCATAATACCGAGTTGTTGACCTTGATTTACCGCCTGTCCCGCGGAGACCGATATGGCGGACATGTGCGCATACAATGTCTGATATCCGTTTCCATGATCAACAACGACATGACACCCGTATCCCCAATTAATACATCCCGCAAACGTAACCGTTCCCGTGTCGGCAGCAATGATTGCGGGAGTATTG
Source organism: bacterium (assembly GCA_021833625.1). Lineage (GTDB taxonomy): Bacteria > Patescibacteriota > Microgenomatia > UBA1406 > GWC2-37-13 > JAKBEU01. The sequence continues at coordinate 476,869 of JAKBEU010000001.1, forward strand.
TTACTCGCGATGTCAAACGCCATGTGGTACCACGTAGGATACTGTGTGATGATACCGGTTGTCGGCCAAATAAAGCTCGAGGATCCGCGCACACCTGCAATAGCACTTGCATAGCGGGGGGCAAGGGCCGTATATTTTGGCTGTTCCGGTTCGATAACCCCATCAGGGACATACAGCGTCTGTCCTGCGCGAAGCGCAAACGTGTTGCTGTCCGCAAAGTCATTGAAAATAAAGTTCACGATGTTCTGGGCAGGAATGTTATATTTTTTTGCAATGGAATAGATTGTTTCTCCCGATACAACGGTGTGAACAACTCCCGTTACCGGTGCGATTTTCAGGATTTGATCAGGTTTAATCGTCTCCGTTTTCAGGTCATTTGCCCACTTTATGGTATCAACCGATATGTCGAATTTTTTTGCAATACTTGCAAGCGTATCACCAGAAACAACCTTGTAGTCAATAACCTTATCTCGTGGCTTTGAGGAAATAATGGTTGAAAGTGCGGTTTCGTAAGGATTATACGATACAACGCTTGACTGGTTATTCTGATCGTATTTTTGTGCAAAAAGCGGGGAAAACGGATTGTTTTCCGCAATAATAGGGCCCGCAACGAAGGCAATTGCAGTAAGAACAATTAACGAACTATTCAGAAACGAAGAAGAGTACTTCCCTCTTTTTGCGATAAGAAAGGAAACGACAACGTCTTTCAGGGCTTCAAACTGCTTGCTGAGGAGAAGCGTCTTTTTTACCGCATATTCCTTTACAAAAACGAGAAATAAAACAACATCTTGCATAGCTCCTATTATACCATTCTTCGTTTTTTATTTTGCCTCAGGAGAAGCCGTTTTTGGCAACGTTATCTTTGGCTCCAGACTGTCTGTTGGAGTTTGCGGCAAAGATAATTTATTTTGCTGCTGTGTCTGCGTTACCGGGGCCTCTTCGGTTTTCGGAAGCTTTGCCTTAAACATTTCAAGGTCAGCGCTTGCCCTCTTATAATCTGCCGCATCTTTCTTCTGATCAAGAAGCGAAACGGTATTCTGCATGGCATTCGCAGCCTTTACATAGTCGCCTTTCTGGTACGCTGCCCATGCATAGTTATATTGAGCGTTCGCCCAATCAGGTTTGAGGGCAACTGCCTGTTGGAATATCTGCAAAGCATCATCATAATTCTTCAAAGAATACATCACTCCTCCCAATTCCACCCGATACGTTACATTCTGGGGATCAAGCACAACTGCACGCTGATAAGCCGATACCGTCCATGAGTCGGCTCCCTGTGCAACGTTGATTATGTTCTGATAGATTGCTCCCAAAAGCGCCCAGTTTGCCGCCTTCTGGTTATTCAGCGATACTACAGCTTGGCCTTCTTTAATTGCATCTTGTATTGCCTGACTTATCGTCTGGCGCTGTTGTTCTGAAAGCTGTTGTTTTGGATCTTTGGCTGCCGCCTGTTGTGCGCTTTGGGCAATATTATTTGCGATAAGTAAGTTTACCTGGGCAAAATTGCTTCTGTATTTTTCATAGTACGGATTCTCAATAACGGCTTCTCTCATATACCCGTATACGTCTTTCAAATTGTTCGTCTTGAGCGCCTTGTTGAACATCACTTCTGAAGAATACGCACGGATGAGTAAATATCCCGTTCCTCCCAGTACCACAATTCCTAACAGAAGAAGTCCTAAATATGCAGGCATAACGTCTTTTAAATCGGTCACCTTTTCTTCGTGCTGCTTCCCCATCTGTAAAAATCCGAAATAGGAAAAGAAAAGGAAAAAGAGGAGGAAAGAAGGCGGGAACAATATGACTGCCGCACAGAAAAAGAGGGAAATAAGTTTCTTTGTAACAGAACCTGTGCTTCCAAACGATTCTTTTACCATTTGAATTCCTACAAGAATAAATGAGACAAGTCCAAGCAGTCCTGTCTCAGTTGCAATATGTAATAATGCCGATCTGCTTACGTTGAAGGACGGAATCTGCCAGAGTGTTGACTGATTATATGCAGTATCTTTTACCCGTGCAAACATGACCGGAAAGTTGTCGACACCGACTCCGAATATGGCGGTAAGCGGTTGTTTTAATGTTTCAACGGCCGCATACCACGAAAGAGACAGGGGCGGGAAAATAAACGTGCTTTGATTGCGGATAAGGGTAAAAAAGAGCGCGATAAAGGCGCCCGCATCAACGACAAAGGCACCGACAATTAACAGCGAACCCTTATTTTCTTTTTGTTGTTTCAACATGGTCCCCAAAAGGACAACGCTCGCAAATCCAAGCACCACCAAGACATCAACGAGCGATCCGACAGGTGAAAAATACTGTATCTGTTTGACAAATGCGGCAGGAAACGGAAGAAGGCGTGAAATGAATGAAATGGAAGTGCTAAGCGTTACAACGGACAAAAGCACACTCACGATAGCAAGCACGGGCACAATATAGGTGATGTGTTTTTTTGTACGCGAAATAAAAAAGTAATAAACGAACAGGAATACGAATGTTAACAGTCCAAAGTAGGGTTCAAACAATGCCTGTACCTTAAAGCCAGGAGACATCAGAAGAACCGAAAGAGTTACCGCGATGATAAAGAGAAAAAACGGTCTATCGGCATCTTTTCTCACCCATGATATTTTTTTTGTTACCGCAAACTGTACAAGAGAGATAAGAATAAGGAGTAATACGGAAAATCCGAGAAAATACCACTTCGTCGTTACAAATTGGTCTTGGGTAAAGGGAAGAAAGAGCACCAGAGTAACAAAAAAGACAATAGATAGAAAGATAGATTTAAACGACTCAAACTTTGTATTCATAACGTAAAGATTAGTTTATTTACAAAGGAGTGTCAAGAGTTTATTACTATGCTTCGTTTTTCTCAAGCCACTTTTCAGTGTCGAGCGCGGATTGTACTCCGGTTCCTGCGGCGGTTGATGCCTGCTTATAGATGAAGTCAACACAGTCCCCTGCGGCAAAAACTCCACTTTCCGAAGTCATCGTTTGGAAGAGTGGATCGTAAGTTTTTTCCTGCACTTCAAGTGGTGCATTTTGAGCTTTGAGAAGCTCTATCCCGTATCTGGCTGAAGTAATAATGTACCCCTTTTTGTCCAATTCCACCTGCTCCTTAAACAGTTCCGTATCGGGTTTATGTCCTATTGCAATAAACACGCCATCCACGGCAAGAGTCTTCTCGCCTTCTTCCGTTTTCAGCACCAATCCTTCCACTTTTTTTTCTCCTTTAATATCTTTTACCTCCGCGTTCCAAATGACTTCTATTTTCTCATGCTCCAATACTCTTTTTTGCATTATTTTAGACGCTTTAAATTCTGCCCGTCTGTGAACTATATATACTTTTGACGCAAATTTCGTCAAGGTAAGAGCCTCCTCAAGCGCGCTGTCTCCTCCTCCTACGACTGCAACTGCCTTATTTCTGAAGAAAAACCCGTCGCATGTTGCGCATGCTGAAACTCCCTTTCCCCGGAAACGTTTTTCGCAGTCAAGTCCCAACCACAGGGCCCGAGCGCCCGTTGCAAGAATGACTGATTGTGTTTTTACTCCGTTTACTGTTTTGTTTTTTCCTTTTATGTCAAGCGTCAGTACGTTTTCATCCCTCATGACGGCTCCAAACTTTATTGCCTGTTTGCGCATCTGCGTGATAAGCTGACCCCCGAGTATTGACTCCTGACCCGGAAAATTCTCGACATCGGACGTCAGCATAAGCTGTCCCCCCGGAGGGGATCCCGCAAATACCAATGGAGCCAAACCAGCCCGTGCTAAATAAAGGGCTGCAGATAATCCTGCCGCTCCGCCACCGATTATTACAACCTTTTGAGTATCCATATATTGTGTTGTTTACTGATAATTATCTTTTTAAAGATTAATCGCCCGCTCAATCATCCGCGTCACCCTATCGACATCCTTATGGGGAAGAAATTCGCAGATGTTAGAGACCACTATCTCCTTCGACAGTCCATCTATCGCCTTCTTCACTGCTGAGACTTGTTGTAATACGTCTCCGCATTCCCGCTTTGTCTCGACCATCTTCTGAATGCCTTTAAGCTGACCGATGATTCGGCTGATTCGTTGTGATAATTCCATACTAGGTACTAGTATAGAGTATCTGTTTTATTATTGTCAATAGCGTTTTCCACATAATCCATATGTCCGTCCTGGCCGAACGGTTCTTTACATAGTCAACATCAAGCTTCATCCACGCTGAAAATGAGAGAGTGTGTGCACCCTTGGCAATCCATGAAGAAGTCATGCCCGGCAGAACGGAAAAACGGACATCATACTGTTGGGGCACCTTCTGTGCTTCCTTGACGGGTAACGGGCGGGGACCGATGAGTGCCATATCCCCTTTTATGACGTTCACAAGTTGCAGTACTTCATCAGCTGCACAGTGGGAAAGGAATTTCCCGATTCTCGTGAAACGCGGGTCGTTACACATCTTAAAAACGGGCCCGTCAGCCTCATTCTGCTTCATGAGCCCCTCCTGTTGCCGCTCTGCACCAACTACCATCGTGCGTATTTTATATATAGTAAAGGGTTTTTTGTTTTTTCCCGTACGTTTTTGTTTAAATACGAAGGGACCCCTGGAGTCAAGTTTCACCAGGACATATAAAATACCCACCACAGGAAGAAGGGTAAAAAAAAGAAGTAAGGCGATTGTACGCTCAATACATCGATATATCACAGAGTGAAGTATACATGAACAGTGCGTGAGAATAAAATTCCAAACTGAAAGAGGAACAGGTGGCGCGAGTAAAGGGTACCCGACAGCGCGCATATCGGACGACTGTCCGAGGAGCACTGGCGGGGGAAATTACGAGCGACGGAATCTGGAAATGTGCACTTATCCCTTTAAGCTTTCTAAGAACTCACCGTTTGTCTTTACCTTCGTAAGCTTCTCGATCATGGCCGTCAACCGCTCTTCAGGAGTCAACAGTGATAACATGCGTCGAAGCGTTGTTATCTTTTTCAATTGATCTGCGTTAAAGAGTAATTCTTCATGTCTCGTGCCTGATTTTTCAATATCAAGAGCAGGATAGAGTCGTTTATCGGCAAATGAACGGTCAAGGTGGACTTCCATGTTGCCGGTTCCCTTGAACTCTTCATAGATAAGGTCATCCATGCGTGATTCTGTCTTAATAAGAGCTGTTCCGATTATGGTCAAGCTTCCTCCCTCTTCACAGTTTCGTGCTGCTCCTAAGAACTTCTTTGCGGGATAAAGAGCTGATGCGTCAATTCCGCCTGACATACTGCGCCCTGTTCCTCGTCCGTTTTGAGTGACTGCCATATTGAGTGCTCGAGCAAGACGGGTAATTGAGTCAAGCAGGATGACAACATCATGTCCCATTTCAACCATGCGGCGTGCTCTGTCAAGTGCCAAATGAGCAACCTTGACTTGCTGTCTGGGTGATTCGTCAAAATTTGAGGCTGCAACTTCTCCCTTGAGGGATCTTTTTATTTCCGTCACTTCTTCAGGACGTTCTCCGATGAGAATTGCCATCAAAACTGCTTTCGGATAGTTAGCGGTGATTGCTTCCGCGATTTCCTTAAGGAATGTCGTCTTTCCTGCTTTTGGCTGAGAGACGATGAGAGCACGCTGTCCAAACCCGACAGGTGCAATAAGGTCGACTATGCGGGTTGACAGGACTTCCGGTTTTGTTTCAAGTCTAATCTGTCTGTTCGGGTGAAGGGATGTCAGCTTATCAAAATCTTTTCGCGTTCTGCTTTGTTCCTCGGTGAGTTCGACACCGTTGATTTTTTTGATAAGAAGAAGGGAATGAAACCTCTCGCCCTCTTTTGCAGGACGTGCAAGTCCTTCTACTTCATCACCTTTTCGAAGCCAAAAACGGCGGATTTGAGATGTTGATACATAAATATCACTGTCCGGATTGATGACATAATCTTTTCGCAAAAAACCATATCCTCCGAATGTGACGTCAAGAATCCCTTTTGCGGGATAGCTCATCTTAAGATCTTCCTTCAGGCGCTCTTCAAGAGGAACTTCTGGTGAACTGGTGGAGGCGACTGCTTTTTTTGGTTCAGTAATTGCCGGTTTTCGGGATAAGGGGCGTGCAGGAGCGCGTTGGAGGGCATGTTCTTCAGGAACCGTAATGGGTTTTGATTCATATTGTTCGAGCATTTTGGAAACATCAAGCGTTTCGGATTGTTCTTGCGGAGTGGATCCTTTCGCGGGAGATTTTGATCGTTTTATAAACATAGAGAAAAAAAATTAAGTAATAAAATATAAAAAAAACACTATTCAACTAGTACGTTTGTTATTCAAAAATTAAGATTGGAATACAAATAACAGGCCAACAAGAAGAAAATATTTATTGACCCTCACCGCAGGGATGAACAAGAAACTTTTTCCGTACGAATTAAAGGGGGTGGCGAGATCTGGACCGAGGTCTTCGATACTCATCCATATTTCTGTCTTAAAAGGACAAATACCCTATTTTTTGAAAATGTTCAGAAAAAGTTTTCAATGTACATATCCCTATCGAAGAGGATCGATAAGCAGTATATAATACTGCTATGCGATTTGTCAATATGAACTTATTTTTACTATGAAAGCCCAATTGCAGCTTTTTTCGGTAACAATAAAGGAATTTTTCTCCTACCGCCTCAACTTTGTCCTCTGGCGCCTTCGCGCGCTTCTTTCAACCCTTGTCACCGTTTTTCTGTGGACCGCCGTTTTTGATACAAAAACACGGTTTGGATATTATTCAAGGGAACAGATGCTTTCCTACGTATTGTTCTCCAGCCTCATCATGACGCTTGTCTCAAGCACGCGAACGACGGAGCTGGCGAGCGACATCCAGAACGGGAACCTTATGAATCTGCTTTTGAAACCGATATCTCTTTTCCGGTACTACGCGACGGTTGACGTTGCCGACAAAACAATGAATATTTTCTTCGGATTTCTTGAGTGTGCATTCGTTGTTCTCTTGTTTAAAGTCCCGCTTGTCGTTCCTCAGGCGGTCCTTGTAAGTCTGTTTTTTCTTGCATGTGGGGTTACCATCAATTTCTTCATCAATCTTATGCTTTCTTTTATCGGATTTTGGACACCTGAGGTGTGGGCTCCACGATTTTTGTTCATCATGATTTTGTCGTTCGTGTCCGGTACTTATTTCCCCCTTGACCTCCTTCCCGGGCCCTTATATCGGATATTGCTTTTGACTCCGTTTCCTTATCTGTTGTTTTTGCCGGCCCATATACTTATCCGGGGCGTTGAACCGCACTACATCATACAACAGATTATTTTTGCGCTGTTGTGGACGGTCGGCGGATATGTCCTGGCAAAGCAGATGTGGAAAAAGGGGTTGCATGATTTTTCATTTTGGGGAAGATAACCTATGAAACGGAACATACACATATTTTTACTGTTTGCAAAAAACGCCTTTAATACGACCTCACAAGGCAAAATCGGCATCTTTGTGTTTCTTATCGGGAAGATAGTCCGATTTCTCTTCATGTTTTATCTCATTTTCTTTATCTTTCAACATACCCGCTTCTTAAAAGGATACTCATTCGAACAGGCGGCTCTTTTTTATCTCGTGTTTAATCTTATCGACACCATTTCCCAAATATTGTTCAGGGAAGTCTACCGGTTCCGGTATCTGGTCACCTCAGGAGGACTTGATATGATCCTTCTGAAGCCTTATCATCCTTTTTTGCGGGTGCTTGTGGGAGGAGTTGATATTCTTGATCTGGTTCTTGTCGTCCCCTACCTTATTCTCACCGCACTTGCCGCTTCACGCGTTGTCACCACGCTTCCCCAATTTACTCTATTCATACTTCTGTTTATTAATGCTCTTTGGATTACTACCTCGTTCCATATCATTGTTTTGTCACTGGGTATTTTGACGACCGAAGTAGATCATACCATCATGATTTATCGGGACATAATAGGACTGGGACGGTTTCCTATGGAAATTTATAAGGAACCTGTCCGAGGTATTTTTACGTTTATCATTCCCGTTGCCGTGATGATGTCCTTCCCCGTCCAGGCGCTTGTCGGCAAGCTTGGGGGAAGCCTTGTTATATTTTCTTTTGTGATATCATCCTGTATATTTGTGGGTGCACTGCTTCTGTGGAGAAGCGCACTTGAACGGTATCAAAGTTGGGGAGGTTAATACACTATGATTTCAGCACAACACTTAAAAAAAGTCTATAAAACCCATATCCGACAGGGCAATATTCTGAAAGACGTATTTAACCGGCACTATAAGGAGCATATTGCGGTTGACGACGTTTCATTTGAGATTGATGAAAACGAACTTATCGGTTTTATCGGACCAAACGGCGCTGGAAAAACAACAACGCTCAAAATGTGTGCAGGCATTCTTCACCCCACCTCCGGAAAGTTGGAAGTATTGGGAAGTAATCCGTTTGAAAAAAAACACTCCTTTCTCAAACAGGTTGCATTTGTTATGGGACAACGCAACCAACTGATATGGGACTTGCCCGCAACGGACAGCTTTACTCTTCAAAAGGCTATTTACGAGGTAAATGATCGCGAATTTAAAAAAACCGTCGCTCATCTTGTTGACATATTAAAATGTAAAGATCTTGTTGAGAAGCCCATAAAAACACTCTCACTGGGTGAAAGAATGAAAATGGAACTTATTGCCGGACTTCTCTATAGGCCCAAACTCGTTTTTTTTGACGAACCCACGATAGGACTTGATATCTTCTCCCAAGAGGCAATCAGAGAGTTTATCCGCGAGTACCAGCACACCTATCATGCAACCGTCATTCTCACCAGTCATTATCTGGAAGATGTCAAGCAACTTGCCAAACGGCTTATCATCATTAACAAAGGGAAAATACTGTACGACGACCCGCTCGACAAGATAATTGAACAATATTCGCAGAAGAAACGGATTAAAATAACGCTCTCAAAGCCGGTTTCAAGTAAAATAATTAACGACATAAAAAAGCCGTCCCTTTTCGTATTTCCGCAAATAGTATTTACCGTCAAGCCCTCAGAGATACCGGAGATTATCAAAAAAATTTCAGCCGTTCTTCCGTTTTCTGATCTTACCGTTGAGGATGAAAGCATCGAGACGATAATAAAACTGTTCTTTGAGAAAAATTGATATACTGAAACTATGCCGAAAAAACTACTTCCCTATGCGTTTCTTGCTTTTCTTTTTGCCGTGCTTCTTTTTATTGTTGGTATCCGCTACGGACAGCATGTCGAGCAGGTAAATAAGACTGTTTCCTACCTCATCAGCATTCCTCCAAGCCCCATGACCTCTCCGACCACCACTCCCCTTTCGTTTAAAACCTACAAAAATGCAACGTGCGGAGCGTCCCTTCTTATTCCCTCTCAACTTATCAAAACGCAGGAAAGTTCCACCTCAGCCGTATTTTCCACCGTTGATAAAAAATTAGCAATAGCCCTCTCGTGTGAGAAAAAGACCTTTGTCCAGAATAAGGGAGAGAAAATAGTGACACTCAATACGCTCCGCTCGTTTGAAACAACAACAAACGACACGACCTCCTATCGTCTTTTCAATCCCAAAAATGCATACGTTCTCACGCTCACCGCAACACATGAGTTCCTCCCCTTGCTTGAGAGCTCGTTTGAAATCAACAAGCCATAAAAATAAATAGGATTAAGTATAATTGGTGCATGGAAACAAAAAAAATAAAGCTCGCCTTCTTCGGAGCCCCCGACTTTGCGGCAGATGTATTACAGGATATTCTTGAAGACAAAGAAATTCCTATAGAGTTGTGTTTTGTGGTCACCCAACCTGACAAACCGGTGGGAAGAAAACAGATAATAACACCGACCCCCGTTAAAGAAGTGGCAAGAGTGAATAAAATCCCTGTTCTTGATTCATTACAATCTCCCGAGATACACGAAAAATTAAAACAGGTAGACCTTGTCCTTTTGTATGCATTCGGGGAAATTATTCCCTCCCAAATGCTTAAAATCCCTCGTTGGGGCTTCTGGAACATCCATCCATCTCTCCTTCCTTTGTATAAGGGGCCCTCTCCCATTGCCTATCCGCTTCTTTTGGAGGACAAAAAAACCGGAGTTAGCCTTGTTTTAATGGATGACCGCTTAGATCACGGTCCTCTTATCGGTCAGGAGGAATATATTATTCAGGAAACCGACACAAGAGACTTGCTTGAAAATAGACTTTCCAAAATAGGCTATAAGTTATTCAAGAAATATATACAAATACTTATATCCGGAGCGTTCCAAAAGAATGAACAAAACCATTCTCACGCAACAAATACGCGACTATTAACAAAACAGGATGGATTTGTTGCATACCCTATTTTTCAGAAAATAATAAAAGGTGAAGACCTTGAAAAAGAGGATACCCCTTCCATAGTCGGCGAATTTTGCACAAAATATGAAGCGTTTCTTTCTCCGCCCCGATTATCGACGATGTACTATTCACTGTTCCGGGCACTGTCTCCTTGGCCGGGACTTTGGACCAAGGTTTCACTTTCAGGCAGCGAAAAACGTTTGAAAATAACGGGAATGACACTTCAAAACGGAAAACAACAAGTTACAAAAGTACAACTGGAAGGGAAGAAAGAGGTAGATCTGCACACTTTCCGCATGGCTTATGCTTCATTCTTGAATCTATAGATTTGTTTGTTAAAATTGAAGGACATAGTTATATTTCTTTTTTTATATGACAGACGAATTAGTTTCACAATCCGAACTTGCTAAAAAAGTTGAGTTTAACGAAGTCCAAAAGGCTTTTCACACATTCGCACTCGATTATGAAATAGTTGGACACCCAGATACACCCGTTAACACCCCCTTCAATCCTCCCAACGGTCCTGATGAACAGGGGCACAGACAGTACAACTTGACCCTCCTTCCTGAGGACATGACCGAACAGCGGTTTTTAACGGAATTACACAGCGAAAGCGGAGTTGTTGTCTTTTATGGATGTATGGACCGTGATGCGGCCATGCCTGCATATAAAAAGCTGCAGGAGCAGTTTCCGGACAAAAAAATAGTCTATATCACGGTTGCTGGAGGAGTGGTTCAGAAGGAAGATGAAAGAAAACAATCTCTTACCACCATTTCCCGTTACATTGCACAGCATCAGGAGAATATTGAGACAGTTGTCGCCACCGATCACGACCACACCTGCGGAAAGGTAAAAAAGGACTTAGGCGGCATTCCTCTTGCCCAAAAATTAGGAATCGAAAGTCCTCAAGTCGGCCACAGCGCCCCACATGCGGAACAGGCAGAAATGAAACAACTGATCCGAAGTGGAATCTCTGAATTAAAACTACCTAATTATTTCGGAAACAAACTGCGCCCAGCTCTTGTTGCAATAAACCGCACAGGCGAAGCGTCACTTGACTATTCGTTTCACGGGGTAGCCCCAAAGTCGATTAACTTCATCGCAGGTGCGGGAAAATAAGGGGAAGACGTTATAGTATATTTGCTTCGATGGATACTCTTATTTTGTCCATCAGTCGTTCCATCACAAACAGATTGTGGTATGAAAGAAGGGTATATCCCAACAGTTCACGTTGTTTGAACAGATGATGGATAAACGCTTTCGAATAGTGTACACAAGTTGAACAGGAACACTCGGCGTCAAGCGGGCTTAAATCGGTCTTATATTCCATTTTATTAAGGTCAATCTCATAAGGAGAATGCAGTCCGTCAACATGCGCAAGAACGGCACTTGTTTGATAGGCTGTCCCCATACGGGCAACCCGTGTTGGCTCCACACAATCAAACGTATCTATCCCGTGTTGTACCAAATCGACAATATCATCCACCTGTCCCACTCCAAGTAGATGGACGGGTCGGTCTTTTGGGAGGTAGGGGGCAACCCACTTAACCTGATTTCGCATTTCTTCCTTGCTTTCCCCGACTGATACGCCTCCAATGGCAATACCCGGTGTGTTTTGCGCAACGACAAACTCAGCTGATTTTTTTCGCAGGTCCTCAAAAGTACCTCCCTGAATAATGCCGTAAAGAAATTGATGACTAGTGGGAGCACTAAAAGGTGAAGAAGTCAATTTTTCATCGACTTGGGAAGCCCGAAGGGCGGGGTACCCACTGGAGATAGAAAAATTGGGCTTCGAACCTTTTCTGTGTTCTACACATCTTTTCAGCCATTCATGTGTTCTGTTCATCGCTTTTTCCGTATACTCGTGTGTTGCCGGATAGTAGGTACACTCGTCAAAGGCCATGTTAATATCAGCCCCTATTGTCCTCTGGAAATCCATTGATGTTTCGGGGGTGAAAATAATCTTTTGACCGTTATAAGTAGACCGAAAAACAACTCCATTTTCATCTATTTTTTCAACCAAGGGCTCTTCGTCTCCCCGTACTCTTGCACTTCTGCGTTCCTTTTGCCTCTTCGCAAGCGAAAACACCTGGAACCCTCCCGAGTCCGACATGAGGGGAATGGAATAATGCGCAAGAGCATGAATGCCTCCCGCGTGGGCGAGTACCTCAACTCCGGGATGAACCACCAAATGATAGGTATTCACGAATGAAAGCTGGATGTTCAATTCTTTTATATGTTCCTGTGTCAACCCCTTTATCGTCCCCTTCGTCCCCACCGGTACAAAAGCAGGCGTCCTTACAACACCATGATCGGTTGTAATAGTGCCAAGACGAGCTTTTGATTTTTTGGAATTGTGTGAAACAAGGAAAAAAGCCATAAGAAATAGTATACAACAAAGGACCGTCAAAATAAGCTAAAACACAACTTCCTGAGAGACAAAAAGGACTATGTGTGCAAATTTATTTATACTTTGGTTTCAGCTGGAAAACGACATATAAGCCGATAAGCCCTCCGATTATTGCACCGGACAATGACCCCTGTAACAGATTGGCAACAACTCCTACAAGTGAGGAATAGTACATGAGTGTCCATGCACTTTTTGCCCGCTTAAAAAGGCCGGGTACCGCTAACGCTTCAAGTACCATTGAAATGGCAAGAGTAATAATCCCAACAATGTACAAGAAGCTATAGTGCAGTCCATAGCCGACTAACGGTCCGAACATTGCACCTATCCCCAAAAGTGCGAGAATTGCAGGAACCGAAATAACGATACCGACTATCGCAAGATAGGGAGCGATTGAAACGAGAGTATCTTTAATATTTTCAGGAAGCGCGGGAGCTTTTTTTCCTAAATAGTCATCCAAAAGGGACTCTAATTTATTCATTGAAGCCTTATAATCAACTGAACCCTTTGTGTCTGCCATAACAATTGATGGTAATTAATAATCAATTACTATGATGGTAAAGCAGCTTAAACAAAAAAGCAACAGAAAATGATTTAGAGTATCAACATCGCATCTCCGAATGAATAGAACATAAAATCGTGTTTTATCGCAAAGTCATACAGTTCGAGTATTCTTCTTTTTGACTGTTTATATTCAAGAAACGCATCAACCAACATCATAAGAGAGGATCCGGGAAGATGAAAGTTCGTGATAAGACCGTCTACTATCACGAATCTGTAGGGTGCCTTGATAAAGAGATCCGTTTTCCCATTAAGCGTTTTGTTTTTCGCGATTGACTCAAGCGTCCGCACAACCGTTGTCCCGACTGCGATAATTTTTTTTCCTTCTTTTTTTGACTTTTCAATAAACTGAAACGTTTCATCTCTCACCTCATACCACTCGTTGTGCAGCTTATTTTCTCGGAGGTTCTGCTTGGTGAGGGGAGCAAAGGTTCCCATACCGACATGGAGCGTAATATTGGTTTGTTGTACTCCTTTTTTTTCAAGTGCTTCAAAAACGCGTCGCGTAAAATGAAGGGAAGCGGTGGGTGCGGCACTTGACCCTTGTTTTTTTGCAAAAACAGTCTGGTACTGTTCCAAGAGCTCATCGCGGGAAAGAGGAGTATTTTTTATATAAGGAGGAATCGGCATAGTGCCCTGTGCTTCAAGAAGTGAGATTAGGGCTTCAGGACGCTCAGTCCATGAAACATAAAAAAGGGCCTCTTCTTGGCTTTGGACCGTTACGAAGCTCTTGTCATCAAAATAAAGGTTTTCTCCAACACTCCCCTTTCGGTCAAAAAGACAGGGAATTGGACGGGTTGTATTATTTATCCACTCATTAATGAGAAATAACACGACTATTTTTCCTCCCGTTTTCTTGTGAAGTGCAACACGGACAGGAACAACGCGCGAGTCGTTTAAGGTAATTACCGAAGACGGTTCCAGGTACGAATCAAGATGATAAAAAGAGTCAATCACCAGCGAGTCCGTCTGTGTATCATATACAAGCAACTTGTTGCTATCACGCGGAACTGCAGGGCTTTGTGCTATCCTATCGCCTGCCAGGTCGTACCAATACGTATTTTTCATCTGCTTATTGTATCATGCCATTCTCACTCCCCGGGAGAGTCGGTTTCTTTCGTGACAGAACAATAAGAACTATCAAAAGTATGATAAAGCCGACTATTGATACGATTATCCACCAATACGTATTGATAACCGTCATAACGGTTGACGTTGTTGACTTATTTTGATTTGCTGTCGTGTTATTGCCCAAAGTGACGTTTGTCTGCGGCTTTGGCGATGGTTTGACTATATCTTTTATGGTTCTGTTTTGAACATCGCGGTAAGAATACAGATCTATCTTCTTTTCAACAATTGTCTTCTGATTTGAGCTAATGAACTGAGATGTGCTTGTTTTGATGACTGATCCGTCAGCCGTAACAAAGCGCAATTCATACGGAAAGCGGGGCAGGTATTCTGATGTTATCTTGAAATATCCCGTTTCATCTGCCATAACGGATGAAAACGCTTTATTTGACATTGTTTCATATACTTCAACCGTTGCCTTGGGAAGCGCCTGTCCGGTTGTTCCATATGCATACCCTTCCAGATATTGGGGAATGGGCTCAAAGTGCAACGTTGTCGTACCGGGTGTTTGTGCAGAAACGATGGGAATTATTTTCCGCAACAATGCAGCAATTGTGTGCAGTAAATCATTATTTTTTACCGCAACTTTCAGGGGCGTTTTTACCATTTCAACGTCGCTAAAGATCTCTACATATTCTGGCGTCTTTTCAAGTATGTTCTGATCAATTTCCAAGTCAAACTTCCCCCATTTATCCGCTTGGGTCGTTGCAATAGTCCTGTAAGGAGTCTTCACTGTCGGGTTGCTTGCCAGTACTTTTACCGATTTTGCATTGATGGTGGTAAGCGGGTGAGATACGGTTCCCTCAATTGATAACACTCCGCTGGGGAGCACTTCATAAAAATACGACATCATCTTTGGGGGTTGTACCGTTACTGCCGAAACCGCAGCGATGTCGCGATGCTGAATTACTCCTTTTTGCTCAATGATCTCCCCTGTTTGAATAGGATACAGATCCGCATACGCTTTCGTATAGTTCGTATCAACAAGCGAAATATCTTTCACTGAGGTCGGAACGGTCACAAGCTTATAGCTTCCATCCGGAACGACAAAACTGAACTGTCCGTCTTCTTTCGTTATTTGCGGATTAACGAGATTTCCTCCCACCACGTCAGATGTCGTCATCGGGACATAAGTACCGTTTTTATTAAAAAGAAGCGTCACGGAAGCGCCTGAAATAGGCTCAAGAGTCTGGCTGTCAAATACGCGTCCGTAGGGGTCCCACGAAATGGTGACGCATTTTTTATCCGCCTGTTCGAATGAAAATGTTCCCTGCTGCTGGCCTCCTGCTGTTCCTGTCTGTGTGGTAACGGGCGTCCAATAATTCATTGCAAGGAATTTTCTGTTCATGTGTGCCGAATGACTTTCCCATTCGATGTTACCAAGGTCTCCTGTCCCGTCGCTTGTCATCGGATTTACCTGAGGACTTGTTCCGTCAGCTTTGTACAGCCCGGTAAACTTGTATCCCGAAATTCCCGTATTGTCTTTTTTATACACTGCTTGATCGGAAGCTGCTTTTCCTGTCGTGCAGACCTGACCGTTTGCTGTTGCAAGACATTCGACGATATACGTTTCCGCATTGGGAATCGGTTTCGTATCTTCAGTAAGAAGGGTCTGTCGGAATGCCGCATTCCCTTTCCCCGAAAGTGCCTTCACGGGTTTTAGACAAACCCACCGCTCCGTCTGGGCAGCTTGTCCGAAGATGGTAGGAGCAAAAATGAAAAAGGCAGTCATTGTTAGGACGACAGAGAGGATTTTTTTCATATAACTTCACTATACTTCACTCTCGAAGATGTTGTCAAGCAAAGGAATTCACCTTTTTCTGTCCGCGTTCAAGGTCAATGAAGGTATAAGCGATTCCGTCGGAGGACAGTCTGTCTTCTTTTCGTATGATTTTTGTAAATGTGCCATATTCCGGAAAATAGGTGTCCCCTTCTACCTCTTTATGTACAAGAGTCAGATACAGCCTATCTGCCCTGCCAATTGTTTGCTGAAAAATAGAAGCGCCGCCGGAAATAAATACCTCTTCCCTCTCTATCTCTTTAGCCTTTTCCAAAGCCCCATCTATTGATGTAACCACATGGCAATTTTCATACGATACAACGTATGACGGATCTTTGGTTATGATAATAGTTTTTCTTTCGGGAAGCGGCCTTTTGCTTTTCTTGTAATACTCCATTAATGATTCAAACGTCGTTCTCCCCATTATCACCGTATGGTGAAGAGTTTTTTCCTTAAATCGGATAAGGTCCTCTCTTATATGCCACGGGATTCTGTTTTTATTCCCGATGACCCTACTGTCATTTAACGCCGCAATGAGGGAAACAATCATTTCTTTTCAAAAAATCCCCCGGAGACGGAAAGCGGAGCTTTTATCGGCGGATGGAATTTATAATCGTTCAGCTGTACAAATTCGGGTTTGAATTCATCTATTGTCGTGAAGGGTTGTGTAAAGGAAACGGTCGGAAATGCAAACGGTTCCCTTTGCAGCTGTTCCCTTACCTGATCCCTATGGCTTTCATAGATATGCACGTCTCCGAATGTGTGTACGAATTCTCCCGGTTTGTATCCGGTGATTTTAGCCAAAATAAGAAGAAGCAGTGCATAGCTTGCGATATTGAAAGGAACTCCCAAAAACACGTCAGCGCTTCGCTGGTAAAGCTGGAGCGACAGCTTTCCATCAAGAACATCAAGTTGATACATATTATGGCAGATGGGAAACCGTGAGGCGTCTTTTTTTTCTGCCATCGTATAGAGATATTCCGGATTCCACGAGTTCACGATAAGATTGTGCGCATTTGGATCATCTTTTATCTCCTCAACAACCCAAGCGACCTGGTCGATAGTACGTTTTGTACGGGTTGGCCAACTGCGCCACATTTCCCCGTATATTTTCGGCAAATTCCCGCTTTTTTTGGCAAATTCCGCATCATTTTTTATCTTTTCAATAAACGTTTCTTTTGGGAGAATCTCACTTTCCGGCGTCTTTACAATAGCACATTGTTCACGGTATATTTTGTACGGATAGTCGTCCCATATGTGGACATTGTTATCGACTAAATATTTGATGTTCGTCTGGCCTGACAAAAACCAATACAGTTCATGTAGAACCCCTTTCCAATATACTTTTTTTGTGGTGAGAAGCGGAAACCCTTTGGATACATCAAAGCGAAGCTGACGCCCAAAGACCGAATAAGATGCGTCCCCCGTCCCCCTATCCACTTTCCGCACTCCGCTGTCTAAAATGTCCTGAAGAAGGTTAAGATATTGATATTCCGGATGCTTCATAATTATGAAATTATAAATTCTAAACTCTAAATCCTAAACAAATCATACAAAATTTAAAATTTTATACAACGTGTTTTTACGATTAAAATTTAGGACTTGACGAGAATTTAGTGTTTAGGTTTTTATCCTATATTTGTTTTTCTCTCTTTTCCGTCGTTACCCTTCCCCCTTGCCACTGTCCCTTGTACTGTGTCCCGCCTCCATCTACCCATTCAAACTGTGCATGGACAAAGCGTGCTCCAAGCTCCATAACTACCGTAATGGGGCCTTCATTCTTGAGTCCGAAGGTCAGTTTTCCGCAATATCCTGGCGCCCCATTTCCCGTCCTGAGGAAAAGCCCGCTTCTGAAAGTAGTTGTCCGGGGTTTAAAATTAACTGTGATATCGAGGGGAAGATTGACCTTCTCAATGGTACTCACAAGGAAAAAATCGCCCGGTTTGATTTCAATAGTACTGAGTTTTCCTTCCACATATTCTGCAACCTTTTCTATTTTTGGTGTTTCGCGGTGCGTAATCCCGAGGAATGCACCGCCTGAAATTTTGAACACTTCTCCAAGCCGCAAATCAAATCCTGCCCCTTCCGGAGTCTTTAAATCGCGCTCTCCCAACCCCTCGACAAGTTTTTTTTCTTTCACGAGTTTTAATAGGACGGATGGACCAAGTATCATAGGGCAAAAAAATAAATGATTATTCAACAAATCCCATATCTTCAAGCTTAAATTCTTTCTCTCCTCCCAAGAATGCAACCTCAAAAATAGGAAGGCCGAGTGCCAGCCGTTTTACGGTTTCCATGAGCTGATCCTCCATCGTATCTGATAAAGCTAAAAATACCGCTTCTTCATCAAGTCCTCCGTTCAGATCTATCGCTTTTGTTTCGATAAGTTTTTTTGCCAGCAAACGGTGACGTATATCGGCAAGCGTCCTGTGAAATACAAAAATCTGCACGTTTCGACCTCCATCTTCCCGCCCCAAAGTAAACTGAGGCATCACGCCATACTGTCCCTTAATAAAAAGCGCTGCGGATTCCTGATGATCTTCATGCAATACCACTTCCTGTACTCCCTGCTTTTTAAGGACACCAAAACTGCTCTTTATAAAATCAAGCTGCTCTTCCGTCAGATTGTAACTTTGCAAATCAAGTCCTTCCTGTTTGATATGCCCGCACCCCCCTAATACTTTCCCGACCTCTGCATGCGAATCGGTGTGAAAGCGAATATTTTTGACGCCTCCCACCACCTCAACAAGCACGTCAAGCGCTTTTTGCATATCAAGGGTATACCCGAAAGTATTTGCCATCGCAAAAATGGCGCCCAGCTCCCCTGCATCGGCCCCGGGAATGGCAAGTGCCGGCAGATCATCACTGTTGCCATATCGGCCATCAATACATCTGCTTAAAAGATTATTTTTCGCCGAATAGGTATTCTCTAAAATAAGATCGGTCATTTGTTCTTTAGAAAGGGTAAATTTTTGCATATGAGCAAAGTCTAGCAAATGAAAAAAGGTATATCAATACAAACGGGGCCGCATAAGATATACTTAAACACATGGACAATTTGACGACCGTTTTTGACCCCACGCAAAGCGATTCTCAAAGCAAAGTGCGGGGAGTGGGAAGATATATGTCGCTCCTCAAAGACTCATTCCCGGCATGGAATTTTTCAAACACCCTTCTCCCCTCTACCGTGTTTATCAATCCTTTTGTCAATCTCCTTCAGCCTCCCCATATCGCAAAAAAATATGGAAAAAAACAGATTGGCGTCATTTACGATCTCATTCCTATCAAATATCCCGCCCATTTCCCGGCAGGACTGCGCGGGAACATTTCTTTCCTCCGGAATAGATTTGCCATGCGGACATATGACCACTTTGTAACAGATTCGCATACCGCAAAGCAGGATATTGTCGACATTCTCCATATACCAAGCAACAAAATTACCGTCATTTACCCTTATGTTACCGACAGCACGGAGGGGGCAAAGCCTTCCCTTCCGCCCAGTTATTATCTGTATGTGGGGGATGCAACGTGGAATAAAAATCTTGTCAATCTTGCAAAAGCAATAAAACTGGGAACAGTCCCTTGTGTTTTTGTCGGAAAAGTCTTTTCCACTCCGGAAAAGATAAACATCTCAAACGTTTGGACGGCAGAGCTTGTGGAGTTTTTGAAAATGGCACAGGATGATTCTCGGTTTGTATTTCCCGGGTTTATTAGCGACTCCGAATTGACGACGTTTTATAAAAATGCTCTTTGTAATATCCTTGTCTCGCGGGATGAGGGGTTTGGATTTTCATATGTTGAAGCGGCAAAAAACAGCACCCCCTCTCTTCTGGCCGACCGCCCCATTTTCCACGAGACGGCGCGCGAGGCGGCCCTTTTTTGCGATCCGGAAAACCCCCAAGCGATATACCAGGAGTTGCAAAAAATAAAGGAAGCGCCGGTACGAAACAACTTAGTGTTTAAGGCTTTGGAACGGTCTAAAATGTTTAATAAGGAATCGTTTATCCGGAAGTGGAGTGAAGTTGCAAAACCATAATATGGATGTTTTTTACTATGTCGGAGCATCTCTTCTCTATATTATGACGATACACTTTGCCTTTGCAACAAAGGGGCAGTTTAATCTGTTTATGATTGCGGGGGCTTTCTTCTTCGGAGGAGTCGTGGGGTGGTATATCGGATCTTATGCGGTTGGATTTGCCATAAGTATTATTCTTTCGCTTTTTATTTGGTAATTTCCCGCCTTTTATATTTTAAAGAGGGCTTTTGCATTCTCGGTTGTTTGCTTTGCCACATCTTCAATCGAAATTCCCTTCACCTTTGCAACATACGCGCCAATAAGCGGAATATTTCCGGGAGTGTTGGGATATAATTTTTGTGATTTCAGCGGTTCCGGCAACAAAAACGGCGAGTCAGTTTCAAGGACTAACATTTCAAGCGGAACCTCACGAATGAATGACTGTTTGTCCGCATCAAACGTGATGTCTCCATCTATTCCGATATACATATTATGCTCCTTTGCAAAAGACAACAACTCTGCGTCAGCCTCACAACAGTGAAAAACAGACCGTTTTTCAAGACGGAAATCCCAAATGCGTGTCAGGAAAGGAAGAAGCTCTTTCTTTGCCTCCCTATTGTGCAGAATGAGACTTTTTTCGTAGCGGAGTGCAAGTTCTATTTGTTTTTGGAGCAGTTCGACCTGTTTTTGAATAAACCCTTGCGATATTGTGTAATCCGCATATTTGGTGTTCTCGTATTCATGCCTATCAAGTCCCACTTCTCCTATTGCAACAACTTTCTTACTAAGGAGAAGTTTCTCAATTTCAGCAAGTTGCTGTTTTGTATCCTGTTCCGACTTTACTTCATACACATGATGGGGATGAATGCCAACGGCGGCATATACATGTTCAAATTCGCCCGTCATTTCGACGGCTTTTCGGGAAGAGGTGCCGTCCGTTCCCGGGACTACCAGATACAAAACGCCTGTCGCATTTGCTTGTGAAACCACCTCTTTCAAGGTTTTATTAAACCGCTTAAAATTCAAATGACAGTGTGTATCAAAATAAGTTGCAGTCATATAAGCAATTGAGTATTATTATACGTATAATGCGTACAAAGTGGAGTGTGGTTATCAGTCTGCTTGTTTTTCTTCTTATCGGACAACAGGTCTTGTCATCTTTTTCCCGGAAATCAAATTTATTGGCCGTTTACATCCCACCACAAACTTTTTCATGTAACCTTCAAGACATACAAAGAGGATATTTAAGAATGGACAGTTACGTGCAACAATGTATTGATGGGTCATATGATAGTCCTCAATGGTGCTGTGTGTGTTTTATCCCGACTGATTATGTGTATTACAGTTTTCTCTCTCCGACTCCCGCATCATGTGGGGAGCTTTATCCCTATTTAACCAGTACTCCAATTCCAACCAACACCCCCATTCCCACAAATAGCCCACCGAATGCTCCTGACTTGTTTTATCCTGCCAACGGCTCAGCAAATGTAGGGATATACCCGAACTTTGCTCTCTCTTCTACTGATTATGAACAGAATCCCCTTCAATACAAAATAACTCTCTGTAAAACTTATCCGTCAAACTGCCAAATAGTTCTTAATACCACATATGGAGGCTGGTCAAAGTCCTCATATTTGTCAGGAGAACAGGCAAACTGTACCCTCCAGAGCCCGCTTGAACTTGACACGAGATATTATTGGTCGGCACAGGCAATTGATCAAAGCGGATCAAATACATGGAGCAGTCAAAGCTCGACATATTCCTTCCGGACTATTCTCCCAACCCCCACCAACACGCCAACTCCTACCCCAACCCCTCTTTCGGATATCGGCTCAGGAGGATTCAGTTCGGGAGGCGCAGGCTCGAGTTATTTTATTTCAACAACCTTTACTACTCCTACCCCGACTCCTGTACATCAATTACCTACCCCGACTCCTCCGTCGCTTCTTGATGAAATAATGCATACGTTTGCACCCACTTCAACCCCCATCCCCACTCCTACCCGGATACTCACGCGCATCCCAACACAAGCTCCCAACTCCCAAGCTAGTCAGGGTCAACCGGCATCTCAGGTCCCCACCGTAATGCCAACCCCTGATATCCCAAGTTCTCTGACTAAAAGTACAACCACCACACAAACAAAACAGCTAAGTGAAATTAATAATGATACGGTTTCCAAGATAACCATCAAGCCTGTTACCGTTGATACGACAAGTGACAAAACACTTCTTCCGGATGAACAAACGTTGGTAAATGAGTCAATACAAAACAACAGAAACGTCACCGTGACCCTTGAAGGAAAGAACGGACAACAATTCTCAACACAAGGAAACGAATTCATTATCAAGCGGACTAATCAGCTTGTGTCCATCAAAACACAAGATGCATCAACAACGCAAAAGGCTACTACATCCAAAGCGGCCGCCCCCCAACTTGAGATAAACTCCAATAACGTTGTTGCGCACTCCAGTCTAACTCTTTCTATTGATCCCCTGAGCGGTATCCTGACGGTTGACACACCAAGCGGTCCGCAAAAGGTAAGTATTATGCCTGATGAAGCGCTCGGTATCGTAACCGAGCTTAATGCAATCGACAAGAGTCAAGGATCGCGTGATATCCTTCTTATTGCCGATAAAGGAAAGGTAACGTATCGCATCGAAGGAAATAAGACCGAAAAATTCATCGGAATATTCCCCATACCGCTTGACAAAGTCATTTCACTTTCAGCAGATACGGGAGGGATAATAAAGATTAGTTCGACCACACTCGGAACACTCCTTGGACTGTTTACTTTTTAAGAAGCACTTCTTCAATCGCCTTGTCAAGCTGAGCGTCCGCATCGCGGGTCAAGGTATCTCCGGGAGCAACTGTATTCGTTACTTTTATCTGCGGTTCGATACCCTTGCCGTTTATCCAATCCCCATTCGGCAGCACCCACTTTGCAACGGTCACATGAAGTCCTGCACCTGCGTTCAGGTCAAGCGCTTCCTGCACCGATCCTTTTCCGAATGATTTTTCTCCGATTAATTCCGCACGTTTATGATCCCGTAGTGCGCCTGAGAGAATCTCTGCGGCTGAAGCGGACCCGCCGTTAATAAGAACCGTCAACGGGATATCAAGCAGCTTCCCTTCCCGAGTAACGTAATAATCTTTGTTCTCAATCGTTGTAGATTCCTGCTTGACGACCAGTTGATTCTCTTTCAAGAATTCTCCTGCAATATAAACTGAGCTTTCAAGGTAACCACCCGGATTGTCACGCAAATCAAGGACAAGTCCATTTATTTGCTTCGCATCCCACTTACTTTTAATATCTGCAATTGCCTTGTCCCATTCATCAGCCGTATTGTCGCCAAACTGACTGAGCTTGAGATAGGCAACGGGAGAACAGTTCGCAGTACAGCTTGACACTTTTTCATCTAGCTTTACATCTACCGAAGAGATATTGATGGTATCACGAATGAGGTCAACGGTATATTCTTTTCCGTCGCGCTCAAATGTCATTGAAACCTTTGTTCCTTTTTCTCCCCTAATTTTATCGACTACCTGAGTAAGAACCATTCCTTTTATCGCCTCATTATTCACTCTCACTACATAGTCGCCCGCTCTCACTCCGGCTTTTTCGGACGGGGAACCTTTTATAGGAGCAATGACAACGACCCGCCCCAATTTCATACCAAGCTGTGCTCCGATTCCTTCAAATTTCCCTCCTAAATCATCCTTTGCCTGTTTGTTTTCGTCAGGAGTAAGAAAGAATGTGTAAGGATCGTCAACTGACGCAACCATTCCTTTTATCGCACCATAATACATCTTTTTTGGATCTACTTTCTTTTTGTCGACGTAGTTTTTCTCTATCTTGTCCCACGCATCCCAGAAGAGGGTAAAGTCGATATTTTTATTGTTCTTCGCGGTCGTATTGAGAATACTGTAACCGGCTTTATCAACTTTCCCGATTGACGTTCTGTATTCTCCCCATTTGTATCCTGCGCCAAACAAAAGGACGAAAAGGGAAATCAACAGAAGGACGTTTGTTATTTTTTTTGATTTGATCATAGTGAATAGAAAATGATTGTACTATGTTCCAACTGAGTTAGGCAATAGGTAAATTTTTTGTCTCTCACCTCTTCAAAATCACTTTTCAATTTAAAAACTGCCTTCGGCATATCGCTGTGCTCTTTATACTCGAAAACAGTAACAAGTCCCGCACCGTTTAATGCAGAGAGCTTCGCCGCGTCATATTCACTTATTGTCTCTCCTACTCCGACCGGCCTGTTGGGGATGGCCTCGTCAGGCCCGAAGAAATACGTTTCACCTCCGAAATCCTTTGTTATGCTTTTTGCGGCACATTTCTGATGTTTGCCGATTTTTATCTCTATCTGTCTTTTTGCGATGGATACGACTTCCCCAGCAAACCAACAGTTCTCCCTACTTTCTTCCTGTCTCGTTTCAATAAGGATAATTCCTTCAATATGGTCAATTTCTTTTACTATTCCTTCCATCTCGGCAAAGATTTTTTTTGCTTTAAAGAATGATTTTTTTTCCGCAATCATTTCACCTATTATGACTTTGTCTCCCACTGCCTTTTTCAAATGGGAGAAAATCTGTTTTGGGCTTATGGCAAGGAGCTCAGCAAGCTCAATCCGTTGTTCCGTTCTGGTGTGTGTCTTATAAAGAGGAGTAGAGAAACCGACCGTGTCTCCTGTGTGGACACTAAGCTCCTTTGAGGGATCAATAGAAACCGAAATTACCATATGATTAATGATAACAGATTTATAGTGACCCTGGGTTGTGCCGAAAATGACAAATTATTTCATTCCCTGGTAGGAAACGTAAGGAATAAGCGCGAGATAACGCGCGTATTTTATTTCTTTAGTCAATTTTCTCTGATGTTTTGCACACACATAGGACTGCTCTCTATTCACTATCTTTCCGCGCATTGTTAAAAATTTATTGAGGTTATCAATATCCTTGAATGCCGGTTCCGATTTAAAACTGCAAAAAAAACATTTGTTTGTCATAGATATAAATTAAAAAATTTTAAATTAAAATGGGATATCTTCCGGATTAACTGTTTCCGTCTGTTCATTTTTTTCCTCAATTTTTTCTTCCTGTGCTGCTGCAGCGGGTTCGGAAGAGACTTGTTGAGTCGGTGAGACAGATGGTTCCGTCTTCCCGTCTGGAGTTCCGGCAACCATGGGTCTTTTTCCTCCATCAAATACAATAAAGTCATCAAGAACGATTTCTGCAATTGTTCTCTGTTGTCCGTCTTTTCCCGTAAAGCTTCGGTACGTCAATCTTCCCTCCATGTATATTTTTCTTCCTTTTGTCAGAAGTTTTCCACACAGTTCTGCAAGCTTTTGCCATGCAACGATGCGGTGAAACTGAGTATCTTCCTTTATTTGTCCATCCTGGGTTGTCCAACTGCGGTTAGTCGCGACTCCGAATGTGCACACAGCTGTTCCGTTTGGCGTATATTTGAGCTCTGGATCTCGTGTCAGATTGCCGATTAAGACAACTTTATTCATTGATCTGCTTGCCATATGAAATTATTTCTCAACTGCTAATAAAAGGTAACGAATCAGTTTTTCGTTGTAATTTAACAATTTTTTCAGTTCAAGGATTTTGTTTTTTTCAATCTCCATTTGCCACTGATAGTAGTGAGCGCTGTTGTGCTTCTTTATGGGATATGCGAGTGTCTTTTCTCCCCATTTTTCTTCCTTTTTTATAACTCCTCCAAGGGAAGCGACAAGATCCTTGAGGACTTTCAACTCTGCTTCTTCATTAAGAAGAAAGGTCAGACTATACTGAGACATATATTTTTGTAGCTAAAATTCAAAATAATAACGTTTTGAAGATTCTCCAGATTTTTCGGGAGAATCGCGGTTTTTAGCTCATGGTAATGATACAAAACGGAATATGTATTTGCAAATGGATTAATGGTAGCCGGATATATTACAATTATCTAAAATAATCATGAAGAGACTCATCCTATTATTACTGATGGCGGTTTTGTTTTACACGCGGTTTGTAAACCTCGGATGGGGCCTTCCTTACCCCATGCATCCTGATGAACGCAATATGGCTAATGCAATTCAAAGCATGAATTGCAATTTTAAGCATGAAATTTTAAATTTGAAGCTCAATGAGTGTCTTAATCCTCATTTCTTTGCATATGGACAGCTTCCTCTCTATCTCGCGTATGGAGGAGTGCTCGTGTCCCACACACTCACCCACACCATAACTCCCGTCTCCTTCGATGAAGCTACGCTTGCGCTTAGAACCCTTTCCGCTCTTGCGTCAATTTTCCTTGTCTTTGTTCTCTATAAAACCATATTTCTCATAATAGACAATAAAAAAAGCTTGTTTTTGCAGTGGGGAGTATTGATTTTCCTCATCTTTTCTCCCTACGCCATACAGTTTGCCCATTTCGGGACAACCGAATCATTACTTATGCTCTTTTATAGCACGCTTCTCTACCTTTGCCTTCTGCTTTTCAAAAATAGAGTCAATTTGACAAAGTTTGTCGTTATAACAGGTATTTTGTCGGGTTTAAGTCTGGGAACAAAGTCCTCAGCCGCTCTTTTTCTGGGACTCCCTGTGATGACGGTTTGTTGTTTGTATTTTTTTTTCGACTTGGGAAGCCCGAAGGGCGGGGCACCCGGAGATAAAAAAAATAGAAACAACAAAACACTCCCTACTTTTCTTCACCTCTTCAAATATCTGCTATTTTTCTGCCTTATAACGCTTATTTTTACTGTTCTTTCTTCTCCTCAATCATTCCTTAACTGGAGCGACTTTATCTCATCAATGGAGTATGAGTCCTCAATTGGAATGGGAAAATATGTTCCCTTCTATACCCGCCAATTTGTCAATACACCCCCTCTTCTTTTCCAAATAAAGAACATTCTCCCTTACGTGCTTGGTTTGCCACAATTTATTTTAGGTATTGTGGGACTCTTTTTCCTTCCTTACAAAACAAAAAAAAGGCAAGTATCAGCATGTCTGAATGAATATAACATTCTCCGCTTTGGTTTCCTCCTCGTGTTTCTTCCTCATGCATTTTTTTTCGCAAAGTGGACGCGGTTTGTCGCGCCCGTTTTTCCATTTCTTTCCCTTTTTGCAGGCCTGTTCCTGTACCGATTGTTTAAGATAAAAAAGCCCTTGTTTTTTGCCGCCCTTATTCTTTCTATCATTCCAGGAATTGCCTATATATCCATCTACAGAGCCCCAGACATACGATTCGCCGCTTCGGAATGGATCTACGAAAATATTCCCTCAAACTCAAAAATCCTGTCAGAAACGGCAAACGTTATCGATCTTCCAATCCCCTCTGCTTCTTCTTCTAACCCCGAAAACAAATCCTTTGCTATTGTTTCTTTTGACTTTTATGATGTTGACGCAAATCCACAATTGCAAAAACAGTTACAATCCCTCGTAGAGGCTGCGGATTATATTATTGTTCCATCACGACGCATCTTTAAAAATCACCCTCCCAGAACATACCCCGTGTTGAGTGAATATTATGAGCAATTATTTTCAGGCGCTTCCGGATTTGAGCAGGTTGCGGAGTTTACTTCTTATCCCAGAATTTCCTTATTCGGAAAAACGCTTTTGGAACTGCCTGATGAGAACGCCGAAGAAACGTGGACGGTATTTGACCATCCGGTTATTCGCATATACAAGAGAATAAACAATCAAAGCCCTGACTTTTCAGCCTACAAGAGTTTGTATTACCAAATAGGAACTGCGAAGTACCATCTTCTCGTTGCGGATACGGCTGAAAAGTGGGAAAAAGGACTCATGTTTGTCAATAAAAAACAGGATATTAAGGGATTTGACGGAATGATATTTCTCTTTCCGGACAGCCAAATACGTGCGTTCTGGAACAAGAACACCGTTTCGGATTTAGCACTCTACTGGATTCAAAAAGGAAAGGTAATTGGCGCTTCCAACATGCCCTCTATCACAAAAACAGGAGTCATCACCACATTTTCATCTCCGGGACCTGCCGATACGGTAATTGAAATCGTCAAATAAAGAGCCTATTTTCTTTATTTCGCGTCGTAACCAGTTGCCGTAATGGGTTGTATGGACCTGCTGTATTTTGCCTCAAACACTTCGTCGCACACGGCGTAATTCTCACCCGGATCACATTTTTTCTTGATTTCCGCGATAAATTGGGACAGGCTTTGCTTCCTGAAAAGGACTTCGTCTGAGCGCAGTTCAAGTCTGTATCTTTTTTCCGCAGGAACTAGAATAACATCTTTTTCTTCATCCACTATTGCGTCTTTTCCCAAGACGCTTTCAACAATAGCACGTGCAGAACTGTCGGGATATCTCATCGCAAAATAGTCAATTGCCACTCCCTGCACTTGTGACGCTATTTCATTTGCCATAAGAGGAATTGCGGGGCGCTTGGCAAATTCATCGTTGTGCTTTTCGTCGGAAAATGTCCGTATCCACTGTTTTCCCGCTTGCACTTTTGTATGCTTGAATGTTATCCCAAACCCGTATCTGTCTATCGAGTAATCAAGACTCCCGTCCGGATTTTGGGTTGCGGATAAAAGAACATGATCGATACTTCCCACAGAGTCACCCCCCCTTGTTCTAATTTCGCAGCTACGAGACATCTCTTTTCCCTCTTTTCTCCATCTTCCGAAAGACACGGTCGTTATTCCCTTTCCCGTGTCAAGGATGGCAGAGAATGCTTCGCCGGGCGTAACTCCCATCTGCGCGCTTACTTTTTCGGATAATGAGCCTATTTTTCTAGCGATAAGATGGGAAAGAAGTGGGTTTGGGTCTTCGTAGTAGTTGAGACACCCCATATCGTTGAAAACGGTATCTTTACGATCTAAAGGAGACAGACTGCCAGGAATTGCTCCGGGAAGTTCATTTGACTCTAAATTAAATTGTTGTTGTAGTTTCGTAAGCTTTTCTTGCTTTACCCATCGGAGTTTTATATATGGGTCTTCAAGTGAAGAAAGATTCCCGGTTATGTGCCTATACTGGATCATTTCGTCAAACATCCCCAGCACCTCATCCTTTGACCCGATATATCCATTCTCCTCCAACCACGCAAGATAAATTCGCTCTACAACATGCCCTTCTATTGCAGACAGTCGCGTTTCAGGATCAAGATCAGCACGTGCGGGAGAAATAATCTGATTACCTTTTGGAAACGCTTTTAAAAATGAGGCGGGTCCTCCATTTTGTGGTTCGACGCAGTTGCCAAGCTCTATATACGAAGCCGCATTTTCAATTCCCTTTACCGCAATATCCTTCCAGTGAGGATTTTTTTGCAACTCCTCAAGGGTCGGGAGGTGACGCTGCTTGACACCCGTAAGAACTTCTCCCAAATGCCGGGAATGAGGGAAAAATGCAAGAAGCGGCGATTCTTTTCCCACTAATGCGTTATATTCTTCCACGAGGGTATCATAATTTCCCATCGCAGTCGGGACAAGTTCCGGATTTTTCCTCATCAACTCTACCGTTTCAGGGGCATATGAGATAACTTGCTCCGCGTGAGGAGGAGTGAGGGCAAAGGTTTGGTTGAAAAGTGCAATACGGGGAGCTGCTGTCTCCGCTATTTGCACATATGCCTGTCTTGATTCTGTCATATTTATTTGCTTTTTTTGACTGTTAACGATATAGGTCGCTTCGTTCCCAAATAAAGTCAAACATTGATTCCATAAGCTGCGCCACAAACTTGTCTTTTATGGTGATAACAACGTAATCTTTACTTTCGTCAAAGCTGATAATACACACCGTATCCCCTGCAATCCTGACCCCCTGCATATCGTTCATTTTCTTTGGCATTAGGCGTATTTCTTTTAACAGCTTCGCGTCAGTCTTCATGATCGGCGCAAACACGTCCCGACCTGCAAAGTCAACAATTTGTTGGATTGATACTCCGCTCTGAATCCTTCGTTTTGCAAATTCGTTTACCCATCGAACATGCTCCTTGTCATTAAAATAGGGATAGTCCAGTCGGTATCGTTCTTTAATTACCTTCTCCGCCGCAACGGCTGCCGAAAGACTTGCATCCATCGAACTTCTCACTGCCTCAATTCCCTTTTCCACCTTAATGAACGTTGTCCGTTTCCCCTCCGCATCCTTCGTTATTTTTTTTATAAAGAGATCCAGCGGTTGCTCTTGGTTTTTTAATTCGAGTTGTCTGGTAGACAAAAGTTCTTTGAGAACTTCAGGAGATGCGGCTGAGTGTGTCGTTCCTCTTTTTCTCGGAATAGTCACAAGTAATCCTTTTGTAACAAGGCTTTCAACTGCACGGTAGCAGGAAGATTTGTCCATATGCAAGATACGCGCAATTGCTGCCGCGGTTTGTTCCTTATGTTTTAAGAATGCAAGATAAATATCCGCCTCATTTTCCGTTAATCCTATCTGATTCAGGACTGTGTTCATATATTAGTTGTATAACTTTCAACTATTATAAGTATATCAAACGAATACAAAATAGCAAGCACATAAATTATTAGTAGTAGTATGTGCTACTAATAATAATTAAGGGAGTGAAAGAGTGATCTGTGAGTTTCGATTGTTTTTATGAATCCCGGATGGAGAGGATGAGGAAGGTTGTTAAGAGAGTGCCATTCTATTTTCTCTATTTTTTCGGGGTCGTTATTCTTAACCTCACTCCTTTCCACCCGAATAATAAATGGAACGACAATCCAATGAGTATTCTGTCCTTCCTTGTTTTTCCGAAAAAGCGTTATCGCGGGAAGTTGTTTTTCGACTTTCCCTACGCAGCCATACTCCTCCCTCACTTCCTTCAAAACGTTTGTCTCTAAAGACAGTCCGTATTCCAGCTGTCCGCCACCACAATCCCATACGCCCACTTCATCCCGACAATTATTGCTTCGCCTGTGGAAAAGAAAATTTCCTTTTCCGTCATGGCAATAGAATGAAGTTGAAATACCTATACAGTCGACTCCCGTTTTCATTTTCATACGCTATTTTCTCAATGCATCAAGCCCGGGAAGTGTTCCTTTTCCGATAAGGTCGAGTGTTGCCCCTCCACCTGTTGAAATATGCGTTATTTTGACGCTTTCCGGGTGCCCCTTTATTACAGACAGAGTATCTCCCCCTCCAACAACGGAAATGGCCCTGTCGTTGGCAACAATCGCATGAAAAATAGCAAGACTTCCCACTGCAAATTGAGGATTTTCAAAATAACCCACAGGTCCGTTCCAAATAATGGTTTTTGCTTTCGCGATAATCGTGGCAAATAATTTTTCCGTTTCAGGGCCTATGTCAAGAGTTTCGTCTGTCGGCAAAACTTCCTCTATTTTCTTCACAACCGGAGCGGACGTTTCATCCGTTTGGGATCCTATTCGACGGTCAATAGGTAATATTAATTTATCGGGTCTAAGATCAAGGAGCCGCTTTGCTTCGGGGATATAGTCGTTCTCGATAAATCCTTTTCCTACCTCAAACCCCTTTGCTTTAAGAAAATTATTAGTCATCGCGCCTCCGATTAATACAAAGTCCGCCAAATCCATGAGTTTTTCGATAAGCCCGATTTTTGAAGATATTTTTGCGCCGGCAATAATCGCAACAACGGGCCGCTCTGGAGCATCGATAGCTTTTTTTATCATCTCAACCTCGCGCTTCAGCAAAAGTCCTCCATAAGACGGAAGATATGCGGCAACCCCGACAACCGAGGCGTGCGCCCTGTGCACGCTTCCGAACGCATCGCTTACAAATACGTCCGCAAGAGATGCAAGTTCCTGCGAAAAAACGGGGTCATTTTTCTTTTCTCCCGCGTAGAAACGCGTATTTTCAAGAAGGTAAATTTCTTTTTCTGTCTGTTTAGCAAACAGATCTTTCTGTGTCTCAAAATCATCAATAAGCACTATTTTGTAGTCCGGCATCATCTCCTGCAGTCTGTCTGCAACGGGTTTCATCGAAAAGGCCATATCCCGTCCTTTTGGTTTCCCCAAATGGGACATGAGGATGAGTCTGTTACCCTCACCAAGAAGAAGCTTAACGCTGGGAAGAGAGTTTTTTATCCGTATATCGTCATTTATTGATCCATCTTTTTCGAATGAGACGTTGTAGTCGACCCGCATCAGAACCCGTTTGTTTTTAATTTCAATTTGATCAATATAAATAATGTCCGACATAGATAAAGAACGGTGGAATTTCTAATTTTCGGCTTGACGCGGTTACTTTACTATAGATTATAATATTAATTCTATAATTACCACATACTCCCAATTTTTAAGCGGTCTTAACACTCTTATCCCCAAGACGCCTTCCGATGTAGCACAGGGAAGTGTCGGGTTGGAACGATGCAGATACTTGCTTAAACTTCTGGGGAACCCTCAGGAAAAAGTCAGAGTTATCCATCTTGCAGGAACATCCGGAAAAGGGTCGACGGCTTATTTTATCTCTTCCCTTCTTATCGTCCACGGATTTAAAGTGGGACTTCATTTTAAACCCCATGTTTTTGATATCAGGGAACGGTTCCAAATCAACAACACGCTTCTTTCAAAAGAAAAAACCACTCTCTATGCGGACAAAGTGTTTGAAGCAATTGAAAAGGTGAAAGAAACACAGTTCGGGTCTCCTACCTATTTTGAAACGCTCGTTGCTATTGCCTACTACGCTTTTTTTAAGGAAAATGTCGACTTTGCCGTTATAGAAACAGGTCTTGGAGGGCTTTATGACGGGACAAACATTGTTAAAAATCCCTCAAAGATTGCGGTGATAACACGCCTTGGAATTGACCACACGGCGGTACTTGGCAAAACAAAAGCGGAAATTGCCTATCAGAAGGCAAAAATAATCCACTCCAAAAACACCGTCATTTCCCTATTTCAGGAGCCCGTACAGCGAAGAGTAATTGATGCGGTTGCAAAAGAAGAAAAAACCTCCGTTCTGTACGTAAAAAAGAGAACGCACTATTCTTTAAACAAAAAGGAATCGGCTCACTTTTCGTATCACTATCGGGACCTTATTCTTCACAACGTGTATCTCAATGCGCCCGGTGCGTTCCAAATAGAAAATGCCGCCCTTGCCCTCACTGTGTTGCAGGTCCTTAGTAAAAAATATACATTTTCACTTTCCCAAACGGCAATAGTCCATATGTTAGGAACCATTCAAATTGCTGGAAGATACCAACGACTTACCCATAAGAACATTAATCTTGTCCTCGATGGAGCTCATAATGCACAAAAAATGAAGGCATTTCTTTCAGGGCTTTCATATGATTACCCACATAAAAAATTTGTGTTCCTTGTCGCATTTAAAAAGGGGAAAAACAGCGTGTCGATGATGGAACAAATGAGTAAATACGCGAAAGAGATAGTCATCACAACATTCGAACCGAGCAAACAGGATATGTACGATTTTGCACAACCCCCTTCTCTTGTCCTTCAGCAGACAAAACAGAATAAATCAGTCACTCTCACCGTAAAAGAAACACCAAAGTTAGCACTTCAATATGTCCTAACAAAAAAAGAGATAGTTGTTGTTACGGGGTCACTTTATCTTGTCTCCCAGATACTTTCACTTCTCCGTTTATAGATATTCACTTACTTTTTTTACCAGGTCAACGATACGACATGAATATCCCCATTCATTGTCATACCATCCGAATATTTTGACGAGTTTTCCGTTCATTACCTTTGTATAGCTCGCATCAAAAATACATGAATGAGTGTCTCCGATAAAGTCGGATGAAACAAGAGGGGCGGTTTCATATCCCAAAATATCCTTCATTGCGCCTTGTGCATATTTTTTAAATGCCGCATTTATTTCATCAGCAGTCACGTCTTTTTTCATAACCGCAGAAATGTCGGTAAAAGATACTGTTGGCACCGGGACACGGACCGACATGCCGTCAAGCTTACCCTTAAGACTCGGGATAACTTTTCCGACAGCCTTTGCGGCTCCTGTTGTTGAAGGACCTATGTTGAGGGCTGCAGCACGGGATCTGTCGGGCTTTTTATTAGATTCATCAACAAGACTCTGCGTTGCAGTATATGCATGTACCGTCGTGAGGTAACCCATTTCAACACCAAACTCCTCCTGGAGAACCTTGAACATGGGGGCAGCACAGTTTGTGGTGCAGGAAGCATTCGAAATTATCTGCTCGTTTTTCCAATCAACTGCTTCGTCATTTACTCCCAATACGACATGCGTCGTTTCATCTTTTGCCGGCGCGGTAAGAAGAACTTTCTTTACTGAACCCTTAATGTGCTTTATGAGATCTTCTTTCTTGGTAAACGCTCCTGTTGCGTCAATAACTACTTCCGCTCCGTATTTATCCCAGGGAATTTCGGCAATATCCGCAATCATAGTTGTCGGAATTTCGTATCCGTCAACGACAATGGAATTTTCTTTTGCCTCAACTTTTTTGTCGAATTTTCGATATACCGAATCGTACTGAAGCAAATATGCGAGCATGTCAGGAGGGGTTTTCCGTGTGTTAATTGCGACAATCTCAAATGCACCGCTGTCGAGAGCGATACGTGTAACAGCTCGTCCAATCCTTCCGAAGCCATTTAAGCCCACTTTGACTTTCTTCATATGTGCGAATGAATAATTATTAATTCCCCCCTACTCCCTTTATCCTAATATCACCTTTTCCAGATTATACATATTTTTTTATCATCTTATCCGTATTTTCAAGATGAAGCTGGCTGAATAATTCCCGAAGTTCCTTTTCGAGTCCTTGAAGAATCGGTTTTTTCTCCTCATCCGACAGCTGCCAGAGTACTTTTTTAAAAGGTTTATTAGCTTTCTTTCTCGTTACGTATAAAAACTGTTCATGCGTTTGCCCTTCTTTTTTCTCGCTTGCACAGTTTGCGTCAAGCCACGTACCCATTTCCCTTTTTAACTGCTCCGGCATCGCGCTATACATAATGTTTTGGAACCCCGTTGCAAGGTGTACTTCTATTGCTTTCGACTCTACAAACTTATGGAAAAACTCAACGGGAACGGTTGATGCACCGTGCTGTACCGGCCCTCCCATTCCATATTTTTCCCTCGCCGATTTTCCGATACCCGTGTGCACATCAAAATCTATTGCAACCGCTTGCATTGACCCGTCTTTCAGCATAATTCCCCCGTGACTTGTCCCCGTCTGAACGCTTATCTTGGATAAATGAGGAATGGTTCCTTTGTAGTATTTTTCCTTTATAAGGGGGAAAAGCGCGAATTGGGAAGTAAGATCTGATATAAAAAGCTGCATAAAAGCCTCAAATTCTTCAACGGTGCTGTTTTTTCCTCCGATATGCCCTATTTCAGCTCCCACGGAGACGGTTACATCACTTGGCTCAATCGAACGAACATAGGCAGTAAGAGCCGCCGTCATTTCCGCATTATTTTTCTGCTGTTCGTT
Source organism: bacterium (assembly GCA_021833625.1). Taxonomy (GTDB): domain Bacteria; phylum Patescibacteriota; class Microgenomatia; order UBA1406; family GWC2-37-13; genus JAKBEU01. The sequence continues at coordinate 512,410 of JAKBEU010000001.1, forward strand.
AAGGGATGTTTTTCCCAAGTCAACAAGAGTTGATGCGTCAATATCAATATTGTAAAACCCTGCGTCAATTGCGCTTTTTATAAAGGACTTGAGTGTTTCAAGTTGTCCTTGTGGATCTTCCTGAAACTTTGGTGCCGAAAACTGCGTGTGATCAGCCTGAATAAATACCGGACCCTTCCACTGTTCGGAAACGGCGGCGGCAAGAACGCTTGTTGCATATTCGTCGTGTGTCTGGTCGGTATAACCGACTTCTCCGCGTGCAATTTCAAAGATAAATGGACCGATATGAAGCTCTTTCGCTAAACGGAACACAAGTCGCGCAAAGTCATATGTCATGTTTCGTATGTTAATTGCGGGAACGGAAAATCCTCCCAATTCTCCTTTTCCAAATCCCAAATAAAGAGTATGGATTGATGCAGGATAAATGCCTGCTCGTGCGGCAAGCTCTCGAATTTTAATCCGTGATTTTTTTTGATTTTCCGGATTTCCAAAGACCGAAACGTTGACGAGAGAGTTTATGTTTTCCATAATATGATTATACTGATAATATATATCATTATACTTACCCGGTGCTATAATTTCCCAATATGGACATGGACTGCATTTTCTGTAGAATAGCAAACAAACAGCTCCCTAGCTATACGGTGTATGAAGACGATACAACGCTCGCGTTCCTTGATATTTTTCCGTTCGTCAAAGGACATACTCTTGTTATCCCAAAAAAACATTTTCGGTGGGTTTGGGATATGCAGAGCGAGGACTACCATCACCTGATGGTATCAGTAAAAAAGGTTGCCGGTCTTTTAAAAAAATCGTTTCAGACGGACTATGTTCAGATTCTCGTGATGGGACAGCAGATTTCTCATGCCCACGTACATCTTCTCCCTCGCACAAAAGAGGATGGCCTGCCCGAGATGGTAAATTCACCCATTGCCACTCTCTCAAAAGAAGAGATGTTATCCATTCAAAATAGGATTAGAAACTCGTCGTAAGAAAGTTTGACGGGATTTGGGGATATGACTGAAACATCTGCACTTTTTTTGTCACTCCGGTTTGGGTTTTTGCCTCGGACACTACCGTCTTTCCCTGAAGAGGAAGGGCGCTCCCACCCGCGTCTTCAAACGCTATTCTCGTCTGGGAATTCAATGCGCGTGCAATAATCAGTATCCCATCCGTTATTCCAATTGGGCCGGATGACTTATATTGGAATTTTATATCGTCAAATGTTGTCACGCCGGTAATAGAGTTTGATGGGACATTTTTGAGAGATGGAGCCGCACAGGATCCGTATATTATCCTCTGGAAAGAATAGTCCGACTTAACAACGGTCAACTCAACGACCGGACAACCTGTTTCCGATACGAAAAACATGTTTAAATTCCCCGTCCACTTGGTAAGCGGAGCACCAAGCGGATAGCTTGTCAGATAGAACGTAAATTGCTCGTCTTTTTGAATAAGGGGTGTTACAAAATACTTGTTTGTCACGGTGGTGACCTGTGCATTTCCCGTTATTCCCTGAGAATTGAATTCCCCGAGTGACGCGATTCCGACATTTCCCGACCCCTGTTTTAAGGCTGCCTCAATACCGGCCTGCGCTGCAGCGAGGGCCTGTTGAGAATCTTCTTCCAGTTTGGTATTTTGTGATTCCCGTGTCGAGTTAAAGGCAACCGTCATAACAACAGTAAGAACAGTTGCAACTAGCATTATTGCAATCAAAAGCACTTGTCCTTTTTTCTTATTGTGTTTGTTTCCAATCATACGTACTTACGGATAAATAAGGTAACAGGTCAACATACGACTTCATATTAAAGTCCACATAGAAAGAGGGTTGCCTCGGATTGCTTCTTTTTCTTTGAAGAACAATAACGTTTTGGGCAACAAGGTTTCCGCTTATTTTTAATTCATTAACAGAATCTCCTGTTTGAACCGTTCCGGCAATTAAAACTGCATTTATTTTTTTTACCGCGGGGTCGATAACAATGGAGGGACTTACGAAAGCAACTGAAGCATTGGTTGGAGTAAAGTCGCTTGCAACAGTTATTACGTTTGCTCCTTTTGTGATGACAACAACGTTTCTATTGCTCAAAAGTGCAGCGGCCGTTGCATCAACTGTCACTGACGAGGGAATGATATATACTCCGTTTCCCGTTATTTCTGCTAAAGAAGCAATTGAAGTAAATCCTTTGCGCGCCTCCACATATTGAGTGTATTTTTCAAAATCAACATCGTTCATCTGTGCATACCCATTCGTATACACATTCGGCGAAGGAGCGTAAAGAGGATTTCCGCTTGCATCTTGAGCGTTTGCTCCCACATTCAGAAGCGATTGTTGGCTCACTACTCCTGCGCTTTTTATAGAAAAATTGTGAGTGCTCGCATCATCCGTTTCATCATATGGCTGAATGCTGAACGGAACGAAGTTGTTTCTTACTGATGTTAGGCGGTTAGTAAAAGACGCATTCGATACCTTAAACCACCCCATCTGTCCCGTAGCGTCATAGGTAAAAAATAAGGGAATATTATCTTTCGTCTGCCCGGCAGTCAAGAGAAATGTCGAAGGTGTCCCCGTACAACTTTCTCCGGATAGCCATCCGACACTTGAATATCCTGAATAAATTCCGCTCATCCCGATTGTTATGCTATTAGAAACACAGGCGTTGGCCGGAGTCTGGTTGTCAATAATAAAACTACAGGAATAAGTTGTGCTGTCTTTTGTACAGGCAGGAGTGACATAGGGAGGAATAGTCGCTTGCAATGTGAGGCTTGCGCTATTCACATTCATCACAGTACATACAGTGTTTGCCCCATCTATCACTTTTTCTTGATACCCCCCGGTTAATAGCCCATTTATATGAATAGCAGGATAGAGTGTCGGGGAAGGAATAATTATTGTAGTTGCCGGATTGTTCCAGTTGGATTGATTATTAAGAGCATCCCTTGATTGAACGTGCGTATATACTACCGTACCGCCGGGGTATGAAGTATTTGTTGTCTGAGAAAGATAGTTTCCCCATCCATTTATCGGAAAATCATTGCTTGGGAACGAATTATCTGAAGATGCTTGAGACCAATAGGGGGTAGACGGATCCATTCCTGCACAGCCAACATCACTCACACTGTTCCATGAATATTTTATTTTTGATTTTCCCTGACACGCGGGATCTTGAATAAACTCAACCGTCGGAACCGGAACCGGCGGGGCGGTTGTATCGATGTTAATTGTTGTAGAAAAGACGTTGGAGCAGGTAGAAAGAAGTCCGTTGCTTGCACACACCTTCAAAGAATGGACTCCGTTTGATAGTGTTATCGACCGGGTATAGGGACTTATTCCAGAGGGAATCCCTGAAACAATGGTTGTTGCCCCATCCATTATCGAAAAGCTGTTACTAGCTGAAGAACACGCAAATCCCCATGCGCCATCACATCCTCCTGTTCCGAAAGTCCACACCACAGAAACAACACCGTCCGTCGTACAGCTTCCTGAGCCGGCAGACGTAATTACCGGGGCCTGTGGTGCTTGGCTTACACAACATGCCTGGGTACCTGTTATGTTACAATCTGCAACGGGACTTGCACACTGTACCGTACAGTTATTCTGAGTACCACAAACACACGTTCTTGTTTGTGTTCCTGTTCCACATGTTACAGAACATGAGCCGTATCCGCTCCATGCGGCCGTACGGGTTGTTCCCGCTGGAGTACATGCATCAAGAGTGTTGCAGGGAGACGTCGTATCCCAACTATTGTCCTGAACACACGTTGCTCCCGTGCAGCTGTCGTATTTGATGCCACATGTATCGTTACCGGAATTACACAGAAGTCCACTATTACATCCATATTCCACACATCCTGTTTCTCCACATGCTTTTGCAGCATGAGAAGGACGAGGAAACAAGAACAGGACAACAAAAAAAATACCCAAAACAGATAAGTGAGATAATTTCACCCGTTGATGATAAAGTATGCGCATAAAGGTATCCACTTATATGTATAACATATATTCTTATTCTTAACAAGAAATTCGTCTTCATTCCATGCTATTATCAAATTAATGGATATCTTTTTTCTCATCTTTTTTTTTGCTGCCATTCTTATTTCAAGTTTTAGCTTTGCTTCATCCGCAGGAATTGCGGCTGTTGCCTGTTTTTTTTCTCTCTTTTTCCTTGTATATCTCTTTATTTCACGCAAAATAAAAAAGCTCCCCGCCTATTCGCTCATCGCCGTGTTTATTGTAAGCCTTACTTTTTTATTAAGCATTCTTATTAATTCGGTTGATCAGCTCCATAGCTATGAGTCCCTTTTTCTCTGGAGTTCCTACATCCTCCTTTTTGCCGTATCAACCCAAATCCCCCTGTCTGAAAAGAAAATTAACTTGTCCATTTTGCTGTTTGTTATTGCCTGCATTCTTTTATTTGCGCTCAAACTTATCTTTCCTGCTTTTCTTCCTTTCATAACGGCGTCAGACAGACAATTTATTCTCCCCTCAACCGGCATGCACAATCACCTGGGGGATATTGTGGGTTTGGGGCTTATCAGCGTGCTTTTAATAATCTCATCTTCCTACTTGGCTTCAATTGCCCGTCTCCTTTTTATTCCCCTTATTATTCTTTCATTTACCAAGTCTGCCCTGCTTTCCCTTTTTGTTGTCTTAATTCTTGCCGGAATAGCAATAAAAGAAAAGCGTGAAAATTTTCTCTATACCGCGTTTGTTCTCTTCTATATCAGCATTGCTGCAATTATGGTTTTTTCGCTGGAGTTCTCAACGCTTTCCTTTGTAGCACCGATACAAAAATATATTCAATCATCATTTAATATTTCTCCAAAACCGTTACTGAGTCAGCGGGATATCTACGCCTATCAAACCGCGTCATTTCTTTTTCATTCCCCTATTGAGTATGTGGGATTCGGAGTAGGACTTGGTAATTTTTCCTATGCATCTTCAAAAACCACCGATCTTGAGGGAAAGATAATCGCGGATCCACACAACATATTTCTCACCTTTTTAGTGGAGGGGGGGGTTGTTTCCTTACTATGGACTGCTCTATTTTTAAGCTCTGTGAGCTATTATGGAGTGAAGTACAAAAGGAATGCTCTTTTTCTTTTCCTATACCTCTTACTCCTCTTTCAGACAGATTATGTTTTCCAAATCCCCGCTTTTTTATTCCTCTTTTTTTTCCTTGCTGGTCAGATTGTCCGCGTCCCACGTGACGACAAAAGCGCTTTGAACTTGTCTGATCTTGGACTATGGATTTCCCTGCTTGCTTTTGTCGGTCTTGTCTCTTTCCAATCATATTCCGTCAAGGCTCAATATGCGAATGCACAAACAGAATTAACTACAACCCTAAAGACAAACTCCATTACCGGAATAGATAAGTCGGCAGACACCCTGCAGTATCTTACTCCTTATAACGAAACACTTCTCATACGTCTTTCTTCTATCTATGAGGCATATAGACAAGAAAACAGGGCAATTTCCCTGCTTGAAAAATTGCTCACGTTTTCTCCCCATTCGTTTATTGAGAATCTTCCACACTTACTGAAACTTAAGACGGCAGCAAAACAGAACGTTTCAGCATATATTCGCTCCGTCGCTCCGGAGTTAAGACAGATAACCGTCTCCTACGAAGAGAAAGTAGTGCTTAAGTCATTGTGCATAAAGTACGCCTCCGTTGTGTCCTGCTTTAAGTAGTTTAAGTAGTGTTGAGTTTCTTGTAGTGTCTTTGGATATATTCTTTAAGGGGGATTGTTTCCCAGTTGGGATAATATGTCTTCAAACGACGCATATCGCGTTTGTAGGAATGCAAGGCTCTCAAGATACTCTCGCTCTTCTTCATATGAATATATGTAACAAATATATATCATTATCCGTCAAGGGAGTACATGACAAAATTGTCAGGAAAGTTGACAAACGAGAAAAAAGGTACTATAGTACACTTCAGATGGCAGCAACAACCAACACATTTGGAGAGCTATTCAAAAAGTTTCGTCTTCGGTCGGAATTTTCGACTCTTTCCCGGTTCGGTGATGCATTGGCCAAAGAAGGGTTTATCTACGAAGACAGTCTTTACTCCCACTGGCAAAAGAATGTAAGAATTCCAAAAGACAGAAAGCTTCTTCTTGCAATCATTAAAGTTTTTATAAAAAATAATGGACTTACAACCATTAAGGCAGCAAATGATCTGCTTGATTCAGCAGGACAGGGATACCTGACGAATGAGGAACTTGCGGCTTTCGAGACCCATCCGTGTTTTCAGACAGAATGTATCTCCCCTCAAAGAATCCTTTCCTTTCTTTCCACCACCATCCAGGCGAAACGGGTTGTTCGGACGGGATGGACTATGATGGATATAAAAAACCCTGAAAGTGTGGCAGAACATTCTTACCAACTGTGCGTTATGGCTATGGTTCTTGCAGATCAGCTTGGGGTAGACCAAGATAAGCTCGTAAAAATGGCAATTGTCCACGACTTGGGTGAGATTTTTACCGGCGATATTGTCTGGGTAAGAGGAAATATCATTGACATTGAAAGAAGACGAAAAAAAGAAGAGATTGAAGCGAAGGGAATTGAAAAAATATTTAAAATCATCAATAAAACAGAGGAGTACAAAGCGATATTCGAGGAATTGATGGAGCGGAAAAGCGTTGAAGCAACAATCTTTTGGCAGCTAGACAAGCTGGAAATGGCAATACAGGCATTGGATTATGAAAAACGGAAGAATAAAAATCTGGACGAGTTTTTTGTCAGCGTCGACCTTCAGCTGTCATCTCCTTTTCTGCGAAGCATCTTCACCCAAATTCTTGCCGAGCGGCCCAAGGGAACAAAGAAGTAATGTGGAGCCTTGCATTGCCATTATAATAGGGGTATTATATGCAGAAGATGAAACATATTCTTGTTGTTGGCGCTTCAGGAAACGTTGCGTTATTTCTGTCACAATGGTTTGCCAAAAAAAGCCGTTATTATCGCGTGTATACGCTCTCCAGGAGTGATAAAAAAGCAACGATCTATGCAGATATAAATCACCTCACTTCCGTTCAAATCCACAAAATATATGAAAAATATGAAATCGACGCTGTCTTTCATTGCGCTGCACTTGTGCGTCCCCTCGCCTCTGATGAGATCCACTTTAATGCGTATTCTTTTGTCAGGTTTCTTACGAAGAGTAATATAAGACATATTCTTTTTGGTTCGGTTGCAGAATATGGATATCGCCAAAGAACTGTTTCGGAGAAAACAAAAGAAAACCCTCAAACGTTATATGGATTATCAAAACTACTACAAAAAGAGGCCGCTTCATATTTTAGGACCGTTGAGAACCAAGATATCGTATATCTTCGTATATCAAACATACTCATGCCTCGTGCCCAACCCACATCCCTTGTTGAAAAGATCTTTAACGCATCGGAAAAGGGAATATCTTTTTCGATAAATGACGAGCGGATTTCCCGCGACTTTATTGATATTCGGGACATTGCGCGATGTATTGAATTTATTTTAAAAAAAAGGAAACACACTTTCCTTTATAATCTCACTTCGGGGAAACAAACAAGCTACGCATCTCTTATTGTCGTATTGAAAAAAACATGGGATTCTCGCCAAAAACCCTTCCCCCACTACACGGTACAGCATCAATCGGAACAATATACAAAAGGAATATACGATAATAGGAAAATCAAAACCGATTTCAAATGGAAACCTCGCTATTCATTACGGAAATCGATCAAATGGATTGTTGAAAATAAATATGCATAATAATACGGAAAAAACAGTAATAATCGGTGGAGGAAAAGCCTGCCGATTGCTTTTGAGAAATACTGCTTCAATTTCTCAGTTTGATATTTTGGGCGTTATCGATGACAATATAGCCGTTCATTCGTTAATTGAGAAGAACTACCCCGTTCTCGGCACTTCAAAAGAAGCGTATCGGATTGCGAAACAGAATAACGTACGGGCTATTATTATTGCTCTTCCTTCCGAGCGTGGTACAACGATAAGACGGATACTCCTCTCGCTTCGCTTACTGCCCGATATCACAGTTTACATCATTCCCCGTCTGCCGGAAATAGTCATACGCGACCGGATTTTTGCCGAAGATATCCGAAAAATAGAGCCCGTTGATCTAATCGGAGGAAAAGTTGATATTCATAGCCAAACAAGAGTCGTAAAGACGGTAAAGAATAAAACCTTTCTTGTAACGGGAGCAGCTGGATCAATAGGGAGTGAATTGTCTCGCCAACTATATATCGATTTGCCCAAAAAACTGATATTGCTAGATAATTCAGAAAGAAATCTTTTCTATTTGAAGTACCACTTATCACTCATCCATCCTCATATTTCAACACAAATACAATTTGTGCTCGGGGATGTAAATAATACGGCTTTGTTAAGTCACATATTCAAAGAAAATGTCATTGACACCGTTTTCCATGCTGCAGCATATAAACACGTCCCCCTACTTGAAGAGAATGTGTATGAAGCAGTCCAAAATAATGTACTTGCAACTTTCAATGTTGCAAAAGAAGCAGCCCGACACAATATCAGCTCCTTTGTCCTTATTTCAACCGATAAGGCAGTGCGACCAGACAGCATAATGGGAATGACAAAATGTGTTGCGGAAAAAACAATACGTTATTTTGATTGCCAATCAAAAACAGTTTTTTCTGCGGTCCGTTTTGGGAACGTGTTCAATAGTAATGGGAGCGTCGTTGAACTTTTTACAAAACAGATAGAGCGACAAGAAGCCCTAACAATAACTGACCCCACAATGAAACGTTATTTTATGAGTGTTTCAGAGGCGGTACATCTCATTTTGAACGCATGGACACATATAGAAAAAGACCGAATGTATATGTTTAATATGGGGAGTAGTGTGAACATCATGGAGCTGACCCGCTGCCTTCTTATGATTAACCACAAATCTACGAACTATCCGGTGAATATAATCGGTAAAAGAAAGGGAGAAAAAACGAATGAGGTGTTGTGGGACAAACAAAAAGAACGCCGAACAGATGAAATTTATGACGGAATATATTCAATAGAACAAAAGCAAGGATGTGATAAAGAAGGCTTTGAAAGTTCCCTCCAGAAACTCCTTGATCTTCTTCCTAGAAATGAAATTAAGAATCATTCAGCTGCGGGGGCAAAAAAACTGAAAACAGCGCTTCATCGGTTATGCAGAGCTAAATGATGTGATATTATGTACCCATGAAGAAATATGCGGGGGGTATTTCTGTTATTATTCCCATCTATAACGAAGAGCTTTTACTTGAAAAGGAAATAACTTCACTCCTCCAGAAGATGCACACCATTAAACCCTGTGAAATCGTATTAATTGAAAATGGAAGCAAAGATAATACTCTCAACATTGCGAAAAAACTGGTAAGACAAAATAAAAATGTACGACTTGTCAAAATACTTACTCCTTCATATGGTGCGGCTGTCAAAAGAGGTCTTGAGTCGGCAAGATATAAGACCATCGTCCAATTTGACCTTGATTTGATCGATCTGCGTTTTTTAAGGAATGCCGTTGCACTCCTTCGAAACTGCGATGTGGTTGTAGGATCAAAAACCCTCAATCCAAGTTCAGATAGACGGTCACTTGACAGAATGCTTGTCACCCGCACAATAAACTACATAATTCGCGCCTATTTCGGATATCTTGGGACAGACACACACGGGATAAAGGCCTACAGAAAAAACAAAGTCCAATCGCTTTTACATTATGTAAAAAATACGAATCTATTCTTCGATACTGAAGTTTTGCTTTTGGCACAGAAACACCATTTGAGAATTAGAGAACTCCCGGTATCAGTGGCAAAGTTGCGTTCTACCCGTTTTACGATGCACGTTGTCGTTTTCCAAACATTCATCGAGTTTATTACGCTTTTAGTCCGAAGAGAATACTACATAAGTAAAACAATGCCTCATATATCAACGGATGATTACGGGCTTAATTCTTCTGTAAACAAGGCAACAAATCTCTTAATAAAAAACAAGAGTGTTCATACTGTCTCCGTCCTTCCACGCGGGAGCAAAAGGCTCCCAATGGAAAGGGTGAAAGTTGCATGTCATATCAATCTTATTGAGGGAAAACCCATTCTCAACCCCCAGTTAATTCCCACTCTTGTTAACACGAAGGGAGAGTTTTATTCCCTTCCCGTTTTCTACGCAAAATTGCTTTTCAATCATATCTCCTGGAAAGAGCTGAAACTTGAGATGCAAGCACAAATTGATACGGTCAAAAAAAATAATAACATCTATGAGATAAACTCACACCAGCACACCCATGCGCTTTACCCCGTTGACATAATCGCCTCAACAATTGCAAGGGAAAATAGCATCTCCCACCTGCGCACCTATGGGGATATTGTCTCGTATTCATTTATGGGGTGGATTAAAAAAAATATACTTATTTTAGCGTCTGCAATTGAACACTTAATGTATGGAAAGATGCTATTCCAGAGCCCCATATGGAAAAAAGGCAACGTTCCCATTTCGTTCATGAGCTGGGAAACAGCATACAAGTTTCTTGAAAGAAAAGTCGAGGTTGTCTGCCATCCGGGAACTCCCTACGATAAAAATAAACTCTATCTTTCTTCAATTGAACAGCGTGAAATAAATCATTGAGGGGTTGACGCGATTGTCTTACATATCAGAGCAACCTGGTCTTCTGTTATTTCATGAAACGAGGGAAGAAGAAGTCCATGCTTCCAGAAATAATCGGCAAAAGGGTACGGCTTCATATTAAAAATGCTTTTTCAATCTTTAGGTGTTTTCTGTACCATTCGTAGACAGCTCTTCTTTTCTTAATAAGAACCATAGAACAGAACACGTGTAGGCTTTATATTGTAAAAATAAAAACGATCCAACATTATCATTGTAGTAGCCTTTCTTCATGTTTTGCAAGAAAATATTGAGAGGTCATCATCTCGTCTTGAAACGCTCCTGATTTTGGAGTAAATTTTATTACATATGAAAAAACTAATCGGTGTTTTATTACTGCTGATCTTAGGAGTTGGAGGATATTTTTTACTCATACCAAAAAAGCAATCTTCCCTAAAGCTGTATTGGTTTATTCCGGATGGGCTTCGTGCCGAACCAAACACTTTTAACATCTATCAGTGGGCAAAGGAGGGAAAACTACCGAACATAAAAAAAATGATGGATAACGGGACGTATGGCTTTTCTCGGCCCACCTTCCCCAGTCACACGCCCATTAACTTTGCAACCCTTCTGACGGGCACTTATCCCTCCACCCATGGGATTGATGATGGGCCGATGCATACAATTGGCGCAACACTTGACAAGATCGCGGTTCCCGGATTCCGCTCAACGTCACGAAAAATACCCGCAATATGGAAAACACTTGAAAATATTGGAATGAAGGTTGATATCCTGTCGGTTCCCGGTTCCACTCCTCCTGAAATAGATAAAGGAGTTGTCCTGAGGGGTCGCTGGGGCGGATGGGGAGCTGATTTTTTTGCACTTAACTTTGAAACAAAAGGAGATCTTACTCAACGGATAAAACAAGGGCTAGCGGCAAAATTATTCTATTCCGGAGCCCCGCTTACCCAATATAATGATGCACAACCGGCTTCGGGTTGGGAAAAAGCTCCAAAAAGCTATTCTCCTGCATATGATATTGCGCTTACCGGCTGGAACGGAACCGTATATGGGTATATCTATGACTCAACAAACGACAATAAAACGAATTATGACCGCATGGCGTTTTCAATGGATAAAAAGACCCTTTTTGCAGACCTAAAGCCAAGTCAATGGAGTGGATGGGAACCGATAACTCTCACCTGGAAAGTCGGAGATAAATCAACGAAAGTTAATACACAGGTACGGGCAACGGTGATTAAATTAGGCGATAATGGATTTTATCGCGCGCGATTGTATTACAACAACCTTAACGAATATATTGCGATGCCTCCATCGAGTGCCGGTGTTATGACAAAAGAAGTAGGACCGATGGTTGATTTTGTCGATAATTTCCCATTTCAGCTTGGCTACTATCCCGAAGACAAAACAACGTTTATACAGGAAGCAAACATGTCTTTTGACTGGCACACAAAGGCAATAAGTACAATGGTGAAGCAATTTACGCCAGACGTTGTCATTCATGACATCTATACACCCAACCAAATGCTTACGGCTCCGTGGTGGATGGGATATGTCGATCCGCAAAGTGATACATATAAAACGGCTACTGCAGCGCAAAAAAAAGAGGCTTCAGCCGATGTACTTGACATGTATAAACGGATAGACGCGATGATTGGAGAGATTATGAAGGTTTCCGGTCCAAATACTTATATTGTTTTTAGCTCTGACCACGGAAATATCCCGCTTAATAAATATGTAAACCTCAACAATCTGTTTGCACAAAAAGGGTGGCTCAAGTTTACTATTGATCCGAAAACGGGCGAGCCCATTATCGATTGGAAAAACTCAAAAGTCATCTATCTTAAGATGGCTCATGTGTACATCAATCCAAATGGTTTGGAAGGAAAATATACGCGTGCTTCGGGCCCCGAGTATGAAGCTCTGCGCTTGGAAGTAGAACAAGCTCTTAAAGACCTGAAAGACGAAAATGGACAAAAACCCCTTGTTGCAGCCACCAGATGGGAAGATGTAAAAGAATACCTTCAGATGGATCCAGACAGAGCCGGTGATCTTGTTATTGCAAATGCCCCCGGATACGGATGGAGTGAAGACATGTCATATGACCTGACCATATTCGCCAAAGCGAAAGAAAGCGGATACAAACAGGCAGTTGATCCAAATGTTCCGGGCATGTGGGCACCGTTTATGATTATGGGCCCTGGAATAAAAAAGAACAATTACCTGGGGAACACACCAATAAATCATGTGGATCAGTATCCGACAATTATGGAGGCACTAAAATTAAAATCACCCAGTTTTGTTCAAGGGAAAATATTGCCTATTTTTCAGAAAGGTTTTTGGCACTTGAGTGATTGGATCAAGTGAGTTGCATCGGCATTAGCTTTTGGGTCTGACTTTTTTGTGATGGCTTCAAAATAATACCATTTCTTTTGGTCATTACAATAGAGCATCGCAGTTCTTCCGATGTAAGCGATTTGATCGTCAAGACAGATGCCGTATTGGAGTCTATCGTTCAGGTATCCCGTTATTATCGTTGCCCCTAATCCATTGGAAAGAGACGTTTCTTTTACGACGGGTTTAAATTTATCTTCACAAACAATTTCATTGGAAAGTACTCCAGGATAGGGAGAACGCGCAACTTCAAAAAGACCTTGAAGCTGCATCACTTTTGCCTGTGTGAACCGCTCAGCAACGTCCTGAGTAGGCGCAAGATATGCTTCGAGTCGAACATGTATCGATCCTTTCGTCAGGGTACCACTGTAGCTTATGTTTGTATTTTCTACTTGCTCTATTTCCCTAAAGTTCTGTCTATCTGCGAATGACAGACAGGCATATCCCCTACAGGAATTGCGGAAGAATAGCAATAAGCTCCCAGTAACTACGATTACTAATAACCCCATAAATACGAATGATATTTTTTTCATAACTTCATTATACTTAATAGCACAACTATGGAGCCAAAAAGAGAAATATTGATTGTATTTGTTGTCTTTTTGTTTTTTCAAGTGATTTTGCTGTCTTTCAAGATTCTGGACTATCCCCTACTTGGGAATTTACTTATAAATAGGATTGTAGGACATTCTACCTGCAAGGATTGTAATGTCATCCTCATCTCGCTTGATACATTAAGTGCAAATCATCTTCCCTGTTATGGATATAAAAGAAATACAGCCCCTAATTTGTGCAAGTTTGGAGAGGATAATATCATGTTCACAAACTCATTTTCGAATGCAAGTTCGACACTTCCTAGCCATGTTTCTATCTTTACTGGTACCTATCCGAATCAGCATAAGGTAGAACCTTCCGAAAGGAGAAGTCTCCCCTCAAGTTTTCCATTTTTACCCGAGATATTACAAAAAAATGGATATAAAACATATCTTTATATGCCAACAAACGATCCTAACCTACCCATTGATCTTGTATATAATCGAGGAATAGATGAAATTACTTATGCGTTCCATCTAAAAATAGATTGGACAGATGGACTCACAAAATTGAGAGAAAACAATGCAAAAGGTCAAAAAACTTTCCTTTTCCTCCACACGTATTGGGTACATGCACCCTATCTTTTAGAAAATCAACAAAGAAAGATTTTTACTGAAAATGATAAAAAATTTTATTTTTCAGAAACACAAGAACAAGTTAATGCGTGTACATCTTCATTCATTGACTATTTAGGAAAATCATTGAATCAAGATCTTGAAACGAGTACTTTTTCTGGCAGTGAAAAACAAAAGGAACAATACGAAGACTTATATAAAGAACTTCTTCAATCTTTAGAGCGCGGAACAGAAATACAATTCTGCAATGCTAAAGAGCATACAGAACTCTTAAATCCATATCATGCGGGCTATTACCAAAGCCTACTCGAGACAAATACTCCTGAAAACATAAATCATTTACGCAATTTATATGATTCCAAAATAGTTGAACTTGATGAGTATTTAAAAAATGCATTTGCCTTTATTCAGAATTCAGAACTCAAAAAAAATACGATAATTATTGTCACGGCAGATCATGGGGAAGAGTTTATGGAGCATGGACACTTTGAGCACGTTAATAATCTTTATGATACCCTTCTTAAGGTCCCGCTAATGATGTATATTCCAGGTCAAAAAGACAAAAAAATAGAACAGTTGGCTCAGAGCATTGATATTGTCCCCACGTTGCTTAATATACTTAAATTGAAGAGTCACTACACTTTTCCAGGATCTGACTTGTTGATGAAGAATGTTGCTAACATTGTAAAATATATAGCGGCACAGGATTGGGGAAGTAAAAGTGGAACGATTCGGGACAATGAATGGAAACTGTTCTATCAAATTAAAGATGGAGCGCCTGTTGGAGTTCATCTTTTCAACTATAAGAAAGACCCGCAGGAAAAAAATGATGTTATTTTTATCAACCCCACCATTGTTGAAAGATTGTTGAAAAATATTCCGAAATAGCCATAGAGGATAGGTTCCCGCTGTATACTGTAGGTATGTTTCATAAGAAAAAATATGTAACGGTTGGATTGGCAATAGCTGCGACTATTGGAGTTCTCATTTCTGTTAAACTCATTTTTTTTTCACACCCCGTCTGTAAAGATTGCAATGTCATTCTTATCTCACTTGACACACTGAGTGCAAATCATCTTCCCTGCTATGGCTATAACCGTAATACGGCTCCAAACCTGTGCAAGTTTGGAGAGGATAATATCATGTTTACGAATATGTATGCAAATGCCTCATGGACACTTCCGAGTCA
>JAKBEU010000003.1 GCA_021833625.1 bacterium
TGAGTGCAAATCATCTTCCCTGCTATGGCTATAACCGTAATACGGCTCCAAACCTGTGCAAGTTTGGAGAGGATAATATCATGTTTACGAATATGTATGCAAATGCCTCATGGACACTTCCGAGTCACGTATCTATTTTTACAGGACTTTACCCAAGTCAACATAAAGTAAATGCAATATACAAAGACGTGCTATCACCAAATATTGCCTTTCTGCCGGATATACTTCGAAAAAATGGATATAACACTTATTTTTATATGGGATATCAAACATACTATGAGACTCCTCCCTACAACCCACTGCTCCCCATCGATAAGGTCTATAACCGTGGAATAGATGAAATTCACAATGCATACAACACATCTGACTGGAAAGAGGGACTGCAAAAGCTTAAAACAAATAACGATAGTGGAAAAAAAACCTTTCTTTTTTTACACACATATTGGACTCATAAACCATATCTTTTTACTCAAGACGAAAAAAGACAATTTATAAATAATACATACGAAGATCCAAATGACCCTTCAATCAAGTGGAACGGATGCGCAGAAGCAGATCAGTTTATTCCTTTTCTTGAAAAGGAACTTAAACGAGATATTGATGCTCATTATTGGGAAGAAGACAAAGCCCTAAACCCAATATATAAACAAATATATAACTATCTTATTACCTCAACGGATGATAAAAAAGCGACATGTGACGTCATTAATGAAAACTGGTACTGGCAACTGGAGTGGTATTATTAT
The DNA here is from genome assembly GCA_021833625.1 of bacterium. Classification (GTDB taxonomy): domain Bacteria; phylum Patescibacteriota; class Microgenomatia; order UBA1406; family GWC2-37-13; genus JAKBEU01. Next base: position 747 of record JAKBEU010000003.1, read on the forward strand.
ACATTCCATAATCCGAAACTAGAACAGGCAAATAAACGCGACCACCTCGCATACACTGTTAATTTGTATGATTCCAAGATATTTGAGCTCGACAGTCAAATGAAAAACATATTTTCTTTTATTGACGCTTCAAATCTCAAAAGAAACACCATAATTATCGTTACCTCAGATCACGGAGAAGAGTTTCTCGAGCATGGACAGTTTGCCCATGAAAACAATCTATATGACACAACGGTAAAAGTGCCCTTAATGATATATATTCCGGGACAAGGCAAACAAACAAATACTGGCCTGACAGAAAGCGTCGATCTCTTTCCTACACTGTTAAGGTTAATTGGAATAAAACAATCGTTTGTATTGTCTGGAAGGGATATTTTTGCATTTAATCCCGACCAAAAATATGCTGTTAGTGAACAAATACATGAAGGAGGTGTAATAAGAACTATTCGTGACTTAAATTGGAAACTTATCCTGAAGCAAGGAAATCCCGTCGAGCTTTATAATTATGCGAAAGATAAAAAAGAACAGACAAATCTTATTAAAGAAGGGGGAGGAGTGCGAGACTCACTCAAAAGTAAGCTAAGGGGCATTCTTTCCATAGAGCAAAGACAATAGAGCCCATAGACAGATATGTTATATTTGGGCTGTATACTGTATACACAACATTGTTTGAATATGCAAAAAAAACACCGCATTTCTTTTCCATTGTGGCACATATACTTCACGGTAAAAGAGCAGCTGGTATTATTTTGCCTTGTTCTGTTGGGAATGATTGTTCGTATAATTGATGCCGTCAAGGTCCCTCTTTGGCGAGATGAAATATACATCCTTTTTACCTCACGAGACAACTCGTTATGGAAGCTCATTACTCAACAGCACTGGGATACAGATCACCCTCCTCTGCATTCTATTTTTCTTCATTTCTGGCAGATGATTTCAATTCAACCCTTGTGGCTTCGTCTTCCCAGTCTTATAGCCTCATTTTTCATTCTCTACCTTCTTCCCATCCTTGCAATCAAAATAACTCAAAAATATAAAAGATTTCCGTTCATTTTTTTATTTTTATTCTCTCTTTCCCATACCCAAATTTCTTTTGATATTGTCGTTCGCCCCTATCCGTTTTTGTCACTTGCCATTGTTGTTTCACTCATTTTGCTATTGACTATGATGCAACAAAGGAAACCCAACAATAAAACATTGTGGTTATTTGCACTTTCAAACTTCTTTGCGATCCATATTGATTACAGTGCTATTTGGTTTTTTGCGGCATATCTCGTTTTTTTTCCTATATATTATTTTTTAAACAAAAAAAGAAAATCACAGGTTATTTATGTGTTCAAGGGGTTAGCCTTATCAGCACTTTTAAGCCTTACTATGCTCCCTCTTCTTCTGGTAAACCTAGAAAAATCATTTGCTCTTGAATCACATCTTTCAAAAAAATTTGATATGAGTCAGCCACATATTACAGGGGGGGGAGAATTAATCTTATTATTTGACAGACAAGCTAATACCGTCACCTACTTAAACAAAAAACATGTTCCGCTCGGAACATATCATATGTCTATAGACCCTTTCCCCCAGAGTAAATTGTGGATTGGGTTAAATTCAGCTCCATTTTCGATTTTAAACGTGAACAAAATCTCATTGTGTTCTTTCAATGAAGAGTGGAACGAAAAGTCTTGTAAAGAAACTTCACTTACCTTTCAGGAATTAAAGAAATATGCAAAAAAAAGTCTCTTGATTGGGACTGGTGATTCATCAATCTACATAATTAATCTCAACTCAACAGAGTGGTCCGCTCCTATTTTGAAAAAACCATTTATTGTTAAAGATCGATATATATTGATTCGCAGTTCTTTTAACTCCTTTTTTCTTAATGATCCAAGCGGAGTTAATATTTATGGAAAAACAGCTCGCCCTGACCAGGAATGGTGGCAGAATATTCGCAGATTAACTCTCTACCCCTATGATGGTGCATACAATAGCTACTTTATGGATGGAAAATCGGTACAAATGGAGTACCAAATGATGTATTCAGGATTCTTTGATAAAGCGCGACAAGATATCCTTTTTTTTGCAGGACTGCCTTCAGATGTATATCAAATGAGCTATATGTATATTGGGTTGGGTATCATAGGAATAAGTCTTTTTGTTTTACTGTTAAACCTTTTTTATTCCAAGTCTAATTCTGCTCTTCTTTTAATTTCGCTATGCATCACCCCTCCGCTTGCCGCCCTTGGAGTGGGTTTATTTTTGACACGTACAATGTCTGCCACCACGATAGCACTTCTTGTTGGTGCTTCACTTTTTTTGAGCATGATTTTTTCTACCAGACAACATCAAAAGCATTCTCTCCTTTTATTGTTAGGAGTATCTCTAATGACGTGGTATGGGGCATGGTTTTCTGACAGTTTTCCTTATTTGCATTACGTCGACCCCCCCTATGATATGAAGAGAATAGTGAAAACAATAGAAACTTCTTCTTCTGCTCACAAATATATTATTTTAGGAAACAATATCCATTATATTCCGTTATTTCAATATTCGTTTCTTTTCTCAAAAATTAATCCTGAAACTCCGATTGTTTTACTCGATTCGTTTAACTCACAGAAGAAATTGAATGAGCTATTGCCTGAAAAAAAGAAAAATGAGGATATATTCTTTGTTAAATTTGGAGATTCAACGGAAAAAGAAGGGGCAGAATTCTTAAAAATAAACGTACAGTTACAGTGCAATCTTAAAGAGATTACAATTCCCTATGTATATTTTGCAAAATGTGAGTAATATAAAGATATGCTATCAACAATCAAACAACTTTTAAAACTTCTTACAAAATCTAATAAGATCTGGATTATTCCTCTCGTTTTGCTTTTAGTCATTGTCATTCTTCTAGTTATAGCGGTTCAAACTTCTCCCGTCCCTATATTCTTATATCCCATTCTCTAACATCTTATATACGGTATAATATAAACCCATGAAGAAGCTTCTTTTTTTTATTAAAAAGATAAATCTTCTCTTCTCTTTGTTTATTTTGTCTCTTTTTTATATTTTTATCCTTCCAATAAGTAAAATTATTTTCTTGATAAGCGAAGTCTTTGAAACCAAACATGTGAACACATATTGGCAAGAGCAAGAAAAACGAAAATTAGATTTAGAATCGTCATATTAGATTATTTTTAATTTCAAATTAATATTGTGTATATTCTCGGTATTTCAGCGTACTATCACGACAGCGCCGCAGTGCTCGTGCAAGATGGAAAAGTAATTTGCGCTATTGAAGAGGAGCGGTTTACACGGATAAAGCACGATAATAGCTTCCCAATTAGAGCAATCCAATGGTGTCTTAAAAACGAAAAGATCACTATAAAAGATATAAATGTCGTTTCTTACTATGAAAAACCTCTCCTTAAGTTTGAAAGAACACTTGATATGTTTATCCAAACGTGGCCAAAAAGTCTTTTTTCTTTTGTGCAAAATATGCCAGAACTAGTAGGAGAAAAACTCAGTGTCGAGGACACGATACGAAAAAAATTAAAGTACAAGGGAAGAATTGTATTCATTCCTCATCACCTTTCTCACGCCGCAGCCGCATATTTTTCCTCTTCTTTTTCTTCGACAGCAATATTGACTATTGACGGAGTAGGCGAATACCAAACAACAGCCCTTTGGAAAGCTCAGAATGGGAAAATCCACCTCTTAAAAGAAATTCAGTTTCCTCATTCGCTTGGTTTATTCTATTCAACATGCGCTGCCTATCTTGGATTTAAAGTAAACGAAGATGAGTATAAACTTATGGGACTCGCGGCTTATGGAAAACCAATATACATAAACAGGCTGAAAAAAATAATCGATGTTAAGAGGGACGGAAGTTTTAACCTAATGATGGATTATTTCTCATTTCGCGAAGCTCCACAGATGTGGTCAAAAAAATTTGAATTGCTTCTTGGTCAGCCAAGGCAGTCTAAGGAGAGGATAACAAAGAAACATGCAGACATAGCCAAAAGTGTGCAAAGCCTTACAGAATCGGTCTATATGGGCATATTAAACTATCTTTTCAACATAACAGGTGAACGCAATGTCTGCATTAGTGGAGGCGTTGCATTAAACGCTCTTGCAAATGGACTTGTCCACACCCGAACCCCATTTAAACATACTCATGTGTTCGGTCCTGCAGGAGACAGTGGAGCTGCCCTTGGAGCTGCCCTTTACACCTATCGCGCATCACATGAAGAGAATGGTGATTATCATCCTCTTCCCATCACTTCCCTTTCATTCGGTTCCCATTACTCAGATACTGAAATCGAGCTAATCCTCAAAAAAAACAATATACAATATAAAAAGCTCTCTCAAAAGGAGCTTGTGAGCGCAGCAGCAAAAGCCCTAAATGACGGAAAGATAATCGGTTGGTTTCAGGGGGGGTGTGAACTGGGACCTCGCGCTCTTGGAAATAGATCGATACTCTGTAAGCCCTCACCAAGAAACATGAAGGCGAAGGTAAACGTGATAAAAATTCGTGAGCAATTTAGACCGTTTGCAGGCTCTATACTACAAGAGCATGTTCATGAATATTTTGAAGTTCCTGAAAAAAACCACTATTCCCCTTTTATGAATTACTGTTTTATTGTTAAGAAAAATAAACGGAAAGAGCTTGCTGCGATAGTCCACGAAGACAATACGTGCCGTATTCAAACGGTATCAAAAGATGATGGGCTATATTACAGACTTTTAAAAAAATTTAATACCCTTTCCGGAATACCGTGTGTCTTAGACACAAGTTTTAACCTTAAAGGAGAACCCATTGTTGAAAGTCCGGAACAAGCTATTGAAGACTTTAAAAAGACACAAATTGACATGCTTTTTATTGAAACGCTAATGATTTGCAAGAAATAAGTATGTAAACTTTACGCTTAACTGCTATTCACAGTTCTCCGTCTTGAAAATCTCTCACTTCAACTTAATCAATTTCTCTTTAATAAAGAAATTAAGTATATTTTGGACGATTAGTGCATATCCCTTTTCGTTTGGGTGCCAATGATCCGTTTCAAAGATGTAATCGCTGTAATTAGGTAATTTTCTAAAAACGGGTTCATTGTCTATAAGAAGCGTACCCGTTTGCTTCGCGGCATCTCTTATTTTTTCATTAACCCATCCTGTATGATACGTCATGAGTATGGGAAGAGCGCCATTTACCTTAACCACATCAATCATTTTTTTTAAGTTTTGTTCTGTGTTTCTTGCAATAAAATCTCTATGCACGTCTCCAAATTCAAGTCTTGCTTGTGTAACTTTCCCATGCCTATAAATTGTTTCTACTAAATCTAGATATCTATCTTGAGGAAAAACAAAGGAAGTGTAAATTAATTTGGCAACTCGTAGAATTCTTATCTCATCAATTATTGGTGCTAAATGCAAGTAAATACGATATAACAGCGGATTTTTTTTGAAGTTCTTCTCTAGTATTTGAAGATCAACGTTATACGCGTAAAAATAGGCATCGTTAAACCCCGCCATAATAATAACAATGTCGGGCTGGTGCTCAATCATTGCATTTGGAAGATTGGCCAAAGTACTAGAAGTATTTCCTCCCGATAAGTCAAATTCGTCTACCTTTATGCATGATTGACACTTATAATATGCATTCATCTTTTCTTGAAGCTGAATTGGATAACTTCTGTTTTCTATCCACAACCCTCCCGTAGTACTTTCCCCAACCGCCAATATTTTTATACTATGAGGTGTCCCTTTTTCAGCATCTTGATATAATCTAGCTTTTTTGAGGGTATAGACTGTCCCAATAAGTCTAAGTACGCACTCAAGAAGAATAAATGTTATAACCAACACAAATATTATTTTCCCAATTCCTCTAATTATTTTCATAATATAGCCCATAAAAATTAATTACATCTCCTTTGCTACAGCTTCCATAATATAGGGTGTCATAAGCGCATAACCTTTTGAGCTATAGTGACAACAGTCATCATTGTACAGAGTTTCAGAATAATTCTTGAAGATTTCTGTCAAATCATATACCGATACTCCCTCCTTTTTCAATCCATCAGTTTTTTTTATCATTTGAGGGTAAATTAAGCCTGTTGCATATGCATATGCATTGTCCTTTTTCACATACTTTTCCTTCTCTTCCTCCGAAAATTTTTTTGTATTAGGAAGGTATTGATTTGGTTGAAGAAATTCTAGATATTTAATTTTATTTGCCTTAGCAAGTTTGTCCATCTGGAGGGAAGAATTGAACCAGACGTTAACGATGTCGGTCATTATTTCATTTTTTGAAAGATTCATATACGGTTCAGGCCCAGTTACGCCATATCCTTTTTCTAAACCCTTCAAGTATTCCATAAGATTTAACTGAATTTTATTACTGATTTGACCAGTAACAGAACCTGCAGCTGCTCCCAAATTCATGGGTAAAGAATTAAAAAATAGCGCTACCTTTTTTATAAATTCCAACTTTATTGTTGCCAAATATGTTGCCCTGTTTCCTTCAGTATTAATTAAGGGAGCTTCCCAAAACCAAGGGTAATATGTTGAAATTCCATTCTGATAATTTGCGGCATAAGGTATAGCTGCTTCGTTAAAACCATCAATATTTATTACCAGGTCTACCTTATATCCTAACGCCAGTAAATAATTTAACACAAACAATTGCTGTGGTTGTTTGTAAGCACCAAGACCAAATGAATAAACGACTACCTTTTTCTCATTCTTGAGTAATTGCTGAATTTGGGTACCCAATTCTTCTTTTTGGGCCTCAAAATATTGTTCTGAAACCGATCCTCCCGTAATTATTACAACATATTCATTTGGGGAAGCATTTTTTTTAATCAATTCTCCATTAAACCCTAATGGATTCAACCATGGTTCTGTCTTTAAATTATCAACATAACCTAAATAAGGATGTAAAACCTCATTCGTACTGACAACTGTCTTTTTACTGTTGGTGTTTCTTAATAAGAAAAAGAGGATTGTCACTAATACAAGTAATTCAACGACAATTATGACAACAAAAACAACCCTCCTTGTTAGTAAGCGTGACTTAAATAATCTCATACTACCGAATATTCATCTTAAAACCTGCCAATCATTATAATCCCAAATTCGTGTTGGATCATCATCAATTGATTTATGGCTACCACTTACATCGTTCCACAACATTGCATTAGTAGATGCTGAACATTTCCCGTGAATAATCACACTGAGCACAGTAAAAGCAAAAAAAAATATAACAAAAAGTGGGTAATGTCTCGCCTTATTGCTAAGCAGCAATATTATAAAATATATAAAGAATGGCATCATGTCAGTCCAAAGTCTTGGGCCAATTGACCAACCTCCCCACCACTGTGGATAGGATGAAATAAGAATAAAATGACAAATAAGAACAAATATACATATCATGCTGAATTTGTCTTTATTTTTTATAGTTTTATATATCCCAAAAAAAGAAAAAATCAATATGGGCGAAAAAACAAAAAGGCCTCGATTGGGACTTATCATGTTGCCTGCTAAAGTTTGGAAAGAAAGACTTGTCCCTACATTGTTAAACGATGGCTCATAATATAAAGGTAAAAGTGTGCCATACGCCAAAATACTAGTAAAAATCAAAAAAAGGACTGGAACAAGAAATGAAAACATATATAAGAATTTATCGCGTCTATCTACGCTTGTTATAATATAAATAGATAATAATACAGCTGGGACTATATTCGTAGGACGAGTATTTATTGAAAAACCCAATAGCATTCCTAAATACATGTATCTATCGTTAATATTCTTCTTTGTCGTTAATAAATGAAGTGACCAAGACAAAATAAGGACGCTCAAGTCGTGCTGCCAAAGCGCTTTGCTAGCTGTTGACCACATGGATGTCCCAAATGAAAAGATGAGAACCACTAATAAAGATTGCCATCTTCTGAGTCTTTCTCTTGAAATCAAGTAAATAGGTAAAGCTGAAAGCGCTGAAATAAAGGATGCTAATAATACCTCAATTCTGTCAACATTGTTCAATACAAGGTTGCTTTCTTTCAATATAACTCCAAATTTGTCTAATAAGAATATAACTGGAGTTATAAAAAAAACTGTTCCATTAGGATAAATGCTATATATGTGATGATTAACCGTTCGTATGGTATATTCCCATTCTTTTTCATGTTTTATAAGCGATTTATATTCATCTAAGTCAAGATTTCCTTGATGAATCAAGCTTAGAGAAGTATGGATTGTATATCTTGAATCGTTGATGATAGGAACAGGATTTGATATTAAATATATGAGAAATATAATGTAAACAAGAAAAAATTTCTTCATATATCCTCTTGTGTTTCTTTATAAATAGCAAAAAAGATTCCTTAATCTCGAAAATAAAAGTATAAATGCTTTTGCCACATAGTAACCTAATAATTCAATACTGTAATGTACTTTTTTCCATAAAGATACATTTTCAAGCTTGCAAATCTTTTTTATTTTTTTCAATAATCTAATCTTTTTTTGAACCTTTAGTTTTTCTGTTATAAGCCCCATCTCAACTTTTTCCCGTTTTATATATTCCAAAAAAGTATAGTTATGTGAGTGTTGCACTATTATTTTTGCGTCATATATTTTTGAATACCCCTTCTCTAATGCAATGCGCGCAGCAAAAACATCTTCTCCTCCATATTCAGTGTGGGGAAATGGACACGTTGTAAGAAATGTCCTTCTATAGCAAGCTGCAACGTCAGATGAAAAGTACCAAAGCATTTTGTTTTCTTCATTAAAGGGGATAAAAGGCTTTGCGGTGGTTTGTACAATGATTCCATTTTTATCTAAATAAGAGCTTAAGTCATCAAAATACACTGTTGTTTCAAGTTTTTGTATCATTGGAGTTGTGTCATAAGGTATCTGCCTTGCAAAAACAATTGCGCAATTTGGGTAGGATTGAAAATGAGAAAGCGTGCGAGTAAATATGTCTTTTGAAATAATCTGAGCATCGCCGCTAAAGAAGTAGACATAAGCGCCCGAACTCTTTTTTACCCCTAAATTACGCGTCAATCCATGGTTAAATTCCTCTTTTTTTATATCGACAATTGTGATGCGCTTATCATTGAATCCATGAATTATTTCTTTTGTACGGTCTGTTGACCCCGAGTTTATTATAATAACCTCAATTGGGAATGGAAGATTGCACGCAAAAAGACTAGTTAAAAGAGCTGCGATTGTTTCTTCCCGATTATAAACAGGAATAATAATTGAAAAAAAGGGTTTCATTACGATTAATTATATGAAAAAAAAGCTTCGAATAGCGGTTGTCGTACCACACTGGCGGCCAGCTCTAATTACTGGCACAGAGGTTTTTAATGAAGTGGTTGTTAAAGCCCTTAAAAAGCTGCATAACGTATCGATTATTACGTCTGATTCTTATTCTATACGTTATTTTCGAAACCTCTTTTACAACCCCCGCATTGCTTCCTCTCCCCACATCACCAGACTTTCTCATCAGCCAGTACGTGCTTTTTTAAAATATGTATTACATATTTTTTTTCCGTTTTATCATGGCCCATGCGTTGATAACAAAGAGCTCTACAGAGCTCTAACGTTGGAAAAGTTTGATATCGTTTATCTTTCATCAATTCCTCATTCTCTCAACTATCAAACTGTAAAAATTATTAAAGAAAACAATCTCCCCACAAAAATAATCATACGACCCAACTATCATGCAAAAGTGTACGTGAAAAACAATATTCATTATCAATATGTCCTCTCCAAAGCTAATGCGATACACGTATGGACATTTGCGGAGAAACGAGAACTGAGACGAGATTACCAGATTAGTGCAAAAAAAATAATCATAATGAGGCCTCCATTGTGGAAAAAACAAAAGGGAGGTGTCTTGAGCTCGCCGAAACTAAATAGCAAAAAAATTATCCTTTACGCTGGAGAGAAAAACAGGGACAAAGGCATTTATGCATTAATTTCTGCCGTTAACCATATGAAAAGAGACAACGTACAGATTGTCACAATAGGTCCTCACGACTGGAAATGGACATGCTATCGATTCCTCCATCCCCAATCTTTTCTTACGGATCTAGGATATGTTAATGCAAAAAAAAAGGACCAGCTATTCAAGGAATGTGATATTTTCTGTCTCCCTTCGTATGCTGATTCATTTGGCTTTGCATATTTTGATGCATGGAAGTATAAAAAACCCATTATTGCAGCCCAAACAGAAGTGACAAAAGAGCTCATTCAAGATAATAAAGCTGGTTTACTGGTTGAGAGAGATAATGTAGGGGAATTTGCTCACACAATCTCCATTTTACTGGAAAATGAGGCACTGATGGATGAGCTTGGCAGAAATGGCTACGATTATATACAAAGCAGTCTTTCTTTTAGAAGAAACTTAAAATCATACCTCTCCTTGTTTACCATCTGACATGCCTAAAAAGTGAGCATTTGTTACAATACTGTCATGGTTTGGCTCATCCCAGTATTCGTTCTCTTATTCCCCTCCTTTTTTATTGGGAATATTTATTCCCATATGCTTGCAAAAGCAACAATTATTCTTGTAACAACATTTCTCTTGGCTCGAAAAATTTACATCGCTAGAAAAATAAAAGGAAATGAAGTTATTGTTCCAACAGAATTAATGTTTCTTTTAGGGTTTTATTGTATCCGTCTTGTTATGCTTTTCCCGCAAACCGATATTTCTCTTTTTTTGGGAGATGCACAAGACATTCTTTTTTATATCGTAGTCATTGTTTATATTTCTCTCATTCACAAAAAGGCAAAAAAATACCTCCCTTATTCTCTCTTTTTTTTCTTTCTCCTTTGCCTTATTAATAACATTCTTTTGTATATTTTCAAAACAGATTATCTTAATTTGTGGCTCCCCTTTATCTACAAGGGTAGCTATGATATAGCCCTCATGAATCTTAATAGAGACCGTGTTTATTTTGAAAATTTTCCTGAACTTGTCATTCCTTTCTTATTATTGTTTGGTAGAAAACACAAGTTAAAACAGCTTTTTATTTTTATTGGTGCTTTATTCATTGTGTCGGTTTCAGGATTCAGGACAAACTTTGTAATGGTGGTCGTAGCTACTTTGCTTACTTTATACATCAAAATTAGCAGAGGAGAAATCTCAAGTTTTACAATCCAAAAAATAGAAATAAAAAAAATCGTTCTTATAATGACTACGGTTGTGGTTTTCTTTTCAGGTATGTATCTTGCCTTCAAGATAAACCCCACATTGATTCAATTTAACACCATCGATCGACTGCTTTCGCAAAATACGGAGGATATATCAACTATTGAAAGTAGGTTCTCATATATGAAAATTGGCCTTGATCTTTTTTCTTCCCAACCATTTATTGGAGTAGGCACTGACCGTTTTAAGGACTATTTAACCCTGCGAAAGGATAAGTATTCGTTTAACCGTTCTAATTTAAAAATATACGACGATGCTCGAGATCCTCATAACATGTTCATTACAATTATGAGTGAGGGAGGGATTCTCGCTCTTGGCACTTTCCTTCTTTTTCTCGTCAACTCTTTCCTTATTGACATGAAACGCAAATCTATTGGGTCAATCGCCTTTTGGATTTTGATTTTGTACGGGCTTGCAAATCCTGTTGTGGGATTTTTGCAATTCAACATATTATTGGTCATGTTTAGATTTATCTAATGCGCATTCTTGTTGATAGTCATACAATAGGCCAAAATGAGGGAGGCATCGAAAGATATATAAAAAACGTGCTTATCTCTCTCGAAAAAATCGTACCCATTGGAGCTGTTTTATATAAAAAACCAACATTTCCACTAAAAAAGAGCACCAAGACTTATTATGTCTATCCAAATGATTTTTTTCGTCTCTTCATTATCCCGTTTATACTGATCTTTCAAGGATATGACACCTATTTTTCTAACTATACAACTCCATTTTTTAAACCGCGGGGAAAAAAATACATTATTACTCTCCATGATGTAAGCTATATCCCCCAAAAAAAGCTTTTTTCATTGAGAGACCGGTTATTGTTTCTCACAATCCTTCCTTACTCTCTTGCCTTGGCCGATATTATTATTGTGCCGTCAAATTTTGTTAGAAGAGAGGCATCAAAATGGTATCCCCAACACGCACACAAAATAAGGGTAGTATATGAGGGTGTTGACACAGATATATTGGCTTGTAAAGAAATACCAAAAGATAGACCACCAAGAATGATTATCAACATTCAAGGACTATATTTTCTCTGCATTAACAGTAAAAATCAACGAAAAAATATTGATCTAATCGTTCAAGCTTTCCACCGATTAACCAATAAGCACATTAAATTAATCATTGTAGGAGGACGCAGGAATATCACATCACGGATAATCGATAAGAGGATTAGGATCCTTCCTTATGTAAATGACCATGCTCTTGCTTATCTATATAAAAATGCGCATGCACTAATTTATTATTCTTCATATGAGGGTTTTGGTTTACCGGTTATTGAATCTATTGCTAATAGCACTCCAGTTATTGCTTCAGATATTCCTAGCCTAAGAGAAATTGCCAAAAAATACATCACATTTGTTCCTCTTAATAATTTAGCCGCACTTTCAGAGATTCTACGAATAACAGCTTCAAAAACTAAAGAAAAAATGGTCGTCGATCTTAATCATTTTCCTTATTCATGGAAAAGGACAGCAAAAAAGATAGTTGAGATTGTTGATACTGTGTAAGAACGTAAAATTTAGCCTTATAGCGTTTCAAAACACCACTATCCATGGTAAAATAACTCATTAAATGAAAATCATTTCTATTCAACCATTAGCTCTTCCTCAAATTCTTGTAATCCAATATAAACGGTTCAGTGATGAAAGGGGTTATTTTACTGAAACTTTTAATAAAAAGGATATTTGTTCTTTGAACAATATCTCCTCACTTACCAAGTTCTCTATTAAGCAGAGTAATGAAAGCTTCTCGCATAAAAACACCATAAGAGGACTTCATTTTCAGTGGAACCCTTTCATGGGGAAACTTGTGCGTACAGTATATGGACACATGGTTGATGTTGTTCTCGATATTCGACCCAACTCTGAAACATTTGGAAAAGCGATTCTATATGACATGCCAGCAAATCAGAGCGATAGTTTTTCCGAACTTATTTGGGTTCCTCCAGGATTCGCACATGGCAACTTTTTTCTTGAAGAAACGCTAATTGAATATTATTGTGATGGTACTTACAATCCAGGTGGCGAAATGGGCATCTTTCCTTTCTCTTCTGAAATAGATTGGTCTCTTGTTGATTCTCAATTATATGCTCAATTTGCTGCTCTGAAAACAAAGTGTCTTATGTCGCCAAAAGACAAAAAGGGCTTAGACTTGACCGAATGGAAGAAGAATGCGAACTCGAATTTATTTTCAAAACTTTAACATGACAACAATTTTATTTACAGGGGGGAGCGGTCTCTTGGGAAGCGAATTTAAAAAACAGTATCCAAGCGCTTTATATCCCACTCATAAAGAGTTGGACGTTACCGATAAAGATAGTATTGAAACATATTTTAAATTACATTCTTTTTCTACAGTTGTTCACCTTGCCGCTTTCATATCACCTCCAAAGATAAATGAAAACCCTCGTCTTGCGTTAAAAACCAATATCTGTGGGTCAGCTTACGTTGTTGACGCCTGTATCCGACATAGCAAAAAACTCGTTTATCTTTCCACAGATTATGTATTTAGTGGAAAAAAAGGAAACTACAAAGAAGAGGATGCGATTTTTCCAGTAAACAAATATGCATGGTCAAAACTAGGAGGAGAATGTGCTGTAAGGCTTTCTGACAACTATCTTATTATTCGCACAAGCTTTGGCCCAAACGTTTTTCCACATGAAAAAGCGTTTATAGACCAGTGGACAAGCCGAGAGACGGTTTCTGTTATTGCAAAAAAGGTTGGAATGCTTATCAATAAAAATGCAACCGGCGTATTTCACGTTGGAGGAAAAAAAAGGAGCGTATTTGATTATGCTACTGAAAAAAAAAGGAAAGTTTCTATACAAAAGGCCTCAATTAAAGACGTTCCCTTTCTGTTGCCAACCGATACTTCACTTAATACGAATAAATATAAAAAATTTATAAAGAATGGAAAAATATAAAGCAAAAAAAAGAATTATTGTTGGAGGAGGAGCGGGTTATATCGGTTCTTCTCTCGTCCCTCAGTTAATACATGCAGGACATACGGTTACCGTAATTGATTTGTTGTGGTTCGGAAATTATTTACCAAAAAAAACACGGGTTATTAAGAAAGATTTGTTTGAGATCTCTCGAAAAGAGCTTAAGGAATATGATGAATTTATCTTCCTTGCTGGTGTATCAAACGACCCCATGGCGCATTATAATCCCAGGCTCAATTACTTGTATAACGCGTCTCTGCCGGCATACTTAGCGTATGAATCAAAAAAAGCCGGTATTAAACGCTTTATCTATGGATCATCCTGTTCTGTATATGGAAATATGGCAAAGATGTGTACTGAAAAAGATACTCCCAACACCTCTGAGCCATATGGTATATCAAAACTCCAAGGAGAATATGGAGTATTAAAAAACTCAGATAAAACATTTTCTACAATAATATTTCGCCAAGGAACTGTGTGTGGATATAGTCCACGAATGCGACTTGATCTTGCACTAAACACAATGGTAAAGAACGCTATTCAAAATGGCCAAATTGTTGTTAATAATCCGACTATATGGAGGCCAATATGCGCTATGAATGACCTTGTCCACGCATACGAACTGGCAATACAGGCAAAGCCTTCAATAAACGGTATATTCAATATTACCTCTGGTAATTTTCAGATACAAACGATGGCAAAAACCATACAAAAATCAATAAAATTGATGTTAAAAAAAGACATCTCAATAATGGTTCGTCATGATAAGACAAATAGAGACTACCGAGTTTCGTTGGCAAAAAGCAAAAAAATATTAAAGTTCAAGCCTGTGGAGAATCTCCCATCATTAGCAAAGGAGTTGATAAGTAAAATAGCAGATATGTCCGATTTTAACAATCCCAAATATTATAATATTGACACGTTTAAACAAATTAATCTTCACAAGCAACCAGTGATAAAATAACATGGAAAAAAAAGGGAAAATTGCATTAATCGGTATAAGGGGAATACCCGTTGTGTATAGCGGATATGAAACATTTAGCGAAGTTTTATCCACTGAGTTGGTAAAAAAGAACTATGCAGTGACCGTCTATTGTCGAGCTCCTTATGTTAACCCAAAAAAGAAATCCTATAGAGGTGTAGAGCTTATTACTCTTCCTACGATACCGTCGAAGAACTTTGACACTATATTTCATAGCTTTATTTCAACAGTCCATGCCTGTTTTCAGAATTATGACACCATTCTTTATCTGAGTGTCGGCAATAGCATTTTTAGCTTTCTCCCCCGTATTTTTGGGAAACGCACAATAGTAAATGTTGATGGCATGGACTGGAAACGAAAAAAATGGGGCAGGTTTGCAAAATGGTTTTTGAATTACTCCGAATACCTAGCGACAATCCTTCCCAATGCAATTGTTACAGACTCATTTTTTATTAGAGATTATTATCTATCAAAATATAAGAAAAAATCACATTACATACCTTACGGAGGATTCTTAGGACACCAGAAGAATGGGACAAAACTATTAAAAAAATGTGGATTACAAAAAGGAAAATATTTTATCTGGAATGGTAGACTTGTGCCAGATAATCATATCGAAGAGCTTATTCTTGCATTCAAACAGGTTAAAACAGATTTTAAGTGCGTCATTTTAGGAGATGACTTATATAAAAGCGCTTATAGAGATAAACTACATGTTTTATCCAGTGAAGATGGTCGCATTATTTTTCCGGGGTTTGTTCCACACAACACTGCAGAGATTTTGGTGAAAAACGCATTTGCATATGTGGAAACAAAGCGCTCCGGGGGAACCCACCCTTCTCTTGTCGAGGCTATGAGCGTGGGAAGTCTTATTATTTGTGACAATCTACAAGCGAATATAGATGTGTTGGGAAATGACACTATCTATTATAGTCTAAAGGGTGGATCAGTGGATTTAACAAAAAAAATCATACAGTTAACAATGTCATCATCCTCAGATATCAAAATGATGAAGAGAAATATAAAGAAAAGATATATGAAGTACTATAGATGGCAAAACATTATTGATAGTTATACGAGAATTCTCTTCTTAGACCAGACGCTCATGCGCATTGGTATACATGACAAATAATTAGCTATTATTTTGTAGCGTAATCAAACAGTGTTTGGAACACCTTATAAAATACTTCTTTTGGTCTTGCCTCTTCATCAAACATGGTGTAGTCAGGGCTGTCTTTTACATTGTAAAAATCAGTCATCCCCCAGAAGGTAATCCCTTCGACGTCTCCCGACTCCAATGCAAGCTCTATTGTTTTTGCAAATACAAATGCTTCTCTCTCATCAAATGCCTTCTTATCTAATGCTTTAGCCTCTATTGACGGGTAGTAGGTCATTTCTGTAATCAAAATTGGAATTCCTAAATCTTTATAATATTTAAACTCTGCGGGCATCTCTGGTACCATATATTTTTCAAACGCATTTGCTTCCCATTCTCCAATATGCATTTGCATCCCCACATAATCGACTAGGTGTTGCTCAACAAGTCTTTTTACTATTTGTCTTGTTATCGCGCTTGATTGGCCATCTGCGTAATGATTATCTCCATCGTTATAAATTAGCTTTATATCCCTTCCTTCTTTTTTCGCTTCATTTCTTGCAATTTGGAAAGCTTCAATAATATAATCATAATTTCCCCAAACTTTATAAAATGGATCTTTGCTTCTGTCTGGATTAATATTTGCAGGAAGATAGGGTTCGTTAACAACTACCCATGTGTTAATTTCCTGATTGCTCGAAATAATATGTTCTATTCGATCCGTCATAATCTGTCTCAACTCCTCTTGGGTAAATGTACCGTTTTTAATCCAATCTGGCGCCCCGCCATTATCGATTATGGGATGACCTACTAAATCCGTGATGCCGTCTTTCTGGAGAATGGCTATTTGGTCGTTTACGTTTTTTACACTCTCAGGATCAATTTGACCCCTCACCGGTTCAGAAGCAAACCAATCTATCCCTGGTTCTATTGTGGCACGAGCAAAGTTAGCAGATAAAATTTTATGCCAAGCCAAATCTTCCACTACGCCACGTGTATCAGAGCCAATTACAATATTGTTTAATTCGCCTAAAAACTTTAAAGATATTTCTGCCCACACTCCTTCGCTTCCTTCAAATGCAAGCGGTATTCCATCTATGATTAAAAATGAATACTCCTGTCCTTTTATAGTCTTTTTTTGTATAAACGCATCAGGGTTCTTTTGTATCTCAGCAAGAAGCTGTGTCCCATCAATTTCTGTTCCGGCTACATTTACCTTGTCACCAAACGCGTGCACAAATGGAGTAATAACATTTGTTAAAAGCTCTGTTGTCGGAACATTTTTCATCTCTCTCCACTCTTGTGTCGTCGGATTGAAGACTAGCATCCCTTTTCCTCCTTTTGCTGCCAATTCGACACTTTGATTATCCCCCACCCATCCCATTCGTACATCATCCGATGTATATCCTGTAGGAAGATTTACTTTTTTGTACGTCACCTTATTTTGATCAGCCTGCACGGGGAACCAATATTCGGAAGGACTCGCAGACAGGAAGGTGGACTGTCCCTCAGAATAAGAGGGCCACATGATTGAGTTTCCAGAAAAAGACATGGCGGCGTTCCGGCTTTCCGCATCTTTTTTTCCATTCGTAAACAGAAGAGTTGCACTTGGAGCTGCGCCTGTCCGTTCTTTCACTAATTGAGCGTTGTTTTCTGCATTAAGAATCCATTGAGCTGCGTTTGCATCTTCAAGTGGGACATTGTCCATTGGAGAGAGGATGTTTCCGGAAAGAGCATATCTATACCCATATTGAGCATCAATGAAAGACTGATCAACCATATAGTCAACGACATCCGGGGCAACTACTTCCGGAACCTTTGTCGGTGCGCTGGTGGGGGTTTCTGCCGGAACGACAGTGGCCGTTGGATTTGCAGGAATAACTTCACTTGTCGGTGCACTTGTGGGAAAGGCCCCCTCCGGAGTAGACGTCTTTGCACTTATCGGACCGCATGCAGCAAGTCCCAAGGTTGCAATAATTATTGGCGCGGCAATTTTAAACGGAATGGGGGATGATTCTTTGTGATGTGGAGTTGGTTGATGGGGTGATAGAGCATCGACACGGGAAGTCACTTCGGTTAGTCCTGACGGTCTAATTCTTCCTTCCATAATAACTCATAGTATAATCCTTTTCTTTAAAAAATCAAGTATTTGCCTTCCGAACTTCCATTCCGGGTACAATTCCCTCTGACCCATATACATATTCAATACGCATATAATCGCCCTCCTTGTTTGCAGGAATAAGCACGATAGGAAGAGATAATCCTGTTTGCGAATCAATATACAGTTGTCCTCTATTTCGATCCTTCGGATCCGGCGTATAGTCATACATAAAATATGTTTGCACTCTTTTAGTGCGTCCTGTTTCATCCTCCAGTTCGTTGACTACATAAGGCATGACATGTCCCAATCTTTCTGCTTCTTCTGAAGGAAGTTTTTTTCGTAGCTCTTGATTGCTTCTTGCTTGATGAGTCCATTTTTCAAGACAAAGGGCCGCAATATATCTGTCCAATTTTTCTTTTTTCATTGAGAACAGTTCTTTATCAACAGACTCGCCATTGAGAAGACGGGCAGTCCTTTGGGACGTATCAAAATCGTCGACATAACTGACATTCAGTTCATATGGTATGACTGCAGCACTCACATCTGTTGGG
Organism: bacterium; assembly: GCA_021833625.1. Taxonomy (GTDB): domain Bacteria; phylum Patescibacteriota; class Microgenomatia; order UBA1406; family GWC2-37-13; genus JAKBEU01. The sequence continues at coordinate 19,621 of JAKBEU010000003.1, forward strand.
AACTCAAGCTGATCCTGAATTTTTTTTATTAATTCTTCAATATCTCCTGCCGCAACCCTATCTTCTGAGTCAATGGGGGTTATTTTCATAGCTTTCCGACGGGCTGTTATTTCCTCCCTTATTTCATTCCCCAGAATATGACTGTGTTTCAAGAGAAATAATCTTTCCGCAGCATCCGCAAGGAGTTCCCGCATTTCGTCTTTGCCTTTTTTTTCTCCTTCGGGGATTCGAGCTAGCACCGCTTTATGTAGTCTCATTGTTGTATCATCTCTGTTGAGAAGATCTTCAAAAAATGCATTGTCAAATACCCCCTTTGTTTCAGGAGAAAGCATATCGTGAAAAAGATGTTGACTCGCTATGGCAAGTTCACGTATTTTTTCTCTTCGTTTTGCCGTTCCCTTTTCTGTCATAAGCCACTTGACAACTTTTTGCCTTGCTTCGGGAGAAATGGATGAAATAAGCGAAAAAAGGACAAGATTTCCCTTTCCTTCACTCCCGAATACTTCTCCAATAGCACTTTGAGGAAGTTGCGCAATATCAAGGTCTATTGGTTTGTCGGGGTTATCAAGGGTAAATCGAAGGATTCCTTGGGAATCATATAACACATCTTCAAGTTCTTCTGCTCGTTTCCTTTCTGCGGCAGTGCGTATTGGAAGACCTGATTCTTCCTTCTCTGTTGGCAGTGACGATGGCTTTCCTGCTGCAGGCACTTCTGTAAGTTGATCAAACGAAAAGAATGTTGCATGAAGCGGCGGATCGGGTTGCTTTTCCTGAATGATAAATCGATCTCCCTCGGGAAGATATTGATTTAATTTGCGCACCAATTTTATGATTTCAACCTCGTCAAGTGAAGGATTTTCTCCTGCCTCCGTATATATTACCCTCTTTCCTTGTGCTCGCTCTGCATCATAAAAATAAACCTGAGTAAGAAACAAAACAGCCTGATCTTTTGGGCTATCCATAAAACTCTCGCGGACGAATGGACTGTCCCTTCTCATTCTTGTGTCTTCGAGAATCTTTAAAAGCTTCGGGAGCTCAGGCGTCCCAATAGTCATACCTTGTCTGTGAAAAGGAGCTTGAAGATCGTAAAGAAGAGCAACCATAGCATCCTCCGCACTTCGTTGGGATTCCAAAGCTGCAGTATATTTGTCAACGACTGCTTCGCTCATGGTAAGCTTATTTTTTGTTGGATTTACCGCATCACCAACTTCTCTTATAAAATCTTGCTGGGCTAGGGGGAATCCTTTTGTTTTGACAAGTAGCTGGTTTAGTTCACTTCGTGCATCTTGCACAGGTATTCTGTTAAATTTGGTCATGTAAGAATGCACTCTTTGTTCTCTTGCGTGAACTGGAGATATTTCCTTTGGGGATAGCTGTTCCACCCCCCCTGTTTCTGCTGCCATTTATTCATTGTACCAACATCTCACGCTTTACTTTAAGGATTTAAACATCTTCCTCCCCAACACGAAAAAGAGAGAGCGAAGCGTATCAGGATGAAAGAATATAAAGAGTTTTTTTATTAACGGCTCAGGAGATAATATAAAAATAAGCACAAATCGTTCAATTCCCGCTTTTAAACGATTATCCTGATTAAAAATATTGATTTTATTTAATAAAAACAAAGATGTTTGTTTTTTTATCCATGTGGGTGAGATTGAACCTAAAAATGATGAAGGGATAGGCGTTTTGTAATGTTTCTTTAGGAGAAGAAGCGTTAGATATGAATACCCTTCAAGGTGATACTTTTGTATCGTTCTTTTTAGCTCTCGCCACATTGCTTGCGAAACTGATTTTCTGATAACACTGTTTAAAAGAGAATAGCGCATACTATCGACAAAATTGTGATGAAATATGTGAAGAATGAGATACAAAATCTGATCGGTCCGTGAAGGAAGAAAGAAACTTACTCCCTTTACTTTTATCTTTTTTCCATTTTTAATTATTTTTTCTCCAAGGCTTTGTAGCAAGCTATTATCGTATAACAAATTCATTCCAGACAATTGAGTCATTAAAAAAACCGGTTCAAAATGGAGATCAAAGACAACCGAGACTTGTCCAATGTTTTTTGCAAAGCTAATTTCGGGATAACTGAATTTATTTTTTTTTATTCCAAATGAGGATGTCTTTCCCACATACCTATATCCCAATGAGGTAAATATGGACTCAATTTTTTGAGCATCGCTCCTTCTTACCAAAAGATCACAGTCCGCATATATGCGCTTTGGGATAGTATTTTCGTACCGGAGAGATACCAATACTCCTTTCAAAAAAACGTGAGGAATAAATGCCGAGCATAATTTCGCCTCCAGATTGCTTATCTCGTGAAGATAGAGAATTGATTGATGCAAATATATGTCCTGTATCCCATACCACTTTTTATTACGCCCAAACCGGGTTGCTCGCGCAAAAATCTGATCCTTCTTCACTGGCTTATCAGCTGTCTGATTGTTATCACCTCGGGTGATACAAAGAGAGCCGTTTTTGTAGATAACCCTGTGGGTCATAAAAATTTCATTTACGTGCGTTAGAACAATATCGTTTTCTTTTATCTCTTTGAACGTACAATATTGATACTGGACTATATCCCCGGTTTGAAGAAGAGGAAACATACTATCTCCTTCCGATTTAATTGAGAATGTTTTCTTTCGCTCTCTCATTTTATTCAATCTTTGAGATAGTAAAGTTATTGTAGATATACTCATCTGTTACAAAGTCAAATCCTCTTATTGGAGACATCGTTATTTCTTCCCCATACACATACAGTGGCCCTTCCTCTTGAACCATCGCTCTTATTTTTAGGATGATGTAATTGTAAGTTTCCGTTTGGGAGGAAATAAGTTTCCCTTGATCGTTTAGAAGTACTTCATTCGTCTCCCCTTTAGCTTTATCAAGAATTTTAAGGACATCCACGTCACCGTCGTTGAATTTGTCACCAATTTTTATTTCATCAAATTCCCATGGATACGAATACTTTTTTGTCAGATATATTATTTTTGGTACCAACCTGGTAATAATCGGCTTTTCGCTCAACTGGATGATCACACCAGAAAATTGGGCACTTGGGAATTCCAAATCAATCGGCGTGGCAACCCCAATCGTTTCGCGGTTAAAATTATACATCCCATTTTTGCCAACTTTTGTAACTCTGAGTTTGAGCGTAACAAACACATTAAACTGACTTGTTCCTAAATATGGGTAATAATCTATGTTAATAATTTGCGCAATTGGTTCACCGGTCAAATCCTTTTGTTTTTGTGCTGCTTGAATAGCTTTTACCATCCAAATGCTTGGCTGTTGAGTCGTTGCCCACCAATATCCTTGCCCAACCTTAACTTTTGCATATACATAGGTTGGCTTCATAATAAACATTTTATAAAGAGCCACAATGCCAACAAAACCCACACATCCTATGACAATCAAGACAAGATAATATTTCTTAATGAGAGAAAGAGTCTTTTCAATAAAGGAAGTTCTGTTTTGTCTAACTTTTCTTTGCATTTTCATACCCTGTAGTATACAACACAATATATAGTGCGCCAAAGACATATTAATAGAGAGCAAACTGATATACTAATCTTCAGAATATGGACAATCCTACAATTTGTTATAAGACGTATCTAAAAAATAAATATGTATCCCTCTGCAACCCATGCCTGCCACGTATTTCAGTTAAAAAAGCACTCCTAAATCGCAAATCGTATCGGGTTTTCTCCCAGACACCATTATCAGTGCAGGACGTCTCAACCATTCTGTATTATGGCCTGGGAATTAACCCATCTTTTCATGATTTTAAGCATAGATTCTATCCGTCAGCGGGGGGGAAATTTCCACTCGAAGGATATTTTTTCGCTCTTAAAACACATATTGCTTGTGGTATCTACCACTACAACGTACAACGCCATGGCCTTGAGCAATTGTCTTCATTTTCTTCTTTTAACCTAAGTGAATATTTCCCGCAATTTATCATAAAAAAACCAACTGGCCTCATTGTTTTGACGGGGATGCTGCAAAGAACAATGGAAAAATATGGAGAACGAGGAAGACGATATATCGATATGGAAGCTGGCCATGTTGGTCAGAATATACAATTAGTTTGCACCGCCCTTAACATACACACAGTTCCCATTGGGGGGGGCTATTATCTCAAGAAAATTGAATCTATTCTTGATATCAACAGTAAGAGTGAGCCTGTTATTTACGTACTTGCCTTAGGATATGACGCAAAATGACTGTTTAAGATCAAAGCGAGAGCTTCAAAAAGTCTTAGGTAAAATTGGCGACGGAGTTCTTGTAGAAGAAAAGATTAAAAGAATAAGCAAATACTATTCACAAGATCCTCTCCTTAGTTCTCTCCGCCACAATTGGAAAATGAAAGAATACACAGAGAGTTTTAAACAAATTGAATTATTTCTCAAAGTAAACGAAAACATATTAGACATCAAATATATTCCTATTGGGGAACGCCAATATCTGCAAATTGTTAACACAAGAAAAGATCACAACAATAATGCAACGATCAAAACAATCGGACAATTATCGTTTATTTTAAAAGGAAAAAATAATATATCTTTATTACACCAGCTTTTGAGTGTTTATAAAAAGACAAAAAAAGCATTTTTGTTCCTTAACCCAGTTGTTACAGATAAAGAAAAATGCAGGGAGGTCTTTCACGAGGTCAACGCATGGCTAATGAGCGGATGTGTAAAATCGAAAAAAACAGTATGCTTTTTTGGGGACTGGAGAACACTTCTTCCCTATTCTCATCCTCATAAGAAACTCGATAAAATTTTCTTTTTTTCATAAAAATGTCATCCACTTATCTTAATATCGTTTATAAGCTATACAAACGTGGCGTTTTAAAATCGCTTAACTATGTTAATCCAGCTCTTCTTAAAACAAATATCTATATAACTGAATCTGTATGTGTCCAGAATGAAAAACAGTTTTCTTCCTATGGTGTTTCGATTGAGTCAAAAAATATTTCTCTTTCCAAATGTACTGGGGAAACAATAGAGAGGGTATTCTTAAACAGCCAACGCAAACAACAGGCGTCTTCAGATGACAGAACGGGAAGCGGTCTTGCGACTGGAACAAAAAGGGAAGAAATACTTCTTCGGGCGATATATGAACTCGTTGAAAGAGATGCCTTTATGTTGTGTTTCTTAGCAAAATTTTTACCTAAACGACTTGATGAGAAAAATGTATGGAAGCACTTGGGATATCCAAAAATAAAAAACTATTTTAAAAAATATGTATTTTATTTTTTTGATATTACAAATGATGTTTCTATTCCCTCTTTTGCCGTATTTATGACTTATGGATCTGGAAAAAAAACTATCATTTCCGCCGGAATTAAATCAAATATTAATCCATTAAAAGCTATTCTTGGGGCTTTGGAAGAATCTATCCTTGAGATGGTTCTTAAGCAATCTAAAAAAATTAAACAGGCAGAAAACAATTTGCTGATTCTATCTTATAAAGAATGGAAAAAACATTTTTTTCATGAGAAAAAAAACTATGTGCTCGCCAAAAAAACGCAAAAACCCCTATCAAATAGAGATGAATTAAGAGCTGTTTCAAAGAAATTAGATGCATTACATATGAATTACTCTTATGTCGATGTATCTCCGGAATTATGTGATGAAACATTGTATAGATTGTACAAGGTCACAATCCCCTCTCTCCAACATCTCTTTTTTTATAAAAATAGAGATAAAATAAATAAAAGTAGGATAAAACAAATCAATAGATATTTAAGGCAAGCATCTCCACAAAATGGATAAAGAGATCTTTTTTTTCAACTTATATTGCAAAAAGATTAGGACTCTTTGTGATATAGTGTGAACTATCAGGTGATGGAAGAGGAAATAACAAAAGCATAAACATTTTATGTTAAACGTATATGGAGCCCAATATTCTCATAACAAACAGCTGCAATCAAAGCTGTGAATTCTGCTTTGCAAAAAAGGAAATGAAGAGGCCCTTGAAAGAAAGACAAATGAGTTTTGAAAAATTTGTACGGGTCATAAATAAACTGCAAAAGATTTCTGCTTCAGAAAGCATAAAAATCATGGGAGGAGAGCCCACCCTTCATCCTGAATTCAGGAAAATTATCCGCGTTGCCCTCACAAAATACAGATCGGTTCAGCTCTTCACAAACGGGCTGTTCCCTTCCTCTACCGCAGATTTTTTGAAGACCGCCGGAAAAAAAATGAACGTTGTTTTCAACGCGTCAACGCCCGGATTCCAGACAAAGAAAGGCGTTCGTGACCTGATGCTTACTAACATAAATAAGCTTGCAGGACACAGTCACGTTGTCCTCTCTTTTACCTACGGTGAAAGCAGCCCGGACACGTTAAAACAGGTGCCTTTGGACATCATAAGGAAAGTTGACAGTATCAGATTGGGAATATCCAATCCCCAAACACAATTTTCACAAAAGATATTTAAACGGTTGGGAGCAACAACTTTTAAGTACATAAAAAAAATTCATGCCATAGATAAAAATAAGGCAGTACTCCTAAACTGCGGATTTACCCCCTGTATGTTTGATAAACAACAAACACACTATCTGCTGAAAAACCATATTCTGCAACCGAAAGAGTGGGGATGTTTCGGAAAAGACGGTGCGTATGATATTGGTATTGATGGAAAGGCCTTCTCATGTTTTGTTTATTCCGATAACAAAGAGGTTATTAATGCAGATACCGACAAAAGGCTTTTCTTGTCCAAATACCTTACCAAGGGAAAAAAGGCTCCTCGATTATGTAATAAATGTGCTCATTTTATGAAAGATTGCCCGGGACCCTGTATCTGATTAATACGTGCAGTTTAAGGAAAGGTACGTGGAAGACAATAACAGCTCCTCAACATCTTCTCGCTTTTTATAAAGCTTAACCTGGATTTTTGATTTTGTGATTTTTGGCCTTATGTACTCTTTTTTTTTCATAGCGCACCTCCACTGAATAAAAGTATATGTTTGTTAAAAATGAATGTCAACTCTATTTGTCAGCGCGTCTTTCTTCATAAAAATATACTTCCGGAAAAATAGGAACAGGTAGATTGTCTTTTGAGAAAAACTCTTTGATATGCTCCATGAAAGAATGGACAATAACTCCCTTTCTGCCAAGGTCTTCTGTATAGGTTTTTTTCCTCATTCTTTTATAAGAATCTCCGCCGATAAAGGAGTCTTTATAAGTATTAAACAGAAGAGAATAGGGATAGTCGTTCCAAAAATAGATATCCTGCAAGCTAAATGCAGACATGCATGCGTCACGGACAATTACGTGATCAATGTGTCCTCCAATGCCCAGTGGACAAAACAGCAACGATTTCTTCTGAATGATATTTGTTAATTGTTCTGCAATTTCTTTTTTCAAAAGGCTATCCCCGGGTGTTGACATATGAGGAAGCTTTTTGTAAAGAGACGGGGTGTTGGAACGGAGAACAAACTCGGGAAGATCAAGGTAATGCAATTTGATTTTGTGCCCTAAAAGAAGTTTTTTTTCAATTGCCTTCCTTTTTGCAATTGATTGTTTGGCGCTCGCCGCGAAGGAGGAATCTTTGTCTTTGCTTTTGCAGTCACTAAAAACGGTGACTAAATGAACCGGCACTTTTTTACACAAAGCCTCCATAAATGATCCGGCAGATAAGAGGGCATCATCGACGTGAGGAGAGATGAAATATACGGAAACTTTTTTGTTAAGAATTGTGCGCATCATCTGCATACAGTATATTACAACAATCTATTCTCCTTGCATTATCTGATAAAATGAGCACATTTATGAATGGAAACCATGGGTATTCTCTTATTATTGCTTCCTACAATGAGGGAGTTTTTTTAAAACAGACAGTAGACAACATTTTAAAAACGGCTCATTACCCTTTTTTTGAAATAATAATTATTGATGATGGGTCAAAAGATGGCAGTTATCTTTTTCTTTTGGAAGATGCATATAAACAAATGCCAATAACCCTTATCAGGGTAAGTCACAGAGGAATTGATGCTGTCCGGAATATCGCAGCGGCGCGGACAAAATATGATACGTTTATTTTCGTTGATGCGCACATGCTTTTTTCAAACGGGTGGCTTAAGTCCGTCAATAAACTGTTTGTCAGATACCCCTCCCTTTCATTGTTAGGGCTTTCCTGTAAAAACATCTTCGGAAAGAGAATCAAGAAAACAAATTATTTTCACGTATACACTCCTCTCAATATCACATTAGAACAGAATATTTTTCTCAATATAAAAAAAAGTGAACAGGAACTTATAAAAGTCCCAATTATAAATGGATCAAATCTCATAATTAAGCGGGAAGTTTTTGAAGAGATGGGAGGATTTTGGGAAATCGATGCGAATTGGCAAGACAATTTTTTCAGCATTGTCGCATATTACTTAGGCATAGACGCCTATCTTGCCCCACATATAACCGTTTATCATCAACTGAAGCAATCAAATGACCACATTTTGCCTGGAGAACGGTTTCATTTAGATAAAAGCCTACTCGCCTGTTTTCTTCTGTATCCAAAAGAGGTATTTGAGGATTGCCTGTCAAACTTTAAAGAAAAATTTCCGCAGTTTTTCTCGTCAAAAACATATAAAGAGTTTTTAAAGAAAAAGAAATATTTTATTAAGCTTCGGGACGCGCTTGAAAAACATCAGAAAAGAACATATGCCCAGTTTATTAATGAACACTACCAATACCTTCCCGCCTTTCAGCTGTACGACTATACAAAAGGCGAACGGCTGATATTCAAGGATAATAAAAAGGCAAAAGAGTATTTGCAAAAATCACAAAACATTACATATTTAGGAACGGATAAAAAAACGGCTCTTTTTAAAAAGAACGTCAAAAGCCTATTAAGGCTTGTATCATAAGACAAATATGAATAGTAAAAAAATTTACTTTAAAATTGGCTCAATTTCGATAGAAATAACATCCTCAACTTCCTATGTCCTTGAGTTCTTTAAAAAACAGTATTGCCTCCTTCCGACAACACACAAACCATTTGATTATCGACTTACATTTAATGTCGACACTCTTTCCGTATTTAAAATGCATATCAACCGAAAAACCGGCGAAATCAGTTTTCCGAAATATGAAGACTATTCTCACTTTTCTTTCTTTTTTAATTTTATCGTCCAGCTGTTTGTATTACAGCAAGGCATTATTCTCCTCCATGCCTCAAGCGTTGAAAAAGGACAAAAGGGATATGTCTTTGCTGGCCCTTCTGGAATAGGCAAAACAACAATAATCAAGAATATAGAGCCTACTCATATTTATAGCAACGACGTGACAATACTTAAAAAATTAAGGGATAATTATGTATTACTATGTTCCCCATTTGATCGGTTTTTCTCCGCGTCAAAAAAACAAATAAAGTTAGAAAAAATATTTTTTCTTCGTCAGGCAAAAAAAACAAGCGTCAAAGATCTGTCTCATTCAAAAGGATACGAATCTTTACTGAAAAATAGTATTTTTTATTACTTTCTTGATACCATTGTGGTTAAGGGTAAAAAAAAGCGCCTAAATAACGACTTTGCAGATATTAAAATTCCCGATTATTCCCTTTTAATGCAAAAGTACCTATTGCAACTTTTTGCATTGCGCCCGTCGACACTACTTAACAAGAAAAGAGATGACAAAATTTATTCTCTTGTTGAAAGTTTATGAAGTTTTGCCACGAAATGAAGCTTTTATTCTATTGTGCAGAATAAGTTCTCCTTCGAGATCTATCAAGTAGGGGATGAGCTCTTTGTAGACATGACAGTAATGAGACGTATGACTAGTGTTTTTATATTTAATCCATTTTTCAGCCGCACATCCTCCCCCACACAAATGTCTCCACTGACAACTTTTACACCCTTCAAGCCTATCGCTGGACGGTACATGGAAAGGTTTTTCACCCCGAATGATTACTTTTTCGTATATCAATGGACACGCATCAAGTGTTCCATCTACCCTAAAGGTAAGGTAGTTTCTCCCTGCACCACAAACTCTCGTTCTCCTTTCTTTAAGTTGAACTGAGTCAAGAAGTTGCAATTGACTAATTGGACTTTCCATTGTCCTATTTTCTTTATAATAAGCATAGATTTTCCTATATATCTTCTTCAGTCGAGAGACAAGTTCGTTTTGTTTACAATAAAACGCGTCGCTGGAGAGTATATTGTGTTTGTAAAAATTAAAAACAAAAGGTATTTTGCGTTTTAACAAAAACGTAACAAAGGGCGGAAGATCATTGATATTTTGGGAACTAATGACAATATCGACGTTCCTTAATACGTTGTTTTCATAAAGAAGCAAAAGGCCTTTTTTAACTTGAGCAAATGTCGATGTTCCGTCTTTATAGACGCGCGTTTTATCATTTGCCTCCTTAAGACCATCGAGCGAGACACTTACCAAAAGATGTTCCTTTTTCAAAAAATCGAGCACTGGCTTTGTTATAAGAGAACCATTCGTTATGATAGTTTCATCTATTTTTATTTTCCTTGACCGGGTAAGTTTAAGAAATGCATTGTGAAATTTCTTTAACATCTCAAAATTAAGAAACGGCTCACCACCGGCGTAATGTATTTTTACGTATTTCGGGTTATTTTTATCTATCAAGCCGGTTATTTTTGCAAGTGTCTTTTTATATCCTTCTTCACCCATGAAGGTCGCATCTTTTTTTATAAAGCAATATTTACAGCGAAAGTTACATTGATCGGTAAGCGATATCCAAAAAGAAAGGTGATCAGATAGCTCTTCTTTTGCATCTATCACGCTGTTTTGAGCTTTTGGGACAATCTCCGTGACAATGTGTTCGTCAACCAACCGATTCATGCAACGTACCATCTCTCCCCTTGGTATGGCAGGAAGCCTTGACTGTATTTCTTTAAATATTACGGACAAATATTTTTCTCCATCCAATAAAGACACCATTGTATTTGCCCAACCTTCCAACAGGACAAAGGCGCTGACGGTTAACGGATTAAACAGGAGCACAATGCCTTTAATTTTTTTTGTATATACGCCGGGATTAACAGAATATCTGGACGTGAGACGTATCATTTTGCTTTTGCCGGTTGATAATATTGTTTGAGGAAAAAATTACAGAATTCACACGTATTAAAATTGTCGGAGACCTTTCCTTTCTTTACCATTTGTGCTCTAATTCTCTTGAGGTTTTTGGCCAAACGCCGATACCGTTTGATAACGTCAGGTAGGGCATCAGCAAATACACTTCCCAACTGTGTACTGTCAAAACGCGTCACCGTACAAAAGTAATAGTGCCCTTTTGGACTGACAGTAAGAGTACCCTCATTTTCAAGAGCATGACAAAAATAAACTCCTCCATTGTTTTGTAGTGCGCTCATTATTGACACTGGAATATTTGGAAAGTTTTTTTTTGCCTCTGCAATTTTTTTAAGACATGACAACCTTTCTTTCTCGGTCAAAAGAATATCTTTGTTAAATCCCGTATCGATTGCGCTTGAAAAGCTTATCCCCTGAACCTTCAACTTTTTTGCAAGTGAAAAAAGCGTATCTATTTCGTGATGGTTAAGCTTGTTTAAGCACACCTCCATAACTGTTGATGCATTGTGGGTAACAAAATATCGTATCGCATCAACGACAAGGATATACGATCCTGCCTGACGTACCAAGTCATGTACTTTTTTTGTTGCTCCATCTACGCTAAACCCGGCAACGGAAAGGTTTTTACTGTATTTATTGATAATAAATTTATATCGGTTGAGAAGTGATCCGTTTGAAACAAAGCTAAAAAACATGCCTTTTTTTGAGACATACTCAACCATCTTTTCAAATTCCGGGTGAAGGGCCGGCTCTCCTCCAGTAAAAGTTATATAGAGATATCCTGCGGTTTTTGCTTCATCAACCGCCCCGCAAAACACTTCAAAAGACATATTGTTCCCACGGCTAAATCCCCCAAAACATGTCTTACACTTAAAGTTGCAATTGGAGGTAATAAACAACTGGAGAGTTTTGTTTTGCATATTTTCTCATGGATATTATACTCCCATCGATTAAAGTAGTTTTTCAATCTCGATTGATGAAAAGCCGTTGTCCGGATCCGCAAAATAATCAATAGTAAGCGTTATGCTGACAAAATCACCCGCTTTAATCTCTTTTATGTCCACAGGCACCCTTTCATCCCCGACTGCCTTGTATGTTTTAACGTTTAAAAGTTCTTTCGGAGAAAGAACAAGGGTGAGTTCCTTTTCGCCCGTTTTTGCCTGAGTTGAAAATCTAATTTCATACGCAATCCGTATTTCTGAACCGTCATCTCCCTTTACTAGCGTGTTTTTCGGGCCGATTGCGGTTATGATCGTTTTGTAAGTTTCAACCCCTGAATACGCCTTAAGCACTCCTGTTTGGAAAAGCGGCTTTATCAATTCGTTGCGTTGATTAATATAGGCAAACCGTTGGTTCGTCACCTTCGGTGTTGATTCCTTCCAAAGACTGCTTAGGCCACCCGTTGTTTGAGTTGCCCTGTTTTCATTGGTTTGATAATTTGTCGGCTGCGGATGATAAAAAAATAAATAGTAAATCTCGAATCCAAGAATTAAAAAAAGCACGCTAGCGCTTATTAGTAGAATGGTGTTTGTTTTCGATCGCATACCTCATTATAGAGAGAAAATAATCGAATTTGTCAATAACTTTTTTTTAGTATACAATACTACCATCTATGGCAACCTATACCGTCAATAAGAACCTTATTGTTCAAAAGTTAGATGATAAAACCGTGATGTTTGACAGCGATGCCTCCATACTTTACACGCTTAATGAAACTGCAGACTATATTTTTACACTGCTTAAAAAAAAGATGCCGAAAAGCGAAATTATTAAAAAAGTCGTGAAGAGATATGACGCAAAAGAGAGTGTTGTAGTAAAAGACATTGACGAGATTATGAGCAATCTTATAAAGAAAAAAATTCTTCTTGTGCCCTCAAAAAGGAAGAAAAAGGTGTAATATCGCTTATTTTAATTCTTTTCATTCATCAAAAAAGCCAGGCAGGGACCCGGACACCCCTCTTCCCCATATCCATAGAACCGGCATTTTTTACACATGTTGTTTTTAAGACTTGACCATGAAGTCATGCGTTCCTTCATAAGCTCTTTATTTGCTTTTAAAAAATCATGTTTTTTTAAATCTATTCTCTTTTTCTCTGAAAGAGGGAAACAGTGGAATGCGTGAAGATCTACCGAAACATCCATTGAGCTTTCTTTCCCAAAACAACCCCATCTGATATGGGAAATTTCACTTCCTACATAATCGTATTGCTGTTGGGTAAACATACACCTCGTAAATCCACAATTTGTATGAAATTCTCCCAAAAATCCTTTCTCGCGCGCTGTTTTTATGAAATCAACAAATATCGATCCCACTTTTGGAAAACTTTCAAAAACATATCTGTTGTGTGCTCCCACTTCAGGATTTGAAAAACCAATACGAATATTGTTTACGTGCTTTAAAAAGGAAGAGTTTGCCGTGTTAAAAAAAGGTTTCATATTAAAAGACTGATCTAAAGTAATCGAGAGCGTTATTCTGCTTTTATTTGCAAGCTCCATTACGGTATTTTTCACCTCAGTTCGCACTTTTCTATCCGTCTGAAAGGCCGGAGTCATGATATTGAACGTATATCCGATATGGTTGCCATATGAGGCTAATTTTTGACGCTTAACTCTGTTTATTATGCCGTTTGTAAAGATTTGAACAAATAAATTGTGTTTGACCGCTAGATCAATCATTTCAAAAAGCCTGCTGTGAAGTGTGGGCTCTCCCCCAAGAAGTTTTATGCCTCTTTGTTTTTTATTCCACGAAACATCTTCAAGTAGTTTCTTAAAATCATCTATTTCCATTTCTTTTCCAAGCGCTCCGTTCCCCATTTCCCGCTTAGCAAAACAAAAGGAACAGTTTTGATTACAGTAGTTAGTAATAAGCAGGTTTGGATCTTTCATAATAAATTTAGGCTTTTTATTGACTTCTCTCAAAATATGTTTTCAATACTTCCTTTGCGACGGGTCCTGCAATATCAGACCCTTGGCCCGCTTCTTCCAGAAAAACTGTGACAATAATTTCCGGATTCTCAAACGGCGCATATGCAGTAAACCATGCGTCCGAATTAGCTTGTGACTCAGCTGTTCCTGTTTTACAGCCTGTCGATATTGGTCTCCAATAATCTGCCGTTTTTTGTAAACTTGCCTCAACCGATGCTTTTTTATCTTCGGGTACATCCTGTAGCGCTTTTGCAATGGCTGTCACATTCTTAACTTTAAAATCAAAAAGTGGCCACCCCGTTCCCCCTGTTGCACACGCCTGCTTCATCCCCTCTTGTATAAGCGCAAGATTCTTTTGGCTTACCGGCACCTTTTTGCATTCAGGTTTAGCGTTTTTAAGCAATTGAGGCTTACAAATATATCCATTGTTTGCGAATGCTGAAAGAGCATTGGCAATCTGAATGGGAGTAACTAACAAATATCCCTGCCCGATTGAATAATTATATGTATCGCCCAAATACCAATTTTCCTTCAACGTCTCAGTTTTCCAAAACGGAGAGGGAAGAAGTCCTTCACTCTCGTCAAGCCCTATGCCTACGACCGACCCAAGTCCAAATAATTGTGCCCATTGACGCATTTTTTCGGGACCCATTGCTCCTCCTAATTTATAGAAAAATGTGTCATTAGAGCGACGAAGCGCCTTCACTACGTCAACCGGCCCTTCTGTTTTCCCATATTCCAAAAAATACCAGTTACCAAATCGTAAAGAACCTGCGGTAAGATATCCGTCATCCTGGACAATTGTTTTCTCGGTTATGAAGTTGTCCTCAAGTCCTCCGCTTGCAAAAATTGGCTTGATAACCGACCCTGGGGGATATGTCCCTTGAGTTGCGCGATCAAAAAGCGGTTTGTTTTTATCAATAAAATACTGAGAAACTTCCGGGAGCCCCTTTTCAAAAGCATCGGGATGAAATGAAGGGGCCGAGACAAGCGCAAGTACCTCACCTGTACTTGGTTTGAGAGCAATAACGGCTCCTTTTCTATTATTGAGTGCTTTAAAAGCAGCTTTTTGCAGCTCAATATCAAGAGCAAGCTGCAGTTCCTTCCCCGGAACGGGGGGCACTACCGCAATAGTTTTTTCATTCTCTCCTGACGCATTAATCTCCACCAATTTTTTTCCGGGTACTCCTCGCAAATCGCAATCGTACAGTTTTTCTACCCCTTTTTTTCCTGCCATTTCCCCTTGCACCAATTTCCGCATACAATAGTCATTTGAGATATCTTCCCTATCTGCCAATTGTCGATATCCTAAAATATGGGCAGTTTCTTCTGGATAATAATAGGTTCTATCTGATTTTATATAACTGCTGCGCGTTGATACGTTTGATTCGCCGTTCTCCGCAAGGACAATTCCCTTTCTATCGATTATTTTTCCATATTTTGGTTCAATGGTAATTTCGCGCGTTCTATTTTCCTCAGATAACCGACGGTAGTATTGCCCTTTTACAACTGTCAATTGAAACAATCTGATTATCAAAACAATAAACAAGAATAATGAAACAAAAAGAAGGGCAAATATTATCACATGACGTTTTACGTCTTTGCCGTTTGAAAAACGCATCCCCTCTTCGCTTATCTTACGGACCGGCGATAGTTTTGAATTAAATGGGCGTTTCATTTTGATAGTGTATAGTGTACCGGATTATCACAACTTATGTTTTTTTCTCACAAGCTCATACATATATCCAAAAAAGAATGCAAGCGGATGAAAAAAACGAATGAGAATCAGAAAATACACATATAAATAGAGAGGGTAGTGCTTCGTAAGCCTTTCAATGAGTTCCTTTTTCTTCATCCGTATGAGCAACATTTTTTTAGGGGTGGGAACTTTTTTGTTATTGATTGACCGAAGATAGAGATACTGCTTTCTCCCCCCCTCAAAAGACCAATTTAGATATCCAAAAAGGTTTGTTTTCCCTTTATGAAAGACGATGGAGTTTTTTATTATTAAAAACATCCATCCCTTTTTCCGCAATTTATCGGACAGCAAAAAATCGTCTCTCGAAAGACCGTTTTCTTCAACAAAAAATTCTTCCCGTACATCTTTCTTTCGTACGCTAAAGTTTTTTGAATCAATGACTGCAGAATAGTAATGAGATTTATCTATATAGACAATGTTCTCAAAATACAATAGGGGGAAATAATTGTTTGCTGCAGAATAGACGTTGCGTGGATGCAGTGGAAAAGACGTCCCAACGAGTGCATATGCCCCCTTCTTCTTAGGAAAAGACGTCATGCATTCTACCCAATTGGAAGGGACGACACAATCATCGTCTACAAAAAGCAGCACGTCTCCTTTTGCCTGAGCAATTCCATGATTTCTCACTCTTCCAATTGATTCCGAAAGATAATCCACCACCTTGATATGCAGGCCTGTCTTTGTTTTCACAGTTTCTATTGTTTTTTTTATACCGTGACGAGAATTGTTTACGACAATAATTTCATCAGGACGACGCGTTTGGTTGGAAAGAGAAAAAAGGAGTATTTTTAGATCGTTTTTTCTGTCTTTTGTCGGGATTATTACCGATATTGTTGTACCTTTCATAGCATGCTTAAAAATACTCTTTGTTTTCGAAATATAAGGTCGAGTATATCAAATCGTTTTCTTTGCGGTAAATATCAAAATAATGAATTGTTATTAATGTTATAATCATAGTGATAATACATATGAAACATTCTCGCATCTTCATGGTTCTTATTATTTTTCTTCTCTTTCTTTTTGCGTGTCTTTTGGCTTACTATATGGGCTTAAGCACTGTCAAAAATGGAAAGCTTCTGCAAGGCTGTAAGCCGGCATATAGCGGCAACGGAGAGGAACTGTTTTTAAACGGAGTCTCATATAAAGAAGCTCTTTACAACGATCTCGCCTCGCTTCCTATTGCCGAAGTTGTGAATGAGCTTGAAAACGCAAAGGTTATTCAATCGAAAAATATTATTGAGAGCATTCAAACAAATAAAGCCGAAGGGGTTGTATTAAAGATAGACACAAATCTCACGGGAAAGGGAGTTCCGTTCGCATTTCTTGTTACCCTTGGGACAACCAATGACACTGTCAGTTATATGTATAAAGAAAACGAGCTTCCTTTTGTCAGTTTCTACACCATGAATAAGGACAATAGCAAAACAAAAAGTACATACATGTCAATAAAAAAGGGGGATTATCTTTCAGTGAAGGAAGAGATTGATCTAAAAAATAAAAAACTTATTAAGGCGGAGATTACCATTGTTCCAAACTAAATGAACCTCCAAGAACGACTGCTGCTGTCGCGACTTTTAATTAAGGACACAGCTTCAAAATACGACCCAAAACAGACAAACATATTATGGAGCGGAGGAAAAGATTCAACCGTTTTGCTCCATCTTATAAGAAAGACCCTCCACAAGGTTCCTTTTCACGTAGTACGCGTAGATACGGGGATAGATTTTCCGGAGGTATATCAGTTTGTCGAAAGAATAACAAAAGAGTGGAATCTCACATTAGATACCATTCAACTGCTCTCCCCACAGGAAAAAAAAGATATTGCTTCGGTAAAAGATGAAGAAGAGGTAAGAAAATATATAAGGATAAAACGAGATGGTGCGGTAAAAAAATTTATTAAAGAAAGTCGTATAACTGCATCATTTTCCGGCATCCGTTGGTATGAAAACTTTCATAATATACAGCATTTTTGGGGGGAATATTTAGGGATAAACATGGTATATCCCATACTTCATTGGACACATAATGATATTATGGAGTATACTCGTCTATATAAAGTTCCACGTGTATCTCTCTACGAAGAGGGGTATACTCATTTAGATTCAATGTGGTTTTCCTATGCAAAAAAAACAACTGAAAAGAAAATATAAAAAACCCGTCATCGAATCAAACAATATTGGAAAGGCTCTTTTCAATAAGCAAAGACTTCTTAAGGATGTCGAAGAGTTCAATCTTCTTGCGGCAACAAGCGTTACGAGCGATGACTACTAACCAAGGGAATAAGATCTTCTGCGACAGCTAATAAATGTGTTTTTGTATATTTTGGCATCTTGATGGGTGTGGTGTCGGTAAAGAAGTGAACTATACACAAATACAAAAAAAATGATTCGTATATAAACTCAGCCGTTTTTACTGGTATGGTGGGGTGACACACAATTTTGTTAAGTCGTTTCTTCTTCCACTTACCAGATGGAATAAAGTCGTTATATAGCATATATTCCCCTTTTTCCTTCCGCATATACACCGTTCTTTTTTCTATAGGAATTGTTCCGTTTACGTTATCAAACAATTCTGTATTACTTCCAAAAATATGGATGACATTTGTAAATGCGTATCCGTGAAGGAGATAGACGTTGCGGGTTAAAAGCAACATTTGGAGCAACCCCTTTATAAGAGTTGCTACCCCGTATGTAGGAATCCAATCAGGGATAAAGCAATGTACGCTCGTTTCATTGTCAATGTGGGCTGAAAACTTTTTATTTTGCGTTTTATAAATAACAATGTGTACTTTTGCCTCCTTTATTTCCTTCTTCAAAATTATCGAAGACAGGTCTGCAAAGCGCTTTTTATCTTCAATTTTCAACTGACCTTCAATTCCACAAACAGTAAACGAAATGTGGTAAAACATATCTGTTGCTTTCATACTTTGTTTTCCAAGGTATAATTAGGTGTAATTATAGTCGTTGTTATAAATTACACGCTAACACTTTCCTATGTATAAAATCGTCATTGTCCGCCACGGACTCTCCGTTTGGCCAGATAAATTTACCGGGTGGACCGATATCGACCTTGCTCCAGAAGGAATCGCCGAAACCTTAAAGTATGGAAAAAAGTTGAAGGAACTCGGATATTCATTTGATTTGGGATTTGCCTCAATGCTAAAGCGCGGAATAAAAACCTTATGGAAGGCGCTTGATGGAATGGACCTTAATTGGATCCCGATTACCTATGCATGGCAGCTAAACGAAAGACATTATGGAGCTCTGCAAGGCCTTAATAAGGCACAAACCGTCGAAAAATACGGGAAAGATCAGGTTCAACTGTGGAGACGCAGTTATGATGTTCGTCCCCCCGCAGTTGATGTGAATGATCCAATGCACCCATCTCATGACCCCCGCTATAAGGATGTGGATCCGTCCCTTCTTCCAAGCGGCGAATGCTTAAAAGACACGTATAACCGCGCGGTTCCTTATTGGCAAAAAACAATCGAGCCCCTTATTAAACAAGGAAAGAAAATACTTGTCTCGGCTCACGGAAATTCCATACGTGCAATTATGAAGTACCTTGACAATCTTTCTGAAGAAGAGATTGTGGGAGTAAATATTCCGTACTGTATTCCACTGGTGTACGAACTTGACGAAAATCTAAAGCCCATCAAACATTATTACCTCGCAAGTGACGAAGAGGTGCAGCGGGTAATTGAAGGAATTAAAAATCAAACAAAGAAGAAATGATAGTTGTCCCGGCACCGCTTGAAATTGAAAAAGACGTCCTTATACAAGACATCAATCGTCTCGTTCCTTTTTTCTCTCGGTTTCAAATAGATATAGGGGATGGTGAGTTTGTAAAAAACATGACCGTTCAGACAACGGAGTTCGCAAACAGTTTTTCTTCTCTACAACGAGTTGAACATGTTGTTTTTGACTTTCACCTAATGGTAAAAGACCCTTTACCTCATATCGAAGCACTACAAAAACTTCCAAAAAAGAACATAGGGGTGGTTTTTGTCCATATGGCTGTTTTTCCACAGGAAAATATTGGTGGGTTTGGGCTTGCACTTAGCCCTGAAGATAAGGTTGAAAGCATCTCTGATGCGCTTATTTCCACACTCCCCGCCGTACAGATTATGACGGTTTATCCTGGATTTCAGGGACAACCCTTTTTGCCAGAAATGCTCATAAAAATTGAACAATTGAGAAAAAGAGGGTATAAGCGGGAAATCCTCATCGATGGGGGGGTAAATGAGAAAACGCTTGTCCATGTTTTGCAACAAAAATATATTCCCGATGTTTCCTGTGTTGGAAGCTTTCTTACCAAAGCGCCAACTGAAGAGTTGGGACAAAGAGTCCGCTATTTGAAGTCTACAATTGATTCCACGGAATAAACCTCAAAAGAAAGTCTAGGTGGGTAAGCGTTGCTTTGATATCGCCAAAATCCCATCTTCCGTCCCCATTTGCATCAAATGGAAGCATTCTCTTAAAGATCGCCATATTTTTTGATTCGTTCAAAACTATTTTCGTTTGTCTGGGAAGATAGGGATATCCGAGAAGAACAATCCTGTACTGCTGCCCTGGAACAACATTCTGTATGTCGCTGACGGTTGCCGTGCCGTTTCTGATTTGAACACCTTTTTTTGCAAAAACCAATTCCTCTTCCCTGTTAAAAAACTGCACCTCAAAATTATCCCCGTTTGAGACAAACTTGGGGAACAGTGAGGTTTTGAGTGAAAGTTCAGGAAGCGGCTCTATCGTCACTGAGTGCGCCGGAGTCTTTAAGATTGTGGATCCGTTCCTACGCAGTACAAACGAGACGTTGTAGTTTTGTGGCTCTGTGACGGTCTTTACAGACATAAATAAATTTGCCTCTTCGAATGGTTGGATTTTTTTTAGATCGGGAAGAAGGGTAAGGAAAGGATTTGCTCCACTTGTTTCTATTGCAAGTTCATATCCGTTGTTTTTATCCCATATTCCCTGTCCGGTATTTTTTAAATAAAGAGAGACCTTGTAATTAGAATTCACAACAAGCTTTGTCGGAAGATCAACCTGCAACAGGCCTCCCTCTATTTGCTCCGGAACACCTATTTGTTTTGGAAGATTTTTTACCACTTCATACTGCTTGGTAAATCCGTTTTCTGTCTTCCAAGAAAACCCAACGAAAGGCTCTGACAGATATTTAAAAACAAAAGGAGTTACTGCTTGAACACGTGGGTCTTGTCCCCATATGGACTGGAATGCAATTCTCATATTTTCGCCGATTGTGTCTTCCGTCAGGGATTTTTGCTGCCACCCTGTTTCAGTAATGAAAACGGGGAAGCTTTTTTCTATCCCCAATTCTTTCAGAAGGTCCAACTCATACTGATATCCTCGTATGGATTTTTTTCCACTGTCCCATACGGACCCGCTAAATCCGGGGTTGGGATATGAGTGTGAGGCCCAGGCATCAACGTTCTCAAAGAGCACCTTACACAGGCCTCTATCCTTACACATCGCCCTCATAAATTCTCCACTGTCCCAAAATTGGTCAGGATACTGCGGAGCAGCACTATCAAGACCGGCAAGCATCACTAAATAATCTTTGTTTGACTGTTTAAGTGCTTTTGCGAACACTGTTGTAATATTTGCAAAACCCTCAGGGTCAACCGCCCCTCCCCACTCGCTTGCATGATTGGGTTCGTTAAATAAAACAACATATCTTTTCTTTACTACCCAATTAAGTTTATTTAGAAACTCTACCCACTCTTTTGCGTCTTTCCCCTCGGGTTTCCTCCATACCTCCCCTTGCGGACTTGTCGCAAGACGGACAATGGGAATAAGATGACTCACGCGCAACTCGTTAAAAATATCCTGCCACTTCCGGACATCCCTATCGTTTTCCTGGATAACAAGCATCACATACCCCCAATCTCCGTTCGTATTCACAAGATCTGCGGCGTTCATAATATCCTCGGATGTCGGCTGCAGGAGAGAAATGCCAAACTTATTATTTTCCTGTGCGAGTACGGGAAATAGACGAGCACTTATAAAAACAGTAAAGAGAGCAAGAATGGCAAATATGGTTCTTTTTTTCATTTCGGGCAATGAGGGCGGGTATAATGAAGCCATTATAGCAGCAATCCTCCGTCTCTTTTCTGATACAATAATGGCGTTCGCATTTCGGGACGTAGTTCAGATGGCTAGAACGTCAGGCTGGGGGTCTGAAGGTCGCGAGTTCAAGTCTCGCCGTCCCGACATTTAATATATTTTGCGTCCCACCTACCTATGGATTATTACAGCATTACCTGGGAACAACTTCATGACGTAACACATGCATTAACGGAAAAAATAAAGACGAATAAGTTGAAACCAGACCTTATCGTCGGAATCGCACGGGGAGGTCTCACTATCGCCCATATCTCCTCCGATTTTCTCCGTCTTCCTGTCGCCTCTTTTACCATTTCTAGCTATAAAGACTTCAAACAACAAAAAATGTCCGAGATCTCGTTTCATGTGGGAGGAGATTTAAAAGACAAACATATCCTTCTTATCGATGACGTTTCAGACACAGGAAAAACATTTATTCGGGGGATACAATATCTAAAAGATCTAGGGGCTTCCCACATTACAACCGCCTCCCCTTATATAAAACCATGGACCGAACACGTCCCAGATATTTTTGTAAAAAAGGTCGAAGAATGGATTGTCTTCCCCTACGATATGAGAGAGACGGTTGAAGCGGTTTCTAAGATAATGAAAAATGAAACCAAATCTCCAGATGAAATAAAACAAAAACTCAAAAGTCTCCATATTTCAGATCATTTTATTGAGCAGTATATTCAATAAGCGGTCACAAAAAATCAAAAGGATTTAGAGACATTCTTCCCTTTTGCATTGCACTATTCGGAAAAAAAGGAATTGATTTTAGATAAACTTCTGCTATTATTAAATATGGAAAGGACGCATATAAAGACCTCCTCAAAGCCCCGCCGATTGAGCGGGTTTTTTTGTGGACTTGCTGACTTACATGCTCACATCGGAACATCAATTCCCCCATCTGTATATTGGCACATTGCACAAAGCGAAGGATACAAACTTACAAAACGTGATTATCACGAATTCGTGGATTTTGTTGTTCTTGATCCGTTCCACAAATCTACCCTGAAAGAATATCTAGATTCTGTCTATCACCCTATTTTGGACAAGCTGTCTTCCGGATCTCTCGCACTTGAGAAAGGCGTATATGAAACAATGAGCGGAGCATACCGGTCAAATAATATAACGCTGCTTGAGCTTCGTGGAAATCCAATGAAGCACAATAGAGATGGGGAGGTTGATTTGGATCATGCCATTATGGCAATGCTCAGGGGTATGGAACGGGCCCTTTTGGAATACCCTAAATTGCGAGCCGGTATCATATTCTGTTTAGACCGACAATATTCCCTTAAAAAAAATACGATTATCATCGAAAAGGCAATAAAATATCGCAGCAGGGGTATTGTTGGACTTGATTTTTCAAACTACGACAACGGTACGTTTCACTTTAAGGATTACAAAAACATTGTTAGCAAAGCACGAAGGGCTGGATTAAAAATTACCGCTCATTCCGGAGAAACCGACGATACAAACGATATGTGGGACTGCCTCACATATGTGAAGCCTGACAGGATTGGACACGGAATAAAGGCTGCGTATGACAAAAAACTTATGAAGATGTTAAGAGAGAGAAATATTATCTTGGAGGTGTGCCCCCTGAGCAACCTTATGACAAGAGCCATAAAAGACAATGAGGAACTTCGTTTTATTCTCCAAACCTTTTTTAAGAACAATGTCAAATTCACAATTAATACCGATTGGCCGGAAATGATTAAAGAGGCTCATCTTGTAAAACAATACGAATACCTCGAAAAAAACAACATCCTCACAAAAAAACAAATAAAACAGACTATAAAGTGGTCGTTTCAACATACTTTTATTAATTTAAAAAAGAAAAATGGCAACCTCTATCTCTAACTCTTTTATAGACGGACTGACGTTTGACGATGTGCTCCTCTACCCTGGATACAGTGATTTTGAAAGAAGCGACATTTCCCTCTATTCCCATTTAACAAAAAAAATTAAACTTACCATCCCCTTCGTATCAGCTCCTATGGATACAGTAACCGAGAGCGAGCTGGCAATAGCTCTTGCTAAACTGGGAGGAATCGGAATAATTCACAGGAATTTATCAATAATCAATCAGGGAAAAGAGGTAGAAAAAGTTAAAAAATACAATCTTCTTGTTGGCGCCGCAATAGGCTCCAAAGGATATGAAGATCGAGTAAGAGTTCTTGTGGGTGCTGGAGTCGATGTTGTGGTAATCGATACGGCTCACGGATATGCAAAAACCGTTATTACGGCAATTACAGATCTAAAAAACAAATATCCAAGGCTTCAGATAATTGCAGGGAACATTGCAACAAAAGAGGGAGCTCTTGCATTGATAAAAGCTGGCACTGACGGGTTAAGAGTGGGAATGGGACCGGGTGCGATTTGTACAACGCGCATTGTTTCAGGTATGGGGGTTCCTCAAATGACCGCCTTATTTGAAGTAACAAAAGTGGCAAAAAAATATAATGTTCCGGTTATAGCGGATGGCGGTATTTCTTACTCAGGAGATATGGTAAAAGCCTTAGCGGCGGGAGCATCTACTTTAATGATGGGAAGTTTTTTTGCCTCATGCAAAGAATCGCCCGGGGAAAAAGTAGAGCTCGCAAAAGAACACGTTCCGCTTCGTTTCAAAGATATTCTTCGCATAGAACAAAAGCAGTATTGGTTTAAATCATATCGGGGAATGGGTTCGGTGGGCGCCATGCAGCAAGGGGCAAAAATAAAATCAGAAGGCGAGTATCATGGTAAGTCGTATTCTGACCGAACTCTTGTTGCAGAGGGGGTCGAAGGACTCGTCCCGATTAAGGGAACTATTAACGAGCTTTTGGAGCAAGCAATGGGCGGCATTAAGTCGGGGATGTATTACGTTGGTTCAAAAGACATACGCCAACTACACAACAGTGCCCGCTTTATCCGCATTTCTCAAGCATCACTGAAAGAAAGTCATCCGCATCATATCCTTATTACTAATCCAGGAAAAAGTTATCAATAATTTTTAATATCTATGATTCTCATCGTCGACTTTGGTTCCCAAACAACCCACCTCATTGGTCGAAAAATTCGAGAATTAAACAGCGAAATACACATCGTTGAACCGGAACACGCTCTATCCTTCGCCAAAACAAACAAACCGAAGGGGATCATTCTGTCAGGTGGCCCTTCTTCGGTGTATGAAAAAGGTGCTCCGACAATTGACAAGGAAATTTTTGACCTAGACATTCCCATTCTTGGCATTTGTTACGGATGGCAACTGATAGCCCATCTGCTTGGGGGAAGTGTCGTCTCGGGACACAAAGAATATGGACCCGCGCATCTTACCATCACAAAACAAAATCCTGTCTTTTCACAAAAAGACATACAAAAAATCAACACGGTTTGGATGAGCCACGGAGATACTGTCGTTAAAACTCCTCGGGGATTTGAGTTTTTCGGAAAGACAGAACAGGTGAGTGCCGCATTTGTTGGTAACACGAAAAAAAATATTTACGGAGTACAGTTTCATCCGGAAATAGAACACTCCCTGTGTGGAAAATTATTTTTGAAACTGTTCCTCGAAAAAATCTGCCTCCTTAATACGCAAGAGACAAAGCGGTTTAACCCGGACAAAATGATTGAAGAGATAAAAAAAACCGTTGGCGATAAAAGGGTTATTTGCGCTGTTTCCGGTGGAGTTGATTCAACCGTTGCAGCCTTTCTTATTGGAAAAGCAATTGGAAAAAATCTCTATCCCGTCTACGTAGACAGCGGTTTAAATCGCGAAGGGACAACCGAATTAGTAAAAGATATTTTTAAATATATCGGAATAAAACCTATTATTATCAATGCAAAAAAAGAGTTTTTGAAGCGGCTTAAAGGAAAAACAAAAGGAGAGGAAAAACGAAAAATAATTGGAAAACTATATATAGATTTGTTTGCAAAACAGGCAAAAAAAATTGAAGGAGTTGCGTTTTTGGGACAAGGAACAGTCTATTCCGACATAATTGAAAGCAAGGGAACAAGACATGCTTCAAAAATAAAATCCCACCATAACGTTGGCGGGCTTCCTAAAAACATCAAGTTTACTCTTCTTGAACCATTAAAACAGTTCTACAAGGATGAAGTAAGAATGCTTGGTTTGTCTTTGGGGATTCCTCCTGAGTTTATTCATCAACAAAAATTTCCCGGGCCGGGATACGCCATACGAATTATGGGAGAAGTCACCTCCAAAAGATTACTAATGGTCGAAGCCGCAGACAGAATTGTTATTGAAGAAATAAAAAATGCCGATCTATACCGAAAAGTGTTTCATTCTTTTGCCATTCTCACCGGAACATATAGTGTTGCGCTAAAAGGGGATGCAAGAAAATTCAAGGAAGTGGTGGCGCTGCGCATTCTTGAGGCGACGGAAGAAATGACTGCTGATTGGGCAAAGTTGCCCCGCGCTGTCTTACAAAAAATTTCTTCCCGTATTGTGAATGAGGTTCCCGATGTTTCAAGGGTTGTGTACGATATCACCACAAAACCACCGGCGACAATGGAATGGGAATAGGCAAAAAAGGAAAACATCTTTTACTGGTTCTTGATATAAAAGTCTTTCAATGCTGTTTCCACCCCCAGAACACCGAAGACTCCGGGAAGAAAGTGCTTGTGAAAATGAGGAATAGACTGCTGTTGTGGAGGATTGATAAAAGTGAGTGGTTCAAGTAGATATTTTTCTTTAACGTAGTGAGACGCCTTCGTGTTTATTTCTTGGTATTCATTAAGCCAACTTTCTAAAAACTCACTTTCTTTCCTTATGTGTTTTTTTGATATGAGTAAGCAATGTCCTTTGATAATGGGAAATTTCGACTCTAAAAAAATAAAGTTTTTGGTCTCGAAGATGATATTTTCTCCCTGCCCAAGATTACAAAATCGACATATGCTGCTCATAGTTTATATTTTACATCTATCAAAAGTTTTTACAATTCTTTGAGCTGATAGGCGAGCTAAGTCCGGCTGTTGTGGAATATTCTTCCAATTGAGTGAGGCCCCGCTTAGTAAGTTGCTTAAATTCCTTTGAAGTATTTGGGAAGGAAACGTGTCTCCCGGATCCTCTGCCCAAATTCCCTCGGATCCTTGTTGTATAAACAAATATGGGTGTCCGTTATATCGGTCTGTTAAAAGAGGTGTGGGTGTTCCGTCCAATCCATGAAGAAGCTTGTATCCTATTTTCTCTTTTGATGTTAAGACATCTTTCATAAACCCCACCACATCAAGACCGTGCGGGTTTCCCACAAGGTGCATATGTTGATGGTAAATAGATTGATTTTTACTTTCCCCATACCCCTCTCCTGGACTTCCTCCTCCGTGCTCTCCGCGTATCATTGGTGTCCCAAATTCTTCTTCAACACGCGCAATAACATATCCCAACTCATGCTTCAGCTCTGGAGCCTGAGCAAACGCCTGTCGATGAACCCTCGGCACTACTAAAAAATGCAATCCGTCCGGTTCAGCGGGGAGGATGTCTGATAAAACCATGAGATTGTCTGTCTGTAAAATAGGCATCATGTCCAAACGAGGAAGGCCCAGCTCGACCAGGGGGTGCTTTGCTGGAGCATATGGATTCTTTTGTATCCGTGGTATGTCACAAAAACTACATGGTTTTTTCTCTCCCATAACAAAAAATCCCGCGCTATGCGCGGGTGAAATTTACAATAAACTTTTTCCTCTTGACTCTTTCCATATTCTATTCTACATGGGACTCCTTTTTTTTGCAATGGGGTTTTGCGTGATATAATCAGTGTATGTATTTTTCCGTCTTCGCATTTATTATCTGGCGCCTCCTAACGTTGTTTGTCTCTTACGTCGCCCAACGCACCATTCCTTATTTGGGGTTTTTCCCTTACGGAGAAATATTGGAGGGGTTTCACCTTCCTTCGTGGCTGACGGGGTTTGCAAACTTTGACGGTCTTCATTATTTGCGGATAGCAACAGACGGGTATTCACAATATGAACAGGCGTTTTTTCCCCTCTATCCCCTCCTTATCAAATTAATTTCTTATTTTTTTAGAGGGAATATGTTTGCTGCCGCCTTTGTTCTTTCATCCGTGTCATTTTTGATCGGACTTACCTTGTTTTTTAAGCTTGCCTCAAAATTTCAAAAAAAGGAAAATACACCATGGACGCTCCTTTTTCTTCTTTTGTTTCCGACAGCCTTTTATTTTGGTGCACTATATACCGAAGGATTATTTTTCTTATTGGTTATTGCTTCTTTATATTTTTTACAGGAAAAAAAATATATATATGTCTGTATTTTTTCCTTCCTCGCTTCAACAACCCGCCTTATTGGAGTTTTCCTTATTGTTCCTTTTTTCTTTTCATTAATAACAAGCAAAGAAGAACTTGTAAAAAAACTAAATTTCAAATCCGTTGCCCTTCTTCTCTCTCCTTGTATCGGGCTCCTTACCTACGTAGGCTACCTGTGGATTTCAACCGGAGACCCTCTTATTTTTTTTAATGCGCAGCCGAAGTTTGGTGCAAATAGGTCGACCCATCTTATTTTATTACCGCAAGTTTACTATCGCTATTTTAAGATTATTTTTACCGCAGCCCACAACTTTCAATGGGTTATGTCGCTTGTTGAGATGTGTTTTTTCTCCATCGTGTTTGTCGTGCTTATTCTTGATCTGTTTTCAATAATGAAAATGAAAAGAAATGAAAACAAAGCTTTTTTTCTCGGACTTAATCTATTTTCCCTCATAAATGTTCTCCTTCCCACCCTCACCGGAACTTTTTCCTCCATCCCCCGCTACGCTCTTTTCTCCCTATCGTTTTTCTTTTATCTTGGAGGCATAAAGTCAAAAATGATTAAGTCGGTAATCGCGCTTTTGTTTCTTACCGGACAAATCATTCTTCTCTCCCTTTTTGTGCAGGGATATTTTGTAGGATGAAAGACCATTTGTGATTTATAATAGACAATATAAAAGAAAGGGCTCGTAGCGTAACGGCTATCGCGCTTCCATGGCATGGAAGAGACTAGGGGTTCAAATCCCCTCGGGTCCACAAAGTTTTATTTACGGATTTGAAAGCCTTCAAATATTTCTTTTGTGTTTTGGTGAAATACCTCAACATCTTCAACCCGACTTACCGAAGGACCTTCCTTAATTCTTTCAAGCATTTCCTCAACCTTCGTATCTTCTCCCTGGAATACCGCCTCTACCCCTCCTCCGGGACCGAACTTATCCGGATGTAAAAACACATTTTTCACCCACCCGTTCACTCCGACGATTTTTGCCTGTATCTTTGTCCATGCACGAAACCCGACACCGATGACATCTCCCTTTATATATACATGTACTTGCTTCATATACCTTAACTATAGCACTCTCATTAAATCAATTGTTTTTATTTAATATTCACGTCAAGATCTTGTGCTTTTTGGAGAAACAGGGCAGACTGGCTTTTTAAGCCCTTCTCCGCATATAAAACAGAAAGATTGTAGTAGAGCTCCGGATCAGAAGGGTGCGCGTTAATTGCTTCATTTAATTTCTCAATTTGTTCGTCTTTTACTATATTGGCATTTTTCAATGCGTTAAGAATTATTTTATCATTATCTTCCTGCAGTTTGCCTATTTCGAGTTGATACTGTGTCGTGCTTTGGATGTATTCAAGATAATTGACAACAGCATCCGTCTTTTTTTCCAAAACGTTCCACATAAACACTGGAAAGGACTGTGAATAGAGAATATTTAACGACGCAAAACAAACAAGTAAGAATATACTTACATAAAAGCGAGTGGTTTTTGATCTGATTTTTTTATAAAAAACCCCGTGTGCCGACATACTATAATAGTATATACTCTTTTTATGGATACTTCTGCTTTTCAAAGCGTTTTAGACAGATCAATAACGCTGTTTGTTGCGGCGGGAATTGCAGCGCTTGCAGGAATTGCAACCTATCTCTTGTTTTATGTTGTGGTTTTATATTCCCGCTTGAAAAAAAGGGAAAAAATGTCCCTTGAAATGATTACGCTTGAGGTGCGTCTTTCAAAAGACAATGAAATAAAAATTGATTCGGCAGAACAGATGTTTTCGTCTCTTAGCTCGTTAAGGGGTGGCGGTTTTTTTTCATTTCTCAATGTTGACGATGTTGTTTCTTTTGAAATCGTTGGAAAACAGTCCGATATCCGCTTCTATGTTTCTGCCCCTTCAAAAATTATTGATCTTGTCGAAAAGACCATCTACGGATACTACCCCGCAGCAGACATAAGACGGGTAGACGAACCAAATATCTTTTCGGAAGATGGAAGGGTTGTGAGCGGGGCACTTGTTCAAAAAGACTTTCCCTACATGCCCCTTAAAACATATAAAGATATTCCAACAGACCCGCTGTCGGGAATAACCTCAGCATTGTCAAAAATGGGGGAAGGAGACGGAGCCATAATACAGATACTTGTCCGAGTTGCGAAGCCTTCATGGAAAAAGGTGGGGAAGTCATACGTTACCTCAACCAAAAAAAATGAGGCAAATCCGGAAAAGGCAACATTTAAAAGCGATCCGAAAGTGCTTGAGAAAATAGAAGACAAGTGTTCCCGTTCCGGCTTTGAGACAACCATTCGCTATGTGGTGTCTTCAAAAACAAAAGACGTCGCAGGCGTTCACGCCCGAAACATTACCTCAGCCCTTGCGCAGTTTAACTCCGATCAAAATTCCCTGAAAAAAGCAAAAAATCTTTTTGCGGGAGGCTTCATGATTAACTTTATTTATCGGTTTTTCCCTATTGTTGAATTTCCATGGTATGGGTCGGTTTCCATTCTTACACCCGACGAGCTTGCCTCCCTTTTCCATTTTCCCAACAAAACCATTGAAACTCCCCATATTCAATGGCTAAAGGCAAAGACAGCCCCCGTTTCATCAGAGGTTCCGACATCCGGAGGAACATTTATGGGATTTGGCTATTATCGTGGGGTGAAGCGGCCTGTCTGCATTTCTCACAAAGACAGACAACGCCACGCATATATCATTGGGAAAACGGGTGTAGGAAAATCAGTGCTTCTTCAGGACATGGCAATACAAGACATTAAAGATGGCCACGGTGTTTGCGTTATCGATCCTCACGGCGACCTGGTTGATGACATTCTTCGCCGCATCCCCCCGGAAAGAGCTGAGGACGTTGTTGTGTTTGACCCTTCGGATTCCGAGCGGCCGATGGGGCTTAATCTTCTCCAGGTAAAAACGGAAGACCAAAAGCATTTCATAACGACAGCAATCATTAATCTCATGTATAAATTGTATGATCCTCAAAGAACCGGCATCATCGGCCCCCGTTTTGAACACGCAGTCCGAAACGCAATGCTTACGATAATGAGCGAACCCGGAGCAACATTCATTGAAATCGTCCGTATCCTTACCGATCCAAAATATGTACAGGAACTGCTTCCGAAGGTTAACGACCCGATAGTCCGCCGTTATTGGACAGATCAGATTGCCCAGACGTCCGACTTTCACAAGTCAGAGGTTCTTGACTATATCGTCTCAAAGTTCGGACGCTTCGTTACTAACAAAGCAATGAGAAACATTATCGGTCAGTCAAAGAGCGCGTTTGATTTCAGAGAGATAATGGATAATGGAAAAATATTATTAATCAACCTTTCAAAGGGTAAGTTGGGAGAGGAAAATTCAAGCTTCTTGGGCCTTGTCCTTATCCCACAAATCCTTATGGCCGCTATGAGCCGACAGGAAATGCCCGAAGCCCAACGACGGGACTTTTATCTGTATGTGGATGAGTTTCAAAACTTCGCAACCCCTGACTTTGCAACGATTCTGTCAGAGGCACGAAAATACCACCTCAACCTCACTGTCGCAAATCAGTTTATTGGACAGATGGATGATGAGGTAAAAAATGCTATTTTCGGCAACGTGGGAACCCTTATTTCCTTCCGCGTTGGAGTCACCGACGCTTCCTACATCCAAAGGGAATTTCAGCCGATTTTTGGAGAGACCGACCTGATTAATGTTGAGCGTTTTCACGCCTACATGAAAACAATCGTAGACAACGAGCCCGTTCCCCCATTCTCCATTGATATGACAAAGGATTTTGCGGAATACAAAAAGGAATCAAATGAAAAACTATCCCAGGCAATAGTGCAACTCTCCCGGCTAAAATACGGAAGACCTCGCGAACTTGTTGAGGCAGAAATAACACAACGATCAAACCTATGACACCTATCCATCCATTCACGGCGACCCTCATTGAAAAGCGCTCCTTTTGTGACGGCATTTCTCTTTTTACCTTCAAAATTACTGATTTCAAACTCAGCTTCACTCCCGGACAATATGTTGTTTTGGATGTGCCAAGCATCCCAAACCCAGTAAAACGCCTCTACTCTATCGCCAGTTCCAGCGCCCACTCCTCCTCTTTTGAGCTTTTGGTAAAAAGTGTTCCGGGTGGCGTTGCATCAGCCTATATTGACAGCTTCGTTTTTGGCCAAGTAGCCTCATTCAGTGGCCCAGCAGGCCTTTTTTCTTACCAGGAAAGCGAAAAACCAAAGGTGTTTATGGCAACCGGAACCGGCTTTGCCCCAATTCGAAGCATTCTCTCTTCCCTTTCAAAAACCGATACAACAAAAAAAACACTCCTTTGGGGACTTTCCTCGCTCAAAAGCGTATACCTTTTTAGCGAGCTTCTCACTCTTGAAAAGGAGCTTCCTTCCTTTTCCTTTTTTTACTGCCTTTCTCAGGAAACCTCCCTCACAGAAATTCCCGCATATTTCCGGCATTATTTCCGCTTGGGACGTATTGACAAGATGTGGGAAGAGCTCTCCGACAAACAAGCCCTTGATAATGACTACTATTTTTGCGGATCACGGGACGTTGTCGAATCGCTCCGCCTCCTTTTTCTCTCGAAAAACATTGCCCCCGCCTCTCTTCGTTTTGAGAAATATTAGGCTCCTCTACCCCATAGTTATACATCTGTAGATAAAAACCCCTTGCAATGGTGGTGTCTATGTGATATATTATAGGCCTATGGAATTCACAGCAATACGCACTCTTATCACAGAGTTCATCAACCATCTTCAATCTCAGGGAAAATCTTCCTCCACTCTTGTGGCCTATAAAAAGGACCTTGAACAGTTTACTGGCCTCCTTTCAAGCATGGAAAAAACTGATGTAAGAGAAGTAAAAAAAGAAGATATTGATGCGTTTATCTCAAAACTCATTAAAGACGGGTATACAAAAAAGTCCGCCTCCCGAAAACTTAACTCTATCCGCACCTTCTTCCGCTTTCTTAAGAATAGTCAAAAAATTGACCAGAATCCCGCTCTTGACGTGTCCCACCCGAAATACAGTCAATCGGCCCCTCGTGTTTTAAGCAAGCTTGAATATCACGCGCTGAGGGACTTCGCAAAGGATGACCCACGCACATTTGCACTCATTGAAGTACTCCTTCAAACCGGTATGAAAATCGGAGAGCTCGCAGGTCTTATTCTTGGGGACGTCGGTCAGGAAACACTTCACATAAAGTCCTGTGGAAAAACACCTGCCCGGAATATTCCTCTTAATAAGTCGGCCAAAAAAGCCATTGCTGAATACGTAAAAATAAGGGGTGAAGGAAAAATAGAAGACCCGCTCTTTATTACACGAAGCGGAAAGTCCATATTGATTCGTAATATAAGACAGATAATCAACAGATGTTTCCGCGAAGTTGAAATCGAAAAAGCAACGGTTAACGATCTGAGAAACACATTTATCGCACACCAAATTGTAAGCGGAGCCCCGCTTGAATATATTGCAAAAATAGTCGGACACAAGCGTCTTTCCTCAACAGAACGTTTCCTTTCGCTTGCAAGCGAAAAGCCGCATAAAAAAGAACAGCTTGGTGAGCTATAATAAAACCCATGCATATAACGATAAATACGGATGGAGGATCGCTTCACAACCCCGGCCCCGCTGCCTGTGCCTTTGTTGTCACACATAACAAAAAGATTATTTCTGAGGGCTCTTTCTTTCTCGGCAAAGAAACAAACAATGTCGCCGAATACTCCGCGGTGATAAGGGCACTAGAATGGGCGCATGTCTTCAAGAAAAAAAGCCAACTCCTCTCTATCTCTTTTGTTTGTGATTCTCTTCTTTTGGTAAATCAGCTAAACGGTCTTTTTAAAATAAAAAACGCACGAATAAGAGAGTTGGCGTTTCGAATAAAAACACTCGAGCAGGAAGTTGGAGTCCCCATATCGTACAAACATGTTTTGCGCGAACTTAATCAGGAAGCTGATGCTCTTGTAAAAAGCTGTCTTTTTCCCTATCACTCCTGAATGCGGACAGGCATGATGATGTGGAGAAAATCTTTCTCGCTTTTTGTTTTAAGAACAACGGGCGCATCCGGTCTCACAAGTTCAATCGTCACTGTTTGATCATCAATTATCGAAAGAAACTCTAGGAGAAATTTGAAATTAAACGCAACCGACATTTCTTCTCCATCAAGCTCAATGTCTTGTGTTGTGGTGTTTTCTGCACCCCCTTCTGTCTTTGGAGACAACATCAACTCTCCTTTTTTGAAGTGACAAACAACAATGCTGGAAAACTCTCTGGCAAATATGGATATTAATTTAATATTTCTCACCAACTCTTCCCTATCGACAATCGCGGTCGCTTTTTTTTCTGTCGGAATAACCTTCTCATATGGCGGATACTCCCCCTCTATAAGGCGACTATAATATTCGTCGTTTCCCGCTTTAAAGAAAACCATTTTCTCCTCTTCGGAAAAACTCATCTGAATACTCTTCTGTTCCTTTGTGTGTCTAATAAGCTCAAGAAGAAATTCGGCCGGAATAAGCATCGATCTCATTTGCAGCTCGTTTTTCATGTGAAAAAGTGAGAGTCTGAATCCATCCGTTGCAACAATGTCAACCTCTCCGTCTTTTTCAACAAAATTTACCCCGCTTAAAACCGGGCGGGAAAGATCTCTTGAGGCAGAAAACAAAACAAGAGAAATCATTTTTTGGAATTCCTTCATCCCCACCTCGCTCCCCTTATTGGTGATTGCCGGAGGAAGTGGGAAGTCGTTTTGAGGAATAAAAGCAAAGGTTCCTTTTGTTTTCTTCTGAATAAAGGTTATTTTGCTTGTGCCGATAGAAAGAGTTATCTCCCCCTCCTGAAGATAAGTAACAAATTCAATCACCTTGTGGTAATCGAGAATAAACCGCTCCTCTTTCATGCTGTCCGAAGAAATCTTTGTATGAAAAAATGAATTGAGGTTTGTCGCGTAAAGATGAAGAAAGGACTCTTTATTTAGAAACAAAACTCCTTGTAGTCCAGATGCATTTCCAAGTTTGTTTGAAGTAAAGCGGGATGCGAGGGAAAGCGCCGTAAGCAAATCCTGTTTTTGTACCTTGATGTCCATAATTTATTTAATATATATAAATTAGTAGTATTAGAGTGTGTGCATAAGTGTATAAAACAATGGCGGGCTTTTCAACACAAGACAAAACGAAAAAAAGAGGTGTGAATAGTGTGTGAGTTGTGTGTTCATTGTTTTAACGATTGGATTATTCTATCAATCTCTTCTTTGAAGTTTGGGTTCTTCATACATTGTGAGGAAATCTTGTTGCAGCCATACATGACCGTGGTGTGGTCTTTTTTCTTGAGAAGCCGCGCTATCTCATCAAACTTCATATGGAGCTCTTTTCTGAGAAGATACATGATCACCTGGCGCGGCAGTGCGACAACATCGCTCCTTCCCGGATTTTTTATCGTTGTTTGTTTTATGTTGTAATAAGAGCAGACGGCGTGGATTATGTCACTCGGAGACGTTTTAATCGATTTTTTTTCAACACTCCCCTTGAAATAGCTGTCCACGTCTTCAAGATCTATTTCCTCCTTCTTCCCCACCGTTTTTGCATAGAGTGAAAGAAGTGTGCCTTCAAGTGCCCGCGTGTCGCTGATTTGTTCTGCAATAATTTTTACCGCATCCATCTGGATGGGAATATTTTTTTCCTTTGCCTTAATAAGCAGTATGGCTGCCCTCAGTTCAAAATCGGGCGGCTGCAGGTCAACGATAAGTCCTCCGGAAAACCGGGAGCGCAATCTGTCTTCAAGGTTTTTTATTTCATGGGGTGGTCTGTCCGAAGTAAGGATTATTTGCCCCCCGGCGGAAACCACCGTATTGAATGTGTTGAAAAACTCTTCTTGGATTGTCTGTTTCCCTGCAATAAATTGGACGTCGTCAATAATAAATATGTCGAGGTACCGGTACTTTCTTCTGAATTTTTGGGTCGTTTTGTTTTGGATTGACTCTATGAGTTCATTGGTAAAACGGTCGCCGGGACAAAAATAGACGCGCTTTTCCCCACTTTTTTCCAGTATGGCCCGGCCGACGGCTTGTGCAAGGTGGGTCTTTCCTATTCCTACCCCTCCGTAAAAAAACAACGGATTGTAAGAGTCTCCCGGATTTTGTGAAACAGCCTGAGCTGCCGCAAAGGCTACGTTGTTTGACGAGGAAACGGCAAAGTTGTCAAAGCGGTATTTGGGAAGAAGGCCCGCGCGGGAAAAAAGATCGTCAAGTGAGGGTTCATATTTAAGAAGTGGTTCCTCCCTCTTTCTTTCTGAACTCTTGACCACAAAAATCGGCCGCATGCTTTTTTTGAAGTAAGCCGACAATGAAAGCTCTATCTGTTCTATTCTCTTTTCAAAAAAGGTGCTCATTCCGGGGTTGACGCAGGCGATTGTCACTTGTGTGTCTGTTATTTCAAGAAGATGTGTTTGTTTGAGGAGTGAGAGGAGAATGGGGTTTTTTTGAGAATGCTCCTCGTGATATTCAAGAAACGCCTTCCAGATAGATGGTAACATTGACCTGTGTATAAATTGTGGATAACTTATCCACAAATAATAAACATTTACACAACAAAAAACAATAGGAACAAAAGCGATAAAACCAGTACAATGGATAACATATATGGTTGTTGACAACATTCTCAATGTTGTGTTCCCTCGGTTTTGTTTGGGGTGCGGATATATAGGGAGCTATATTTGTCCCGCCTGTGAAAAAAAACTGAAACACAGAAAAGATCAGGAGCGCTGTTTTTATTGTAAAAAAAAATCGTATCTGGGACTCACTCACCCAAAATGCAAAAGGAGAAGGGGGGTTGATGGCTACGTTTTTCTTTATCTATATACCGGTCTTTTCAAAAAGATTATTCACTCGGTAAAATATGGCGGAGCATATAAAATACTGAATGAAATGTCTCTCTTTGAGACGGAGAGTCCTCTACGGACCCTTTTGAAGTGGAACTCTCTTTTGAGGTTGAGGTGTCAGGCTGTGCCCCTCCATATCGAGAAGCAAAAAGAAAGGGGGTTTAATCAGGTGGAACATATTTTACGTCCCATTTCATTACTCCTTAATGCAGAAACTCTTAATATCCTGACAAAAATAAAGAAAACAAAAAGCCAAGCCTCGCTCCAGACAAGGGGAGCAAGACAAAAAAACATAAAAGGCTCGTTTGCCCTCACAGCCAGCCATGTTCCGGAAAATATATTGTTGGTAGACGATGTTGTTACGACAGGATTTACCGCAAAGGAATGTGTGCGGGTTTTAAGGAAAGGCGGAGCAAAGAATGTGTTTGTTTTCTCCCTTGCCCGCGGATAGGAGTTTGTGATATGATAAAGCAATGCAACAATCCACACCGCTTAAAATAGAAATAACCGTCAGGTCAGTTGTTGGGATACTCCTTCTTATCCTTTTCGCCCGATTTGTGTGGGATTTAAAAAGCCTTCTTTTTTCATTGTTTATTGCATTTATCGTGATGAGTGCCGTGAAAATACCGGTAGAAAATCTTGTAAAAAAAGGATTGCCAAGAAAGCTCTCGGTTTTTTTTGTTTTTCTTCTTCTGATAGTGGCACTTTCCCTTATTGTCTCTTGGATAGCTCCGCTTTTTATCAATGAAACAACCGCGCTTATCAAACACTTTCCCCGTATTGTGTCGTCCGTTAACAGCTCCTTCCCCTCTTATTTGAATTTAAGTTTTTCCCTTCCGCAAATGCTTCCCAACCTAACCAACCAGTTTTTCGAAGTGATTAAGGCCGTCTTTTCAAATGTGGCATTTATTGTCTCAACCCTGGTTTTCAGTATCTATTTTACTTTAGAAAAAAGGCTTGTTGAAAAAATAGCCGAGCGGTTTGTCGAAAAAAAACACGCGGAAAGAATAGAAAGGATAGTGGCAACAATCGAACAGAGACTCGGCTCTTGGGTTGTCGGCGAAGTAGCCCTTATGATGGTAGTTGGAATACTCACCTTCATCGGGCTTTCGCTCATCGGTATAAATTACGCGCTTCCCCTT
The DNA here is from genome assembly GCA_021833625.1 of bacterium. Lineage (GTDB taxonomy): Bacteria > Patescibacteriota > Microgenomatia > UBA1406 > GWC2-37-13 > JAKBEU01. The sequence goes on from JAKBEU010000003.1 coordinate 57,794, forward strand.
GCTCTCCTTGCTGGGCTGTTTGAGATTATCCCAAACATCGGGCCGATTGCCGCGGCAATACCCGCCTTTTTTGTCGCGTTTTCACAAACCCCCCTTTTGGGACTGTCTTCCATTATTCTCGCACTTGTCATACAACAATCAGAAAACAACATTGTGGTTCCACTTATTATGAAGCGGGCGGTTGGTCTTCATCCGGTCATCACACTCATTGCACTGGTAATTGGGGCGACCTATGGAGGAATTGTGGGTGCTATTATTGCAATCCCCATCACTCTTGTTGTTGAGATATTTATAAATGAACTACACCCCTCTGTTAGTTAAGAGGTAATTGTTCGGTAATTATGCGGTTATATTATGAAAGTGGTTATTTTGGGAGGGGGAGTGACAGGATTAACAACTGCGTGGAATCTTCTTAAAAAAGGGTATGAGGTGGTTGTTATCGAAGGGGAAGAGAGTGTGGGAGGACTCGCGGGAGGATTTAGGGAGGAACGTTGGGACTGGGCGCTCGAAAGAACGTACCACCACATCTTTGCAAATGACAAAGAGGTTATTGCGCTTGCGAAAGAAATAGGATTTGACGGCCTCCACTTCAAAAGACCCAAAACAGCCTCGCTCATGAAAGTTGGAGATAATTACCGCATATTTCCCGTAGATTCCCCGATAGACTTCTTGCTTCTGCCACAATTGTCGCCGTTTTCAAAGCTAAGAGCAGGGGCGACACTCGCATTTTTAAAGACCGCTCCTTTCTTACCTTTTTTTGAAAAAACAACCTCCGTAAAGTTTATAAAAAAAACGATGGGAGAAGAGGTGTGGAAAAATCTATGGGAACAGCTCTTTCGGAAAAAGTTCGGAAAATATGCGGAATATATTTTAGCCTCTTTTATGTGGGCGCGAATTAAAAAAAGAACACCGGTGCTCGGGTATCCTGATAATGGCTTCCAGTATTTTTGTACTTTTTTTTCTGAAAAACTAAAAGAAAAGGGGTGTGTTGTTGAAGTTGGAACGAGGGTAATGGGGGTAGACAGGCGAGGCAGTGGATTTGCCATTCTTGTATCAAAAAAAACAGGAGAGCAGCTTGAAATAAATGCGGACAAAATTGTTTCAACACTTCCTTTTCCGATAACCCTTCATGTCGGAAAAAAAATGCTTCCTCAAAAATATATATACCAGCAAAGTAAAAGAGAATATCTTTGGGCGGTAAACCTCATATTGGGAGGATCGGAAAAGATATTAAAAGACACCTACTGGCTCAATGTGGGGGCAAAGGAAATTCCTATTATGGGGATTATTCAACACACCAATTTTGTCTCCCGCTCCCATTACGGAGGAGAGGAAATTTGCTACTGTGCTTGGTACGTTGAGGGTGATAGTGATTTGCTGAAGAAGTCGGGAGAGGAGATCGCGTCTTCTATTTTTCCTTATCTGCAAAAAATAAACCCCTCCTTAAGAAAACCCCTCCGTGTTATTCGACTTTTTAAGGCTCCTTTTGCTCAACCCATTTGTGATAGGGAGTTCTTGAAGATAGAACGCGGATTTGAAACGCCGATAAAGAACTTTTTTGTTGCAAACCTGGATATGACGTACCCTTTTGACCGGGGGACAAACTACGCCGTAAAGCTTGGGAACGACGTAAGTCAAATGGTGTAATCGCTCTTTCTCTGTTACAATATACGGTACGTCGGAGCGTAGTTCAGATGGCTAGAACGTGCGCTTTGGGAGCGCAAGGTCGCGAGTTCAAGTCTCGCCGCTCCGACCAACAATTATTTCATGAACAAAATAATTCTTCGCATCATACTCTTCTTTTTTATAGCCGCATTTTTCCTGAAGGGAGTGTGCGTGCTTGACCCGGATTTTGGGTGGCATTTGAGAATGGGACAGGTAATATTTACTTCCGGTATTCCCACCCACGACCTATTTTCTTTCACGATGGTACGCTATCCATTTGTAGATCATGAATGGCTCACGAACGTTCTTATTTATCTTGTTTATAATGCAACTGGAATGGTGGGGGTTTCTGCTCTTTTTACCGGTGTATTTTTTGCAACTATTTTGATATTGGCAAGGGAGGGAAAAAATAGTCTGTTGGAGATTGTATTTCTTGTTGCCGCATCCTTGCTTGGATTTGGGGGAGTAAGGCCACAGGTTTTGGGCTGGCTTTTCTTGGTTTTGTGGATGAGAGAACTTGCAATGACAAAGCATGATAATAGGCACCTTTTTCTCTTGCAGCTTTTGTGGGTGAATGCACACGGAAGCTTTTTTCTGGGGATTGCAATATATGTAGTTTTTAAGATTGTTGAACTGTTTCAGAAGAAGAAAAATAAAACGTCATTTTTGATGATTTTTTTGCTTTTCTTTGCCACTCTTGTAAATCCATACACCTATCGTATGTGGTGGGAGGTGTTTATGCAGCTTACGGACGGAAGTCTTAGGTGGAGGGTGATGGAGTGGCTACCGGGAATTCTGATTTTTGACATTTCTTTTTGGGTGTACTCCTGTATTTTTTTCTCCCTCTTTATCAAGTTTTATAAAAAAATATCTGTATTTCAAAAAACAGTAGCAATTCTTTTCTTCTTGATGGCCCTGTCAACTGCCCGCAACATGCCTCTTTTTCTTCTTGTCTCATCAGTTATTGTTTTTGTTCTGTGGAGAGCGTTTGAAAGGTCAGTCCCAAAACAAAAAACAGAACCGTTCCTCCTGTTTAAGAGAGTCATTGTTGGCATATGTATATTTGTTTCCTTTATGTCTGTCTATCTCTATTTGGTCTTGTATAAGCCGATAGATGAGGCGTATCCGGGAGGAGCAGTTAAGTACATGCAAAGCCAGAAGCTGACGGGAAATACTTTTTCTCTTTATGAGTGGGGCGGATATATTATTTGGAAATTGCCAGACAACAAAATATTTGTCGATGGACGAATGCCAAGTTGGAGGTGGGTGCAAAACGATACTCATCAAAGCAACAATGCGGACTTTGAGTACAGAGAAATAGTAAAAGGAAAACGCAGTTTTAATTATTATCGCGACATATACCATATTAGATACGTTCTCATTAACAAAGATAAGAACAAACAAGCGCTATTTAAGCACTATAAAAAAATATACGAAGATAAAACCTCAATATTGTATAAATTGTAACTATATATAATGACTAGAATGAGCACGCAAAAAAAACCATATTTAATTATTCCAAAACTTATAGAACAGCCGACATGGGGTGGATCCTATATTCTGGAAACAAAAGGGTGGGGAAAAAAAGCACAATTTAACAATGTAAAAATAGGGCAGAGTTATGAGTTGTTTGGACAGTCAAAATTGTCTCTATCGAACTCCTCATCCCTTATGCAAGTGGATGAGGGGGGAATAGACGTCTTGGTGTTTAAAGAAAAAAGACCATTTCCTTTAATAAAATTTACGCAAGCGCGGGGAAACTCGTTCCAGCTTCATGTAAAACGATCCGAGCAAGGAAAGAAGTGGAAGGCAAAAGCAGAATCCTGGTTTTACCTTGAAAACGGAAAGGTTACACTTGGCATAAAGAAAAACGTGAACATACACAAATACAAAAGAACCTGTCTTGATATAGAAAAAACAATGAAGGAGCTCAGTGTTCTTGTTAAGCGCGGAGAACTAAAACGAAAAGAAGCGGAGCGTGTAGCGAAGCTCTTTATTGTAGAAAAAAATCCATGGCAATTTGTCAATGTACTTGATGTAAAAAAAGGAGATGTTATCGATTTAAGTGCGGGAGGATTACATCACTCGTGGGAGGAAGATAAAAAATATCCTTTGGGGAATATTGTGTACGAAGTACAGCAGGATGTGAATGACCAAAGTTCAACCATCCGGTCTTTTGACCAGGGAAAGTTTAAGGAGAATGGAGACGTACGGGAGATTGCGGTTAAGGATTACTTTTCGTTCCTTGATACGGATGAAAAAAACAACCACTTTGATTTGAAAAAAAAGGACTCTATCCATCTTTTTAAAACACCCTACTATTGTCTTGATAGGCTACTTATTGATAAGGAAACGGCGGGTACAACAAGCAGCTCCTTTCACCATCTATTTGTAGTAAGGGGAGAGGCACGCGTCTCTGATGGGGGAAATGCCATTGTTGTAAAAAGAGGACACTCTTGCTTTATTCCTCAGGGAATTGCGTATACAATAAAGTCACAAGGAAAAACAGAATTATTAAAAACATTTTTACCTTAACATATGAAATTTTTTTTTGAAAAATCAAGCCTTCTCCCTACAGATGAAATAGAGACACGGAAAAAAGAGCTTTCGACATATCTTGAAAAGTTGACAGCTGTTTTAGAGAGTGGCACATATGAGGAAAACGAGAGCTCAATTTGTCTTCCTGGAGATAACAAAATGACAGAGCGCGTCATGCAGTTATTAGCGGAAAAAGGAATAGAAAAATTAAAATACATCATCGATGTTGGAATTGGAGGATCAAACTTGGGGACAAAAGCGGTTTATGATGCGCTTTACGGGTACGCCGATACGGTCGAACCGGAACGCATGCCCAAAATATTGTTTTTTGATACCTGCGATCCGGAGTATGTGGAAAAAGCACTACACGTTATAAAAAAAATACAAAATAAGGAAGAACTTTTAATAACTATTATCAGTAAATCCGGAGGAACGACAGAAACGATTGTGAACGCTGAGATGGTGCTAAGCGCATTTCTTCAAGCTGGAGAGGAAATATTGGAAAGGGTAGTTGTCACTACGGACGAAGACTCCCCACTGTGGAAAACTGCAGTTGAGAAAAACATTACGGTACTTGCAATACCGAAGTTAGTAGGAGGAAGATATTCTGTTTTATCACCTGTCGGCCTTTTTCCCCTTGCTGCTGCAGGAGTTGATATAAAAGAGGTGCAAAGGGGAGCACTTGCCGCGCGGGAACTGTGTGTAAAAAATGGGGATGATGAAAACCCGGCACTTATTTCGTCAATCTTCCTTTCCTTCTTCTATAAACAGGGAAAAAATATTCATGATCTGTTTGTTTTCCACCCCGAATTTGAATCCCTCGGAAAATGGTATCGACAACTTATGGGAGAAAGCATTGGGAAGGATGGAAAGGGGATAACTCCGACCGTTTCTGTCGGTTCGACCGATCTTCACTCGGTTGCGCAGCTTTATTTGGGCGGTCCAAAGGATAAAACCACCTGTTTCCTTTCAACGGCGGTATCTAAAAAGATAAAAATGCCGGAAAAACTTCACTTTCCGCTTGTTAAGGATATAGGAGGAAAAAAACTTTCGGACATTATGGGGGCAATACAAGAAGGAGTGATGGCGACCTATTATAACCAAAAAATTCCGGCCATTTCAGTCATACTGGATGACGTCTCGGCATTTTCCTTAGGAGAGTTTATGCAATATAAAATGATCGAAATAATGCTTCTGGGACAGCTTATGGGGGTGAACGCATTTAACCAACCCCACGTGGAGTTGTATAAAACAGAAACAAAAAAAATACTCAGTAAAACGACGCTGTAAGTTTGATTTATAAATCGGGTATAATAGAGACGTGTTTCATTTTTCCTCAATCAAAACGTACGCACGCGCTATGCGGGTGAACCAATGGATAAAGAACTTCCTTGTTTTTACTGCCATTATTTTTTCCGGCCAACTATTTAATGGATATTTGTTTTGGCAAACTTGTATTGCGTTTGGTATTTTTTGTCTTCTGTCCTCGACATCTTATTTGTTGAATGATATTATCGATTATCCGTACGACAGAAAGCACCCGATAAAGCGATATCGCCCTATTGCGGCTGGCGAAATATCCATTCAGCAGGCAACGTTTGCTGTCTTTATCCTCACCTTTGTTTCGCTTTTACTTTCGCTTCTTTTCTCAGTCGGATTTTTCTTCCTTTCTCTTACGTTTATCCTCCTTCATTTCTTCTATTCTCTTTATCTGAAAAAATTGCCCACATTTGATATTTTTTCCATTTCTTTTTCATTCATTATCCGTGCCATTGCCGGTGAGGTGGTCACGGGATATCACATTCCCATTTGGCTGCTTCTTACCATATTTTTCATCTCCCTTTTTATGGCGACAATCAAGCGACATGCGGAACTCATCTCACATGGACGCGAAACGAGGGAGTCACTCTACAGATATAAGGAGCATTATCTTGATTTTCTCTCCAACACGTTTGCAACAGGAACAATTTTGGCATATGCTTTTTACACTTACATGGAGCGGATTCCCCAGGTCCCGACCTTCATTACTCCCCTCATGACACGATTATTGCCGGGATTTGAAGCACGGAAATGGATGATGGTAACAATTCCATTAGTCGTATACGGTGTTGCCCGCTACGCTCAGCTTTTATATGAAAAGGTAGAGGGAGAGCGTCCCGAAAAGCTAATAACAACAGACATCCCGCTTGTCACCACAATTTTGTTGTGGATAAGCGTCATTATATCGTTTATATATGTTTTATAGGCCTTGACAGGCTGTCTTTGTATCTATTAGAATAGACTCATATGAAAAAAATCTTGAACGTACTCAATGGACTTATTTTTCTTGGAATTGTAAAGGCGACAATGGCTGACGTTTCCGGAACGACAAAAGTTGCAGTCGGGTGGACAATTCCTTCATTTGCAGACGTTATAGGATTTCTCATAAAATTCTTATTCTTCATCGGCGGACTTGTTGCCCTTTTGTTCTTACTTCTCGGAGCTCTCGCATGGGTGACATCATCTGGAGATAAAGAGGCGGTCAAGAAGGCACAGGACAAGATTCAGGCAGCAGTTGTCGGACTTGTCGTTATCGTCGCAGTATTGGTTGTTATCGCAACACTTGAACAGGTTGTGCTTAAGGGAACATTCTGTGTCGGCTTGACATGTAACATCGCAGTACCGCAACTTATTAACGGAACAACTCAGTAAGACATGAACCTACCATTTTTCTCTCCCGTTTATGCACAGCAGGTGCAGGATTGGAATACGCCAGGCTCAAGTTGTATGGTTGACGGCGTCCCTACCTTAAAATGTTTTGAAATTGTTTTCAGTAATATTTTGGTTCTGGCATCGGGTCTTATCGCAGTCGTTTTGTTCATTATGTTGGTTGTCGGCGCATTCAGCTATCTTACCTCCCTTGGAAATGCGGAAAAATTAAAGAAGGCAAAAGGAACGCTGCAATATGCAATTGTTGGACTCGTTATTTTTCTTGCATCATTCCTTATCCTCAAAATCATCGACGTGCTTTTCCTTGGGAATGCAGGAAACCTGTTTAAATTCAAGATAGGGGAATAACCTCTTTTTTACTTCGTGTTCTGTTTGATTACTTGGGAATATTGGGATTCTTCAATGGGGGACAGAAGCTCCTTTTTGACAAAAAAAGTTGAGTAGAGAATGTAAAGAAGAATACCGCATCCAATGCCGAGAAAAACTATCCCTACACGCTTCATATGTTCTTGGTTTCCTTTATAAGATATTGCGGGCGTCTCTGGATTTCCTTATAAATGCGGCTGATATATTCGCCGATAATACCTATCGTAAGCAGTTGAACGCCGCCGACAAACATTATACCGACAAACAAGGCAGTCCATCCCGTTACCCAGTAAGAGGGAAGTAAAATGCGGCCGAGAATGGCGTATAAAATTCCCAAGAAACCGATACCCGCTGAGGCAAAGCCAAGATAGGAAGCGAGGCGTAGCGGTTTTGTCGAAAATGAGATAATGCCCTCCATTGCAAAATTAAGCATCTTTGAAAACGTGTAGTGAGTCACTCCCGCATTTCTTTTTTCCCGTTTGAAATAAACATATTCGGCAGGATATCCACCCCATGCGACAAGCCCCCGCAGGAAGCGCGACTGTTCGGGTAAGTTGTTAAGGAATTGAACAATCTCCCGGTCAAGAAGGCGATAGTCTCCGACCTCCTCCGGAATGGGGGTTTCGGAAAGGAAATTAATGAACCGGTAAAAACAGGCGGCAGTTTTTTTCTTGAAAAAAGAATCCACTTCGCGGGCCTTTCGTTTGGCGTACACAACCTTTGCACCATTTTGCCATTTTTCTACCATTTCATGAATTATTTCCGGCGGGTCTTGAAGATCGGCGTCAATAGTAATGACGCAGTCTCCTTTGCTTGAACGATAGCCATAGGTGAGCGCCATCTGGTGACCGAAGTTTCGATAAAAACTCGCATATTTTATACGGTCATTTTTTTCGATAGCGTTTTTTATTTCATGGGACGTTTTGTCTTTCGAGCCGTCATCAATGAATATGATTTCATAGTTATATTGAGCAAGAAGGGGAACAAGACGATCAAGAAGAGGAGTAATATTTTTTTCCTCGTTAAAAACAGGGACGACAACGGAAAGCAAAAAGGTTTGCATGTGTTACGGGGCCAGGAGTCGAACCGTGGTCTAGGAGATTATGAGCCTCCTGTGCAACCGTACACTACCCCGTAATATAAAGATATTATACCAGGAATGACCGTTAAAAGAAGACCTGAAGCCATTGCTGAAAAACGGGGACGGGTGGAGTCACAAGGGGAGCAGGACTAGGGGATGGCTGGGGTACGATTATGACGACTTCATTTTCACGCGAGAGGTTCTGTTTATCCCTCAGATTTTTTTCTATTTCAAACGCGGAAGAGTTGACAAGCTTTTTTATCTTCAATTCCTTGTTTTGCTCGATTGCCTTGTCAAGATTTTTTTTCGTAAGCGCATAAAAACCGATACTGTTCTGATAATCCATCACATTATGGATGAGAGAAATAAGAAGAAACAAAAACACGAACAGGAACAGAAACCTTCTCATACTGATTGAATTCGTTTGAGCGTTGAAAGGATGCGACTTGAGTCTGCTTTTCCTCTCAACTCTTTCATACAAAGTCCTATGGCTGTTTTTGGGTTTTGAGCAATAAGAACGGCATTTTTTTCAAGGATGGATTGTATGGATGACTCAAGTTCTGCATTTGATATCTCAGCCGGAAGATAGGCCACAACTATCGCAAGTTGTTCTTTTACCTCTTCAAGAAGATCTGTTCTTCCGCCTTTCGTAAATGAATCAATTGATTCGGCGTATTCCTTCTTTATTTTCTTGATGACCTCAAAACATTCTTCCTCCGTAAGGGGGGCGTGTTTGTCGATTTCTTTGTTCTTTATTTGTGAGATAATGCCTCGTATGGTCTGAAGTTTGAGTGTCTCTTTTGACTTGAGCGCTGTTATTTGTTCGGCTTGCAATTGTTGTAGTATCATACAATAATTATACTCTATGAAAAAAATGAAAAAAACAGGATCAAGGGACATCTTGAGACTGTTTAAATATTTTCAGGCGAACGTGTTGGAAAAGCAGCCATTATTTGAGAAGATGCTGCAGGACGTGAGGATGATGCAGTATAAAATCCGCCCGCTTCAGGGAGATATTTCTATTATCAATTTTTCAAACAAAACTCTCGTCCAAACCTTGTGGCAATTGGGCAAAATGGAGGATTTTATCACGACAAACAGCAAGGCGATAAAGAAAGGGCAGGAACAGACGTTCTTCCAATATTTTGACGGTTTGTACAGTCAGCTCCAGGAACGGCTGAACAATCTGCAGCTCGTTGAGAAAAGAACAACCCAACAATCTAAAGGAATACTTGAGATGGAAATATTCAAAGAGAGAAAATTGAAAAAGCGCCTCAACTGACATGAAAAAGCACCCCATTATTATCGACCTGGAAACAAAACATACGTTCCGTGAATTCAGTGAACCCGAGCAACTCGGCATCTCCGTTATGGCAATGTATGACTATGGCTCAGGGCAAGGAATGGTGTTGGAGGAAAAAGAACTTTCAAAATCATTTCCGCTTCTTGAAAAAGCATCCTACATCATCGGCTACAATAGCAACAGTTTTGATTTGCCGGTACTTCAGGCCTATTATCCCGGAGACATCCTCAAGCTTTCGAAGTTTGATATTTTGGAAGACGTACGAAGCCTTATTGGAAGGCGCCTTGCTCTAAATGACCTGGCATCGGCGACGTTGGGGAAGAAAAAAACAGGTCACGGTCTTATGGCAATCGATTACTACAAGGAGGGGAAAATAGAAGAATTGAAGAAATATTGTTTGGGGGATGTCATGATCACAAAGGAACTTTTTGACTTCGGAATAAAATACGGGGAGATATATTATGTCAATGAATTCGGGCGAAATATCGTAAAAGTAAACTGGAAAAAGTATCTGGAGGGAAACGGAAATACGGAGACCGAATTGACGCTTCCATTTTAGGCCTTCAAAAAAGGGCGCCTCTTTGGTATCATTGGAGCTTAGAGCACACGGAATTCCCCTGTAGCTCAACGGTAGAGCAGGATCCTGTTAAGATCAAGGTTCGTGGTTCGAATCCACGCGGGGGAGCAAGGAAGGATTTTGGTCATACAACTGCATGATTTGGGTTATTGGGACGCTCTCTTCAGCTGGTTCTAACCTTTCAGAAACCATAATTACCGCATTTTGTTTCTCTTGAATATACTGAAATGGCTTTAGAAGGTCCAGACTTATTCTTTTATCCTTTAAGATTAAGTTCGAACCAATACCTTGCAGAATTGCTTTTTTTGTTTTTAAATCTCCATCCTTGAACCAAGTATGAGCATACCTGGCAAAATTGAAAGTCTTTTCGGATAGCTCCAACCACTTTTCAACCTGTTCTCCTTCCTTTTTCATTTTATCCTCAAGCTCTCGCTTTTCCTGCATCAGGGGAAGCTTCTGACTAACAAACTCCTCATCAGTAAGAAGCGTTCCATCGCTATTCTGTGGGCATATTTTGAGCTTATTGAGGTTGTTTAGTTTTTGTAAGCAGTCCTTGTAAGCATTTTGGAGTGAGCTTATTACAGAGGTTTGTGATTGTACTTCCAGGTCGTTCAGTTTGTTAAGCTTTTTTATCGCCCACAGCTTGAAACTTTCAGGTATCTCAATGGTTGAAATAAGCTCATTTATTTGTTTTTCAAGAGTTGTAGCATCTACCCATTGTTGACTGCAGTTGGCATCCTTTCTTTTTGTACAATGATAATAAATGTAATGTCCGATTTTTGGGTTGGTCATTTCGCTGATTTTTGTTTTGCATTTGGGACATTCGGTCCTATTTAGTGAGGAAAACTTATGTCTACATGAAGAACATTTTGTTTGCCATTTTTCTTCAGCAGTAACCGCTGCCCCACAACCACCACATTTCATCATTCCAGTAAAGGGAAATTCATGTGTTTTTGGTTTAGGCTTATTAACTCCTCCAATCAGTATTTGTACTCTTTCAAATTGTTCTTTGGTAATCATTGGATTATGTTTTCCTCGATACCAAACACCGCTTCCTTCAGGATACTCAAACATACCGTAATAAAAAGGGTCTGAAAACACCTTGTAAATAGCACTTCTCGACATTGGATTTCCACCTATTTTTCTATGTTTTGGTGTCCTAAACCCCCATTCATTATTGAGCTTTTCTAATACTTGAGGAGGATTGTAGAGCCCTGAAATCATGAGCTCCCAAGCCTTTTTAATAAGGGGAAAGCGTTCAGGGTCATCCATTATGGTCTTATTTCCTTTTTCTGCAAATTTATCGTTAATATATCCTGGCTTTGCCCCACTTGGTAAGTGCCCTTTTTCTGCTTTTGTTTTAAGTCCTCTTTTAACACTGATGCTTTTATTATCATTATCCAGTTTTGCCTGGCTACACAACAGACTTAAGAGAAATTTGTCATTGGGGGTATTTTTGAAAGTTTGACTTGGGGTAACTATCTCGGTTAATTTTTCAATATCCAATAGGTAAATCAATGCTCCAGTGTCAACAGAATTACGCGACAACCTGTCAGCATTCCAGACAACAATTTTACTGCCTTCCGTGCTTTTTTCTATTTCCTTAAGCATTTGAGCAAATAAAGGTCGTTTGTTTGGATATTTTGCCGATTTTGCTTCCCCAAAGTCAAAATCAGGAGCTTCAACATGCAAAGCAGTGCATAAATCCTGTAATTCTGCTGCCTGTGATTCAAGGGATAACGCCTGTCTGTCCTCCTGCTCGCTCGACTTCCTTCTATAGATAAATACTTTCATATGAAATGCCCTCGCTTGGTTGCACACAGAACGGTTGAGTCCTGTACCAAACGAGGGCATTAAAAAACTCAACCTGTCAATCTGTGTGCACAAATATTATATAAAAAAATCAATGTCAAATCAAGTTATTTAGCCTCCTTTTTGTGTAATTTTATATATAACCACGCATAGTATGCCGCTGGATTCCTAATTGCATATTTTGTGCCCTTTTTCCTTCTTATATCGTCATTTACGACACTTAAAATACGTTTTGCCTCACCGCATCCTACTGTATCCACAGCTTCACGATGGAAGGCAAAGTTTTTTGTATCATTTAATGCTTCCGCTATTTCAATAGCACAAGCAGCCTCTGGAGTATTGGGTTTGAAGCTTGACCTATCAAGAGCATAATTTTCCTTATTACTATTGTATTTAACGTTAGTAACGATATTTAATTTATTATCGTTATTAACGTTAATATATGCAGGTGTCTTTTTTTTGATTATATCTTGTAGGTTCTCCATTATTTTTTCTTTAGTATCGGTTTATAAACATGTTTAAACAGAGTAATCAAACTGACAGCCTGTTTTAATGCCTCTTCCTTGCTTATCTCTTTACCAAATTCCAACTTAAACAACGTCTGGAATTCGGTAATATCTTTATCATCCAACATGGTCTCTTATCATGCCTTTTACCAACCGTAATTGAGCATTAAAGGCATATATCTCAACTTTTAATGTCCGCAACCTTGCTTTGTTGATTATTTTTTTAATCCCAGGAGTCAAGAGTATTGAAAAAACAGCTTTCTCTGAACTGGATTCAATTTTGAAATCAGTTTTGGGGAGAAGTAAAAATATGGAGGTGAATAGGATTATGTCAGTTGTTTTCAAATATTCTTTGGTTTTCATATGGTTAATGTTGGAATACCCAACATCTCCATTATCCAAAAATAGAAAAATGAATCTGTGACATTAAGCTATATTAGACTGTTATGACAATCTATTTATGATTTTGAAGAAGGTCTCTTAAAAACGGAAACTCTTTATGAAGACGCTCAACCTGTTTACGAATTGCAGCTGCTTTCTTATTTGCTGTTTTTAGTGAAATATCCGTATTGCCAGCATTAATTTGAGCTATATCTTGACTTGTTTTTTTCTTATATAAACGAACCATTCTTGCTTTCGTTTTTGGACTTCTTAAGGGGCGTATTTTTCTTTGATAAGTTTTGATTTGTTTAATAAACCGATGAAGAAATTCATCTTTTTGGTCCTTTGTTTCCAACCAATCCATGTTTTTGACAAGCTTTGCTGCTTCTTGAATGAGGTAGTCAATTTCTTTTGTGGTGTAGCCAGTGTACTCATCGGCAAAGTGTGTTCCCAAGGTAATATCGTAAATAAGGTCGATTATTCCGTAAAGCGGATACATTCCCAAGTCCTCATCATAAAGTATCCAGTATTTAAGACTTTCGGTTGCATTAATAGGGAGTATGAGGTGTTTGAGATAGTGGTCGACTTCATTATTTATTTGTTTTTCAAGACCTGATTTGCTTAACCAAGCATAATCATCAAGCTCAACGTTATCATCACCAATTGAACGGTCATAGAAAATATGGTCCTCGATTGATGTGAGTTTAGGAATATTATATTTTTTTCTAACTTCTTTGCCGATTGCCTTGAAAATACCTGCTTCTTTGTAGAAATCCCAGTAGCTTTTTATGGTTTTTGTTCTTCTATCCAAAGGCTTAAAATCATTTTTTGTTTTTTCTCTTATCAGTTTGTCAAACGCATACCAGCGATGTTTGTTTCTCATTTTATCTGGTCAAATTGTACCAAAAGAAGTATAATTACGGAATAGTTTGTATAAGTATTTTTCCTATACTGTCAAGCTATATCAAATAATATAAGATGAAAATCACCGACTATCATGCTAAATATTTTGCTCATGAATTAACCAAGCGTTTTTCTTCTGATAAATTCGAAAAAATAGCCTCCACCTTAATTGACGCACGAGTTGATTTGAACCCTCATCAGGTTGATGCAGCTTTATTTGCGTTCTACTCACCCCTTTCAAAAGGGGCGATATTGGCAGATGAGGTTGGTTTAGGAAAAACAATTGAAGCAGGAATAGTTATCTCTCAAAAATGGGCAGAACGGAAGCGAAAAATACTTATTATTGTCCCTTCCAGTTTACGGAAACAGTGGAGTCAAGAGCTTCAGGAGAAATTTTTTATATCCTCGTCCATCTTGGAAGCGAAATCATTCAATGAACAGATAAAGAAAGGAAATCTCAACCCATTTATTCAAGAAAATGTTGTTATTACTTCTCTTCATTTTGCAAGAAATAAAGCTCCTTACATAAAGTCAATTTCATGGGATTTGGTTATCATAGACGAGGCACACAGGTTAAGAAACGTATATAAACCTTCAAATAAAATCGCAAAGGCAATAAAGGATGCAATTATGCACGCTCCAAAACTACTTCTTACTGCTACTCCTCTCCAAAACTCGCTTTTGGAACTGTACGGATTAGTGAGCATTATTGATGATTTTGTGTTTGGAGACTTAAAAAGCTATAAAATCCAGTTTTCTCATTTGGATGACACAAAAAAGCAATTTGCAGACTTAAAAAATAGACTGAAGCCAATTTGTAAACGAACATTACGGCAAGACGTTCACGAATACATACAATACACCAACAGACAATGCATCACTCAAGAGTTTATTCCCTACAACGATGAACAGGTTTTATATGACAAAATATCAGAATACTTACAGCGACCCAATCCCTATGCTCTACCAGCAAGCCAGCGTAAATTGATGACAATGATATTGAGGAGGCTACTTTCATCTTCCAGTTTCGCCATAGCGGTGACTTTAGAAAATTTGGTTAAACGACTCAAGATATTGGTAGAAAAACAGGAACAAAATCAAGCCCAAGTGGAGTTATTTACCACGGAAATATCATCAAATTATGAAGCCCTTCCTGAAATTGCTGATGAGTGGGTAGATGATGAGGAAGAGGAGGGAGAAGAAAAACCCCACAATACGGATAAACCATTGACAAAAGAAGACCTGATAAAAGTAAAGGAAGAAACGACAGAGTTGGAACAACTTGCCTCAATGGCAAAAGCAATTAGCCGTAACTCAAAAGGAGACTCATTGGTTAAGGCGTTAAGAATGGGGTTTGCAAAAATCAAAGAATTAGGCGGTCAGCAAAAAGCCCTTATTTTTACCGAATCTACCAGGACACAGCAATATATTTTGGACATTCTTTCAGCTACAGAATATAAAGACAAAATCGTATTGTTTAATGGCACAAATGCCGACCCTCTTTCCAGGAAGATTTATAAAGAATGGCTTGAACGGAATAAAAATACCGATGAGGTGAGTGGTTCAATGACAGCAGACAAAAGAGCGGCAGTTGTCGAATATTTCAAAAATGAAGCAACTATTATGGTTGCAACAGAGGCTGCAGCAGAAGGAATCAACCTTCAATTCTGCTCATTAGTGGTCAATTTTGACCTTCCTTGGAATCCACAACGTATTGAGCAGCGAATTGGAAGATGTCACAGATATGGACAAAAAAATGATGTCGTTGTCGTCAACTTTCTGAATAAGAAAAATGAGGCGGATATTCGTGTGTATGAAATTCTGTCAGAGAAATTCAAACTATTTGATGGCGTATTTGGGGCAACAGATGAAGTATTGGGAGTTATTGAAAGTGGGGTTGATTTTGAAAAGAGGATTGCAGAAATTCTTCAGAATTGTCGGACTCCTGAAGAGATAAAACTATCATTTGATACATTGCGAAAAGAACTTGATGAACAAATCGATGAAACAATGAAAAGCACCAGAAGAAAACTTCTTGAAAACTTTGATGAAGAGGTCCACCAGAAATTACGCCTATACAAAGCCCAAACGGAAGACTATTTAAGCATTTATGAAGATTGGCTTTGGAAAGTAACAAGACATTACCTTGAACCGTTTGCTGTTTTTGAAGGGGAATTTTCTTTCTATCTCAACAGAAACCCTTTCCCCCAAGAGATTATTTCCCCTGGTCCATATAAGCTTGGAAAGAACATTTCAGATGCTCATGTGTATCGAGTCGGTCATCCATTAGCAGCAAAAGTTATCGAAAAGGTAAAAGAAAAGCAGATGGAAGACGCATCACTCATTTTTGACTATTCAAATAGTGGTAAAAAAATATCAATATTGGAAAAATATATAGGGAAAAGCGGTTGGTTGATTGCTTCAAACTTTACCATATCAGCCTTGGAAGAGGAAGATTATGTGGTTCTGTCGGCAATTGATGATGATAAGAAAGAGTTGGACGATGAACAGTGCAAGAGGATGTTTTCGCTTCCAGCAAAAGTACAAGGGAACATAACCCTTCCTTTAGAGGATTTCGATTTATTGCAACAAGTGAATGAATATAAGAAAACAAGCATTCTCAAAACTGTTTCAAGCAGAAATTCAAAGTATTTCGAAATTGAAATGGAGAAGCTGGAAAAGTGGGCAGATGATGTAAAAGAGAGCCTTGAAATACAGATTAAACAGTTAGACAAAGACATAAAGACACTTAAAACAGAGAGTAAACGCATTCTTAAGTTGGAGGATAAAGTGAAGGCGTATAGACATATAAAAGACCTTGAAAAAAAGCGGAAAACCATGAGGCAGCAACTATTTGATGAGCAAGACAGGGCAGAAGAACGAAAAGATAAGCTACTTTCTGAATTGGAGGGAAAGATAAAACAGAGCACCAGAACAGAAAAAATATTTGCGGTGAGATGGACTATAATTTAAGAATATAAAACCATATGAAACAAAAGAAATTGGAGCTTACGTGGATAGGAAAGGATGAGGAAATTAAACTTGAGCCACGTATCCTTATTGAAGACCCCTCAAAATCATATGGAGATAAGAATACAGAGAATATGCTCATACATGGAGACAACCTTCTTGCCCTAAAGGCTCTTGAGTCAGAATTTACTGGAAAAATAAAGTGTATTTATATTGACCCTCCATATAATACAGGCAATGCCTTTACTCAATACGATGACAATCTTGAACACTCAATTTGGTTGAGTCTAATGAAGCCCAGAGTTCAGATGCTCCATACGCTCCTTTCAAACGAGGGGAGCATTTGGATATCCATCGATGATGATGAACAAGCTTATATGAAAGTACTATGTGATGAAATTTTTGGGAGGAATAATTTTGTTAACAATGTAATTTGGGAAAAGAAATATTCTCCTCAAAATGATGCAAAGTGGTTGTCTGATAGTCATGATTTTATTATGGTTTATGCAAAAAATAAATCGATTTGGAGACCAAACCTTCTTCCAAGAACAGAGGAAGCCAATGCAAGATATAAAAACGTTGACAATGATTCAAGAGGTCCATGGAAATCGAGTGACCTATCGGTCAAGACTTATTCTGCCAAGTATGATTATCCCATAACTACTCCAAGCGGAAGAGTTGTTAAACCGCCCCAAAGTCGATGTTGGAGGTGTTCAAAAGAAAGATTTAGCGAATTGGTATCTCAAAATAGAATTTGGTTTGGTCCAGACGGAAATAGCGTACCATCAATAAAAAGATTCTTGTCAGAAGTAAAAGATGGCATGACAAGTAAAACTATTTGGTTCAGAAGTGATGTTGGAGATAATCAAGAAGCAAAAGCAGAAATAAATATGCTTTTTGATACTTTTTCGTTTGACACACCAAAACCAGAAAGACTACTGAAGCAAATATTAATTTTGGGTAGTAGTCCTGGAGATTTGGTATTAGATTCGTTTTTGGGAAGCGGCACAACATCTGCCGTTGCCCATAAAATGGGTAGGAAGCATATAGGAATTGAGCTTTTTGACCATTGCTACACGCATTGTGCTGTTCGTTTGAAGAAGGTTATTGATGGTGATGATGGTTTAGAGTTAACAAAAACACTTGATTGGAAGGGTGGAGGCGGATTTAGGTATTATGAGCTTGCTCCAAGCCTGTTAAACAAAGATAAACATAATAATTGGGTAATAAGCAAAGAATATCAGCCTGAAATGCTTGCGGCTGCAATGGCAAAGCAAGAGGGGTTCAAATATCATCCAGACCCAGACATCTATTGGAAACAGGGGCAATCAACTGAAAAAGATTTCATCTTTACCACTACCAACTTCATAACGGTTGAAATGCTGGATAAAATTCATGAAGAAATGAAAAGCGATGAGAGCCTTCTTATCTGCTGTAAATCATATAAAGAAGCGTGTGATGGGCTGTATCCTAATATAAGTATCAAAAAAATACCAAATATGCTTCTTGGTCGTTGTGAATTTGGGAAAGATGACTATAGCCTTAATATTGTGAACTTACCAAGTTTTGAAGAAGTAGTTGAGCCTGAAGAAGAGCCGAAAAAAGAAGCAAAGAAAAAGAAACTACCTCAAGATACATTATTTCCAGAAAAATAATATGAATAAAATTGCAGCTTCTATAAGAAATCGATTAAGTTTACGTCCTCCACAGGCAGATAGTCTTGAGATTCTATCTGTCCTTGCGGATAAACTTACCTTAAAGAAAGGAGTGGATTTGGTTGTCGAACTGGAGAAAGTAAAAAAACTTTATCCCACATGTAGTGATTTTGAAAGGTTATTTCCTTCCATCTGTTTTTCTCTTGCCACAGGAGTTGGAAAAACTCGTCTTATGGGAGCATTCATCTCCTATTTATATTTGTCAAAAGGAATAAAAAATTATTTTGTTCTTGCTCCAAATCTGACTATTTACAATAAGCTGATAGACGACTTTCAGACAATAACAAGCCCTAAATATGTATTTCAGGGAATAGGCGAATTCGTGGGAAATCCTCCAGAGATAATTACAGGTGACAATTACAACGAACAAGGTGGACTCTTTAAAAAGGATGGAGTTAAGATAAACATATTTAATATTTCCAAAATAAATGCAGAGACACGAAAGGATAAACTTCCTCGAATCAAACGTCTTTCTGAATATCTTGGAGACTCATATTTCAACTACCTTTCAAACCTGGATGAGTTGGTCGTCATAATGGATGAATCACATCACTATCGAGCAGATAGAGGAATGGATGTAATAAATGAATTAAACCCAATTGTAGGTCTTGAGCTTACTGCAACGCCACAAACAGAACAGGGGGGAAGAGCTATTAAGTTTAAAAATGTGGTTTTTGAATATTCTTTAGCAAAAGCAATCAAAGATGGTTTTGTGAAAGAACCAGCCGTTGCGACAAGAAAGGATTTTAATCCTGACAAATACTCGGCAGAAGACCTTGACCGCATTAAGCTTGAGGATGGAGTAAAGATACACGAGGATACGAAAGTATCACTTGATATTTTTGGTCGTGATAACAAAACAAGAATTGTAAAACCATTCGTACTGGTAGTTGCCAAAGACACAATTCATGCAGGCAAACTGAAGGAGCTCATCATCTCACCATCATTTTTTAATGGGTATTATGCCGATAAGGTCATGGAGATACACTCCAACCAAACAGGGGAAGAAAAAGATGAGAACATTCAGAAGCTCCTTTCGCTTGAGAGCTTTGATAACAAAATCGAGATTGTCATTCATGTAAACATGTTGAAGGAAGGATGGGATGTGACAAATTTATACACCATCATTCCATTGAGAACGTCTGCTTCACAAACGCTTACAGAACAGACGATAGGAAGAGGATTACGCCTTCCATATGGCATGAAAACCAATAATCCAAAAGTTGATAAGCTAACTATTGTTTCACACGACAGATATCAAGAGATTATTGATGAAGCCAATAAGCCTGGGTCGATAATTAAGAAAGAGAACATTATCGAAATAAATGATGAAGAATTAAACCAACCAAAGGAAGCGGTGACATCACTTTCGGTAATGAATGAGCGGATTTTGAAGGAAGAACAGCATGTACAAACAATGACGAATGAAAAAGAAAAAGCAAAAGCACAGACGAATCTTGAGGTCAGAAAGGCATTCGTGTGGGCTATTCCAGAAATGAATACGCAAGTAACCAATATAAACGACCTTAAGAAACCAGAGATAAAGAAGATTGTTTTATCAAAGATAAAGGAGCGAATTTATAACACCCCCCAGCAGCAACTTTTTGCAGGAGAACTGGTCAAAGAAGCAGAGAATGCATATGATGCCAACATTGATGAATTTACAAAACACAGTATTGAAATTCCTCGTATCACCATTCAGCAAAGTAACCAGGTCACTTCAAACTTCAAAGATTTTGATTTGGATACAAAGAGTCTGAATTATCAGCCAAGTGACCAAAAAATAGTAATAACAACGTTGCGAGATGGTCATATCGAAATAGTTGATGCCACAGGAAATAAAGTCAAGTATGACAAAGTGGAAAACATTCTTGTTAATGAGTTGATGGGATATTCAGAGATTGATTATGATAGACAATCTCCACTTCTTTTTAAGTTGGCTAATCAAGCAATAGACAAGCTCAAAACATACCTTAATGAAGAGCAGATAATCAATGTTGTTCAATCGAATAAAAGAGAAATAGGACGACTAATATACGCACAGTTAATGGAGCATTTTTATTACGAATCTCCACGCTTTGAAACCCCAGTCGTTAAGCCTTTTACTGAAATAGAACCTCACAATTTTTCAAAGAACTTGCAAGAGCAGATTTACTTTTATAAAGAAACAATCACACCTACAAATAGTATTCCAACAAAAGTATTTTCAGGTTTCCAAAAAGCGTGTCATCAAATGTATAAATTTGCCAATAAAACAGAGAAGGACTTTGCCACTCTTTTGGAACAGGATGATGATGTAATAAAGTGGTTAAAGCCTGCACAGAGCCAGTTTCATATCTATTGGGGGAGAGAGCAAAGAAGATATCAACCTGATTTTGTGGTAGAAACAATAAATGAAATACTTCTCATTGAAACGAAAAAGGAAATAGACATTAATACTACAGATGTCCAAGAAAAAAAGCGTGCTGCTTTTGAATACTGTAAGCATGCGGCAGAGTTTACATCAAAACATGGGGGTAAACCGTGGAAGTATCTACTTATACCCCATACGGAAGTACAGTTTAATATGGGTTTGAAATATCTATCGGAACATTATGGAGTTACTAATTAATACTTATCTATGGCAAAAATAGCGGAATTATTAAATGCAATTAAGGATAAAGACATCGTTGTTCCAGAGTTTCAAAGAGAATATGTTTGGTCATTGGAGCAGTCAAAAGAGCTTATGATTTCGCTATTTAATAAATATCCAACAGGAAGTATTCTTGTTTGGTCAACAAATGAACCACCAGAGATTAAAAATAATGCGGTAAGGACAGAACAGATGGGCTGGGTAGACGTATTATTGGATGGTCAACAAAGGCTTACAACTCTGTATTTATTTATCAAGGGTCAAATTCCTCCTTATTACATTGAAAGAGACATTACTCATGACCCTCGTCACTTGTATTTTAATCTTCAAACAGCCGAATTCAGTTATTACCAAGAGAAACGAATGAAAGACAACTTACTATGGCAGAAAGTGACAGAGTGTTTTAATGCAGACAAAATCGATGCCATTGATATTGCAGATTCATATTGTAAGTCTCATCCAGAGGTCGATTATAGACAACTGACAAGAGAGCTGAACACAAACCTTAATAAATTACGTTTTATTGAAGAAATCGACTACTTTAAACAAACCGTTCCACAAGGAGTAAACATTGATAAAGCGATTGATATATTTGACCGTGTTAACTCAATGGGAACGAAATTAACGGATGCAGAACTGGTTCTTACACATGTTGGTGGTCGTTGGTCACAAGCAAGAAGAGTAATGAAAGACAAGATGGCTGATTATGAAAAAGTTGGGTTTAAGTTTGACCTTGATTTTTTCACCAGATGTTTAGTTGTCATACTTACTGATTCTGCTTTATTTGAAAAGATGACGACAGACGTGTATCTCCAGACACAAGGGGAGGCATATAAAAATGCATGGGAAAAATTGGTGAAGACTCTCGACTATCTTATTCCTATTCTCAAGCAGTCTGCATATTTATCAGGAAGTAAAGACATGAACACCATCAATGTTTTAGTTCCTTTGGTGGCATATTTGTCTAAACATGGGGGCGTGTTCACATCAACACTTAAGAACAAATTCTTATACTGGATGTTTTTGGCACTTATATGGGGTAGATATAGTGGTCAGACAGACCAACGCATGGACAGAGACGTTTATATAGCAATAAATAGTTCTTCTCCAGTTGAAGAACTTATCAACGAAATTAAAGACCAAAGAGGCAGAATTGAAATAAAACACTCTGATTTAGAGGGCAGAGGGTCAGGAAACCCACTTCACCGAATGCTCTATATCATTGCGAAATATAATAAGGCAATTGACTGGGCAAATGGCGGTTCATTACAAGATACTTTGGGTGACTACTACAGTATTCAAAGCCATCATATTTTCCCTCAAGCATTTCTCTACAAAAACGGTTATGAATCTGAAAATCACATAGATAAACAGAAGGTCAATGAAATTGCCAATCGTGCATTTATAACAAGAGATGCAAATTTCGACATATCTGATAAGAACCCAAAAGATTATCTCAAGGAAATAAAGGAAAAATACCCAGAAGCACTGCAGCAGCAACTTATTCCAGAAGACAGTATGTTGTGGGACATCAACATGTATGAATCCTTTCTCGTTGCAAGAAGGAAAAAGATTGCTGACGCCATAAATCAATTTCTTGAAGAATTAAAAGGAAAAGAAGTAAAAGAAGAGGTTGTCAACTATGATGACATTATTGCAAAGGGTGAGAATGATTATGTGGAATTTAAATCATCTTTACGTTGGGATTATGCAATAAATGCGACAAACAAGAAACTCGAAATGGTAATTGCAAAGACAATTTCTGCTTTTATGAATTCTGAAGGTGGAATGCTTCTTATTGGAGTAAACGATTCAGGTGAAATTTTGGGTTTGGATAAAGATTATTCGGTAGTAAAAAACAACAATAGAGATGGATTTCTATTACAGGTGGTTCAGACAATAAACACCTATTTAGGAAGAGAGTTCAATCAGTATGTATCGATTGAAATTGAGAAAATTGGTGGAAAAGATGTCTGTGTAATAAGTATGACAAAAAGCGACCTCCCTGTATTCCTTAAGGCTGACGGAAAAGAAGATTTTTATATCAGAGCCTCTGCATCATCTCAACCAATGAGTGTCAGAGAGGCTAATGAGTATATAAAAACACATTGGGAGAATTAAATCTGTAGAGAATCAATAAAATGACCGATATTTATCTCGACATCGATGGAGTCTTGTTGGCTAACGATGCAAATCCAGCAAAACATGCAGATGCATTTATAAAGCATGTGGTGACGAATTTTCCTACCTATTGGCTTACAACACATTGCAGACAGAAAGAAAATTATACCGTGGAGTTGATGAGTAGGTTTTTTTCAGAGGAAACAATGAAGTATGTAAGACAAATTAAGCCAACGGAATGGGATATTAATAAAACTGAAGGAATTAACTTCTCAAATCCCTTTCTCTGGTTTGATGACGACCTCTATGAGGGTGAAAAAAGGGAATTAGTAAAGCGAAACATGCTTGACAACTGGATTGAAGTAGACTTAAGTAAGGATGTGGATGCTTTGGAGAAATTTCTTGTGAGTTTTCCTATTCCAATTCAGGAAATAAACAAATGATAACCAAACTAATTCGTAAACGATGGATAATTATTACAGTAGTGCTTATTTTTGCGTTTCTCTTAATACTTAATCAGACATCAAGACCAAAGGTCATTATAAACAACAAGGTTGTCATTCCAACAATTATTCCCACAGTAACAGATAAACCGTATAAGTATTGGCTTGAAGAATCTCATCGCGGTGTACCTCGTTTACTTTTCATGGAAAAAAGCCTAAATCTCGTTGCTGGTAATGAGTATTATGATATTTTGAAACAAAGAATAGAGAATGACCATTTAAGTGCAAAAATATGGTTTGAAAGTAGGTGTAATGAGTTTTGGATTTTTGATAAACCTACAGATGAATTTATTTCAATTGAGCGTCATGGATACCACCAGGATGGTTGTCCTGGTGACCCAAACTTTGCACCTCGTATGGATACGTTTAATATAGACAAAAAAACAAAAGAGATATTCTGGCTGGATGTTGGAAGGAATAGGAATATTCCCTATGCAGAATGGGCTAAAACCGTAAGTAAAGAATAAGTAATGAAGTATAATCACAACGATTATTAGTTTGCGGATGGGAAGAACTAAATGACAATATGGATAATTTAGATGAAGGTTTACCAATTTTTCCGATTGGGCGAGCAATAGAATATAGGAGGAAAATACTTAAGCTGACGCCTGAAGAGCTTGCAAAAAAGGTTGGGATGAAAGAACAACAAATAGTTGAAATTGAAGATGATTTAAAAAATCAAAGTCTTTTACTTGGCACGCTTATCAAAATAGCAAAGGCATTGAACATTTCTATATACAGGCTTATAAAAGCGGCTGAAGAACATGCATACGAGATAAATCCAAATGAGCTTGATGGATTCGGAAGTGAAGACTGGTTTCTTGA
Source organism: bacterium (assembly GCA_021833625.1). GTDB lineage: Bacteria > Patescibacteriota > Microgenomatia > UBA1406 > GWC2-37-13 > JAKBEU01. The sequence goes on from JAKBEU010000003.1 coordinate 82,401, forward strand.
CGATTTAATTACATCTGATGGAACAGGAAGTAAAGATGGGATTTTGGCTATTTCTGAATGATTATCTGCAATCCTGTCATTACACTTGGCTGGTTGCCTCTGTTTTCTTCCTTATTAACCAGCTTGTCATACACTTCAACAGCTCGTAAGCGTGTTGTATGGTCTGGATAGTCATGAATACCCTTATAAATTACCTGTTTCTTGGCTTTCATTGCCCCTTTAATGACCGCTGATATCAATCTGGCATTAAGACCAGCATTTTCGTAATATAACCTATCCAGATTGTGTATTTTCTGCTTTAATTTGGAAGCCAGAACAGTTGCAGAATGATATCTGCTTTTGGGTACATTGAACGCTTTAATATACGATTGTGTGGCATTTCCTGTCAGGACATATTCGTTGATGAAGATGAGTTCCTTTGTATTCAGGTACTCCTCGTCTTTGGCTAATTTGTTTTGTGGTTGTATGAGCATACAAGATGATTATAACACTCTATATTATGGGATTAGTCAGAGGCAGTAAGTATCCGCTATTCGCATATATATGTACCCATGGATAGTATCTTTTATGGTTGATAACCGTCACTCCATAATCAAGAAAATATACTGTTGTATAGCTCTGGACTATCACTTTTGTAGCATATAATGCACAATTTGAGGCTAAACCATAAGTAATTAGCCATGATATTTATACATAAAATATCAAGACATATAAACAATCAGGTAATAGTTGATATCATTATGGTATGAAGCAATCATCTGAAGCCTCTAAAAAGGTTTTTCCAATTAAAGAACACTCTGAAATCATTGAAAAAACACTGGATTCTTATGGAATAAGAGTTCGTGTAGCTGAAGTAAATTATCTGCCAGACGATGCAATTCAATATTGTTTGGAGATTGTAACAGGAACAAAATTAGAAGATATTGAAAAGCGAAAAAGAGAATTGGCTCTTGCATTAGCATCTTCAACTGGGACAGTTGAAATCCAAGCTCCTATTCCTGGGAGGGCACTTGTTGGGATAACAGTGCCAAAAGTTATGAAAGTAGATGCTTTTAGACCAAATCCAAACACGCCCAAAACAATACTTGGAAAAGTGGTGAATATGATTGCAGAGATACTCGGAATGACTGCTGCCATACTTCTTTTTTCAGTAGAAAAAATTGAAGAAAATAAGAACATCGGAAGGCAAATATTGGTTGTATTCCTCGTGCCTATAGCTTTAACAGTATTATTGTTTGGTAACTTTGATTTATCAAAAATATTTGAGTTTATGACTGTATCGTTTATCACCTGGGTATTTGTATTAGGGCTTCAAGTGGATAAGAAGAATAAGGGTATTAATAAAAAAGAAGAGTCAGAAAAAGCAGGTCAGAAGCTTTTGGTTAATCAAGAAGTAAACAAAGGAGAATAAAGTAGTTGATTTGAGGCTGAATTAGTTAAATAGTAGGTTCTAATGTCGTCCACAAGGTGGAGCACTTCAAAGACACAAACATTGGCCTTATATGCTTAAGAAGAGAAGTGGTATAGTTATTCCTGAACAAATCATTAAAAAGCCCGTACCATAGTCTGCCATTGTCGTCCTATTTCCATATCTACTTGAAATTGGTTTGGCAAAGATAAAATAAAAACCAAGAACAATTAGGTAAATAGTAAACGCAATTATTCCAATCTTGATATTCTGATAACTCAAAATTGGAATCAACTTACAGACATATACACCAATAAAGCTTATTGGCAAACCCAATAATGAATAAAATAGAGGGTGGTCAAAGTCTATGGGTTCGCGTATTTTCTCTATTTTGACATTCTTATCAAGCCTTCTTAATAAATCTTTCTTAAATTCTTCAAAACCGTCTAGGGCAGAAATAAAAACTGCTCTTCCATCGCTGAGCCAAACATACATTTCTCGGATAGTGTTATTAGTTGTCCACTTAACTATTATGCGATCAACATTTTTTAGCAGGTATTTTTCCGAACCTCGATTATTCACCCGATCAAGTGATAGATCGGATAGACTGACTATCGTTTTGGTCAAAATATGTAAAAATCTAAAAGAGAAAATACCTAATAAAAATAAGATAAATACAACCAACAAATAGCCACCGATAGAAACAGGGAAATTGAGAATTGCAGATGCTAGAATAACTCCCATTATTAAACTAACAGAGAGTGTTGTGTATGCTTTTTTACGTCTGGTGATTTCTGCTTGTGAGATTGTATAGGCCATTATTTTAAGTATATAAAATTACAAGTAACAAATAAAATTAGTAAATTCCTTGAGTGTTTGTTCTGGATGTATAAGTTTCTGTAGCCAATAAATTTTTCCATAATCGTTCCATCGAATGAGCCAGCAAAGTTAGCTCCATTTTTTGCCTACTCCAAACGAAATTTAAACTTCTTGACATAGTTTCTTCATGAAAATGAAGCTGGTAGTTACTAGAATAACTATTCTTCTATGTGGGTTTTTACTCTTCCAAATAAGCAAATCTAGAACTTTTCAATTTTTTGGAGGGCTTACTGCAAGAGTAAACACGAAACAAAAAGTAGTTGCTCTTACTTTTGACGATGCTCCCTCTCCATATGTTAATAAGGTTCTCGCTATCCTAAAAGAAAAACAAATAAAAGCAACACTTTATGAAATTGGGAAGGCGATTGAACAGTACCCTGAAGAAGCCAGATCCATAGTTGAAGAGGGAATGGAAGTTGGGAATCATTCGTATTCGCATGAACGAATGGTTTTGAAATCGCTTTCTTTCATAAATACAGAAATTCAAAACACCAATAGATTAATCAAAAGCTCTGGTTATCAGGGAGAAATCACGTTTCGTCCTCCAAATGGAAAGAAACTTTTTGGGTTACCATGGTATTTACTACAACATAATATAAAGACAATTATGTGGGATATTGAGCCTGATACTTATGTAACTGGTAATTCGGATACAATAGTAAAGTACACACTTAGTCATGTTCAGCCTGGCTCAATAGTACTCCTGCACCCATTTTGTGATAAAGAATTCGTTGCAGATCGAGAAGCACTACCAAAAATTATTGAAGGCCTTTTATCAAAAGGCTATAGATTTGTCACAATATCAGAACTTCTTAAATACTAATTCAAAGATAGTATGTCCTAATTGCCTCGGCTTGGGGGAGCCAGTTGTGACTTAATATACCAAGTTTAGCCTCATTTAAAACTTGAAGCGCTGAAGTGTATCCATAACTAGCTGCTATAAAGTTGTTTCACCAGTTTTTATGTTTTTTAAATTTTGCTATACTTATTCTATTGGTTACAAATAGTTATAAACTATGCAAAAGGGGGTGAAAAAAATATGAAGAAAATAATATCTGGCGTGTCAGTTTTTACGTTGTTATTGGTTGCTATGCCGGTCTTTGCTGCTAATAACGGTGCAGGAGCGCAGGGGACAAGTTCCCAACAAGGAACAACGACCCAAACCCAGCAGCGGTTACAGCAGGTATCGCCATCTCCTACGGGGAATACGATCCAAAATCAAAATCAAGTTAAAACGCAAAATGAAGGTGAAGATTCAGAGATTAAAACAAAGACTCAGGAACAGGAGTCTCAAGGAGATGAGCAGGAGACACAGGGTCAGGGTATGCCGAAAGAAACCCCTCCACAAAGTGAAGCGGCTCAAGAACACATGAGTAACGTAGCAACTGAAGTTGAAGACCTGTTGAAGACCAAGACGATGCAGGGTGGAATTGGTCAGCAAGTCAAGACAATTGCCCAAGAGCAAAAAACTGCTCAGCAAGAAATCCAAACCGAATTGGGAAAAGTTGATAGCCGAGGTGGATTACTTAAATCCATTATCGGTCCTGACTTTAAAGCCCTGAAGAATATGCAGAAGCAAATGGAGCAGAACCAACTGCGTATTCAACAGCTTACACAGTTAAAGGATCAACTAACCAATCAAGGTGACATCACTCAAGTACAACAGATGATTCAAGCCTTAACGGATCAGGACACTGTCCTACAAGACAGAATCAATCTTGAAAAGCAATCGGGCAGTTTGTTGGGTTGGCTGTTTAAGTTACTGGTAAAATGAACGGATTGTAAAAACAAATAACCCACCATATGCAGAGGTGGGTTGTTTGTTAACGATATCGTTCCATTTTGGCTTATACTTTTAGTATATGGTGTTATCTTCATTACTTTCACTTGTCATCGTATTTACCTGTTTTGGTATTTACACATTGTTTCCTGGTTTTTCTGCAGTTGCTATTGCTGGATTGTTATCCTCTTTATTTCCTTATTACATCTCAATTTGGCAGGGCTTACGAAAAAAACAAATAGACCTGTCTCTCCCGTCAGTTGCTACTATCTATCTGCTCCTTTTTTTAGGGAAGACAAATATCGCCATACTCTATATTTTTATTATTCTTCTTGGGCATTTGTTTAAAAGTGTCATTCTGGAAAGAATTAAATCGTCCATTACTTCAATTTCTAAAAAGCTACCTAAAATCGCCCACATAAAAAGAGGCTCTGTAGATAGGGAAATTCTGATATCTGAGATACACATAGATGATCTTTTATTGGTTAAAAGCGGTGATCGAATTGCTGTTGATGCTTGCTTAACGACAGAGAGGGCAACTCTGGACGAGTCTGTGGTAACGGGTGAATCAAGACCAATATTAAAGGTACGGGGAGACAATTTGTTTGCTGGGTCGGTTAATATCGGAGATTATTTTGAAGCGAAGGCAATATCAAATTCAGAAAATTCGACTATTGTCCAAATCCAGAAGTTGGTGACAGAAGCCCAGAATGATAAGCCTCCTCTGGCGTATGCGGTAAGCAAGTACGCATGGATAACAACTGTTGGCGCCTTGTTGGGAGTCATCATCATCTACCTCATTACCCAAAACATATTACTGGCACTTTCGTTTTGGATTGCCGTAGTTCCGGTTATTTTTGCGATCATCGTTCCGGTTGCTACGACAATCGGTATTGCGTTATTGGCAAAACAAGGCGTGTTGGTAAAAAACAGCACCTCACTTGAACATCTCACAAAAGCATCAATATTCTTTTTTGATAAGACCGGCACCATCACCTATGGGGAGCCGCAGATTGGAGAAATTGTTGAATTGAACGGATCAAGAAATGATATCTTGCAATTAGCCGCCAGCTTGGAGTCCTATTCAAATCATCCCTTGGCGATTCCGATTTTGGAAGAAGCAAAAAATCAGCATATTGAAACGATTCCATTAAGAGATGTGGAAACTCACGTGGGACAAGGGATAACAGCGTTCAAAGATGCGTCCAAAGTGTATTTGGGTAACATGGATTTACTCCATGTGGAGAATATTAATTTAGATAAAAATACCGAAATGGTAGTGGCAAATTGGGAGAAAAAAGGAGCCACACCGGTTTTTGTCGGTCAAAACAATACGATTATTGCCGTCATCATTCTGGTTGATCGGTTAAGAGTAGAGGCGCCAAAACTCTTTTCGTCTTTACATAGTTTAGGGTATAAAACAATTGTTTTAACTGGCGACAAGCAAGAAGTAGCGGAGGCGATTGTCAAAGACTTGCCTTACACCCAAGTAATTGCAAATTTGCTTCCGCAAGGCAAGCTTCAAGAAATGGAGAAAAAGAATAAGGAGGGTAACATAACCGTTATGGTTGGTGACGGCATAAATGATGCGCCAGTGTTGGCTAAAGCTGATGTGGGTATAGCCATGGGAGGAAAGGGGGTAGATTTAGCGATCAATGCCGCCGATATTGTATTACTCAATAATGACATTTCCTCAATCCCATCAATGATTGAGTTGTCAAAAAAGACATTCCAAATCATAAAACAAGACGTATTATTGGCATCTGTTATCCACACAATTACGGCAGCCTTCGTGTTGATCGGTGCTGTTTCTTTGGTGCAGACCACAATTATTCATGAGATTTCTTCCGTTCTTGTTCTCTTAAATATACTTAGGATTTTTCGTCTTCAGAATACAAACCAGAAGAAAACCTTTTGAAGCTGAAACCAATCCAGTTATCAAATCAATAGAGAGCGTGATGTAATCTTTCTTTCTTCTATTGATTTCAATTCATGAGATTTTATACTTAACAATTCTTATAGAATTAGCAGAAGCTAAGGAATCGATTAACTTCTTTCAATGCGTACTCTGGATAATCGAGTTCTATGGTCCAGTCAGTTGTCCGAAATTGTACCCATTTCTCGAGCCAGGTTTGTTATAATCAACTCAAATGACGAAGAGTCCTCTCATCAACGCTCTAAGCGCATCAGCTTATATCATTATCGGAGTTGTAACGATGATTTTTGTGACACAGCCTTTAAAGAATAAGCCCGACACTCTTTTTGCACCTATTATATTTCTCTCATTACTGACTCTTTCCGTTGCTGTCATGGCATTCTTATTTTTCTATCAGCCGGTGATGCTTTTTATTGACGGGAAGAAAAAGGAGGCGGTTAATCTTTTCGTTAAAACAGTGGGAATCTTTGCGGCTTTTACGATCCTAGCTCTCATCCTGTTCTATTTCCGCGTAATCTAATCTTTTTGGGTAAAACTCCCACAGGCAATGCGTACCTTACTGCACGAAAACCCGGGAGTTTTTAAGAAAGTTGCCTTTTATTGTACGATGGGAGGCTCCGGCTATGAAAAATTATTTGAAGAAATGAAGCAGTTAAGCTGCGTAAAGCCCCTTGCGACAGTTGTCATTACCGACGAAGAAATAAATAAGAGTGCATATAAGGATGTGGTGGGGGAGTTTGTGAAGAAAATAGCTGTTTGATATACTCATACTTATTGTAATTATCATATGAGAATATTGTGGTTCAAACTGTTTTTTTTCTGCGGAATTCTTTCTTTCTTGCTTTTTTTCGGCACTCTGGTCGGACAACAGGCTCCCCGAGTGGCGGCACAATTGCCAACGCCCTGGATGGGAGTGATGGAACGGATTAGTGTATACGCTCCCATGCTTTGGGTCTCCACATTAGCTATCATTCTTTTTCGAGCTGAAAAAGAATCGATTAAAAAAAGAAAAACACATGCAAAAAAATAACCGCACTGTAAATGGGAAATGGGCAAAAAGAGGGGTGGTAGGAGCGATTGTTGCTATTCTCATACTTACCTTACTGGAATTTCCCGCACCCGTTGGTTTTGAGACACGTCCTCAAAACAACGTATCAATATTGTGGCTTTTCTTCTTTTTAACAATCGTAGTGAGCGAAATTGCGACTATTCCTCTCGCACTTAAAAAACCCCGATTGGGTGCAAAATTTGGGATTTTGGCAGGAATATTGAACATACTGCAGGTTGTTGCCGATCAACTGCATTTACTACAACCCGAAGTTGCTGCCCTCCAGTATTCGCTTCTTGAATACTCTGTCGCGTTTGTATCTTTGGGCCTCATCTACTTTTCTTTTAAAATGGCAAAGTCAAACGGACAAAATCACAAAACATTTAAATGAGTCAGAACACATTTCTTGTAACTGGGGGCTCCGGTTTTATCGGCTCCGTCTTACTGCGCAGACTGATAGGTGCAAAACAAAACGTTCACATACTGCTAAGAAAAGAATCCCAGACCTCGCGGATTAATGATCTTTTGGGGTATGTTAAGGTTCATGTTTCCGATCTTTCAAACATTCGTGAACTCACCAAGATAGTCAGAAAAATAAGGCCAAACGTTATTTACCATCTTGCAACCAACGGCGCCTATTCGTACCAGAAGGATATGGGTCAAATAATCCAAACGAATATTTTGGGCACGGCGAATTTGCTGCAAGCATGCGACACAGTTGATTTTGATTTGTTTGTAAATACCGGCAGTTCGTCGGAATATGGTTTCAAGCAGTCCGCCATGCGGGAAACTGACTCCCTCGACCCAACGAGCTATTATGCCGTTGCCAAATGCGCTCAGACGCTCCTTTGCAGTCATATCGCAAGACAGGAACACCGACCCATCGTAACGCTGCGGCCTTTTTCAGTATATGGTCCTTACGAAGAACCACGCCGTCTTGTGCCTACTCTTTTGAAAGCATTACTGCGGAGCGGAAAAATGGATTTAGTTTCTCCGGAAATCGCCAGAGACATGATCTATGTTGAAGATGTTGTTGATGCCTATCTGAAAATAGATAAGCTCAAAAAATATCCCGGCGAATGTTTTAATATCGGAACTGGGGTTCAGTCTACAATAAAAGAAGTCGTAGACATTGCGGTTAAAGTGACGGGGAGAAGGGCTCAGTTTAACTGGGGAAAAATGAAAAACAGAAGTTGGGACACAAATAACTGGGTTGCGGATATTTCCAAAGCGAAAAAATTTTTGGAGTGGAAGCCAAAAACAAATCTGGAGCAAGGATTGGCCCTCACCTGGAAATGGCTTTGTGACCGTACCACTTGATATTTGCAAAAAACAAGATTACACTCACGTTAAGTAGATGTATCCGTAGGACAATTGTTAATAATTTTCTCGTATGAGAAATATTAAAAACATATGAAAAAACTAATCACTGTCCTTAGCTTCATTTGCGTCCTGGCTCTTGTTCCTTCTGTTTTTGCTCAAAAAGGCGATACGGAGTTACCGTATCCGGGACTTTTGCCCGATTCTCCCATTTATTTTTTAAAATCGGCAAGAGACAAAGTCATAGGATATTTTATTTTCGGAGAAGACAAAAAAGCTCTCTACGCACTTACGTTAGCCGATAAACGGTTAAGCGAAGCGAAGGCTCTCTTTGACAAAGGTGAGGATGGACTGGCCTCGGTTACAGCCGAGCAGGCGGGAGTTGAGAACGAGAACGCCCAGGAACATCTTGTAAAAGCAGAGGTAGAAGAAAAAAACGTAACCGCAATTATTGAGAAACTTGCGGCTAATTCGGCAAGACAACAAGCTGTTCTGGCTAGGATTCTTGAGAAAGCGCCCGAACAGGCGAAGGCCGCGATTGAGCACGCTATGGAGATGTCAAAACGGGGTCTCACAAAAGCTCAGGAAATGCAGATAAAGGAAAAAGGAAAAGCCAATGGTGTAAGTTTGCCCGATGATGAGGCTGTCTCAAATACGACAGTAACCCCAACTGGGACACAAAAGAAACCGAGCGGAGTCGGGAAACCGACAAATCTACCCGGTAACAGGCCATAAGAAGTTATAAATTTATTCAAAGGAACGGGGGTGAAAAATAAATGAAGAGAATACTAGTAAGTGCAATAGCGGGGGCTATGATTTTTGGTGGTATAGCGCTTCCTGTGCTCGCAGGAAATTCAGGTAATGGTTCAGAGTATGGAACACAACCCGGATACTCAGTTGCTATGGAAAATACAGCATGTGCGGGGCATGGAGCTTTTGGAGCTTTTGGAAAAGATAATAGTCTGGCAGGTGGTGCAAATGGTTATCAGACAGGTATAAACAACGGCACGCTCTGTGGAAACAGACAAGGGAATCTTCCATAAGTAAGTTATTCCACCAACCCATCGAATTTTCGATGGGTTGTTTTTTGATATGGCGATTGTTTGACTTGTGCGCTCATATAAAGGTGGTACCATAAAAGTATGAAAAATACCAACATCAGCAATGAATTATCTTCAGAACAAAAGGAAAAATTATTCACAACCTTAAAAACCCGTTTTGAAAAAAACATGGGCCGGCACAAGGGTCTTGAATGGGCGAAAGTGCAGACAAGATTGGAAAAAGTCGGAGAAAAATTATGGTCTTTAAATGAAATGGAACGGACTGGTGGGGAGCCGGACGTTGTGGATTTTGATAAAAAAACGGGCGAATATATATTTTATGATTGCTCTCTCGAAACTCCCACAGGACGGCGAAACGTGTGTTATGACCGTGAAGCACTGAATGCGCGCCAATCATTCAAACCGAAAAACACAGCTGTCGATATGGCAACTGCCATGGGGATAGAGATTCTGACGGAAGAGGAATATCAGGCGTTCCAGAAGCTTGGAGCATTTGATACAAAGACATCAAGTTGGCTCAAAACTCCGTTAGACGTCAGAAAACTCGGCGGAGCAATTTTTGCCGATAGGCGCTATAACCGCGTCTTCGTATTCCACAACGGCGCAGATTCTTACTATGGCGTCAGGGGATTCCGTGGCGCGCTCAGAGTGTAGTACAATAAGGTATGAATAATATCACCTATTTGTTAAGTCAACCCCAGTTCTACGTGCCCTTTTTATTATGGTCTATTTTTTGGAAAGGATTTGCCCTTTGGAAATCCGCAACAAAAAAGCAGCTTGTTTGGTTCATTCTTCTTTTGAATATAAACACATTGGGACTTTTGGAAATAGTGTATGTTTTTTTTCTTAACCGATGGGATATTGATAACGGAAGGATTCTTAGTTTCTTAGAAAAAAAATTTAAACGAAATAAAAAATAATGAAAAATATGTCGCCCGGCAATAAGTCGGATGTTTTTTTTACGAAAGATATCAGTGTGGAAGGATTGCTAAAAATCTATTCTCACATAAATAAGGGGATAACGGGGAAGATCGGAATAAAACTCCATACCGGTGAACCACACGGTCCCAATCTTCTCCCGATAGAGCTTATCAAAGGGTTGCAAGCAACGGTCCCCAACAGTACCATTGTCGAATGTAATGTTCTTTATAAAAGTCCTCGTTACGAGACGGCGACCCATCGGGAAGTAATAAAGACAAACGGTTTTGATTTTTGCCCCGTCGATATTATGGATGAAGAAGGGGACGTTATGTTGCCGATTCCCGGAATGAAAGAATTCTTGGCGCGTGGAAAGGACTTTACTCCCGGAACGCATTTGACCGAGGTGGCTGTAGGAAAGCATTTATTAAACTACGATTCGTTACTTGTATACACGCACTTTAAAGGTCATATTATGGGGGGATTTGGAGGATCACTGAAAAATATCGGTATCGGTATTGCATCCGGACATGTCGGAAAAGAGATGGTTCACGGAAAAGGATGGCCAACTGGTTCTAATTTTCTTGAGCGTATGGTTGAATCGGGGAAAGCAACAACAGAGCATTTTAAAGGTCATATCACCTACATCAACGTATTGAAAAACATGTCAGTTGATTGTGATTGTGACGCAAAGGGGGCTCCCCCGAAATGTGAAGATATTGGCATTCTCGGATCGACTGATATTCTTGCAATCGATAAAGCGTCGGTTGATCTTGTATATGGGATGCCCGCAGAAAAAAAACACGATATTGTTGAACGCATAGAATCCCGTAGCGGCCTTCGCCAACTTGAGTATATGAAAATACTGGGAATGGGGAACAGCGACTATTCCATTGTTCGAGTGTAATATTGCAAAAGACTGGGCAAGCCGAACTATCCTATTCGAATTGAGTTATAATTAACCCAAATGGTCACTTCTCGCGTTAAGGAAGGGTTTGCGTTGATTGAAGTGCTAATCGTCATTGCACTTCTAGCTCTCATCACCGTCCTTTCAGGTATTGTTGTTCCGAAATACATAAACAAAGCGTTTGATGCGCGTCGGAAAACTGATCTGTATAAACTAAGAAACTATCTTGAGGTGTATTTTGACAATGCCGGCGATTACCCAAAAAAATTACCGGACTGTGGACAACCGTTCATGTATAACAATCTTACGATTTTGAACGCCATGTTCTGTGACCCCGTCACAAGGAAGCCCTATGCCTATCAGACGAAGGGGGAGAATTGGCAGTCATATCGGCTCTATACGGTGTTGTCAGACAGTCAGGATATTTCTATTTCAGACGTGGGGTGTCTTGGAGGGTGTGGGCCAGACTGCTCTTACAACTATGGGGTCTCAAGTCCCAACATAGGACTTATCAGATGTTCCTATGTATGTGCTCCCGGTGGAGGGTCAACAGGAGTATGTGAACTCTATCAAAATCCAGACATCAGCCTTTGTCCGAGATTATATGGACAAGACTCAACATGTAAAAATGAGTGCTCAAGTCCTAAAAATAAATGTAAAAACGCCAGTGGAAAGTATGTTCCTTATTAGTTTTCTCTTCCATTTTTCCGTGCTATAATTTTTTTATATGAAACACGTACATAATCACTCAGGAGGGACAATCTATGGACTAGGTTTTGTTGGAGCGGTAGTATATTATTTACAACATGCTTCCTCTTTTTGGCCGGTAATCCTAGGGATACTTAAGGCAATAGTGTGGCCCGCACTCTTAATCTACAAAGTCTTTACGTTGATAAAGATGTAAGAGAGATATCTATCCAGAGCAGGATTCGCTATGCTTCTCTACGTCGATGATATGACTTTTTGAAACTGTTTTTGAAAAATCAATACTCGAATTTTTTCCAACGATAATAACGACACTGTCATATGCTCTTATCGGATAGGCAAGTATATTCTGTGTCGTCTTTCCGTTCACATACCCTGTAACCGGTTCTCCAAAGGGGAATGTGTAGTGTATATTGGTAAAAAGGTCGCCCCACACTGCACCTGTTCTGTGGACATGGACAACATCTCCCACGTGATCGTGGAGGTGCGCTTTTCCTATTTGTGTTTCCTCAGGTGTCTCTTTTGCCTTTGATACAGAACAGAACTCTATATTCATATAATTATCGGGTGAAAAATCCTGGAGCTTGCCGTTCACGTAGACCAAAAAACCGGCATGAATATGTATTTTAGCAGGGGGAGACGGTCTGGTTTTGACATAGGTAAAACCGACAATGACGGCAAGAATAAAGAAGAGAGGGAAAATAATTTTTTTCATATGAGAACTATTTGCGCTCATTATCTAAGAAACCCACATGTTTTACAACCATCAAAATGCGGAGACAGAGCCCTTTGTTATACTAAAAGTGCAAAAGATATGAAAACACTGTGGATAAGGACACTTTTAAGCGTAATAGGAACGGCGCTTTTTCTGTGGGTTCTCCTTTTTCTTCCCGCACAATCCCTAACGTTTTGGCAAGCATGGATTTTTTGGAGTATTTTTTCGGTTGCGGTAACCATTATCTCTTTCTATTTCTTGAAAAAAGATCCCAACTTTATGGAAAGTCGACTTAAAGCAGGCCCCATAGCGGAGAAAGAAAAAAGTCAAAAAATCATTCAAGCATTTTCTTCCCTTTTTTTCATGGCTCTTCTTATAATTCCCGGATTTGATTTTCGTTTTCACTGGTCTTCTGTTCCACTTGTTTTAGTGATATTTGGAAACGCATGTGTTCTTGCCGGATTTTGGATTGTTTATTTGGTATTTTCAGAAAACAATTTTGCTTCAGCAACTATCCAGATCGGGAAAGGGCAGAGGGTAATATCAACCGGGCCATACCGTTTTATCAGACACCCCATGTATGCAGGAGCCGGGCTGATGGTGGGTGCCATGCCGCTTGCACTTGGGTCGTATTGGGCGTTTATCCCCGTTTTGTTAATGGGAGTTGGTATAGTTTTACGAATCTTTCATGAAGAAAAATACTTAACAAAAAATCTAAAAGGATACGGGGATTATTGCCGCAAAGTTTCCTATCGCATCATTCCATTTGTTTGGTGAATCTCCCTGTTGTCATTTATCTTTCAGGAATTTTTCAGGAAAAAAGTATATATATTGATTTGAACGCGAATAAAAATTACACAACTCATATGAAATCCGATGCACGTTTTCTCATTGTCATGATTTTTGTTGCTCTGCTTTTCGGGCAGGTAAACGGATTAATTCCGACTCTTCCCCCTTCCCGCACTCTCCCTCCTGTGGATAAAAAAGTTGTTACCGCACGCGTGCAGCCGGTATTAAGTGGGGTTAATGTGGTAAAAAAAACTATTCCGTCAGTCGTAACGATTAAAATTTCCCAACAGGTTTCCAATTATTCTCTCGAGGTAGACCCCTCAAATCCTTTCAGTCTGTTCAGAAGAGTGTTGAGGGGCACTGAACAGACTGCCCAAAATATTGGGAGCGGCTTTGTCGTGGGAGCGCAAGGATTAGTGGTAACGAATAAACATGTAGTAACGACTGATCCGAAAGCAACGTATAGCGTTATCACAAACGATGGGAAAGAATATCCCGTGAAAAACATATATCTCGATCCTGCCGGCAACGATATCGCGCTGTTGAAAATCGACGCAAAAAATCTGAAACCCATTCAGATAGGAGATTCGGCGGGGCTTCAACTGGGGGAGCCGGTATATGCAATCGGAACGCCGCTTGGTGAATTTACAAACACGGTTACCTCCGGGATAATATCGGGTCTTGGACGGGGGATTACCGCGGGCTCGGTGTATGAAAATTATGTCGAAAAGCTTGATAATGTCATACAGACTGATGCCCCGATAAATCCCGGCAACTCGGGAGGTCCCCTTATCGATGCGCAAGGAAACGTTATTGGGATAAACACGGCAGTATCGAATCAGGGACAGAATATCGGGTTTGCAATTCCTATCAGTGTATTGAGAACAGTCCTCATGAAATATCCGGGTGTTGTAAAAGCTCAGTAGAAGTGCGGTTGCAATACCGTACCCATTTGTCTTTAATATCATCATATGACAAAACCGTCGTTTGATCTTACCCAACATCTTGCACAAGAACATAAAATGACTCCACTCACTACGTATTTGAAAGAAATCGTGTACGGAGGAAATGACGGCATTGTCACGACGTTTGCGGTTGTTGCAGGTTTTGCGGGCGCACAGGCGAATGTAGTGTCCCGACTTCCGATGGTTGCCGTATTGTTATTCGGGTTCGCCAATCTTTTTGCGGATGGAGTGTCGATGGCTCTTGGCAATTTCATTTCCACCCGTTCTGAGCAGGATGTGTATAACAGTGAAAAACAAAAAGAACAATACGAAATAGTTCATAATACTCAGCTTGAACAACTTGAGTCTGTTGAAATCCTTATAAAGAAAGGGTTTACGCGCGAACAGGCAAATGATCTTGTAGCTATTTATATGAAAAATAGCTCTTACTGGACGGACTTTATGATGAGTCAGGAACTGGAACTTGCGAATCCCGAAGGGGGGAATGCGCTCCTTATGTCCCTGGTAACCTTTTTTTCATTCCTTATTTTTGGGTTTATTCCCCTTGTCCCCTATGTTTTCTTCAGGGGACCGGAACTATTTGGCCTATCGATAGGCGCGACAGCAACAGCTCTCACTCTGCTTGGTGTTATAAGGTGGAAAGTAGGGAGGCAGGGATTTGTGCAGAGTGTGGGCGAAACGCTCCTTTTGGGAGGGGCTGCCGCCCTTGTTTCCTATTTTGTGGGGACGCTGTTTAGGATTTGACGACTGGAGTCTTCAGTGAGGCTCTCCAGCCACAAAGAAAAAGAACCCGCAGGCACAAAAATGATCCGCTTTTCAGCAGGAAAGAATATCTTATAGTATTGACTATATTAGTTTGTGTGGTATAATAAATAATAGAATATACATATCCAATATGTATATATAAATAACAAGGGGGTCTCCTACAAGCGTGGCGACCCGCACTTTGATTTTGGTTGTTTCTCTCTGGTATAGGCTTAAGCAATAGCTGCTTTTCCCCTTAATCATTTGAGAAACGTTCTTTGAAAACTAGGGATAGACAGATTTGATTCAACTAAAAAACACCTCATCGTCTCTTCCGTTGGGGGCCCTTTTTAAAGGGCTCCAAACGGAAGAGAGGTGATGAAGTGTCGATTCGAAGAAGTGAAAAAGAAAGTCAACCAATCAGTTAAGGAGCAATTAGCATCATGAACAAGAACAAGAACGGAAAGCGTGTTTTGTGGACCCTTATCGCGGCGGCGATTCTTATCGCTTTCGCAGTCTGTGTCCAGCAGGTCACAAACCAGTCGCAGGTTGTTGAGGCCTCGTTCAAGTGGAGCGATGGCACAACGACCCAGAAGCCCTGGCATGTGATCTTTGGAAGCGACGAGGCCATCGACGGCGTCGTTAGCTACGATCAATACCTGTATTTTGTAACGAAAACCGGCGACCTTGAGGCAGCCGGGATACAGGTAAAGAATGAGTTGGCGGTAACCCCCGGAAAGCCCTGGACAGTTGTTTGGGGGAGTGACCGGGAGTTGAGCGGTGTCATCGTGATGGACGGTGTTGTTTATCTGACGTCAAAGACTGACGTTCAGAATACTGCTCATTGCGGATGCACACCGACTTGCGAACAGGTGGTTGTGGAGATTGCAACCCCCACGCCAACCAACACGTACGTCCCGAGCGTTACGAATACGCCCGGTGCGACCTCAACCCCAGGAAACCCGACGGCAACGTCGACCCCTGGGACCCCGCCCACCCTGACCCCCGTTGTCCCCACCTCAACCCCCGTGAAACCCACAGAGCCGCCCGTTGTTCCAACGGTTAAGGCTAAGAATGGGAATTGCGGAGTCGGCAATGGAGTCGATCCGAACACCCCAGGGTGTTCGAACTGGCCCAATGACGGCGCAGGTTCAGGCAAGGGTAATCCCGGTCATCGCGGCGGCAAGAAGTAAGTACCGAATGTAGTGAGTCACAGTTGATCATCTCTCTTCCCTAGAAGGGAAGGATGGCAGGAGCATCACACGCTCCGGTGGATGAGACGGCACTAACCGTCTCTATTGCACTTTCGCAATAAAAAAATCTACCCCATCCTTCCCATCTTCCCCCAGCTACACTTGAAAAATAGCGTATCAGGGAGAAGATACATAAAAACACCTCTCTCTATCTTTTTTTGTGCAAGTAGATTATTATAAGAGTAATGATTAGTGAGCGTGCTATTTATCTAACCATTATCGGGTGTAGTTTTTAAGACAGCGAAAGCTGTCTCTTTTTTTATCTATTAATAATTTGAAAGAAAATATATGAGTATCAAAAGAACGTTGTTGGGAGTGTTGATGGGAATTTTAGTACTAGGAATATTTGCGGTTCCAACGTTAGCAACAAACAAGATGACTGACAAGGTGCGACTGAAGTCGCTTGGCACTATGACAATAGGCAACTTAATTGGCACAGTAAACGGGATAAGCAGCTCCATCATTATGGACGGAAATTATATTGAGATATATTGTGACTCCGTACAGCGCATTCAAATTTTTAAAAACTATTTTGAAGACAAACAATCCTGTAAGATTGTCTCTACAGAGAATATCCCCAACAGATCATCTATCTCTTTTTTTTCGAGCAAAGGTGAAAATTGCCCAGCAATAGGGAGTGATCAATGTTGGTATTCGGACTATGTTTATGCAACAACTCAAGAATATCAATTGGCAAACTGGGGTACACGAGTTGTTAAATCTGATGGTACGGTAAACATCATTTCATTTTATAACCTTTGATTTTTCAATGTGTTATTGTGTGTCGATAATGAAAATTTTTGTTAAAGTAAAACCGAAAGCACGTGAGGCAAAAGTGGAAAAGACAGGCGAGGACCATTATCGCGTGTGGGTTACGGAAGCACCCGAAAAAGGGAAGGCAAATAAAGAAGTGGTAAAACTTCTGGCAAAATTCTTTTCCGTTTCACAATCGAAAATATCGATTATTTCCGGGTTAAAATCCGCAAATAAAATTCTGTTGGTATAACCATGAAACTGTCTTTTAAGGAAAAAGTCTATAAAGTTGCACACGACATTCCGAAAGGAAAGGTGGCAACATACGGACAACTTGCGTGTCTTGTCGGAAACAAAAAAGCCGCGCGGGCAGTCGGTCTATTTATGAAAAATAACAGCGACCGCTCCGTCGTTCCCTGTCACAGGGTAGTTGCGGCAAATGGGGCCCTTACCGGCTATTCCTTCGGACGGGGAAGCGCAACGAAAAAGAAGATGTTGGAGAAAGAAGGGGTCATCTTCAAAGGACAAAAAGTTGATCTTTCGAAATCACAATGGAAGAAAATCGTGTAATATAGATAAAACCCTTACTACTTATTTTTAAATTCACACTCTATGACGGAAGTTGAAGAACTTGTGTTTCTTTTAAAGAAGAAGGAAAATCTTGCCGCAATGGTTGCCCCCACCTTTCCCATACTCTATTCAAAAGAAGAACTGATTACAAAACTACGGTCTTTGGGGTTCCAATATATCGTTGAAGTATCGGCTGGAGCAGTGCGGACAAATGAAACGATAAAAAAGCTCCTCCAGGAGAATCCGACGTCCCGCTATATCACCAGTCCCTGTGCAAGTTTTGTCCGTCTGGTAAGGGCAAAATATCCGCACCTCCTTAAATATCTGACCCTCCAGGCGGATACCCCCATGTCGGCAACGGCAAAATTGGTGAATGAAAAATATCCGGGGTACCGGCCTGTTTTTATCGGTCCCTGTATCGCAAAAAAGAAAGAGGCAAGTGAAGACTATTCCGGGCTGAACATGCTTGTTATCACATTCAAAGAGCTGGAAGAAATACTCAAGGCGACACCTCTTCCGTCTCCTGAAACAGGCCATGAATATGCCTTTGACCTTGAAGAAAAATCAACCCGCATTTATCCCTTTGACGGAGGGCTTACGGAAAGCAGCGGTATCCGGTCACTATTAAAAGAAAATGAAATTCGGATAGTGTCAGGCTACCTCAACTGCGAAACGGCCTTGAAAGAATTTGAGACAAATAAGACAATACGTTTTTTGGATATTCTTTTTTGTGAGGGCGGATGCATAAACGGAACGGGAATTCAAAGCACTCTTTCTCTTTCCGAGCGCAAAAGCAAAGTAGTGGAATATTCGTTAATCCGTTGACCCGCGTACCCTCTCTCTGTTAGCATAAGAAGCAAATGCGGGGAAAAATAATCATCATTTTTTTAGTATTTTCGTACTTTCATTTGTCGTGCACCTTATCGATCTTAACGCGGAAGGGCGCACGTGGGATGAACAGTTTAAAACGGATACGGGGATTGCGGCACTAAAAAATATCTCTTCCAGAAAGTTTGGCTATAATGATTGGGCAGTCGGATTTGAACATCCGCCTCTTGCCAAATATCTGTACGGACTTTCTTTTTTACCGGAACTGAAAACAATTAATCCGAAAAGTGTTTCTCAGGACGAATATGATTATCTGTTAAACGGCAACTACTATGCCGGCATGAATGGGAGCGGTCTTATAAAAATACAACCGTATGATTTTACCACTCCCCGTGTTGTTTCTGCGGCACTCAATGCGGGAACTGTTGCTCTCACTTTTTTAATTGCCTATTTTTGTTTCCAACAAATACTTCCCGGAATAATAAGCGCGCTCATTCTTCTCTCCCTTCCGCGATTTGTGGCAATGGGGAGGCTTATGACGTTTGAGTCCATCTCCGGTTTTCTGGTTGCGCTCTTATTTACATATCTTTTAAGTAGAAAAAAAAAGAACGGAGACGTTATTTCCTCAATTATTCCCGGCATCCTCTTGGGAGCGCTTTTGTGGACACGATATAATAATATTTCCGTTTTTATTACCTATGCCGGATGGATAGGTATTGCCGAACTGTTTAAAAAACAAAGGGAGTGGAAAAAAGCCCTTCTTCATATTTTTCTTACTTTTTTCATTGCAGGAATTCTCGGGTTTATTGTCTGGCCGTTTTTGTGGATTGATTTTCCGAGAGGAATTTTTGCAACGGTTGCGGAACATAAGACGCGAATAATCGTGTCTTCGTTTTATCACGTTCTTTCATTTTTACAGACAACACCGGCCATTTATCTGGGACTTCTGTTTGTTGGGTGTGTTGTCTGTATTAAAAACAGGACGCGTGAGCACGTTCTTTTTCTGTGGTGGTTTTTCTCAACTGCCGTTTTTTTCATGCTTTTTTCCTCTCCAGGCGGAGCGACGCGCTATATGTTTGTCATTTACCCGGCAACAGCCCTCATTGCCGCAACCGGAGCATCCTGGTTGCTGTCCGGCACCAAAACTTTTGGGAAAGCGTTTGCGCTTTTTTGTTTGGCATCTTACGGAGTAGTGACGCTTTCTTCCGTTCATCCCTATTACCTTGACTACTACAATGCATTTGTAGGTGGGATAAAAGGGGCTAAGCAGAAAAAACTGGAGGTAAGCTGGTGGGGAGAGGGGCAGCGGGCAGCAGGATTGTGGTTAAGAAAAAATGCCGCTCCAAACGCGAAAATTGGATTAATGGTGACGCCAAAATACGTTTTTCCGCGTATCCGCACCGATGTGGTACTCCTTCCGTATGGCGAACAGATTGAGGTGGCAGACTACGCCGTAGTAAGCAAGACAGATCTTGCGGCATTCAGGAAAACGAAAGGCATTTGGAAGCAGGTGTATACTGTAAATGCGGAAGATGTTCCCCTCATCTATGTGTTTCAAAGGGAGAAATAGGCTGATTGCGCGCTCTAAATTGCTGAACTCTTGACATATTAAGTTGAGGTAGGTATAGTTTTAACCTATGGCGACATTATCCACATCACAAACAACATTTAAAAAGGATGTCCTTGATAAAAAGGGCGTTGTGTTTGTTGACTTTTTTGCAGAATGGTGCGGTCCTTGCAAGATGACCGGCCCCATAATCGAGCAACTTTCAGAGGAAAAAAAAGACATAGCCTTCCTTAAGGTAAACGTGGATGAAAATAACGAACTGGCATCCCAGTATTCCATTTTTTCCATCCCGACGTTCGTTATTTTTAAAGACGGACAAGTCGTATCACAGTTCTCAGGCGCAATGGGAAAAGAAGGGTTTGAAGAAGAGCTGAGAAAAATCAGTATTTAATTATTCGCACCACTTTTCCGCCTATCTCCTTCAGTGCAAGATGAGCTTTTAAAAGAAGATATTTTGCCAATTCCCCCAGCCACCTCTTGGTTGAGGTAGGGGGTTCCTTCAGGTCTTTTATCACTTCCTCGTCACTTATCGGGAGCTTGACGTTTTGATAGGAAGGAAACTGAGTTTTGTTAATTGTCTCAAGCCCCATTTTTTTTAAGTCGGGAGGGAGTTGAATTGATTCGGGTTTTGGAGTGACAAACGGTTTTACCTCGGCGTCTTTCGGTTCGTGTTCTACTATTTCTTGCACAGTCGTTTGTTCCGTTTTTTTAAAAAAAGGCTCCGACTCTTTTGTAAAAGAAGAAACGGCATTTTTGGAGACAGCGTGTTTTTTTACGACATCATCAATAGTGGTAAAGTTGGTGTTGCTCATTTTTTTACTAGTATATTTGATTATACATATTTTCTTAGCACGCATAGGGAGCGCTTTTACCGCACTCTTTTCTCGGACAGGTGATGGTCCCGTTTGCGATAACTGCCTTCACTTTCTGCTTGCAGTACGGGCACGTACAATCGAGAGTATCCGCCTTTATTTTCTGTAAAGATTGTTCTGGGGGTGTTCCTTGCGTGAGAGACTGGAGTATTTCGGCGTTTGATATGACCCTGTTCTCAAGAGGATTGACGCCCGGAATGGTGGGACAGCTTCCTGCCGCGGCTGTTGGAAGGCGCGAAGCGTTGCTTTGAAGAACGGCAACTCTATCGTAAAGTCTTTTTTGGTCTAGTTGTGTCTGTACTCTAACACCGCTTTCAAATACCGGAGAAGGGTTAGGTTTTTCATCCCTTATTTCTTCGGCGTTTTGATAGATGGTGAGCAATATTTTTTTTGCCTCAATAAGTCCTTGTTGATATAAAAACGAGTGGGGATCAAATGCGGCGAGAGAACACATTATTTCGCTATATTTCCGAATCCATATACCCAAACGGGCATCGACTGACTGTTCGAACTGGCGCGAGAACTGTATTTTTTCTTCGTCAATCCCGATAAGGCGCATCACTTCTTCAACATTTTCTTTTTTGTCTACATGTTTTCCGAAAATAGGATGAAGCAAATATTCGTCGGTACTTAAAGGAGAGGAGTCTTGGGCGCTTATATTGGAAAAAAGTCGGGAGCTTTTTGTAAGTTCGCCCCGCTTTTCCGGATATCGGAGAATATATTCTTTTACGAATCCCTGATTGTCTTTTTCAAGAACGAAAACAAAACCGTAGTCCGCGATTTTCGGAGGGGATACCCAAAAAGCGGAGGTGTCACCACTGCCTTTTTTAAATTCCTGTTCAATCTGTTCAAATCCGTTTGTTTCCGCTTTTTCCCGTTCTCCCCCGAGTCGTGCGGCAGTTCTGTAGGAATCCATGACGTGAAGTCCCGCATACGAAAAACCCTCGCCATCTACTTCATAGGGAATGGTCGTGTAGGGGATTTTTCCCACAAACTCTCCCAGAAAGCGTTTTACGTTTTCTTCCACATAGTATGTTTTTTTAGAAAGAGAAAGATTCTCCGCTTTCTTAAGAAACGCAACTTCATTCTCGAGTGAATAATAGTGGAAAATCGAGTCAGACCGTTTTTCGTAATCGCTTAGCCAGTGAGGGCTTTTACTTTCATGAAAATGATGCGGAAAGGTTTCGGGTAAGGGGTTTCGAGTTCTGACTGCTTCAAGATACGGCATACCATTTTTCCCTGCACGGGGATGCGAACAATTCTTGTCTTGATCGGTCTTCGGACTTTTTGAAATGAATCAAATTACCGCTGCGGCACAGTCACTGATTTACACAGTGTTCCCAACGCATCTTATGTATGATGCCATCAAGACAAATAATAATCGGACAATCGACTCACGAATAATACCACTTTTTTCGACAAGAAAAAGAGTAAACGAAACCCAACATAAAAAAGGATATTAAAAAACAGATCGCCCACAAGTGTATTTCGGAAGAAAGGGAGCCCCATTACATAAGACTCAAGAAGTCCGGATGCATTTTTCGCATACATCGTACCCGTTGCCCAGACACCAAAATTTGTTATGAGGAAAAAAAGCACCGATCCTACCAAACTTACACCCCCGACTCTTAAGGGGCTCATTTTTTTGCGGATTAAATATCCCATTCCGACAATAAGAGCAAAGCTACCGTATACATAGGGGAGTGTCAGGTGAAAGCCAAGGAATGCATCAGAAATGCCCATAGAGACAAAAGGAATAGCAATGGCCCACAAAGATGGCACTGTCATCCCCGAAAAGAGGGCAAGGGCCCCGATAGGGGTTATGTTGGGGATATGAGGGATGAGTCGCATGAAAACTGCACAGGCAATGATTGCGACGAATGCGATATATGTTTCGAGTTTATTTTTTTTCATTATCTAAATGCTTCAATTTTCCACTCAATTGTATCATTATTCTTGAGGGTATAGCTCCCGGCTCCAACCGTTGCTTGTTTTCCGTTTACGTAAAAGCTCCAAAACTCCTTAGTGCTGTCTGCTACTACTCCATCTATTGCCGTTACAAAGGCGTTTTCCTTCTGACCCTTTGCCGTTACCTTGTGCGTACCGCTCAGCAGTTGCAGTGCTGTTTCTCCGTTTTTAAAAGCAAGGGAAGTCGTGTCTTTCCTGTCTTTTACTATCACAGTCTGTGTAACGTGAAGGGCAGCAACTATTGCCGTCTTTGTTTGGGTTGAGGGGACGGGATTTTTTCCCCATAAAAAAAGGGCCACGAAAAAAACGACGAAAATTCCTGCCAATAAAATTAATTTTTTATTCATTTTTTTATGGTAACTTCTTTTGCTTTATTGAAAGCGCGTGCATAGGTAAAAAGCAAATCAGACAATCTATTCATATAAACAACAACAGTGCCGGTATTTTTTTTGTCTTCTTTGTCCCTCTGTTTAAGGGAAAGAACTATAGCCCGTTCCGACCTTCTACAAACGGTTCTTGCAATGTGGGACCAACAGGATGCTATGGATCCATTGGGAAGGATAAATGTTTTTAATGGATCAAGTGTTTTTGAAAGTGTATCAATCTTTTTTTCAAACAGTGCAATCTTTTTTTCCTGTTGTGACAAATCGCTTGGGGCATGTGCCAAAAACCCCATAATGGTATACAAATCGCGCTGGATATCTTCAATAAATGCTTTTTCCTGTCCGTCCTCGATGTAAAACATGAGGGCTCCCAAAACACTCGTCAGTTCATCGACCGATCCGTACGCTTCAATATGCGGGTCCGCCTTTGAGAGTCTTTTTCCTCCATACAGGGCGGTTGTGCCATCATCACCGGTTCGCGTGTAAATAGCCATACGTCACGAGCATTCGGAATATCCACATGAATAACACTTTTTACATCCTTCTTCGTGCGCTAAGGACGCCTCGCCACAAGAGGGACAAATATCAAAAAATCCTTTTGGCTGCGGAGGAGGGATAAGGGATGCTTGCGTTGTTTCCGTCACCAAGCGTGGACTGTCCTTCTTTTCTTCAGGAGTACTGCCGACGTTGTAGTGCATTTTAAGTACTTTGGCTACTGCATCGGGAAGACTCTTAATTCTGTCTTTCCCAAATCCCATTGTGCGCGCTCCGCCAATTCCTTCCAATTGATTGATGATTTCCTGAACACGCTGCATTGCCGGCATACCGGATGCAAAGCGAAGGGCGAGGGAAATAGTGCGGGCAAGTCCTTCAGCCATGGCGGAAATATCACTTCCCGGTTTGCTAATACTGATAAATACTTCCAACGGTTCCGGAGGCGTTCCTCCGTTTGTGTTGATCGTGATGAACGCGGTTCCAACAGGCGTGTTCATGCGGTATGTCGAACCATGTACGACCATCGGACGCGGTTTTACCTGTGGCTGTGGCACTACTACGGCTTCTTTCTTCTCTTCTTTTTTATCCGTTCTTTCAAGTACCCCTGCACGTGATCCTTCTCTCATGTAGGCAATTCCTTTAAGGCCTTTTTTGTACGCCATCATGTAGAGATTTTTTACGTCCTCAATCGTATGGGACTGCGGAGCGTTGACCGTTTTTGAAATGGAGGCATCCACATATTTTTGAATAACTGCCTGAACGTCGATATGTTCTTCCGGGGTTAATTCCTGAGCGGACACAAACCATGCCGGCCGTTTCAGCTTTCCTTCCTTCACTTCTTTCTCATGTTTCTTCACCCATTTTTCGTACAGATGATGACGCATGAAATGTTCGCCCAATCGGTCGCGTCTTATGAATTCAAATTCAAACACCGGTTCGATTCCGGACGTGGTATCAACCATGAGTGATGTTGATCCTGTTGGCGCCTGCATGAGGAGAAGGGAGTTGCGGATTCCTTTATCCGCGATTTCTTTTTGGACTTCTTTCGGAAGTTGCTGGATAAATTTTCCTTTCAGATACAACTCCTTGTCAAACTTCATGAACGACCCTTTTTCTTTTGCAAATTCGGCGGAGGCCTTATATGCTTCGTCTCTGATTATCTTATATACCTTATCGATAAAGACGAGGGATTCTTTTGAACCGTATTTTAAATGCAGTCTGATAAGTGTATCACCAAGCCCCATGGTACCAAGTCCTATGCGGCGCTCTCCCTCAAGTTGTGTTTTTCTTATGCCTTCAAAAAAATACTGATCCATGTCGATGACATTATCCTGGAATCTGACTCCTGCACGGACTATTTTTTTAAGTTCTCCAAAGTCAAATGTCGCCTTTTTGTCGATGTCGCTTCCTTTTACAAGAGCGGAGAGGTTAATAGATCCCAAATTACAAACGCCCCAAGGAGGAAGTCCTTCTTCTCCACAAGGATTGACGCAGTTAATGCGGTTCCAATACCAGTTGTTGTGCCACTTATTATACCGTTCCATGAATACGAGACCCGGCTCAGCAGAGCGCCAAGCGGCTTCTGCAATAAGTCCCCATAATTTTCGTGCTTTAAGGGTCTTGCGGACGACAACAGCTTTTCCGAGAGCCTTCCAGGCAAATATATCGCCGTTCCATTTTTCGTCATATTCGGGGTCGGTCGTGTCGGGGAAGACAAGATCCCAGTCAGCATCCTTATCAACCGCTTCCATGAAGCTGTCCGAAACGCAGACTGACAGGTTCGCTCCATTTATACGTTTCAGATCCTGTTTTACCGTGATGAATTCCTCAATATCTGGATGCCAGTCCCACAGCATAAGCATGAGGGCGCCGCGTCTTGTTCCTCCCTGTTGAATAATATCCTTTGTTGCAACGGAGAACAATTCTGCCCAGTTAATGGGGCCTGAAGAAAATCCATTCACTTTTTTTACCCGTGACCCGCGGGGACGAAGGGAGGAGAGATTTATTCCAACGCCGCCTCCCCGAGCCATAATCTCCACCATCTGTTTTAATGTTTCAATGATGCCGTCGCGTGCATCTTTGGGGCTTGGGATAACAAAACAGTTATAGAATGTGACGTCAAATCCTGTTCCGGCACCTGCCAAAATACGACCCCCCGGCACGTATTTAAAATCTTTCATCGCACTGTTAAACTCTTTTGCCCATTTTTTCTTATCCTCCGGAGTTTTCTCATTGTCCGCAACCGCTTTTGAAATCCGTTTCCACATTTCTTCTGGTTTCTTTTCGATAGGCTTGCCCAGCTTGTCTTTTAGGGCATAACGATCTGAAAATACCTTTTCCGCGACACCAGTGAGTTTCATAGTGGATTAATTAATTGGATAAATAATTCATAATATTTTTTTAATTTCTTTCTGGAAATCATCAAGCTCTACGAACCGTTTGAACACTGACGAAAATCGAATGTATGCTATTTTATCAAGTCGTTTCAGTTGTTTGGCAACAAGCGCGCCTATTGCGCTACTTTCCGCCTCTGCCGCATCGTTTTGCTTTAATTCTTGTTCAATGGATGAGATTATCTGCTCTATCTGATCTGCGCTTATGACCGTCTTTTCACATGCCTTCTGCAATCCTACCCGCAGCTTTCCTCTGTTGAACCGCTCCCTCTTGCCGTCCCGCTTTATGACGAGAATAGGGAACTCCTCGATTCTCTCGTACGTGGTAAACCGTTTCTGGCACTTCGGACAGGACCTGCGTCTTCGAATTGCCTCCCCCGTATCGACGAGTCTCGTTTCGATAACTTCGGTATCGGGATTCTTGCAAAATAAACAATTCATAGTGTCAGAAAAAAATGTAGAACACTAGCAGTAGAAATGCAATGGCACAATATGCTACAAAATACATCAAATGTTTTTGTTAGCCATGATTGGCAAAAGGCGCGTTTATATGCCATATTATTTGTGAACAAAACCATCGATTTGGGTGATATGATATATCTATATGGATCGTTACATTCTCGATACAAACCTCTTTTTTAACATGCAGGCGGGTCTTAATATGGGCCAAACGACGGAAGAGGTTGTCAAATATGTTACAGAGGTTGCGCGGGAGGGTAAAAAAACGGGATCCGTTCAACTCTATATGCCTCCCCGAATAGTGGAAGAGTTGTTGAGTTTTTTTGAAAACAAGGAGCAGTTGTTTCTAAAAGAATTTTTGGCGGAGGTTTTGGTGAAGTCTCCAACTGTTGATTCGTTGCAATTTCCGGCATCTGCGTTTTATGCTCTTGTTGATGATATCAGACAAAGAAGTTATCGCGGACTGCGGGTCGGGGAAGAAGAAATAGAGCAGGCGGCACATTCTCTTCAAAATACGGCCGGGCTGTCAAAAATGGAGTTTCAAAAAAAAGTGGGCGTACAGATAAAAGGATTCCGTGACCGTTATCGCCAGGCAACAAGAGTCGGCTTTTTGGACAGCGTTGCGGACCTGGATATCATCGTACTCGCAAAAGAACTGGAGGGAACAGTTGTTTCAACGGATGAAGGACTTCTTAAATGGTCGCGGCTTTTTGGGGTACGAGAGATGGCCCCGAATGTTTTTGGTCAGAAGATGAAACTTCTTCATCATCATCAGGAACAAGGTTAGAAAGCCAGTTAATAGCCTTGTCTGTGAAATTTCTTTGCGGTTTTTCTACATACATGAGGTGGTGTGAAAGAATCTCGGTAACTCTTTGCTTGGTTTCTTCATCGGGGACAACAAGGTAGACGTGATAATAATAAGGAGCATGGCTGACGAGGGTAAGGACGGAAAAGTTGAATTTTTTCACATAGAAGAAATGGGAGAGGAATTCCCAGCGGAGTGAAATTCCGGCAGTCTCGATACCGAAGGTGGTCACGATATTTTCGACTTCCGGAGGAGGAGTTATCGTCAGGACGTAAAACAGGAAAAGAAGGGTCAAAATGGGGATAAGGAGTACTTTGTCACCGAAAAAGAAGACAATAAGGGATAAAAGGAGGGACAGCGCCAAATAAAACCTCAACACGCCCCCGCTTCGTCTTTTATAGGCACGAAGAGGCGCCTTCCACGAATAAATGAGCTGCGGATTGGCAGCCTTGTCTTCTCCTTGCATATTTATTCATTGTTCCTCATTTTTGCGCAAAAGTCAAATTGAGTTGATATTTATATCCTATAATGATATAATAAGCGCACTATGGAACAATTTAATAAAGCCCTATCTTTTATCCTAGGTTTAATTGTCGTTGCAGTATTCATTGTCGTTGCAAGCGGCAAAATTAATCTTAAAAATATCGGATTTCCAAAGGCAAAAACGACCACGAAAACGGTCGCAAGCCCTACGCCGACACCTAAAAAGACCCCAACAACTGCCGGAACAACTTCAAACTCCCAGACGGGAACAAGCACGCAGCAAAACGCAAATTATCACTCGTATGCCTCAAACGGGACGACAAAAGGCGGAGCACCTGTTCCGTCCTCAATCCCGAACACTGGGGTGCCTATAGTATTGTTTCCTGCTTTACTATCTTCGCTTTCAGCGGGGATATTCCTCCGTTCCTCAGGAAAGAAACAGTCTTAAGGAGTTGAAGCGCCTGTCATGCCGGGAATATGAAGTATTCCCGATCCGATGAGGTTTACCAAGAACACGGATCCAAGTGTGAACAGAAGTCCTATTACCGCTCCATAAATAAGCCGTTTCCCGTAGTTAAGTCTCTCCGGATCAGCCCGTGACGTGAGAACAATAAACCCTCCATACATGAGATAAAGAAGAGCCGCGCCTCCTGCGAGCGAAAACACGACATTCAACATTGCCTGAACGAAGCTCGGAGCTCCTTGCTGACTTGAAAAGCCGACACCCGCATCTGTTTTTATACACCCAAGCAAAGTAAACTGACGCCCGACCGCGACAGGATAGACGGGGAGGTTTGTTGCATCATCAACCAGAAGAGTGTCACAGTTGGTAGGGTCCGGCGTACTCTCTGCCGGAAACTTGGTGGGATAGAGGCATTTGACGCAGCTTTTCCAGTCGCCAGGAGGAGTACCGGCCGTACAGGAGGGGTTTGAGCCGTTCACGACAGTGGGGCAAAAGCCGCATGCATCACAGGTTGCATACCGTTTTGTCGCAGCAAAAGAGGAACTTGATACAACAAGAAAGAGCGCACTTAAAACAAGAAACGGCAAAAATACCTTTCGCATATTTTCAGTATACAAGAAGATAAAGCCAATATTCAATTTACAATACATATTGCCGCTTTTTTAGCGGCGGCGTTTCGGTATAATGGTTGCATGAAACGGGTGTTGTTACTGTGTCTCTCATTCTTCCTCTTTGTCGCAATTGCGGTCCCCTTACGGGCGGATCAGCTCGATGATGTCACAAAGCAACTGGAGGATTTGAAAAACACATTTTCGCAAATAAACAGCGCAAATCAAACAAACGAAAAACAACTTGCTGATTTGCAAAAAAGACTTGATAGTATAAAGGCGCAGGTATCGGTTCTTGAAGACTCCATTCAGACGAAGGAAGAGCAGATAAAGGTAGGAGAAAAGGCGTTTGACGAGCAGCAAAAGCTGCTTCGGGTACGGGCACGTTCGTACTACAAAAATATCGGGAAGAATTCTTTTTCCGTCGTCAATCTTCTCCTGTCCGACAACATCTCAACCTCGCTGCAGAATTTTTTCTATCAAAAAACGCTTGTGGATGAAGACAAAAAAGCAATAATCAAAATAGTCATGTTTATTAAAGATGTCGAAGACAAAAAGAAAGCACTTGAAAGTGAAAAAGCTTCCCTTGCCGCGGTGAAGGCGGAGGTAGACAAACAGTCGACCTTTTTGGCGGGGGAGGTGGCGAAATCGACCAAATATTTAGGCGAATTACAAGGCAAAATTGCAGAATTAGCAGCTCAACGAGACAGTTTAATAGCTGGTCGTTTGGCAGCCTTAAATCTTCCTCAATCCGCATACACAACAACAGGCGGTTGTTCAAGCGATTTAACTAATGGAAAAGATCCGGGATTTTCTCCGCGCTTTGGCTTCTTCACTTTTGGGGTTCCGCATAGAGTTGGTTTAAGCCAATATGGAGCAAAGGGAAGAGCAAATGATGGAAAAAACGCAGAAGACATAATGAAATTCTATTTCAATGCCGATTATTCTACTGGATATAGAACCGACGTAACCATCCACGTGGTGGGAACTAACGAATACGGACAGACATTTGACAACCAATGGAATATTGACGAATATCTTAAACATGTTTATGAAATGCCCACTGATTGGCCAATGGAAGCTTTAAAAGCACAAGCAATCGCAGCACGCTCATATGCCCTTGCATACACAAACAATGGCTCTGGTTCTATATGTCCGAGTCAACACTGTCAAGTAGTGAAGCAGGAAGAAAATAGCGATAGTTGGAAATCTGCGGTTGACGCAACGAAAGGAATTGTTCTAACAAACGGAGGTAATCCAATTTCGGCATATTTTTCTTCGACTGCCGGAGGTTATACTTACGCTTCGGGAAGTGATATAAGTTCTCGGCCTTGGACAAAAAACACTCAAGATGGAAGTGGAGGCTATAACAGTTTTGATGATATAAAAAATAATGCATATGACGGACCTTCTCACGGAAATTCTCCGTGGTTCTATTGCGATTGGGGTTCACGATCAAGCTATGGAGGGACAGCGTGGCTAAAGAGCGATGAGGCTGCTGATATAGTGAACGTTGCGATGTTGGCTTTAAAAGACGGATCAACTATTGGAAATCTATATCAAACGGATAAACCAAATCCCGCAGGCAAAGAAACATGGGATGCAAACAAAGTCAAGGTCGAAGCAAAAAACAGGGGATTATCACCGTTTAACTCTATCGACTCAATTTCGGTAAGTGCAGACTTCGGAGGAGGTCGAAGCACCTCTGTCACAGTTTCTGGTGACGCTGGGACAAAGACATTTGACAATGCTAATGATTTTAAAACGTACTTTAACCAAAGGGCACCGGCAAATATTCAGATAGTCGGACTTTTGTTTAATGTTGAGAAACGGTAATTGCCCTTTTTATCCCGTTAAAGAGAAGTTGTATCAGCGCACTTATTGCCGTAACCGAAAGGAAAAATGTCACCCACGTAAATCTGATGTGGAAAAAAACCGTAACGGCGTAGATGACGAGAATATGAATGAAAAATATTTGGTACGAATAAAGACTAAAAAAATGGATAACCGACCGGATAATCTTGTGAGAAAAAACCCCCCGCTTTGAGAGAAAAAATAAGATGTTGATGGACAAAAACCCGTAGGCCAAGTGATAGAGATTCGGCGGATATTTGTTGTCATACATGTAGAGCGAATGGTGGAAAATGGGAAGAATAAGCTGCTGGGTGCCAACAAAAAGTCCCGCAAAAAGAAACGTCATCCAAAAAAATATTTTTTTGTTGTTCCACATTTTGTCGAAATAATACGTATAGATAAGAACGAGCGACCAGGGAAGCCACATGATTGAGCGGTAATAAGAGAGCGGCGTATACTTCAAAAAGAGAAGGGAAGAAACAACTGCGACTGCAAAGTAAACAGCGAGCAATTTTTTTCTTTTTTCGGCTAAGTAGGCAATAAACGGCATAAGTATTGCCATCTGGATAAAAAGCAAAACAAGCCAGTTAAAGTCAAGTCCGCCCACAACAAATATATTCTGCAGAACGTAGGAGGATGTCAGTTTGTGCGGTTCTTTAAGAAGGAGAAATAAATAATAAACGGCAAAGAAAAAATAATAAGGAACGATTAACCGCTTAACACGTTTCCATAAATGCAGAAAAAAAGTTTTCCAGGAATACTCCTGTTTTTTTTGGAAAAAAAGATATGCGGAACAAAAAATAAACGCAACCACCGCAAACTGACTTATTTCAAGAGTCGCATATGAAAGGGGATATTGGAGAAAATAGACATTCGTGTGGATGAGAATCATGACGATAATCGATATGCCGCGGATGTCATCAATTTCAAAGAGTCTTTTTTTCATACTGTACATATAGTATCCCAAAAATAACGGGTAAAAGGAGCGCATTTTGCTGCAAAGTTATCCAATAATGATCAATGCTTCCCGTAATAAGAACACAAAGGAGGGGAAGAAAGAACGGCAGTTTCAGCTTTAGGAGGCGGAGGAATTTATACATAAAACCGAATAAAAGCGCGGAAAGAGGAAGCCCCAACTCCGTGACAATAAGGAAAAATATGTTGTGCACCGGCTGTTCAAAAAAAATAGAGTAATGTTGGGGAAATTTATTTTGTGCGATAAGATAACTGCCCATTCCTACCCCGGTAAGTGGATGCGTCTTTATTATTTCAATTGAATTATCAAGAAAGGTGAGGCGTTTTTGAAAACTGAACTGGTCCCCTTTTATATTGAAAACGAGGAGTAAAAGGAAAAGGGAAAGGAATATTTTTGAAACAGTGCACGGTCTGCAGTCGATGTTTTTTCCGAAGAAATAAATAAGGTTAATAAGCACGTACACAACAACTGCAGTGCGGGAAAATGAGACAAGGACAAGTATAGATGAAAAGGAAAGGAGCGCTATTTTTAAAAAAACGTTCGTTATCTTTTTTTGTGTCAGGATAAAGGTATAGATGAGAAGGTAAAATCCTCCCATGGAGTTGGGATGGGAAAATGTACCGTAAGGACGCAGGAATTCGACTCCCAACATACGGGCTTTTGCAATTCCGGGCGTAAAAATTGAGAATTGCCGTTCGCCGAAAAAATACCACAATCCTTGAAGACTGTGCCGGAGGGACAGTTGGGAAATTGACAGTGCCAACTGGACAAGCGTACCAAAAAAAAGACCCAAGACGAAAGAAGAAAAGACCCGTCGTTTGTCCCCATTTTTTCGGAAGAAATAAAAGAGAAGCACCGCCTCAAGAACACGCGCAAAACGATAAACCCATAATGGTTTGGAAAGAGCGGATACATAATTCGCCCCCAAGAGAAGGAGAACTGCAAAAAAAAGCAACGCTATTTTTTTGGAAGGCAGACGCAATTTTTTTACGTCCTTCATATGTTGAAAGAGAAAAATTACCAGGAGAAAAATGGACAGAATATCCGTCAGATACAGAGTCGGCGCGAGGTAATCGATGCGGATTCCGGAAAGATAAGAGAAGGGGAAAAAGAAGTGTTTGCCAAGTTGTGTGGAAAGTAAAAATGAGAAAATAAAAACGCCAATGGGCAATACAGTACGCACGAATCGGGAATACATAGAGTTATTGTAACAAAGAGGAAGATTGGTATAATACCTAAATGGACTATTACAAAAAAAAAGCAATATATCGCGGAAGTGAACGAAGAAGATACGGTTGTGGGAAAAATTGAGAAATGGGAAGCACATAAAAAAGGCATTCTCCATCGCGGATATACCGCAATTCTTACCTTTGAAGATCAGTTTATTTTGCAGTACCGGAAGCACCCCGTTTTTGACAATGTCCTTGATCTTTCGTTCTCATCCCACCAGTTGTATGACGGAGAAACAATGCAATCGGGAAGTGAAGCGATTGCGGAGGGGTTGGAAAGAGAATGGGGAATTAGAGAAAGCGATCTGGTAAAATCGCCGGTGTTTGTGGCAAAATTCCAGTATAAAGCGTTTGATGATGTCTCGGGATATTATGAACACGAAATCGACCATATATTTGCGGTTCACTTGAATAAAATGCCCCGCCCGAACTACGATTTTGCTTACGGATTTTTGGCCCTTCACAAAGAAAACGTCAAGTCTCTTGCTGATGTGCGGTTCTTTACTCTCCTTGCTCCATGGGTCCATGAACTTCTGAAGCGAAACTTATTCTGATACAATAGTGATTAATGAAAGTCTTTAATCGTTCGTTCGAGCGCAACTATGAAAAACTGGAAACCTTTGAGGTGGGTATTTCTTTGACTGGGGCAGAGGCAAAATCCGTTTTTCAGGGACACATCCGCCTGGATGATGCATTCGTCCGGATGATGGACGGACAAGCGTATCTCATTAATGGAGATATTATGCGGTATCCGTTTGCGACCCAAAAAGGGTATGACGCAAAACGAAGCAGACGTCTTCTTCTTCACAAAAAAGAACTGCTGAAGCTTGCCATAAAAACGGCAGCAAAAGGACTTACTCTCGCTCCCGTTTCCTGCTATACAAAAGGCCCTTTTATCAAACTTGAAGTCGCACTTGTCAGGGGACGGCGCGATATCGAAAAGAAAAATGTCGAGAAAAAAAGGGATATCGTACGCGAACAAAAGCGGGAAGCAAAAGAGTGGATGAAAGGATAGGAATGTGAGAGAATAAAAATATGAAACTCCCAAAAGAACTCACAACCGTTACCCGTCTGTCAAAAGCGCTTGCTCTGACGCTCTTTATTACTCTTCCCATTCTCGCATTTTCGTTCGGAATGAACTATCAAAAAGGTCTTGATGAACAGGCTCCATTTGTTACCTCTCCCACTCCTGAAAACCCGGTTGCGTGTACTCTTGAAGCAAAAACATGTCCGGACGGCACTGCCGTTGGACGAATTCCCCCCAACTGTGAATTTCAAGCGTGTCCTCCCTCAGGCAAGAAGGTGACGTGTGGAGGAATTGTCTTCAAGTCCTGCCCGACAGGATATTTCTGCAAATACGATGGTACGTACCCCGATGCAGGAGGGACATGTGAAAAAGACACAACAATCCCAAACGGATATGTGTGTCCTCAAGGCGAATATGTTAATTGTATGCCCGGACCCGAAAGTCGGATAATCCTACAATGTACAACCGACTATCTCCGCTGGGCACAACAAAATTGCCCCAATTTTAAGGGCGCAGCCTATTAACGAATGAGGTCTGAAAGGGAATTAATACAGTGAGTTTTATGTATGAGAAATTCTTCCTTGGAGGTTAGCCCATTTGGGAGAGCAATAAAATCTATCCCCGCTCCCTTTGCAGCTTTCATGTCTCTTAAATCATCTCCCACATATAAAGTCTGGGAGGGCAGAATATTTTCTTTTTCCAATAGTGAGAGAGCAGTGTTAAACACGCGGGGATCCGGTTTATGGAACGAGGAATCCATCGATCCTTGGATGAGGTTTAATTTTTCATAGGGCATCGCACACTCTTTCATATCTTTGATAATCGATTCTTTTGTCATGCTCGTGATGATGCCGGTCCAGTAAGAATGGTTCTGCAAATAGGTGAGTACGGGAATAGTGTCTGCAAATGGATACTTTGGATATTTATGGTCAAGTGAGTGATAGTTATTTTTCATATTTTCAACGGTGTCCTTGTGATCGTAGAATAGCTCAATCATGGGTTCAAACGGCATGCCCCAATATTGTCGGATTGTCTCCTCAGTAAGCTCGTGGTTGTAGAATTGCTTCGCTGCAGCCTGGTGTTGTTTCCATTTTACGTTCATAGCCTCAACAAGCGTTTCATCAAAGTCGAACAAAATAGCCTTGTAGGGGGAGATAAGCATACAAGTAGTATATCGTATTTGGGGTCGATATAGCAGGCTGAAAATGGTATAATAAGACCTTAGGATTTTAAGCATGGGGATGATAGGTATCGACGAGGAATCGGCACATTTACAAATAGTGAGAGCGGGTCTGTCCGTCAAACAGAAAAAACAACAATTGCTACATCTTTTGATGACGCTGTTGCTGATTTGAAAGCATTTGCTTCTGACATGGTCTTCGGATCACGCCAACAAGCTATGCTTTATGCATAATTGCTTTCAAAAAAGCCCCATTTCAAGGATTCGTTCGGCTCGCTTTGAAAAACGGGGTTAACCAACCGAAATATGTGAACCATCATTCCTGATTGGGTGGGGATCAGACAAAAACAATAATCAGCTGCCGGGAAAAGGTTTGAATATTTTCCTTTCCCGACATGAGTAAAAATATCCTATCTCTCACTACATATTTGTAGAAGTGTTTCCCCGGATCCGGGTTCAATTCCCGGCATCTCCACACTTAGATCTAGATTATTACAATAATGTTGAAGTATAGGAAGTTAATAACTACTCTTGTATAGTTTCTATAAGCTTTGACCCTAAATCGGTAACGATTAAATGACCCACACCGCCTCCCCAGGTTTGATCTGTCCAATCATTAAATATCCCCATTGAATCTAAATCTTTTATAAGTCCTCCTATTAAGGGCTTATTTAAGCCTTTTGAAGAGAATTCAGATATTATATTGTCTCTTAACGTCTTCGATCTTTCAAATCTAGTTCCTCTATCTGCTGTTAAGTACGTTTCAGCAAATAATAGAATATGCAAATGATCTATAGTAAACCTAAAAAGGAGTTGTTGATAAAAGATTTTATTTTGTTCATCAGAATAGTGTATATCTAAAAAATATATTAATTGATTTATGTATGAATTACGCAGATCCTCATATTGTTGTAATCCAGCTGCGCTATATACTCTATAAACAAGGATGCTGTATTCCTCAATGTTTTTAGTAAATTGTTCGTTATCTACTTCAATTTTCTTAATCCTTCTATTGAGTGAATCCATTGTTGCCTCTATTCTTTTTTTGGCAATATGATCATAAGGTCCAAAAACAAAAGCGTCTATTACTTGACCCATACTCAAACTCACATTTCCATCGGGAGAAGTATTAAGCGCTTGAAGAAATTTTCTAAACAGTACTGTTCCTGCTCTTTCAGATAAATCGATGTACCAATCTTCCATTTTTTTCACGACATCTTTTGTTTTACCCATAGAATAATTTTAACATTAGTTTTAAATCTACCCATGACATTGATAGTTTTAGATTGTGAAACAGAGAAGGCTGTGTCTATGTATAAAGATAAATTCGTTCAAAATATTACATAGTCTATTTTTTGCTATAATGAAATATATCTTGTGAATAAATTACTTATCACACTATTTTTTGTAACTACGGTTGTATTTGGCTTCTTATACTACAAAGAGGTTTCTACATTTCCTATCACACTTTATATTTGTGGTCCTGGGTATACTGATTGCTTTCCTGCAGCAAAATACGACGATAGAACTAGTTGTGAAAATGCTAACAAAAAAGGGAATTGGCTATGCGACTCAATCGACAAAAATAATATTAAATGTAAAGAATCAGATAATTCATTTGCCGTTGGTTATTGTAAATAATCACCGATTGATCTCAATTACCCCACTTCAGTTACGTGTTTAAATACTTCTATGTGATATGGCTGGGCTTAAATTGTGGAGAGCATGATACCACTTGAATATATACTCTTCTATTTTATCCCACGAATTTACAAGTTTGTCCACCCACTTTGCACTCGTTAGCTAAAGGGAGCGTTAACAATCAACAAGTCTTCCCAAAATCATATCTTCCTATTTCCGTCTAATGGTATAATGAGGCTCTTTTATCAATCTAGACGATACTATGGAGAATGGAAAAAGGTTTGCCCCCCGAGAGAATGTTCCTCTTGAGCAATATGACAGAACTCAGCTATTTGCTTTTCAATACTTAACGCGGATTTTCGGAGCAATCAAACTTGCACCACCTGTTCTCATTGCAGCCTCTGCCAATGCAATTACAAAGAAACAAGTGCGGTGTATGACAAGAGAATATTCAAACTACGGAAGAGTTGACTATCGTCCTCCTTTCACACTAAAACCGCGGTGATAAAACATAGTCATGTTCTGTATATAATTGTTTATGCCTCTTAAGAAAAACATCCTACTGCTGACCTGGTTTAATTTCTTCACCGACTTTAAGTTGTATGCTCCGATTGCCATTATTTACTTTGCAAAAGTTACTGGATCGTATGCTTTGGGCATGGGTATTTTTTCGGTTGCGATGATTTCATCCGCGCTATTTGAAATTCCGACAGGTATTTTCTCCGACAGAATCGGACGGAAGAAAACGATTATATTGGGAGCGGTTGCCGCTGTTTTGTATTCGGTTTTTTATGCCATCGGGCAGTCGTTTTTATTTCTCGCAATCGGCGCGCTTTTTGAAGGACTTTCCCGCTCTTTTTATAGCGGGAACAACGATGCATTTTTATACGACACACTTGCCGAAACGGGGGAAGAGCACAGTTACGACGAATTTTTGGGACGGGTGAGCGCGATGTTCCAGTGGGCGCTTGCGGTATCTGCAGTACTGGGAGGACTTCTTGCTGCCTTTTCATTTCCACTCCTTATGTGGCTTTCGGTCGTTCCGCAAGTGGCGGGTTTTTTTATATCCTTGAAACTGACTGAACCGAAAGTACACAGTGCCAAAAGCGGAAATATGTATGTCCATTTAAAAGCCGCGTTTGATAATTTCATTCACAACAAAAAACTCCGACTCTTGAGCGTTGCATCGATACTGGGATATGCGTTCGGGGAAGCGGGATACCAGTTCCAGTCCGCATTTTACGGTACCCTCTGGCCAATTTGGGCAATAGGAATTGCAAAAACCGTTTCAAACATAGGGGCAGCGATAAGCTTTCACTTCAGCGGAAAAATAATAAAAAAATTCGGAGGACTCAAAATTCTTATTATCGACAATGTTACCAATAGAATAGTAAATATTTTTTCAACCGCCATGCCGACGGTTTTTTCTCCTGCGCTTATGTCAAGCACTTCAGTATTCTATGGAGTAACGACAATTACGAAAAACTCGCTAATGCAAAAAGAATTTACGAATGCACAGCGTGCGACGATGGGGTCGCTTAACTCCTTTGCCGGGAGTATCGTCTTTGGCATTTTTGCATTTATATTGGGACTCGTTGCAGACAAGATAGCTCCGTCAAAAGCTCTACTTACTT
The DNA here is from genome assembly GCA_021833625.1 of bacterium. GTDB lineage: Bacteria > Patescibacteriota > Microgenomatia > UBA1406 > GWC2-37-13 > JAKBEU01. The sequence goes on from JAKBEU010000003.1 coordinate 121,017, forward strand.
TACAATTATTCCAAATAATAAATCTTTATTTTTACTGGAAACTGTTTAAACACGAAGAAAAAGCACAGGCAAAAGTAATCAGCTAAGTGCAAGAAGTTGTTTCACAACTTTATCTTCATCATCAAAAACAATTCCCGTCATTCCTAAGTTTTCTGCCGCCTCTACATTTTTTTTCTTGTCATCTATAAAGACCGTTTCACTTGGCGGCACTCCCAGTTTCTGAAGAGTGATTTCATAAATACGCGGGTCGGGTTTTATTATTTTTTCAAAACATGAAAATACCTGTACGTCAAAAAGATGGGCATAAGAAGTGGTCGGGAAATACGTGGCTGTTGGGATTTCGGTATTGGAAAGAAGTGCGATTTTTTTGCCCTTTGCGCGAAGTGTTGAGACGACGTCTATTATCTTTTTCTTTTCACGAAATAAAATAGGGAGCGCTGCCTCCCAACTGGGGGTCGGAACGGACGGGTCTATTGAAAAATGGGCATACACTTTTTTCCACAATTTTTCCTCACTCATCCCGAGACTGTAGTCTTTCCCAAAAAGAGAATGCATCTGTCCTAATTTTTCCTTATCAATGTGCAGTTTTTGCGCAAAATAATCCAGAAAATCTTCATGTGGATTGTCAATAAGGACTCCTCCCCAGTCAAAAATAAATGCGTTTGCCATAAATATAAGTATACAACGGGAGGGCTATTTGCTAATATGAACTATATGAAAAACACAGAAACGCCGGAAACAAAACAAGCAGACAAAAAACTTCTCCGAAAAACGGGAGATAAAATGATTGCGGGAGTAGCATCGGGAATTGCAGACTATTTTGATATCGACGCAAACATGGTCCGACTGCTTTTTATTCTTCTCACGATTTTTGGCGGATCGGGGATATTGCTTTACATCATTTTATGGATTCTTATTCCCTCCGATATTTCAAAAAATATGGGTGGGGGAAGGGATGTGATGAGGGAGAATGTTCGCGAAATGAAAGAGACCGTTTCCGAGGTTGCAAAAGAATTTAAATCCCGTCCGAAAGAAAAAAAAGAAAGATCCCAATTAGGATTCGGGATAGTTATCGTCGTTGTCGGAATTCTGTTTTTGCTCAACAACTTAGGGATATTTGAGATGGTTGAGGTACAAAAATTTTGGCCGCTCTTATTGGTATTCTTGGGGATATATATCGTTTCGAAAAATGAAGAATAAGAACGATAGTTTTGATGCAGAATATTTTTTAAACAATCACTCAGTCGATGCTTTTTTAGTGTCAAACCACTTCAATATTTTGTATCTTTCGCATTTTGAAGGATTGTCGCCGACCGAACGGGAAGCGTTTATTTTCATAACGAAAAAAGATTCCTATTTTATTACTGACGGGCGATATGTGAACGAAAAAAGCATATTTCCATTTTTCAAACGGCTCACGATAGATGTTGGTCATTCCGTTTCTTCCTTCATCCAATCGATATGTCTTGAGAAGGGAATAAAAACGGTGGGGTTTGAAGCGGGAGACCTGTCGTGGAAAGAAGCGGATACATTGTCGAAAATTCCCGTCACCTTTGCTCCGAAAATTGAACCTTTAAAGGAATTACGTGAGCAAAAAATAAATGCAGAATTGGAAGCGCTCACCAAGGCGTGCCGTATTGGCGACAAAGCGTTTGGTGAGATTATTCCCCTTATTGCCGTTGGCAAGACCGAACGTGAACTGGCATGGCGCCTTGAGGAAATAATCAGGACAAAGTACGGCGCGGAAATCGCATTCGATCCGATGGTGGCGGTAGGCGAAAACGCGGCACTTCCTCACTACAACACAAAACGGGGAGCGGGAATAATTGAGAAAAACTCTCTTTTGCTTATTGATTTCGGCGTGAAGTGGCACGGATATTGCAGCGACATGACGAGAATGGTGGCAGTGGGAGAGGTGGGGAGCGAAGAGCGACATGCATACGAAGTATTAAAGGAAGTGCAATCAAATGCAAGGGACGAAATAAAAGAATTTATATATCTTTCCGATATTGATTTATTTTGTCGGAGTGCGCTTGAGAAAAAAGGGTTTGGTTCGTATCCCCATTCAACAGGACATGGAGTGGGGCTTGAGATACATGAGGGGCCAAGGATAAGCGCCATTTCAAAAGACAAAAAAAAGACACATCAGGTGTTCACCATTGAGCCTGGGATATATGTCCCGCAAAAGTGGGGAATGCGAATGGAAGATACGGTTACTGTTCTGCCTTCGGGGGCTGTGGCGGAGTTGACTCGGTTTTCTCGGGAGTTGATTCAGGTGTAGTCTCCGGTTTACTTGGCATTTCCTGACTCATTTCAAGATGCTGCTCTTCGGACGTTGCCTTTGGTTTCTCAAGGTCGACCAGCTCTTCTTCTGACTTCATTTTCAGTCTCTCGGTAATTTCCTTTTCCTTGTCCATATTTTGTTTTACCATCTTTGCTGCTTCTACCTTTGCTTTGAGGTATACCACCAGCTCTTCTCCCTTCAGACTGTTGATAAGGAAAATAGGAAGAATATATCCAAGGTCATCAACTCCCTCCTGACGGAGCTTTTCATCGGTCGAGAGAAGTTTGTTAAGAGTGTTGGTGATAAAGACGACATCCTGTTCAACCCATTGCGTGCGGGAGGTAATATTTTCCGAAACGGGTACTTCACCTTTTTCATATTGAGAAGTCCACATTTTCTTTACCTCCTCATAATCTTCAATTGAAACGCTCGGCGGGATGGTTACCGACTGTTCGATATTTTTTTCCGGTTCTGTGGCGAGTGCCGATTGAGTCGCGAGAACTTTCTCGACATCTTCTTCTTTTACTTTTTCCTTTTCGGCAACCTTCTTTACGATATCTTTATTTTTCTTTGCCACTTCGGAGAGCGCCTTAATTATTGAAGTGACCGTTTCCGTTGCAATACCCGTTTCTTTTACGATTGAAGAAACAACGCGTCCGGGCGCCTGTACGAGATTGGTCTTGTAAGAAGAAAGAACTGTTTCTATTTGTTGAGTGGGTGCTTTTGTTGATTGAGAAATTGTCTGCATTACCGAAGAACTGCTGGTGACGGAAGTCACGTAAGACGAATTGACCGAGTTAAGTTTCTCACCGGTTATATTAACCTTATAGGAAACCGCCTGATTGGTCGCAACAGAATGGGGAACGGTCCGCAGTATTTCTTCTCTTCTGTTTGTCTGCTCATATTGGGAATTTGAAATGGAGGAGAGGATCTGTTTTGCGACTTTGTCTTCTTTTATTGTTCTGTTAAACAGCTCCGTACGGATATTCATGAACTTTTGTCGTTCGATAGGAGTTGCGGCCTGTGTCGGTTGCGAAAGGAACTGCAAGTTTTTCTTTACTGTTTCGTTTGTCTGTTTATTTGTTTCAAAACGTGCAATGTCAGTAATTTTATTCATGGAGAGATTGAGGGTCTTTGTGATGTCTTCCGTTTTTGTTCTTTTGATATCTTCGATTGTTTCAAGCTTTATTTTTATCGGGACTTCAACTTCTTTTTTGATGTTCATGGAAGAACTGGTGAATGATGGTACCGGAGAGGAGGGACCTTTCGGAGATTGAGGATTGGTTGCCATTTTGTCATACATTGACATCAGAACATTTTTCATTGCAGCAATTCCTTCACAACAATAGTCGCGGAAAATGCGAAGTAGCCACCAGGGGAAGAAAATGACTGCCCAAAGCATGATAAGCGAAATAACGTATTCCGTAAACGTATCGACATAATTCCCGTTATTCAAGAAACTGATTATTTGACTTGACACCTGGGCGGGACCCCCATAAACGATATTAATTCCCGTCGGATAAATATATCCCGACACCTGTCCTACGCGTGAGAAATCAAACCCGAAAGGAATGCCGCTTTTCCAAAGCCTCGTGAGCGCACCGAGAAAGAGTGCAAAAAGGGGGCCATAAAATATCCATTGAAAGAAGACCCCTATCCAAATCCATGCAATATTGCGGATGAAAACAAAAGGCATAAGAAGTGCGAGGAACGGAGAAACGAATATAAGAAACCAGAGAAGAATTTTTCGCAAAAGGAGCATGCCCCCCATAACGTAATAGGTGATATTCGTTATTTTCATGAGGACGTATTCAGACTGAACAGCCTCCTGAACTTTATAGTTCAAATCTCGGCACCCGACAAAGAGTGCATAATTATCTTCCTTGCTTTGAGTAGAGGAAAAATAAATGTTGAATAATTTGTTTCCGCCGAGCGTTTCAATAAAAAACTTCATAAATATCTCAGACACCTGAATTATCGCCATCGTTATCGCATAGGAAAAAACGATATACAAAAGACCCGTCGCTATTTTCATGATGGTGGGCCACACCTGTAGTTTCAGCTGGAAGTTTGATTTTTGTCCGACAATGTATCCCAACCCAAACAGTGCAGCAACTACGATGAAGAGAAATAAGCTTATGTTTTGTGTTACTGACCAAATCTGTCGTATGGCGGGGTGTTGATCTATGGCACTCTTGCTGAGAGTCCAATACAGAAACTGGCGTGCCCGCTCATTTGCTTTTCCTTGGGAAGTTGTCTGCTCGTCGAGTGACCAGTAGTGGTTCATGAGCGGATTTTTTTGGAATTCGGCGTAGTCGGTCACGCATTTTTCTCCTTTGTAGAACTTGCTGTTAGTATATATCCCTCCTATTCCGGAGGGGCAACTTCCAAGACGCGGATCAATGGAGCAGGGAAGCGGAGGGATGGGAGTTGGATCGGCCGCATGAACAACGCCTAAGACGTTGTAAACGAGGACGAATACAAAAATAAACGAAAATAATCTTCGCATATTTTCATATTACTTAAATTTACGTCCCTTGACAACTAGTGTGATAAAAAGCTATAGTAATGAATATTAATATGAACAAAACTACCAAACTCGTGGGACAATTTTTATTCGTTTTTCTTGCATCGGTCCTTCTTGCACGCAGCGCCTTTGCTGTGGAGCAACAGGCACGCAGATGGGTCTGTCTTGATGCAGATCACCAGGCAAGTCACGTCGCAACGGTAAAAGCCTCGGCAACTGGCGACAAACCTCTTCCCGGACAACCGACCTACATATTCGTCTGTATCGGGGGAAAATGCACGACAGGAAACAGTCAAAGAGACCTTGATGCGACCGGAGTCGACGGACTTAAAGCATTGCAGGGCGCATACGGATATAACTTTGAAGGAATGACTCCTGCGACAAATCCGGTCACATCAGACGCCGGAGGAGGGGTTGGCACTATTACTTGGCACGATTCAACAGATGCCTCACAAACACGTATTTGGATGGCAATGAACTATTGGACTCCGAATAACAACAATGCCGGTGCAGCAGGGGGTCAACAGCAGGGCACCTTTGATTTTGAAACCGCTTCAAAAAAATGTGTAAGCATCCAGTGGGATCCGTTCGGGCGTGTATTTGACAGTCAAACGCTCGAACCGGTTCCTAACGCCTCAGTAACCCTTCTTTTTAAGAAAAATAATGCATTTGTTGCCATGACGCCCGCCGATTTACTCGGAGGATCAATAACCAACCCGCAAATAACAAAACAAGACGGTCAGTTTAGCTTTGTGGTACCGGACGGTGAATACAAACTTGTCGTAAATCCCGCACCGGTCGTTGATATAAAAAACGTGCATCCGAAATATACCGCCGCTTATTATGATATATATCCGGCTCTCACGGGAGACGTTATTGTCGAACAGGGAGGAGCTCAGCACAGGGATGTTCCTATTTCAACATTAAATACTAATACTGAGGCGAAAATAATGGACTATATTGCAACTCAGGGACAGGGAATAATCTATGTGCAGGGATTGGTTTCTCACCCTCTCTCAACGGTAACGGTCCGCATAAAAAGAGTTTATACGAATCCCGTCAAAGAAGAGATTCGTGATGGCAGTTCGGTGCAGGCGGATAAAATGGGAAAGTTTGCTGTAGAAATAAATCAGGCCGAATTTGAGAATACCCCTGAGTACGTCGATATGTTGGCGGGATTATCCGCTCAAAAAGTCAATCTTCTTGTTGCACAAAATAAACAGCCCTCCTTTGTTACGCGCGTTCAGGAACTTTTGATGAAATTTTTGGGAAAAGAAACGGTTTCGGCGCAGGCTAAAAGCGACCTTATCGCGATAGAACCAATGTTGTCCTATATCGAAGGGTATGCGTATGACACAAACGGCAACCCTATTCCGAAAGCGACTGTCGGTATTTATATGAAAAGCGCACAAAGGCCTATTTATGAAACGAGTGCGGATGAAACGGGATATTATAAAATCGGATCGGAATTTATTCCTCCATTTGAATATGATTTGCGTTACAAAAAAATAGCGGGAGATGTTGTGAATACAACAACTTCCACATTTCTTACGAAAAACCATGTATTCCTTGCCAACAACAGCATTTCAACCTTTACATATAAAGAAACAGGGATAACAAATACTGCAACGGCAGGAGGTAAAACAGGAGTTCTCCCAACGGCGAAACCCGGCACAAAAACGGGGACAAAGGGAACAACGGGAGGCCTTTCATCAGGAGGAAGTCTTGGCAATAAAACCCCAGTACAATCACAATCTGGGACACAGGGCGTTTCGTTTGCCGGAATGCAGGGAGTAGCCATGATTCTTGTTGTCTTATTTGTCCTTCTGCTTGTTGGGGTAGGAGCATTTATTGCAATGAAGTCAAAAGGGCAACAGCCACCCTCCTATTAAACCTTATTAAAGATGTCGGCTAGGACATTGTCTTTCTTACTTCTTTCCTTTTGTGTGATGGAGAACTTTCTTTGGCTCAATATATTTTCTTTTTTGTGAAAGAAGAAATATCCCGCCTGCGGCAAGCAACGACAAAAAGGCAAAAACAACCCCCGTATTGCGCGAATCAGTAATACCTGTTTGTGGAAGAGCTGTCGGCTGAGGAGGAGCTGTCGGCTGAAGAGGAGGGATTGTCGGAATAGGCGTGCTTATTGCGGGAGTAGTTGGGGTGGGGTTTGGTGTCCAAAGCGTGCATATTTCCGTCTGTCCGGACTGTTGGGCAATGAGTGTGAATGTGACCGTCGCAAAAACTCCGCTTCCATTAAACCCGGCTCCATTAGCCCCGGTAAAGAGCACTTTTCCTGCTCCGTAAGTTGTGGTGTCTGCCGTGACAGAATCCATAGCGGCACCGGCTGCGACACTTTTATATTGCAGATATTGAGTATCATAGGTGAGCCCCGTTTGTATGGAGGTGATGGACGCTCCTTGAGAATCGAGGTTGATAGTGAAAACTACATCCTGTCCTCGGGTAAGAGTACCGGAAGGGGCGATAAGATCAAAGGTTGCGGCAAATGTTTGTTTTGAGAATGCAAATAGCAAAGCAGTAAAAACAAAGAATGAAAAAAGATGTCTATTTATTTTCATATATTAACTACTATAGTATGTTTTTGCCCTTGGTGCAAGAAGTGTTTTTCCGGATGTGATAGAATATACACATGAAACATGTCGCCTTTGTCCTTTGTATACTTTTTTTGGCTTTTTCCGTTAGGGCTGTCGCACCTTCCGAACTGTTAAACGGAGGAAAGGTTATTTATGAGTTGCCGTATCCGGGTATCACGCCTGAAAACCCCCTCTATATTTTTAAGCAAATCCGTGATAAAGTACAGGAATTTCTTATTCGCGACAATCTTGCTAAGGCTGAATTTCTCCTTACTTCTTCCGATAAACGTGCGCATATTGCCCTTATTCTGACGGAAAAGGGAAAAACAAGACAGGCAGTTGAAGTTCTTGTTGATGCTGAAGAAAAAGCCCTTGCCATTCCACGGTTGCTTCGGGAATCGAAAAAACAGGGAGTTGCACCGAGTGAAGGTTTTGTCTACACTCTCAAATTAAGTAACGCAAAACACAAAGAAATAATTCAGGAATTGGTAAAATTAATTCCACAAGGGCAAGACGCTGATGTATTGGACGCCATCCTTGAGCTTAATCGGCGTGTTGCAACCGAGCTTACGCACTTATAACAGTTGTTTTTTGGACAATTTTTTGGTATAGTTTAGGTTCCAAAAGGAGAAATATAAAAAATACATGAAGAAAAAAACAACAACCCAAACTAACCCCATGGAGGCTCTCCTCCAAAAAACGTCTTTTGCTACAGTCAAGAAAGGAATGGATGTCGAGGCAACAATAATCTCGCTCTCAAGAAAAAACGTCCTTTTTGATATCGGGGCAAAAGCATATGCGCTTCTTGGAAATCAGGAACTGCGTGAAATATCAACCTACCTTCCTTATTTGAAAGAAGGCCAGACGGCACATGTCCGTGTTATTGCTGAAGAATCAAAGGATGGATATCCGGTTGTCTCAATGAGAAAATTCTTTGAAAAAGGAAAGTGGGATATTCTCAAAGATAAAAAAGACAAAGAAGAAGAAATTGAAGTAGTGTGTGGTGAATATGGAAAAGGGGGAGTATTTATTGACTTCATGGGTATTCGTGGCGTCATTCCGAAAATCCAGCTTACAGACTCTTTCCTTAACAATCCAGAAAAATTAAGCGGCCAAAAAATTAAAGTAAAAATTCTGGAAGTTGACGAAAAGAAAAACAGATTGGTCGTTTCACAAAAAGTAGCCGCCCTCAACATTTCACAAAAACAGCTTCATGAAGAGTTTGACAAGATTGAAATAAAAAAAATTTATAAGGCAAAAGTATTAGGAGTTTCAGAATTCGGCATCTTTTGTGAAGTTCTCGGCGTAGAAGGACTTATTCATATTTCCGAAATATCATGGGAAAAAGTAACAAATCCATCAGGATATGCAAAAGTAGGGGATGAAATAGACGTTGTCGTCGTTGAAAAAAATCCACAGGACCTTAAGTTGAATCTGTCCATCAAAAGACTCAGTATTGATCCTTGGGAAAAGATTGAGGAAGACTATCCGCAGGATAAAGAAGTTGAAGGAGAAGTGGTACGACAGGAACGCTATGGATATTTTGTACGCTTAGTCCCGGGCATTGAAGGACTTATTCATGTAAGCAAGCTTACCGGCAAAGAAAATCTGAAAATCGGATCAAAGATAAAAGCATATATTGAAAAAGCCGATAAAAAATCACGAAAAATGAGCCTTGTTCTTACACAAAAAGAGCTTCCGGTGACCTATAGATAAAAGGCGGACATTAAGTCAATAATGGCACCCCAATTGTAATTTGTGATTTCTTCTGTGTGCGCTATACTGAATGTATGGAGCAACATTCGATACCGCGCCAGATTACTTCCTTTGAATTTAAACTTATAGGGTTCATGACCTTGAAGCAGTTCCTGTATTTGGTCATTTTCGGACCTCTCGGCTATATCGTCTATATCATTTTTCCCATTCCCCTTATCAATATTCTTCTTGGAATTGCCGTTGGCGCATTCGGGGTCGCTTTAGCATTTGTCCCCATTAACGACCGACCACTCGAAATATGGCTTCGCAACATATGGAAACGTCTTACGTCCCCCACCCAATATATGTATCACAAACACAATAGTCCCATTTCAGTCTTTCAAAATCTTTATTATGTTTCCGACCCCCATCACGTGATGGCGCATATCGAGTCCCAAAAGATGCTTGCCGCATATCTTGTCAAAACAAGACAGACAATGCAGCCAAGCCCGCACAAAAAACAGGTCCAGCATTTTTTTCAAATGCCGGGACTCAGTCAGAATATTATTCCTCCCACACAGACGCAGGAAACAAAACCCCGAACCGCGACACAGACATTTGCAGACTATGCCTCGCCAATAAAGCCACAGGAAACAGGTGCTCCACAGACAACAACCCGCCAACCTTTTTTTATCGGGTCAATTAAGAATAATAGAAAAATCCCCCTTTCGGGAATATTGGTATATGTGAAAAACAGCCAGAATGTTCCGGTGCGCTTACTTAAAACAAACCCGCATGGTATTTTTGCGACATTCAGTCCTCTTACTGCAGGAGAATATACGTTTGAAATCAAAGATCCAAAGAACACCTATTTTTTTGATACAATGAAAATTACCATTCAGGACGTAAACACAAAGCCATTTGATATATTTTCGAAAGAATTACTGTAACGTATGCCTATACAAAAACCGACCTCACCAATTAAAGCATCAACGCAGTCTTTTACAGAGATAGAAGACATAAAGGATGACGTGTTACTGATGAAAGATTTTTCTGCTTCAATAGTGATTAAAGTAGGAGCAGTAAACTTTTGGCTTCTGTCTGCCGAGGAGCAAAGCTCCATTATTTATTCTTATGCGGAGCTTATCAATTCTCTCTCATTCCCGGTTCAGATTGTCATACTGTCAAAGAAAATGGACATTTCCTCTTATCTTGAATACCTTGAGTCAATGATTGCAAACAATAAAGATGATCTCATGAAAAGGAGACTTGAGAGCTATAAGGAGTTTATAAAAACAATCATCAAAAAGAACTCCGTTCTGGAAAAAAATTTCTATTTTGTCGTACCGTTCTCCCCATTGGAGCTGGGGATTTCGGGAGCGGGGAGCGGACTTAAAAAAGAATATGTCATTGCACGGGCAAAAACCTCCCTTTATCCAAAGCGTGACCACCTTTTACGATTATTGGCAAAAATCGGATTAAGAGCAACGGTGATGCAAAAACAAGAACTGACAGAACTGTTTTACAATTTATACAATCCATCAGCGACAGGCCGGATGTTGGCTCCCATTGACAGCTATACTGATGTGATTATGACAAGCGGATAAAAAATATGGCAGGCGTTTCAAAAACAGTAACAATACCCGCAGGGATGCAAAACGTTGCAAACGTACTTGCACAGGGAACGGTGTCCATAAAGGACATGATAGCTCCTTCGTTTATCGAAGCCGATTTTAATCACCTGAAAATTGACGAGAAATTTTATCGGACGTTATTTGTGACGGGGTATCCCCGTTATGTTTCTGCCAACTGGCTCTATTCACTCATCACGTTTGATCACCCGCTTTATATCTCAATGTTTATTTATCCGACAGAGTCCAAGACGGTTCTTGACGAACTGAAGCGGAAAATCGCGGAAATGGAAGCAACGGTGGAGTCTGATATAAAAGCAGGGAAGGTCGTTGATCCGACCGTCCAGGTCGCACTTGACGACGCTCTCGCTCTCCAAGCGGAGCTTGCAAAAGGGTCAGAACGATTTTTCCAATTTGGACTTTACATAACGATCCCCGCCGATTCGAAAGAAGAACTTGAAAACGTTTCAAAAGAAGTCGATTCAACACTTTCCTCAATCCTTATCATTGCAAAACAGGCAACGCTCGAACAGGAAGAGGGGTTCAAGTCAACCATTCCCATTTTTTCCGACAAGCTGGGTGTGTGGAGGAATATGGACACGACGTCCCTTGCAATGACTTTTCCGTTCTCAACCGCCTCATTGACACGCAATGAGGGAATTCTGTATGGCATCAATCAACACGACGGCAGTTTGATTATTTTTGACAGATTTACGCTGGAAAACGCCAACTCGGTTATTTTAGGAAAATCAGGAGGAGGAAAGTCGTTCTTCGTCAAAATGGAAGCGCTTCGTCTTCTTATGATGGGAGTTGATGTCATCATCATCGATCCAGAAAACGAATATGAAAAACTGACGCAGTCAATGGGAGGAGAGTTCATCGTCTTCTCTACAACATCACAATACAAAATCAATCCCTTCGATCTTATCGAAGACAATGTCGAAGCGGATGAGCTTTCCAACAAAATATTGGATCTGCACTCCCTTATAAAAGTCATTATGGGCGACATCAGTCCATCCCAAGACGCACTTCTTGATAAGGCCCTTGTGATGACGTACCGGAATGTCGGAATAACCCAAGATCCGACTACGTTCAAAAATCCGCCTCCTCTTCTTGAAGATTTGTATAAGGTGTTTATCGGTATGGAAACACAGGAAGCAAAAGAGATGGCAAACCGCCTTGAAAAGTTCGTTACCGGTTCTGCTGCAGGAATCTTTAACCAACGCTCAAACTTTAATATCAAAAACCACTTCACCGTTTTCGGTATCCGTGATCTTGAAGAAAATTTACGTCCCGTTGCCATGTATATTGTCCTTGATTATATTTGGAACAGTGTCAGACGGGATAAAAAGAAGCGCATTTTGATTGTTGATGAGGCCTGGTATCTTATTAAACAAAAAGAATCGGGAGCATACCTGCACAGTTTTGCGAAGCGAGCTCGAAAATATCACCTCGGACTTACGACAATTACCCAGGACGTTGAAGACTTCCTTGCAACAGAGGAAGGAAAAGCCATCGTCACAAACTCATCCATGCAAATTATTCTCAAGCAGTCAACCGCCGCAGTAGACAAAATAACGGAGACATTCTATCTCACTGGAGGAGAAAAACACTTTCTTCTTTCAGCGGGAGTAGGAGAGGGGCTGTTTTTTGCAGGACAGTCTCACGTCGGATTCAGGGGAATAGCATCTGACGAAGAAAAAGCCCTCATCGAGTAAAATAATCTTTCAAAGCACGTCTAATCCCATCAAATGCGATATCTTTGGACGGAATGTTTTTTTGGGAAAACCATCCGTAAGAAGTTGCATCATCCGCGCAGCGTATTACATTCTTCGCATCAAAATGCATGGAAAAAACGAAACATAAAGTAGAGTAACGGACATTTTCAAACAAATACGTATCGATATAAGAAGAGAGGTAGGTAAATCCTTTCAGGGAAAGAGTAAGCTCTTCCTGTATTTCTCTTTTTACTGACTCTTCAAGCGTCTCATTGGGGTTTATGAATCCTCCGGGAAGGTCCCACTTATCCTTTTGCGGGTCAAGCTTCCGTTTTACCATGAGAATTTCACCTGTTTTGTTATAAAAAATAACGGCATTGCAGGGACGGGGATTTGTGTAGTTTTTAAGGTGACACTTCGGACAAATACGCAGATTTTTTCCCTTTGCCCTTGTCTTTGCCCCGCAGCGGGGACAAAAAGAAAGATCGGTCTCGTTCATGAAGAAATTATACAACCCTACGTTGTATAATTGTCCAATATGATACGAACACGCATTGCCCCATCCCCGACGGGAAAAGATGTCCACGTCGGAAGTATTTCGACCGGACTGATGAACTTTGCATGGGCAAAAAAAAACGGGGGACAGTTTATTATCCGCATTGAAGACACCGACCAAACGCGAATTGTTCCCGGAGGAGAAAAGAAGATGCTTGAGACTCTCGGCAAAATCGGACTGACGGCTGATGAATCGCCGCTTGTCGGCGGGCCCTACGCTCCTTACCGGCAGTCAGAACGATTGTCCCTTTATAAAAAATATGCGGAAGAACTTGTTACGAAAGGAAAAGCGTATTATTGTATTTGTACTGCAGAGCGTCTTGACGAAATGCGCAAACAGCAGCAGAAAAATAAGCAGATTCCAAAATACGACAGACATTGCTTTCACAATCAGGAAGAGGTAATAAAAAAAATCAAAGAAGGAACTCCTTACGTTGTCCGACTTCTCATGCCCGAAAAAGAAATAGTCTTTGAAGACCTTATCAGAGGAAGAATAGTCATGCAGGGAAGCAATCTTGATGATCAGGTCCTTCTTAAGTCAGACGGATTTCCGACCTATCATTTGGGGGTGGTGGTTGATGATCACTTGATGAAGATATCCCACATTATCCGGGGAGAAGAATGGTTGCCTTCAACTCCGAAACACGTGGTATTGTATGAAGCATTCGGGTGGGAGCTCCCCCTTTTTGCCCATGTTTCACTTCTTCGAAATCCCGACAAATCAAAACTATCAAAACGAAAAAATCCGGTATGGACCTCCGACTACATAGATCAGGGAATTTTTCCCGAGGCCCTTCTTAATTATCTTGCCCTTATGGGATGGAGTCACCCGGAGGGAAAAGAGCTTTTTACGCTTGAAGAATATATACGGGTATTTGACCTGAAAGACGTCCAGACAACGGCTCCCGTTTTTGATCCGGTCAAACTTGAATGGATGAACGGACTCTACATCCGAAACATGGATAAAGATGCTCTTGCGGAAAAAATCCAAGCCTTTATCGGTCCTGCGTATCCAAAGGAAATTATCGCAAAAACAATTCCTCTCATACAGGAACGGATAAAAAAACTTTCGGATTATCTTCCTCTTTGTGGATTTCTTTTTGAACAACCGAAACAGTACGAAGTCGATCTTTCAAAGTATAAAACGGTTTTGCAGGATGTCTCAAAAAAAGTGGGAGACATGAAGGATTTTTCACTTGAGAATCTAAACGGCGTGCTTATTGCCTGTGCAAAAGAAGCGGGAATGAAAAACAGTGAATTTTTTATGATGCTTCGTGTCGCGATTACCGGAAAGAAAATCTCTCCTCCCCTAAACGACTCAATGATAATTTTGGGGAAAGAGGAGTGTATTAAAAGAATAGGGAAGGCTTAAGAATACAGTTCCTGCCAGTGAGCATTTTCTTCAACCGTCAGATCAAGGAACACTTTGTGTCCGATGGCAAGCTCTATTTCCTTGCGTGCATAGGCTCCGATTTCTTTTATCTTTCGTCCTTCGGCTCCGATGAGCATTTTTTTATAGCGGAGTGCGGAGGTGAGAATGCGTGCTTTTATGTAGGTGAGCTCTTCCGATCTGTTTTTTACCTCATCAACCACAACGGCCGTTTCATAAGGAATTTCCTCTCCCATCATGATAAATATCTTTTCACGGATAAGTTCCGAAATAAATGTTTTGCTGTCAATATTCATTAAAGGATAGGGATTGGCATGCTCGGTGCTCTGTTCAACGGCGTGGTGGGGGATGAGTTCAATAAGACGGTCCATGAGCGGTTTGAGATGCATTTTTTTCAGTGCGGATATTGCAAACGTATCGGGAAATTCTGACTTCAAAAATTCATACTGGGCAAGGAACGTTTTATCCTGTTTATCAACCTTGTTTATGACGAGTATTTTCGGTGCATTGATTTTGCGGACAATTCCCAATATTTTTGCTTCCTCAAAATCCCGTCTGCGGGTATGATCAACCATGTAGATGACGACATCAAAATCTTCGTCGATACTTGTCAGTGTTGTCTGATTTATTTTCTTTGCGAGAGGGTCTTGGGCTTTAATAAATATTCCCGGAGTATCGACAAACACGATGTCGGCCCGTGGGTCCTGGAAAAGCGCCCGTATGGCAAACCGGGTTGTTTGCGGCTTCGGGGAAGTGATCGCAACTTTCTGCTCAATTATGTTATTGAGAAACGTCGATTTTCCCACATTAGGACGTCCAATAATAAGGACTTTACCGCTTTTCTTTGCTCCAATTTCCATATCTCTATTGTATCAGACAAAACGGTGGTAAGGAGTGTGTTCACGTCAGCTCTTTGGGAGTTGAACCGTCCTCAATGACGAGTTTTGTGTCGCCGATTGGCAATTCTTCAACGTCCTGCAGCTTTCTTTGAATTTGTTTTGTGCGGGTACCGACCAGCTTGTCGATTTCCGTGTCGGCCTGACGTATTTTCTCCTGCGCCTTTTGCAGCACCTGTTCAAAGTTCTTAAACTCAGTCTTTACCTCCCCGAGAACTTTCCACACCTTACTCGATTGTTTGTTAATCATGAGAGTTCTAAATCCCATTCGGTATCCGCTTAAGGAAGAGGCGAGAGTGGAGGGACCGACTACGTTCACATGATATTTATTCTGCAGTTTGCGGACAAGATCTGTCTTGCGGACAATTTCGGCATATAATCCTTCCGTAGGAAGGAATAAAATGGCAAAATCAGTCGTATAGGGAACATCGATATATTTGTCATGAATATCTTTTGCAAACGATTCAATGTCGTCCTGTAATTTTCGGGAAAACGTCGTTATCTGCAGGGAATCTCCCACATCATATGCATTGATGAGGGCAATATAGTTTTCGGTGGGGAACTTCGAGTCGATGGGCAAGTACACCGGACCGCTTTCGTCTCCGGGAAGCTTGATTGCAAATTCGACCAAATCATTACTGTTCTTTTTTGTTTTTACGTTTTTTTCATATTGCTCGGGGGTAAGTAAATCTTCGATGATATTTGCCAATTGAATCTCTCCCATGACGCCACGTGTTTTTACGTTAGTAAGCACTTTTTTTAGGTCTCCAACGCCTGTGGCAAGCGACTGCATTTCGCCAAGTCCCTTATGCACCTGTTCAAGCTGTGTCTGTACGGTACGGAACGATTCCGCAAGACGGAACTCAAGGGTTTTGTGCAACTTCTCGTCAACCGTTTCCCTCATCTTTTCCAGCTTAATATTCGTATCGTCCTGAATTTGTTTTAAACGGTCCTCAATCGTTTTTGTCATCTTGTCCAGCGACTGGGTGTTAAGAGTCGTTAAATGCTTTAACTGTTCGGCAAAAATGCTCAGCTGATTCTTTTGGGAGTCTGACGAATTCTTAAGACTTGCCGCAAGCTCTTCCCGCGTTTCGTGGAGATTTTTGGAGCTTTCCTCTCTGTTTTTTGGAAACTCATCTTTCATATCCCGAAGTCCGACCGAAAGTTCGGTTATTTTGTCTTTTATATCCTGAGGGAATTCAACCTTTTTTTGCAGCAATAAGAAAACAACACCAAGGGTTATTGCAATAAGAACGGCGATAAGGTATAGCATATTGATTTGTCATTCCAAATAACAACTGGAATGTATATAATTTGAGCATTATCAGTATACCGCAAACATATGAAAGGATTCATCGCTTTTATCCGCGAACAAGGGGTTGTGGGACTGGCCGTGGGTTTTATTTTAGGCGGCGCGATCGCAAAGATGGTCACGTCACTCGTGAATGACATGATCAATCCGTTGATAGGTCTTCTTTTGGGAAGAGTGGGGCAGTTAAGCAGCGCATATCTGAAGATAGGACACTCGAAAATAATGTGGGGAAACTTTTTAAATTCGACGATTGACTTCACGATAGTCGCATTCGTTGTCTATTTCGGAGTCAAAATCCTTAAACTTGACAAATTGGACAAAAAGAAGGGGGCATAAAAAAACACTATCTGTTTTCAGTACGAATACTTACATGTGCAGATAGTGTTTAGTTGTTTATTGGTTAATAGCTTCTTCGGTGATCGTTTCTGAATCCGCCTCTGTCTCCTGGTGCTCTTTCCTCACGTGGTCTTGCGACGTTCACGATGATTTTGCGTCCTTCTACTTCCTTTTCATTCAATTGCTGAATGGCTGCTGTTGCTGCTTCTTCTGTTGCGAATGTTACGAAACCAAATCCCTTGGATCTCCCTGACATACGGTCAGTTATGACTATAGCTTCAACAACTTCTCCAACTTGTGAAAAAAGATCACGAAGTGAATCATTGGTGAGTCCCCAAGGAAGATTTCCTACGAATAATTTCTTATTGTCCACTAATTCTGTACACCTCCTTTTGATTATATGAATATTTCCTTAGAAGTGGTATCAATGTGAGACCCTTTCTAGGCTAACTATGGTAATTATAGCATATGGGGGGTCAATAATCAAAAACCCCGCCTAAACGGCGGGGTTTTGAAGTAAATGAGAACCTCAGTTACTTTTTTTTATTCTTTCGAACAGTTTTTCTTACTGCACCACTTGTCTTTTTCTTGACAACTGTTTTTCTTTTTTTTGCGACAACCTTTTTCTTTTTTGCCATATGAAGAAAAATAATATGTAATACTATTACATTAACAGGTAGAGAACTGCGTAGCAAATGCAAATAAGAATTTTTTAATTAGTTTATAATAAAACACATGGATTTGAAAAAATTAAATATGTTTTGGACGATAATCGGATCGATTGTCGTTCTTATTTTCTTATTTTTTTTAGCGCGCAATCTCCGGGATGTTAATACAATAATCCGTAATGCAGGAGTCGGCGGACCTTTCATTGCCATTCTTCTTTTTGCCATTTTTGCCGCGACCCCCATTCCGACAGACCCGTTAACTGTTGTGTGCGGATTAATTTTTGGTCCGATAATGGGGTCAGCTGTTTCTTGGGTGGGAAATAATATTGCGGCGCTTGTTGAGTATTATTTCGGACTGCATATACGAAATGTTACGAATATTGATCAGTCATTAAAAAAACTCCCTTTTGGTTTGAACAGGGTTGCCGTTGACTCGCCGATGTTCCTTATTTTTGCACGATTAATTCCGGGATACGGAGGAAAAGTGATCAGTTTTGTCGCCGGCATTCACCATGTGCCGATACGAAGATATATATGGACGACGGCAATAACAAATCTCATCGGTGCACTTATTCTGTCATTCGGCGGATATCACTTCATTCATTTGTTTAAATTCTGAACGAGAAGTTCTTTTTTTTGTTTTGTCAGTTGTTTGATTTCATGTTCCCGTTTCAAAGCTTGGGAAAGGGTTTTTACTTTTTCCGTATATACAAGCACTACAGGTCCGCGTCCTCTTGTGTAGCGCGCTGATTTCGTTTTTGATTCATTATGTTCGCGTATCCTATTTTCAATATTATTTGTTTGTCCGCAGTAGAGAGAGTTGTCTTTGCATCTTATGAGGTACACGTAATACATACAACAATTATTGAGGAATAATATATAACTCTTCTTCTGCGCGGGTGACTCCCGTATACAACCATCGCTTCCACATTTCATCATCCATTTTTGAAAACCGTTCTTCAAAAAGTATGACGCGTTTTGCCTGGCTTCCTTGCGCCTTGTGAACGGTAAGGGCATATCCGAAGTCAAACAAATCTCCCGCCATTATTGCAGATCTTCTGTTTGTGAAGTTAAGCGCAGAGTTACTCGCAAACTGTTCTTTTGATATGAGCCCGTTGTATGATTTATCTTCTCCGTCCATTTGGATTTCAGCGTTATACCATTCTTTGCTTTCGTCTTTTATCTCCAGAATGGTTCCCGTCATTCCGTTGAATATGTGCTTTTTATGATTGTTTCTCAAACACACCACTCTGTCTCCGCTTTGAGGAAACGGTGAAGTAAAACCTAAGGTGTTTCTTATATGGGAATTAAGACGCTTTCTTGTTTTATTGTAACCGCAAAGAATAAGGGTATCGGACGAATAGTTAGACAGAAGCTCGCTTATTGACTCTTGGGAATCGGCGTCTTCCCGTGAAAATTTCCGGACGGTGGGACCATATATCCCCGGGTGAATGTAACCGTGCAGCCGTGCTTGGATGGAAAGGGCAATTATCGGGCTTTTTTGCGCCTGGCGGTGGATTTCAATAAGTTCCAGTTGGGGGCTTTCTATAAGATGGAAAGAGCCGGAAATAGGCGGGAGTTGCCCATGATCACCCACCACAATAATGGGGATTTTATAGGAAAGAAGATGAAGCCAAATGGTTTCGTCTACCATCGACGCTTCATCGATAATGATGATGTCGCACTCAACTTTTTCTTTTTGAGTCCACCCGATAATTTCCTCTTTTTCGTTAACCAGTGGAGAATAGATGAGGGAGTGAATAGTACCGACAGAGTCTCCGTCTTTGAGGGCGTGTGCCTGTCTTAACTTGGAAAGAAGTACCCGACTTGCTTTTCCGGTATAGCTTACAAAGCCGATTTTCGTATCTTTCTGCAATTTTGAAATGCGCTTCCTAAGGGCTGCAATGAGAGTGGTTTTTCCGGTTCCGGCATATCCGCCTATGGTAATGTATTGGTTTTCTGATCCTTTTTTACACCAGTCAATAATCTTATTTACTATTTTTTTTTGGCTGGGAGAAAGGACAATCATGGAGTAACTATATCACAGAATAATGCCGCAATTTTACTATTGCAAATAAGGAAATACTATTACTATACTGATAGCAGTTAATCATTTTAATTTATATATGAACACACTTTTTGACTTAACAGGGAAAGTTGCTATTGTGACCGGTGCATCGAGCGGACTTGGCGTGCAGTTTGCAAAAGCACTTGCAACGCAGGGAGCGGATATCGTTATCGTGGCCCGACGTATGGAAAAACTGCAGGCGGTACAAAAAGAAATTGAGGGAATGGGAAGAAAATGTCTTGCCGTTCAGTGCGATGTTAATAAAGAGGCGGAAATAAAATCCGCAGTGGAGCAAACAATAAAAGAATTCGGAAAAATTGACATCCTCGTCAATAACGCCGGAGTTTCGGCAATCGCGCCTGCTGAAAGCATGACGGAAGAACAGTGGGATAGTGTGCTTAATACGAATTTAAAAAGCGTTTTCCTGTTTTCCAAAAATGTCGCCCCCCAAATGATTAAACAGAAATACGGAAAAATCATAAGTACAAGTTCAATGTTCGGACTTGTGGGGAACACGGCATTTACCGTATGTAATTATCATGCATCCAAAAGCGGCGTCATCGGTCTGACGAAAGCGCTTGCCGCAGAATGGGCAAAGCACAATATTACCGTTAACGCAATTGGACCGGGATTTTTTGAGTCGGAAATGACCGCGGCCGCAATACATACTCCCGAGTTTGAAGGATATGTAAAAATGAGTTGTCCTATGCAGCGCACGGGAAAAACGGGAGAACTAGACGGCGCCCTTATCTATCTTGCATCCGATGCCTCTTCCTATATAACCGGTCAGATATTGGCGGTGGATGGGGGATGGACGGCTGTATAAAAGGGAGTGGTATACTGATTTTTAGATGAGTATACCAATTATCTTTTTCCTTTTATGAAAAATATCATAATAGGTTTTTTGTTGGGTGTTATCGTTATTGGCGGAGTCGTTTGGTATCTTTTTCGAACCCCAAATTCAAAACAGATAAACCTTGAAATTAAAACGTCTCCGACTCCTCTTATTGCCTCACCCATTACCCCCTCCGGCAAGCTCATAGGAGGAGACAAAGACGAACACGGATGCTTGCCTGCTGCCGGATATCAATGGTGTGAAGTAAAACAAAAATGTCTTCGCAGTTTTGAGGAAGCATGTTCAAACTCGACAGCATCTGACGAGGCAGAAATTGCAAAAGCTTTAGCACTAAAGAATAGTTGGCCAAAATACGACAACTTAAAAGTAACTATTTCAAAAAACGATGGAACATATGCCTCCGGTGGTGTGCGAGAAATCGGAGCAGAAACGGGGGGAGGAATGTGGTTTGCGAAGAAAGTAAACGGTATTTGGAAAATTGTCACAGATGGAAACGGAGTTACTCTTTGTTCATCTTTAGTCGCATATCCTGACTATCCTGTTTCACTCATCCCACAGTGTTATGATGATAAGAAGGGCACGCTGATTTCGAGATAAAGATAAAAGTACTTTTTATGCTTAAACAATATGACTTAAAAATAAAAAAAATATTGCTTACCAAAGCGCCGGAGGTCAATTGGAAAGAGGTCCTGGAGAATCATAGGGGGATGATTACAAAAATCCAACATGAAAGGCTTATTCATTTATTGGTAACTATCTTTGTTGGACTGGTTATGACGACTTGTGCATTTATTAGCATTACCTCACAGAAATCGGATCTTCTTGTCATTTTCATTCCACTTTTTTTTCTTTTTGTCGCTTATCTTTTTCATTATAGATTCCTGGAAAATACGACGCAAGATTGGTACCTCATTGAAGACGAGGTAAAAAAATACCTTGCTTAACAATTTTTATATTCAATCTTCGTGATCTCAAGGAGTTTTTTTGTTTCTGCGGCGTCTCTAATATTTGCTATGTAAGTAGAACGAGAAGTAATTTTTTTGTAATCAAATATTTTTTCGGTAAATTCAATCCCCGTCATGTGGTCGTATTCGTGTTGGATGACGCGCGCGAGGAGGCCATCGGTTGTAAGTTCAAATTTTTCTCCCTTCTCATTAAAGGCCTCAATGGTTATTTCCCTCGGCCTTTTAACCGGTCCAAAT
Source organism: bacterium (assembly GCA_021833625.1). Classification (GTDB taxonomy): domain Bacteria; phylum Patescibacteriota; class Microgenomatia; order UBA1406; family GWC2-37-13; genus JAKBEU01. Next base: position 142,746 of record JAKBEU010000003.1, read on the forward strand.
AACTGTCCTTTCGCAACACTTCCACACCCTTCATAGATTATTGTTTTTTCCGGGGAGAAATGAGTGATCTGGGGATTAATGTAGACTCGAAAAACATCTTCTTTGCCAATATTTCTTGTGCCTGTGTTTCTCGGGTGGGTTACGAAAATACAAAAATTTCTCCCGATTTGCGGTGCAGCAATACCGACAAGACCAGTTTTATTCATTGTATCCTTCAAATCGGCGATAAGGAAACCCAGTCTTTTGTCAACAAAATCAACAATTGATTTGTTCTTATTTTTTAACCTTGGGTCGCCTATTTGTATGACTCTTCTTGCAGACATAGGCCTATTATATCAAGAAAAGTCCAAGGCCATGTTTTTTACTGCACTATCACGGTGCCTTTTTGACTTGGATTAAGATGGTTATGATATCCCCATGTACCCGTTTTGGTAAAAGTAAACGAATACGTTCCATCCGTTGGAATGCTTTTTAGTGCATCAAATCCGGGATAGTCCGTATGGGTTGGATGAGGGTCAGACGCCACCCACATTCCGTCGACATTCTTGTTGGTCCATGTTACCGTCATGCCGGATTTTATCGTTACTGTTTTGGGACTGAATCCCTGATCTGAATATGTAACGGACGAAGCCGCAGGAACAGTTGGACTTTGCTCTGTACTTGGGCTTGCCAAAGGAACCGGGGTTGCCGTTGCCTGTGTTTGGGAGACCGCAGGACTATTTGTCTGTTGGGGCATTCCCTTGTACCACATATAAATTCCTCCGATTATCAAAACTCCGAGTACAAACATAAAGAATTTGCTCATTTTATTTCACCTCCTTATAACTATTACTAAACTTGTATTAGTTGTAAACAATTTCAGTTTACACCTTTGTTCTATCGTGTCAAGAGTAATTTGATAAATGGAGGAGATCATCTATTACCCACAATTGCCGGGGGAATATTTGGCTTGTCGTAAATATGCAGTTTACTTCTATCGACATTCAGCCCGTCAAGTCCCAGGAATTCAGTCAGATTGAATGCTGCATGTACTTTTTTAGGCACCTTTTTCGGTCTGTATACTCCGCTTTTTCCGTCATACTGCCGCTCAATTGCAACTACTGCCAACTGATGTTTGTCGCCCTCTTTAAGTCCCAGAACCGATTCCATGGCGGCCGAGGTTGCCCCCGTTGTATATACGTCATCAACAATGACAAGCCCCTTTCCGCTGGGGCACATTTTTTTGAGTTGATCCGGCGTCAAGTAATCTGTTTGCCCCTCCACCTGTTTTGGGTAACCCATAAGTTTTGGAGTACCCGTGACGGGCGTATAACTGGTAAGAGTGCCGACTGAGCGGCCCTCAATATCATCCCTGCACATCTCTTCACTTCCGCTTGGAAGAACAATAAGACGCGTGTCGGGAGGGAGTTTTTGTACGGCTTCCCTTATAAAATGTTCAGATTTTGTGGAATTCGTCATCACGATAACTTTTGGTTTTATTTTTTTCAACATGGTCTCCATTGCAAGTGTGGCAGCCTCATCAATCTGTGGGTTTTTATGGGGATTTGGATCAAACCATCCGATAGCGGCCTCTTCCACGCCCGGGAAGTTAAGGTGAACAAGAGGGAGGGAAAAGGCAGTGGTAGACAATTGAATCTGGAGCCTGTACATTCCGTTTATTTCTCTGATATCTTCAACGCCAAACGTGGGGATCTCTCCTTTTCCCATTCTTAGATGTTCCGGTAGCTTTCGTACTCTTTCTTGTACAGGGAAGGCCATAATGGTTCAAAGTCTATATCCAACAGTGTATTTTTGTCAAGAGGAACTTGACAATTATTTTTATTGCTCCTAGTATGGTGGGGTAGCATGACAGTAGAACAAGGCGGTAAACAACGTTTTGGTGTGTTGGCTCACGGATACCAGCCACCGAGAAGATTTAATGTTGACGTAGCGACGACACAAGGGCCCTACAGAGCTTCTTATTCTGTTGTTCCGGAGATAAACGCACAAATAACCGAACAGGTATATCGCCCTATTTTGGCAGAGGTAAAGGCCATTCCGTCCGGACTTGTCACTTCCATTTATGCTCCCCTCCGTTCGGATATTAAAAGGTCAAATCCGGATCTGTTTGCAAAGATTCAAGAAGAAGTAGCTCATACGCCGGATAAAGAATATTGCGTTTTGGGGGATCCATTGGTTCATAGTATTTTGCCCCTTTTGCCTTCCAACGATCAGCTTATGTTACTTGAAGCAGGGGTTGCGGCGTTCCAGAACGATTTTGGATTTACGCCAAAAGGCCTCTGGCTTCCGGAAACCGCAGTGTCAAAGGAGGTGCTAAAAAATGCTGCACAGGTTGGATATGAATTTGTTCCCTTGAGAGATAATCAGGTAAAAAATATTCCAGAAGGAATACAGCTTGATGCAAACCACAATGTTTGTTTTATAGATGTCGGAGGAGGGAAAGACATCGCAGTACTTCTTGGAAACTCAGGTCTTAGCGGTTTTGTTTCGTATGCACAGTGGTCTACCTATAACGCAGAAGAATTTATGAACGGAAGAAGGAACGCCGAACAGGCTAACGGATGGAATTCATTTATGATGATGGATCTTGAGCGATTTGGACATCATCAGGTGGGGGCAGACGCATTCCTCACGAGTATTCTTGCCATTCAAGAGAATTATGGATATGTTCCTTTAAATATGAAAGACGTGTTGGAAGGATTCAAGCAAAAAGGAGGAAAAACATTTGTTGATGTGGTTGATAATTCCAGTTGGAGTTGTCCCCATAATTTAGGAAGATGGACGGGGAGCTGTAATTGTGACAATCCGTCAGAGTCCGCTCTGACAACAAAACGGCAACTTTTTGAAGAGCTCCAGGGAATGAATGCCTTGCTGAATCACACATTGGACACACTTCAACCCAGTTGGAGAAAGGAATTTACGCGATTATTTACTTCTCTTTCCGATGACATTTTTACCGGTGAGAATTTCGGTCCCGCTCTTTTTGCGCAGGTATTCAACGGTGGAGGTGATGAAGAAAGGGCACGGCTTTATCTTGCGAAAATTGAAGCAATGGTGGGCATGACAAGTTGCGGGTGGTTCTTTGGAGGAGATGATGGAGTGGAACGTGCAATTCCCGTATCAATGTCAAAAGGACTGGAAGATCTTCTTGTTTTGAGATAAAAGGCCGTTTAACGGAATGATTAGGCATTGTATAATCCAAATTATATGAGTGAAGGAAATCCCGGATCTGAATATGTAAGTCATCTTGCAAGCGCCCGCCTGTCTTCGCAGATAAATTTAGGACAAGAGCAAGCCAAGCATGCCTCCGGCGAAAAATTATGGAACTGGTATAACGACGGAGTGAGGGCATATGATAAAAAGTTCAATAAAATTGTCCCGGAAGGATTTGCAAAGTATGTCGGAAAAATGGGGGAAAAACCGCTCGTTCTTGACGCATTTGCACCCTCTTCTTTCCTGCGTGATCTTGCCCAAAAACGAGGGGGGATCCAGGGCGGGGTTGCCCTTACACTGGCGGATTTAAGAAATGAAAGGGAAAAAAAATTAGATGAAAAGTTCAATGTGGTGCAACTGGAAAATGCTAACCTGTACGACCGATCGCCATGGATAGGGAAACTTCAGGAGTATTTAAAAGCGCAGGGAAAAAAAGGATTTGATATTATCACCTGTGCTCCCGTTGGCGGTTGGGATTTGGTAAGTAAGGAGGGGGTAACTCTTTTTCCTCCAAACGATTTAGTGTGGCTTGTGACTAATTTTTTGTGGAGTCAGCTGAATGATAATGGAGAACTGTTTATGCGCATGTCCTATTCCAGTAGGGCAAGTTTTGACGGATGGATTGAGAAAATGAAAACGACGGGTATAGTAACAAAGGCTGACGAGCTGCAGGTAAGATTTAAGAAAACCCCTTCCGTGAGAAATATTCCCACGTTTCCCACAAATAGTTTTATTAAATAAAAACACTAGTCCGCCTCTGGCAAGCTCAGTACAAACACTTATTGGTGGGGCCTCGATTTTTAAAAGTGTCTATATGGATAAAGAGCTGTTCTTGACAATACTGATACTAATATAGTATAAGTATAAAGAAGAAAGGAGGTGATATATGTGCTAAGCCTCAATTCGTTTATCATTTTTTCTCCGAATCCTGCGAAATTAAGGGATTTTTATAAAGCTGTTCTGAAGAAAAATCCCGAGATGGAAGAGGGTGGTTATTATGGATTTGTCGCCGGCAACGCTTTTTTGAGCGTCGGGCCACATGACAAAGTCAAAGGAAGCAATAGTAACCCCGAACGCATCATGTTCAATTTCGACACGGAGGAAGTGAGGGAAGAATTTAAACGAATAAAAAATTTGGGGGCAAAAGTAATTGCCCAGCCCTACCAGATGGAAGGGAGCGATATGTGGATTGCTACCTTTGCCGATCCTGACGGGAATTACTTTCAGCTTACGACGCCGTGGAAAGAGAAGAAATAGCGGTCATTTTTTAGAGAGGCAGATACTTATCCGCAAACAGGTCTGCCTCTCTTTCTTGGCGGCTGATTTCTATGGGCGTTTGTTGGTATCCTATCGAGTTTCTATGATTAAGCAGTACGTGTCCTATTTCATGCAAAACAGTGTGCTTTATTTGTCTTTCATTTTGATTTAGCAGTTCGTCCGAGATAAGGATAAGACTTCGGTCTTTAATTTCAGAACCTTTAAAGGTGAGAGCCCATGAATCTTCGGGGGAAGATATGAACCAGACTCTCGCACACACATATTCGATAATTTCGGAAGGAAGTAAAAGAATTGTTTCACATATGAACCTCCTCATTACGGGATTGCCAATAAGCTTACCGCCCAAAGCACGTTCGACTTTTTTTACAGTCCATTTCATAGGACTAGTATAATAAAACGTAAACAACCCTTTCATATTTTTCTGTATTTTTTAGAAAAATCATTACCCCCTTGACATTCCAGTTACTGGAATGTTTATAATTATTTCATGAAAAGCTACACCATAGGACAGGTTGCGTCTTTGGTCAATTTATCAACAAAAACGATCCGATTCTATGAAGAATCGGGAATAATAACACCCGCCAAAAGACTGGAAAATAGATATAGGACATACCCGGCCTCAACGGTAGAAGAGTTGAAGATGCTGAAGTATGCCCGCGATATGGGGTTGCCGCTGGTTGAGATAAAAAAATTAATGAAGGGTTGCGATAAGGGAGATTGTCATCATTCAGGTGACTACGTGAGAGAATCCATAAGTAATTATCTGTATATCCTTGATGAAAAAATCGCACAAATGACAATATTAAAACGAAAGCTAAACGAGTTAAGGAGCACATTAGTAATTAATAAAGAAACGTGCGCGAAAGACGGTGTTTATTGCTGCAATATATTACAGCAGTTAATTAGTTTTACTAAGGGAAAGGGGGTGGAAAACATATGAACGGAGGTTGTTGTGGAGGTGGCTCTTGCTGCTAGATAACACAAGAATGCCATGATCGCGACATGGCGTTCTTTTGATTTTAACTTGCTCTGGTTGACTATATGAAAACTTTTTATTGAAAAAGTATCGCTCAATGCACCTCCACCTATTAATCAATATTCTCCAAGATAATAATGAGGTAGTGTGCCTGTATAACCGAAATAAATCTTGCTTTCAGATAAGGCAACCGCATGAACTATGCTTAAATCGTCTCTTGGTAAATAAAACCATTCACCGCCTAATAAACGCTCTTTTAGGAATTTATGCAAAAATTGTTCTAATTTTTTATAATGCTTTGTTGGATAAAATGCATAAACTTCAATAGGCAGGGGATTTCCAGTTTGGATATTTGATAATCGTTTTAATAAATCTTTAGTTATGCCTATTTTATATTGATCAGTGCCTGATATTCTCATAATATACAATCCCTCTTTGCCAATCGACTCATTTTCGATGACAGAATCGAGCGTTGTTCTTTCCCTATACGTTTTTCCGGATTTGAAGACTACTCTAAATGGTTTCTCGCTTAGGATGATAAATCCTAAATCAACAAGCATCCAAAGTTGTGCGTGATAAACTCTCTGTTTATCATAGTTTTTACCGACATCCATTATTTCTTTTGCCTTGGCATAACCGTAATTGTATCCTTCGCATTCCTCGTGAAATTTACAGGCTGTTTTTGTATTATTGGCGATTATAAACCAATCTTCTCCATGATCAGAAGTAGAAACCCAATATAGTTTCTTTTTTACGCTATTTATACTGCTGAATTTGTCCATACAAGCTTGCATTGACACCAACAATATAACTATGATTTCTTATCTTCAAAACGCATTAAGGGTTTAAACCAGTCAACCAATTCTTTAAGATCTTTAACACCCTGCGGCACAGGATTATCTGCTATGAATTTAGCTTCATAGTATTGATTCCAGTATGCTTCTCCAGATCGTCGTGGATGTTTTGCTATAAAGGATTCATAAAATGAATCGTGGATCTCGTAATGATGTGTGTGAATAAAATCATCCCACGTTTTCCTTAAACTATCATGATCTGATCCCGGTTTATTAATTACTTCGGTCTGTTCCATATTGCGATCATTAACGGGGCCCCACCCATCTTTTAAGAGTTGTATTGCCTCTGCATCTGTCTTAGGAGCACTATACCCAAAAATTGTTAGCATAAAACACCCTTTGAGAAAGAAACGAATCGCTTCCCATTCTCTTTGAATAAAATCCCCATCTTGATAGTTCTTGTTTTCAACAGGATACAATAAATTTGAAGGTTTGAAAAAAATTCCACATCTTTTACATCTAACCCCAATTAATCCACTGACCTTATCTTTTGAACAATAACCCACTCTGACGTTGCCATGCAGAAAGAAAAGTTGTGGGAATTTTGTTACTCCTAGCTTACACAACCGGATACGTGATTGCATGAGGAATGGATCCCAATTAAAAGTTGCAATAACATCTTTCTCTCGTAAAGTCAGGTGGAGATAGTCATATAGATTTGCCTCATCTGGTAATTCTAAGTCTGAAAAATAACCAGACACCACATCATTGATTTTATTAAGCGATTCGTTTTCTTTGCGATTATGTAATTTTGAATATGCAGATTCAAAATCTGTTTTTGAAAATTCGGCCAAATCAGTAGGAAAATACTTTGAGAGGTCAAGTTTGTCTGCTAATTCTCGCAATATTGGGACCGGTTTACCATTTTTGTCTCCTTTAGAAAGTGCAGCCTTGCTAGCGCCTGCACCTAATAGTAAAACATGGGGTCTTCCCATAAATGTACTCTCCATTTCTTCTTTTATTGAGACCTCATGGTCCAAGTCTGTCATATAAGCGCTATAATGTTAGATTCTTTTGTAAAGAATATGACTGGTCCAGAGTGAAAGCCGTTTGCATTTGTTGTGTGCTGGGGAGCTAGGATTCGAACCTAGAGTCGCGCTGATCCAAAGTCAGGCGTGTTACCGTTACACTACTCCCCAAAAGAACATCTTCCTATAGGTCGGGTATGTGTATTTTATCAGAAAAGGAAGGGTATTTCTACGTAAGAGGCATTATCGGGAGCGCGTCCCGAAGGAACTCAAGCGTTGCTTTTTGATGGTCGCGGGGGTATTGTTTTTGCAATTCCATGAGCTTTGTATAGGATGTGCGGGTAAAGTCCGGGGGAGGGTAACCATACTGGGCAGTTATGTGTGCCAGGGCAAGAATCCTGTTCCGGGTATTGCCGTCAAATAATACTTCATTAATACTCAGCTGGTCATAAAGAGAGGCGAGTCCGGAAATGGTCAAAGCTCCTCTTTTTTGGACACTCTGGTAAAAATCCTGCAGCATCTGGTCTGTTTTGTGAATTCTTGATTCATTTGCAAATCGGGCTTGCCACTGTGAATCCCTTTTCGTATATTTCATTGCCTCAAGACTGTATGTCCCAAATTTTTCTGCATCAATCGGAACGTTGGATTTTCCGTTAGCAACTGCCATCTGAAAGGCGGAGTCAAAACTTTGTCTCGCATCATCGCGCCCGATAAGGGATCTGCAGATGGGAGCCGCTTTATCGGCAGGGCTTTTTTGCATTTGTGGAGAGGCTTCACGTCCGATATCCATATATGACATGATAGCAAATAAAAATATGGTAATGAGCAGTTTTGAAAAATTGCAGTTTTGTTACAATGTTCATATGTCAATAGACAGGATAGTATATTCCGGCAAATGTAACGGTGTAGAGATAGTTATCCGGTATCCGGTAATAAAAGATATTGAAAAACTCCTTGAGTTTATCAATACCGCATCGAAAGAGCAGACCTTTATTCTTCCCCAGGGAGAACAATTTACTTTCGAGGAGGAAACAAAATATGTTGATGATTTCATAAAAAAGATTGAAGACAAAAGAGCGGTGAAGCTTCTTGCTTTTCAGGAGGACGAGCTTATCGGTGTTGCGGACGTTTATCTAAAAGATAAAGTGGAGAAACATGTCGGGGTGTTTGGGATTATTATTGTTCCCAAGTGGAGGGGCAAAGGCGTAGGGACACTTCTTCTCAAGCAAACGCTTGCGGAGGCAGAAAAACATATACGCAGTGTTCGGATAATAACCCTGGGAGTTTTTGGGAATAATGCTATCGCAAAGAAACTTTATGAAAAAATGGGATTTGTCGAATACGGAAAATTGAAAGAAGGAATCCAACATAGAGGAGAATTTGTCGATCACATTTATATGTTTAAAAAAATACAAAATGGCACAAGATAAATATTCGGCCTTATGGGTTTCGCATTCCCGTATAAAAGATTTTTCCGTCTGTCCCCGTTCGTACTATCTCAAATATAGGTATCGTGATCCAAAGACGGGGCATAAAATAAAACTAATGTCCGCTCCGCTTGCACTTGGCCAGGTTGTTCATACGGTTCTTGAGTCTCTCCAAGTAAAGCCGGTAAAAAATCGATTTGAAAAGTCGCTTGTTGTGCAACTGCATGAAGAATGGAAAAATATAGAGGGAAAAAAAGGAGGCTTTCCGGATAGCGACATAGAACATCAATATAAGACACGAGCAGAGTCGATATTGCTTAACGTAATGAAAAACCCGGGCCCTCTTTCCCATCTGGCCGTAAAAATTAAAATGGACTTTCCGTATTTTTGGCTTTCGGAAGAAAAAAATATTATTCTCAATGGGAAATTGGATTGGATGGAATATCTTCCCGAAACGGATTCTGTACATATTATCGATTTCAAAACAAGCAAGCACGAAGAGGATGATGATTCACTGCAGCTACCCATCTATTATTTACTTGCGAAAAATTGTCAGACACGAAGAGTCCAAAAAATGAGCTATTGGTATCTTGAGCGGGGAGAGGAAGGGTTAGTTGAGAAAGCTTTGCCCGATGAAGAGGATACCCTTAAAAAAGTTGCGGAAAAGGCAGATGAGATTCTCCTTGCAACACGGCTTGACCGGTTCAAATGTAAAAATCCCGACGGGTGTTATGCCTGTAAACCTTATGAGATGATCTTAAAAAAAGAAGCGGAGTTTGTATATACAAATGCATACAAGGAAGATCTGTATGTACTTGATAGCACCTCTGCCTCAGACACAAAAGAAAGTGAAATACTATGAACGAGCCGAAAAAACCTAACGGACCGAGCATCCCTCTTTTATTTTTTGCCTTTGCTTTTTTTACTGTATTACTCGGTCTCTTTTCTAAATATTCATTTCAAGTATCCGGAATAGGGCAGGCATTGTTGTTAGGCAAACGTATCACTGCTCCAACAAAGACTCCACCGCACAAGCTTATGACAACTACCGACTTTTCGCGTACGGTATTATGTGCAGATGAAGCGTCCGCTTCGGCGCTTCTTCAGGGAACACAGGCAACAGCACAGTCGGGAAATGAGCACTACCTTCTCGATGGGGACTGTCTGTATTATTGGCAATCGGGGCAAAAAACGGGAAATAAAATGTGCGGGGTCGGGCAGTATCTGACGATTGGAAGAACTCTTCTGAGCACGGGGCTCCTTACTAACGAATCGGCAGGAGAAATGGTGAAAAATATGGGTAAAGATATCATTCCGTCCTCCTTCGATTTTCAAAAAATGCTTAGCACCTGTAAAAATATTAAGGAAGTAAAACCGGAGATGTTTGCCCTTCCTCAAGGAGTGCTCTTCAAATAAGCCAAAAAAAATGTCTCGGCTACGACCTACTTTCCCTTTCGATTGGATCAAAAAGTATTATCGGCGCTGATTTGTTTCACGACCTTGTTCGGGATGGGAAAGGGTGGTACCAAATCGCTTAAATAACCAAGACAAATAGTATTATAGCTAAAGAATCGTGGTTTGGCAAGGGGAAATGACGTATAATAGCAATAGATATGTTACAGCTTCAAGAACAACACAGAACATTGCATTCGTTGTGCGTAAAGCCTGCTGTTCGCTTTGAAAACCAGGGGGAAAACGAAGAAGTTCTTCTCACTATGCGTGCACATCCCATTACACTTTTCCCCTTTTTTTTGAATGCTATCATTTTTCTTTTTCTTGTTTTCTTTTCTCATTTTCTCCTCTCTCCCTTTCTTACTTCGTCTCAACTGATGTATGTCAATATCTTTTTTATCGTATTCATTTTTATGTATGTATGGATAGGGATTGTTAATTGGTATTTTAATATCGGAATTGTGAGTAATCAGCAGATTATTGATGTGGATTTCAGTGCGATAGGGAATAAGGAGCTGACGCGAACGAAACTAAGCCATGTTGAAGATATTACGGTAAAGACGGGAGGATTTTTTCCCGGACTGTTTGATTTCGGCAATATTTTTGTACAAACCGCAGGGTCTGAGATTAATACGGAATTTATTAATGTTTCACACCCCGGGGACGCCCAACACATTATTCAAAACATCTTAGAAGAATATGGAAGTGCTAAATAATCTTTTTACTCTTCAAAAGGCGATACAAATTGGGGGGATTGTTTTTTCGTTCTTTTCTTTTATCCTATCGATTCAGATATACGTCAATATCCGCCAGGTTGTCGGGACAGTTAAGACAAGAGGAAATATAGGATTTCAATTCATTTCGCTTTCCCTTGTTATTATTAGTATTCTTTTATTTATATCAGCGTTTATTTTCCTTTAAAATTTTCCTATGGACACCGAATACTCAATATATCTGGGTCAGGAACAAAAAAACGGATTCACCGGTTTTCTTTCCGAAAAGAATTTCTTTTGCGTTGTTGAAATCTTTGACGGATACACACAAGAACAGGGAGAAATGCTCCTGTCTTCGCTTTCAGCCATAAGCACCGTCGACCAACAAAGTCTTGCAGCTTTCGACAGTTTTATTTCCGACTGTCTCAAGAATGCGAATGTTCCTCTTGATACCTCGCTTGCTGCCGGATATATAAAAGGGGATGTCCTTTATCTCAAAACCACGGAAACGGGGGAGATCTACCTTCAACGGAAGAATGCATTTGAGAAACTTATCTCAGGAACCACTATTGCATCGGGGAAGTATGTAAAAAATGATCTCTTTATCTTTACGACGGCATTTTTCACGGAGTCATTAAGAGGGCTTCATGCAGTAAAAACCTATCTGCATAAAAAACCATCGCTTCAGAAAATATCGGAGGATCTTAAGCTGACAATAGGACAACAGGACGATACGGGTGCAGTAAGTCTGTTTGTCAGAATGAATGAGGAGGGAAAAAAACGAGAGACAAGTCAAACCCCATTCTTTAAAAAAACAACCGAAAAAATAAACTCCCTGTTTTCAACGGTGTCACAGTCAAGGAAAAAACTGTTTATAACTGCCGGTATCATTTTGTGTGTCGGGCTTTTAGGGTGGAATATAATGGGGCGGATTCAAAATCAGGGAGGAATAAATCCAGGTGGGATAAAGTCATTTGACGAACAAAAACAGGCAATTGAAAGCAAAATAGAAACGGCAAAGACACAGAAAGATTCCATAAAAGACGGACTTGCGACGCTTGAGGAAGCAAGTCAACTGATTAATGAAATAAAAAAAGGAGCCCCAAAAGACAAACAAAAATCGATTGGAGAACTGGCAAATCAGGTGACCGACGCCCAGTCGACTCTTCTTAACAGACAGGCAAAAACGGCAAAGGAATTTTCAGATTTTTCTCTTGAGGAAAAAAATGCAAAGGGAACGAAGATGTCTCTTTTTGATGATACGGTATCAGTTCTGAACCCCGAGGGAAAAGTATATCAACTCTCTCTTACAACTAAGGCTATGGTAAGCAAAAAACTAAGCGGTACGGTGGGTGCCACAAGTCTGGTTGCTTCTTATGAGAAAAATATCTACGTACTGGACCCCCAACAGGGAATAATAAGAATAGGAGGGGACAACACGGCAAAGACGATAATTCCTAAGGATGGAGAATGGAAGTCGTTGCTTGAAATGCATATGTTCAACGGAAATATCTACCTCTTGGACGGAGGGGCGGGTGACATTTATAAGTATCCGGTTGTTGAAGGTGGATTTGGAGACAGGGTTTCTTATTTTAAGGGGTCATATGATGCAATAGATGAGAAGTCGTCTTTTGCCATAGATTCCGCAGTATATGTCGCAAATTCTTCGACAGTATCAAAATATAATGCGGGACTTAAAATAGATTTCACGCTCAACTCTCCCGTCGATTCATTCAATATGACAAAGATCATTGCCGAAAAAGATGAGGAGGAATTGTATATTTGGGATAAACCAAATGGAGCCGTGTATGTATTTTCAAAAGACGGAACTTATAAAAGGCAAATCACAAACAACGAGCTTTCTCAGGGAGATGATGTGGTCGTTTATAAGAACAAGGCATATATCCTAAAAAGTGCAAAATTATACGAAGTTGAATTATGAAAGAAAACATAATGGATGCCGCTTGCATACGACAAATTCAAAAAGGAAACGAACGTGCACTGGTTGCATTTTATAACCGTTTTAAAAAACCTCTCTTTTCATTTGTCAACAGACAGTTAAAAGATGTGCAGGTTTCAGAAGAAATTGTGCAGGATATTTTTCTTGCAAGCATTGACTCCATGCGGGAGAGGAGGGAAATTGAATCATTATCAGCATATATATATGCTATCGCCCGACATAAGATTATTGATTATTTAAGAAAAAAGAAAATAAAGAAAATTCTTCTTTCTGCAATACCGATACATATTATAAACAGTTATGCGGCGCATCTTTTTAGGGAAGATGTTCAAAGGGAAGAGCTGGCAGACAGTATTTATAGGGTTTTCAAAAAAATGCCGCATGAATATGCCCTCATCATTCGACTCAAGTATATAGAAGGGCTTTCGGTCAGTGAGATAGCAGCAAAGTTGTCCATACGTTTTAAGGCTGCTGAAAGCATGTTGTTTCGGGCACGAAAAGTCTTTTCCAGTTTGTATTTTTCCCTAAAAACATGAGTTCATCTGTTTACCGGCTAAAAACCAGATTAAGGGATGCAGCCATTGTCGAGCCGAACGAATTTGGCATTCCTTTCGTAACCCATCTCTATCGGAAAGTGAACCGGTTTTTTAAAACGGCACCTTTTATTTTTATTGTTCCGGCTTCACTGTTTGCCTCATTGGCGGTTGTGTATGTATTCGGATTGTTGGCAGTAAAACTTGTGTCTTTGCTTCAATATGGATTTTAAAAGAAAAATATCAAACGGTCTTGCAGATATCGTTTTATTTGTAAAAAATTGTTTTGGACTTGTCTTTTTTCCTTATAATACGATGCGAAGAATAAGTCTGCATGGGTACTTTGGGGAGCTCGTTCCTATTTTTTTTCTTTCCTTCTTATATTTCTTTCTCGCAAATAGAATCAGGGAAAACCAAAATGCTCTTGTTCCCTCATTTGTTTTTTATGGAGTGAGTATCCTTTTTCTTACCCTTCTGCCGGGGAAAGACTCAATCGGCATTCGGTTTACTAAATACGTTAAAACGTGGACGAATACGCTCCTTCCCACCCTTATTTGGTTTTACGGTAACATGTTTTTTTTTGTTATATTGCCTCCCCCCAGAACCTTGATGATTACCGGCAAAATATTCAGTGTTTTTTATATTGCATTTTCGGTAAGCTTGCTAATCTGGAAATTAATATTAGTCTACCTCAGTTTACGATTCTCTTCCCGCATTACATTTCAACGAATCGTATATTATATGATTTTGTATTTGATTCTTCTTATTCCGCTGTGTCTTTACTTCTATCAAATAGGGATTTCCCGTATTCCGTTTGTCTGAATGATTTCTTCTTAAAGAAACGACTCAATAGTGTATGAAGATACATGAGTATAAAACCGTGAAGGAAAGACGTCAATTTTTGGAAAAACATCTGACTGTTAGTTTGGTAAACATAGAAAAAGCAACGGTCGATACGGATGAGTCTGTTCACTGCGAAAATAGGATAGGATCGGTCTCCGTTCCCCTTGGAATTGCAGGTCCCCTTATTGTAAAAGGAGAAAACATAAAGGGAGAACATTATCTCCCGCTTGCAACAACCGAAGGAGCCCTCGTAGCGTCGGTTAACAGGGGAGCAAAAGCCTGCCTTGAACATGGCATTACAACAACCGTCGAAAGAGTGGGTGTTACTCGTGGACCCGTTCTTAAGGTATCATCTCCGGGAGAGGCAAAAAAAATAGAGGCATGGATCTGGGACAATAGGAGTGTTTTGGGACGGAAGGCAGAGGAAACATCTCATCATATTAAATTGACGGAAGTGGAGGTAAAAACAGCTGGACTATACGTTTTTATCCGTTTTAATTTTGATACCGACCGCGCAATGGGAATGAACATGGCAACAATCGCGAGTCAATTCCTTATCGATTATATTCAGGAAAAAACAAAGGCACGCATTCTCTCCGTTGCCGGAAATTATGATGTAGACAAAAAGCCGTCATGGCTTAACAGTATTAAGGGAAGGGGATTTGTTGTCCGCGCGGAAACAATAATTTCAAAGAAAAACGTCGAATCGATATTGAAAACATCCGTTGACCGAATGTGTGAGGTGTGGAAAGCAAAGTGCCTTATCGGGTCCGCACTTTCCGGATCAATGGGGTTTAATGCGCATCATGCAAATGTTGTTGCCGCATTTTTTTTGGCAACCGGTCAGGACCTGGCACACGTTGTCGGAGGAAGTGTGGGGATGACCGTCCTTGATGTGTTGCCGGACGGTTCGCTCTATGCAAGCGTATCTTTGCCGGATCTTATGATGGGGAGTATTGGGGGAGGAACGGGACTTAAGACGCAAAAAGAAGCGCGCTTGATTTTAAAAACAGACTCACCCCTTGCGATGTCGGAAATTTTGGGAGCAGGAGTGCTCGCAGGGGAAGTATCACTTTTAGCATCCCTTTCACAGGGAACGCTTGCGCGTGCCCACAAAGCATTAGGCCGTTAATAAATAAAATATATGAAAATAGGGATTACCGGATATGGAATGTATGTTCCGCACTTCCGCATCAAAATAAAGGACATCGCAGTAGTGTGGGGAAAGAATTATCTCGACATTGAGAAGTCGTTGAGACTTACTGAGAAGGCAGTTGCCTCTTCAACGGAAGATTCTCTTACTATGGCGTATGAGGCAGGAAGAATGGCACTAAACAATACCGAAAAATATATTGACGGATTATTTTTTGGAACAGAGTCTCCTCCCTATGCAGTGAATCCCGCATCCACCATTCTTGGTGAAATGCTCGGAATAGGAAACGATTATCTTGCATATGATACGCAATTCGCGTGCAAAGCCGCAACCGGAGCACTTATTTCGGGGTTCGGTCTCGTAAAAAGTAAAGAAGCAAGACAGGTTATGGTAGTTGCCTCAGATAAAGCAACTGCACGGCCACATGACAGTTTGGAGTATACGGCAGGATCAGGCGCTGTCGCACTTATTCTCGGAGACAAAGACCCTCTTGCAACAATTGAGGGGTGGCATTCCTATTGTTCGGATACTCCGGATTTTTGGCGGAGGGAGGGGATACGGTATCCATCACACGGGGGACGTTTCACCGGAAAACCATCTTATTTTCGCCATATTGCGGGAGCGGTACTGCCCCTTCTTAAAAGTAAAAAAATGACCGCCGCCCAATTTGACTACGCGGTGTTTCATATGCCAAACGGTGCATTTCCGGTTCAAATTGCCAAACAATTAGGATTCAGCAGTAAACAAATTGAAAAATCGCTTGTTGTTTCAACTCTTGGAAATTCATATACTGCTTCAGGATTAATGGGTCTTGTTTCAACGCTTGAGCATGTTAAACCGGGGGATAAAATTTTATTCGCATCATACGGATCAGGTGCGGGGTCGGATGCATTTATTTTAAAAGTAACTCCGTTCATTTTGAAAAAAAGAATTCCCTTTACCGCGCTTACTTCAAAAAAAACCTATATCGATTATCCGACTTACTTAAAATTCATGAAGAGCATATGAAAAGCGGCATTATTGGTTATTATTCAACAAGGTTCGGCGAATTGTGGGAACGCTCACTTTTTGACTTGGTTGAAGAGTCGATACGGGAACTATTGAAAGATTCAAAAGTCGACATAAGCCGTGTTGATGCAATTTTTTTTGGCAACATGTTGGGAGGGATTATCGAGAATAATTTGCACGCAAGCGCAAAATTGGCGGAAATTTTGGGTATACATATCCCCATATTTCATACGGAAGCTGCATGTGCTTCGGGCGGAATGGCTTTCCATCTTGCGCATAATTATGTACAGTCCGGAAAAGGGAAAACGGTACTGGTAGTGGGAGCGGAAAAAATGAACGATTCAAGTCCTGAACAGATAACCCAAGCATTAATGTCTGCTGCATCAGGAGAGGAGCAGGAATGCGGGCTTACCTTCCCGGGCTTATATGCGCTTATGGCACGGGAATACTTGTCCAAATATCACTACACGAAAAAACATCTTGCGGCAGTCAGCGTGAAAAACCACCTGCATGCGCTCAATAATCCGACGGCTCAGTTCCAAAGGGAAATTACAGAGGAAATGGTCCTGCAAAGTCCGCTTGTTGCCGATCCGCTGGGCCTACTGGACAGCTCTCCTATTACTGACGGGGCGGCAAGCGTGTTAATTTCATCGGATCAGGCTTTACTTAAGAAAGGGAAGAGCGCAACCATTTTGTCCTCAGAAATAGCAACAGACAGCATTTCCCTTATGAGAAGAAAATCAATAACCGGTATAGAGGCAACGCAGATTGCGGCACAAAAGGCGTTTAAAGAGGCAAGATTAACTCCCGCCGACATACAGGTAGCAGAACTCCACGACTGTTTTACTATTGCGGAGCTTATGGCGATGGAAGATATCGGGTTCTGGAAGAGGGGCGAGGCGGGAAAAAGGGCCGGCGAATATGAAACGCTTTTCTCAAATGGAGGAAATCTTATCGTGAATACTTCCGGCGGGCTCAAAGCGGCAGGACATCCGGTTGGCGCAACGGGGATAAAACAAATAGGTGAATTATATCTTCAGCTCACGGGTCAGGCAAAAAAAAGGCAAATAAAAAAAGTACGTCACGGACTTGCACAAAACGTAGGAGGGTCAGGGGGAACGGCAGTTGTTACCATTCTTGGAATTTAAAAAAACAAATATGATAAGTCCGGTAAAGGTGTGGAGACGGCAAAAAACCATACGCGACCTTCTTGGCAAAGAGGGGGTAATTGTTTCGTGGACGACAATTTTTACGCCACCGACTCAATTCAAACATATTGCTCCGTACATTGTCGCAATGATACGTTTGGAAGGTAGTATAAATATTATGGCGCAAATAGTTGATTATTCGAGAACGCTTCAAAAAAATCAACGGGTAGTGGTGGTATTGAGGAAATTACGTGAAAGTTCTCCGGAAGATGTTATTCCTTACACAATAGCGAGTAAATTAATATGAAACAAATAGTCTATTCGGCGCCCGGAAAGGTAATCCTCTCAGGCGAACATGCCGTCGTGTACGGGAGACCCGCACTTGTCTGTGCAATTGATAAGCGACTCACCATAAGTATTACTCCGTCGAAAACATCAGCACCCAGCAATCAAGGGATGAAAACTGTTGAAAAAGGAGTGCGGGATTTTTTAAAACAAAAGAAAATTCCCGTTCCCGAACTGTTCTTTTCCTATTCAGTAGATTCCCAAATTCCCATTGGGCGGGGACTTGGGTCTTCCGCAGCATTCTCCGCCGCGGCAAGTGCCGCACTTCTTGAACTGTATACCGGACAGGAATGGAGTCTTGAGGAAATAAATAATTGTGCCTATAAAATAGAACAGGTATTCCACAAAAACCCCTCAGGAGTTGATAATACCGCAGCGGTATTTGGAGGATTGATTTATTTCAGGAAAGAGTTTGAATTTCTTAAGACTATCAGTTCACTTTCTCTGAAAATTCCCTCTTCAATAGAACAAAATCTTTTTCTTATCGATTCAGGAAAGCCTGAAGAAACAACGGCTCAAATGGTAGAAAACGTTGGAAAATTATATAATAGGAAGGGATTATTGATCGATAAAACTCTACGGAATATAGAAAAAATAACGAAAAGGATTGTCGTCTCCTTTGCAAAAGAAGACACGGTGTTTTTCAGAAAAAGTATCGAAGATAATCAGAAAGAACTTGAAAAGCTAGGTGTTGTTTCCGGTAAGACGAAGAGTTTATTAAAACATCTGCAACCATTTGGGGTGGGAAAAGTAACCGGAGCGGGAGGAACTCTTGGGGCATCCGGGTTTCTACTGTTCTACGTTGAAAAAAGAGAACGATTTTTAGCATTTATTCAAGGCAAGCGACTTGAATCAATGGTGTTTCATTCAAGTTATTTGGGATTAAAAAAAATAATATGATTACCGTTTCGGCTCCGGGAAAACTCATGCTTCTTGGCGAACATGCCGTTGTGTACGGATTTCCCTGTATCGTAACTGCCGTAGATAAACGCTTATACGTAGAAATGGAAATAATAGATGCCGCAGAGGATGATATTATCACTCCTCAGGTGAAGGAAAGTCGCTTTGTGCTTGAAACATTGTCATATTTCAAAGAAAAGTTTAATATCAATTCTTCAATCCGAATAAAAACGAGAGGAGACTTCTCCCATCAGGTAGGGCTCGGATCATCATCCGCAGTGACGGTTGCGACTTTTGAAGCTCTTAATATTTTATTTTCGCTTAATCTTACAAAGAAGCAAATATTTGATATGAGTTATCATGTCACGCTTCTTATTCAAGGTGTCGGTTCCGGATTTGACGTTGCTGTTGCAACAAGCGGGGGAACTCTTTATTACGTAAAGGGAGGAGAAAAAATGGAATCGTTATCCCTATCCAATCTTCCGTTGGTTGTTGGGTATTCCGGCATAAAGGCAGATACTCCTTTTTATATCCGAAAAGTTTCAGAAGCGTTCAAACAGAGAAAAGAGGAAATGAACTCGCTTTTTGGTTCAATCTCCTCACTCGTTGAAAAAGCAAAATTGAGTCTTATGTCTGAAAATTTTGAGGAAGCGGGAAAATTGTTTACTGAAAATCATACCATTCTGCAGAAACTGGGGGTGAGCACACCGATATTGGACAACATGGTTAAAGCTTCAATTGCGGCCGGGGCGTGGGGAGCAAAACTTTCCGGTGCAGGAGGAGGAGACTGTATGATAGCATTGGTAAGTAATGAGAAGAGACCATCAGTAGAAAAGGCAATACAGGACAGGGGAGGGGAAATTATAAATGTACAGGTGAATACGTCTGGAGTAATGCAGGAAAAATAATATGGAAAAAGTTACGGCAAGAGCGCATTCCAACGTTGCTTTCATAAAATATTGGGGACGCAAAAACGAAGAACTTCGTCTTCCCACAAACGGCAGCATCTCCATGAATTTGAGCAATTTATTTACGACAACAACAGTTGAGTTTTCTCCCGGCTTCACCTCTGACGAAATTTTTCTTAATGGAGAAAAAAATGAATTGATAAATAATCGTATTATTCAACATCTCGATAGGGTAAGAAAACTCAAAGGCTCAAGCCTTATGGCAAAAGTTGTTTCCCAAAACAATTTTCCAACAAGTACGGGACTTTCTTCCTCTGCATCCGGATTTGCGGCGCTCACTCTTGCCTCTACAAAGGCGATAGGACTTAATCTCTCTGAAAGGGAATTGAGCATTCTTGCCCGCCAGGGTTCAGGATCTGCATGTCGGTCTATTCCGGACGGATTTGTTGAGTGGGAAAACGGGGAGACAAGCGAAACATCCTTTGCAAAGACTTTGTTTCCTGCTGAGTATTGGGACATTGTTGATATAGTGGCTGTTGTAAGTAAGGATAAAAAAGATATCGCAACATCCGAAGGCCAAAGACGTGTCGATTCAAGCATTTTTTTCAAAACACGTCTGCAGGCAATCGACAATAAAATAAAGTTATGTAAAAAATACTTGGAAGAAAAGGATTTCAACTCGTTTGGAAAACTGATAGAAATGGAGGCACTGGAACTGCACGCAATTATGATTACCTCTTGGCCGGCCCTTCTCTATTGGATTCCTGCAACCATTACAGTCATGAAAGCGGT
Organism: bacterium; assembly: GCA_021833625.1. Lineage (GTDB taxonomy): Bacteria > Patescibacteriota > Microgenomatia > UBA1406 > GWC2-37-13 > JAKBEU01. The sequence continues at coordinate 163,217 of JAKBEU010000003.1, forward strand.
GCAACAATGGAGAAGAGAAGGATTGCCTGTCTTTTTTACCATCAATACTGGGCAAGATGTCCATATTTTATGCCAAAAAAAGGATGAAAATGAGTTACAAAAGAAAATTCAGGGATTGGGAATTGCAACGAAGATAATAACAAATAACTCGTCAAAAGGAACCTACCTGTACGACGCTCATCTTTTTTAAGGAGTGGAGTTGATGGTGGGGAGCTTGAACTCCATATTGTTTCCTATTCCAAATTTTCCTCCCAGCACCGTCCCCATAATGACGTTAAACACGACAAAAACAACGACGACCAAGAGGAGTCCGATAACGGCGTTCATGATTTTGTTTTGAGCCTTGAGGACTTTTTCTTTTTCTCCCGATGAGCTAATCCAGTCAAATGCCCCCCAAAACAAATATATCATTGTGGCAATTGCCGCAACAAAGAAAAAAAGCTGAATTCCCATGGAGAGTATCTTTCCGATTGCAGCATTTGGGTCCGCCGCTGTATAAAGAGGATCATTTACCGGTGCATTTATCGTCCCAATAACCGAACTTGTGTTTACGACGTCGCTGAGTAGATGTGTCATAGAGGCATGGTGATATGGAATAGATAACCCACAACTTTAGTAATGACAAAGGCAAGAACGATAAGAAAAATCCCCATTATTGAATATGTCATAACGGCCTGTGCTTTTTTTATTTTTTCGGGAGCGCCTTCGCTTGTCAGATACATGAATGCGGCATATAAAAGCATGGCAAGAGTGAGAAACCCCCCCACAATCATAAAGAGGGGAATCAGTACATTTGTAAAAACACTTATCGAACTAAACTTTGCAACGGGGTTGACACTTGTGTTCCCAAAATCAACTTCTGCGTACACCGTTTGAATTAATTGCATGTCAAAACTATAATGGATTTTTGAATTTGAGTCAAGCGAAGCGGTTATTTTGCGGTATAATTTTAAGCATGAATACAGCGACTGTTCCGGTTCATGTTGCAATCATTCCCGATGGAAATAGGCGATGGGCACAGACGCACAACCTTCCCACATTTGAAGGTCACAGAAAAGGGTATGATACAGCTAACGAGCTCATTCATACCGGACATCGACTGGGAATTTTAATAATGACGTTGTGGGCGTTTTCAACGGAAAATTGGAAAAGAGCTCAGGATGAAGTTGGCTATTTAATGCAATTGTTTGAAATGATGATAGAGAAGAATTTGAAAGAGGCCCATGAAGAGCAGACTCGTATAATCCATCTTGGGAGAAAAGACAGGTTAAAAGACTCATTGCTAAAAAAAATAACGAAAGCGGAGGAAGAAACAGCCCAATATAAAAAGCGCTATTTATGCATAGGAATAGATTATGGTGGAGAAGATGAGATAGTTCGAGCGATCAAAAAGGCATCTATATCTCCCGGTGATTGGACAAAAGAAAAATTATTCAAATCGCTTGATACGGCAAATCTTCCTCAGCAACAAGTTGATTTAGTGATTAGGACAAGTGGAGAACAAAGAACTTCCGGTTTTATGCCACTTCAAGCCGCCTATTCAGAATATTATTTCAGCAATAAACTTTTTCCAGACTTTAGTTCAAAGGAATTTACAAAAGTTATTGAAGATTATTCATTAAGGAATAGACGTTTTGGCAAATGAAACAATTAGTTGTTTTTAAAAATAAATTTGACAAAGAATTGATACGTTATCTTGATAAAAAAGAAGGGGACATGAGAAAGTTAGATGAAAAAGGAGGGGAGATGGTGAAAAGTATAAAAACTTTTTTAGAATATGGAGGAAAACGGTTTCGTCCTGCCCTGTTCTACTTTGCGTATGAAAGTTTTGTAGAAAATAAAAAGATTCACGATCTTCAGTTTTCTTTCATTTTTGAACTATTCCATACATTCGCCCTTATTCATGACGACATCATTGATCATGCGCTTTTGAGAAGGGGAAATCCAACAATTCATATAAAATATGGTCTCCAAATGGGGGTTTTGTCAGGTGACTTTGCATTGACCTTAGTTGATGAACTATATCTCAACTTAATATCACAATCCAAACTTGAGAGTAGCAAGATTGATGAAGCAAACGAATTGTTTAATAAATATAAACAGGAACTTCTTGTTGGTCAATACTTGGATTGCATCCATCTTGACAACCGGGAAAAAATAATGAAACTTAAAACGGCAGATTATTCATTTGTAAAACCTGTTTTATTTGCGCTTTTATTTACCAATGAAAGCACGACAATAAAGCAAAAATGGCGAATGTTTCTTACCCGGCTTGGAATCGTTTTTCAACTAAAAGATGATTATGAGGGAGTGTTTTCTGATGAAAAACAAACAGGGAAATCATCCTTGTCTGATACACAGGAAGGAAAGAACACCTACATTGTCGAGCTATTTAAAAAACGGGCGAATCAGGAGGAGCTGAAGCAATTCAATTCTTTTTTTGGACGTCAAGAAATCTCTCAATTAATTTTTTTAGAATATCGAAAGCTTCTTGAAAAAAAACACATTAAAGAAGACGTGATACTAAAAATTAAGGCAGAGTGCGATGAGCTCGAAATGGAATTAAGGCAAGGAATGGGAAAATACACTCCATTTCATATGCTTCTGCAGGAAATTATAAATTATATAAACACATTCTAGATTCATGTTTAATCCTACATTTACCATAACAAACCAGATTCTCAATAATATTTCACGAATTGAAGCGGCAGAGGAGGTTATCCGAAACGCCCCGCTGCTTCCTTACTGGGAAAAGCAATTTAAGGAAGATGCCATTATCAGAGCTGCTCATCATGGAACCCACATTGAAGGGAATCAACTTCAGATGCAGGAAGCAAAGGACGTTCTTTTGGGAAAACAAGTGGTCGCACGCCCGCGGGATATCCAAGAAGTCATCAACTACCGCAAAGTCATAGAGTTTATCGATGAGGAAGCAAACAGAAAAATTGACAAAGTTACTGAGCAACTTATTCTCAAGCTTCACCGTATTGTGACGGAAAAAGTATTAAACGCAGATCTTTCCGGTCAATATCGACTCAAACAGGTCATTATCCGCAACTCAGCAACGGGTGAAATAACTTTCCGACCCCCAACCCCTCTTGAGGTTCCCTTTCTGATGAAGGAATTCATCTACTGGTTGAACAAACCGGAAAGCAATCAAATTCATCCCATTTTAAAGGCGGGGATTGCCCATCATGAATTTGTACGCATCCATCCTTTCATTGACGGTAACGGCCGCGTTGCGCGAGGACTCACGACATTATTGTTGCTTCTCGGAGGCTATGACATCCGACGTTTTTTTTCGCTTGAAGAATACTACGACAGGGATGCTGTGTCCTACTATGAGCACCTACAAAAAGCCTCGGCCGGAGACATGTCCTCATGGCTTGAATATTTCAGTTTTGGTGCTTCAGTTGAACTGACAAAAATAAAAGAGAAGATACAAAAATTATCGAAAGATCTGAAGCTGAAAGAAAAAATTGGAGGACAACAGATATTCCTCACGGAACGTCAAATAAAATTAATTGAGTATATCCAGGAAGTGGGATATCTACAGAACAGGGCATTTAAGACGATCTTCCCCGATATTTCGGAAGACTCAGTGCTAAGGGATGTGCAGGATCTGGTAAAAAAGAATCTGATAACAAAGATAGGGAGCACAAAATCAGCCCGCTACGTCAGCGTCTGAGTTTTATTTTCTCTTAAGTAGATGTATCCCTCCATATACCCCCCACAGAAGAGGGAAGAGAAGAATTGCTGCATATTTATATATATTTTTCTGCGTGTCTGACAGGTCGGAGACGGGATAGGTTGATAATGATCGGGACCGGATGCCTACAAGTGATCCGTTCGAACTGAAAGTATCGATTGCATTGAGCACAAAATCCAGATTTCCGCTCCTTTGCCCGAGATATTTTTCGTATGCGAAACGGGAAGACCCGACAACTATCATTTTTCCGCCCTTTTTATTCTCAACGAGCGCCGCGAGCAATCTTGCCTTCAGATCAGTTGCTTTAGGCTGGGGAATTATGTCGGGGTTTAATACGAATGGTTCGCCCTGCGTCCACGCTCTTTGTGAGGAGAAGATGAGGGGCGATATCTTTATTCCGCTTTTTTGTGCAATTGCTACCTCTGAGACCCAGGGAAAAGAAAAATATTGAACGTTTGCAAACAAACCGGATTTTTCATCAAACGTATTTGTCCTGATCCAGAAAGGATAGGCAACTAAAAACTGCGACTGTGCATTCCCGAAGTTTACGTACTCGGCAGAAGTTGACAGAACAAGATTATTTTTAATCGTTGCGCCATATGTTGCAGTAAGTTCATTTATATTGTTGTTTGATAATGAGGCTCCCAACGTTTGTTCATCAACGGTTACCCCCCCGCTTAAGACCACAAGTTTTCCTCCCGATTCAAAATAAGATTTTAAAAGGGCTATCTCATCTGAGTCGTATTTTTGACTTTCCGGATCAAGAACAATTATGCTCGAATATTTTTTTATAAAATTGTTTTTGTCTTCTTCTTTAATTGTCTTCAATTGTACGGAGGTAATTGAATATTGCTGGGCTAATGCCTGTTTGAGAAGGAGAATGGGATCGGAATTAGTCTGCGCAAGACCCGCCTGTTCTCCGACAATTGCGATTGCAGGAAGCTCCATGCGCGTCATTCTGAAAATTGCGGCAGTGAGATTGTATTCAAGGTTGGAATAGTCGGCCACTTGAGGAATAATTTCCGTCTTCCCCTCGTACGTAAGAACAATGCCAAAGTATGCGGTTGATACCTGGTATTTGTTTTGTTCCAGTTGAGAAAACTGCATTTGAGGGATGTTATAATCTTTCACTTTTGTAGCTGCCTGTATGTCATTTTTCGGATCAAGAACGGTAACTGAAATATTTTTTCCGGTCTTGCGGTATTCCTGCAATAACTCAAGAACATCCGTTTTTAGCGGAAGTAATTTTGTCGGAAGGTCGGAAGAAAGAAAGACTTGTATGGTAAGTGGTTTGCCAATTGACCGAATGGTTTTTTTTGTTGCGGGGGAAAGTGTATAAGCACTATTTTTTGAAAAATCAAGGCGTGTCGGGAAAAAAGTAAAAACGAGAAATCCTATGACTGAGAAAGCAAGAATGAATGCTATTTTTGAAATATTCTTTATAATTTTCATATTATCCTCGTTTTTGTAAATCCATAACGGTGAGTTTGAAGAACAGGAACGAAAGGCCGACGAAGTAGAATAATGACCGGAGATCAACTACCCCTTTTGCAAAATTCTGCATGTGAAGGAGGGGGCTTACAAACAGAAGAATGTCCTGAATGAATCGGGGAAGAATGTTTGCAAGAAAATCGGACGATAGTGTCGTTGCAATAAACAGCACGAGGACAGAAACGAGAAATGAGGCGATTTGATTAGAGATTTTGCTGGACAAGTAAACGGAAAAAGCGACATAGGAGGAAGAAAGAAGGAATAATCCTACGTAGCCAACCACTATTTCAGGAATAAAGAGTTTTGAGACGCCTCCAAGAACCAAAGGAACAGAAAGGGTGAGAAGAAGTGCTCCCATTGTAACAGTAAGAAGGCTGAGCATTTTTGCAAGCACGACATCCTGTTCGGAAATGGGAAGCGTCATCAATACTTCTATGGTGTTCGTTCTTTTTTCCTCACTGAAGCTGCGAATGGCGAGAGCCGGGATGAAAATAAAAAGGAGCCACGGAATGACGCCAAAAAAAGGCTTCATGGACGCGGAGCCGACAACAAAGACATCTTTCATAAAGAGATAGTTCGCAAACAGGGCAAACAAAAGGGGAACAACGTACCCGACGGGATTATTTAGATATTGCATCATTTCTTTTTTATAGAGTGCTTTCATGATTTTTTTACTAATTTTTTAAACAGTTTTTCAACTGACCCTTTTCCTCTTGGTTTTTCCCCATCAAACAACAGTTTTCCTTCATTAATGATGAGCAGGCGTGTGGCGACGTCATCAATTTCCGAGAGAATGTGTGTCGAAAAAACAATAATGTGCTTGTTTGACAGTTTGATGATGAGTTCCTTGATGACATCCTGTTCTATCGGATCAAGGCCGGAGGTCGGTTCATCAAGAAGGAGAATGTCCGGATTTCCACAAAGAGCCGCGGCAAGACCTACCCGTTGTTTATATCCGCGCGAAAGATGCTCTATGTGTTTTTCCGTCATATCCGCAATATGAAGCTCTTTCAGTATTGCCATAAGGTTCTTTTCATGTTTGACTTGCGCAATAAATCGCAAATATTCAATAACTTTCATGTCAACGAGAAGAGGATTGTTTTCGGGGAGATATCCTATGTGAGAGAGAACCTCAAGTCGTTTGTTGTTCGGGTCATTCCCAAAAACGGAAACGGTCCCTTTGGTCGGCTTTAAGTAGCCCGACATGAGGCGGAGTGTCGTTGTTTTTCCAGCACCATTTGAGCCGACAAATCCAACAATGTCTCCTTTTTTTATCGTGAAAGAAAGAGAGGAGGCTGCCTCCTTCGCATCGAATTTTTTCGTTACATTATGAAACTCTATCATAGGAATAGGTTATACCAAAAAAAGAACCTGAGGTCAATACGTAACCGTCTTTGAGGGTGATTTTATCTTGCTTTCTCAAATTCTTCCTCAACGATGTCCCAGTTCATATTCTCAAAAAAAGCATCGACATAACTTCCTCTATTCACGCCATAATCAACGAAGTATGCATGCTCGTATGTGTCAAGTGCAACGAGGGGTGTCGTCTTCCACAATGCATATGTGTTTTGGGAATCCCCGATGTGATTTATCAGTCTTTGTTCTACGCTGTTCCAGACGGTCCATACCCATCCGCGTGCACTTAAAGCAGACGCTTTCATGTCCGTCTTATACTTTTCAAATGATCCGAAATCTTTCTCTATTTGATTCAAAAGTTTGCTACTCGCCGTCCCCCCATTTCCTCCAAGATGCGAGAAATAGATTTCATGATTTATGACTCCTCCCCACGCAAAGCTAAGCTCTGTTTTAAGTGATCTTACGGTTGAAAACACCTGATTCGCTTTTGAAAAATCCTCCTCAGTGAGCGCCTTCAGTTTTTCCGTAATTTCATTATATTTGTTAACATATCCCGTATAAAGCTTTAAATGATCTTCGACTGTTTTTTTTGATATTCCTTTCATGGAAAACAATGTCTCACTAAATTCTTTTGATTGTACCATAGTATCTATTACTAATTGAGTAATAGAAGTAGTATTGCACACTATTTTTTACAAGTCAATACGCAAATTATCGAAGCAGATCCGGGCGGATACGGAGCGTCAATTCAAACGATTTTTGCAACTGCCACTTTTTTATTTTTTTTGGATCGCCGGAAAGCAATATCTCCGGCACTTTTTTTCCTTCGAACTCATCAGGTCTCGTATATTGGGGATATTCCAACAGTTTGATTTCTTTTATTCCTTTTTTTTGCAGTTCAAGAAGAGCGGGGTCCTCTCCGAGTAATTCAATAAGCAAAGAAATAGAGACAGGGGAGAAACTCTCCTCAACTGTCGCATTTTCTTTTTTTAACACCCCGGGAAGAAGCCGGACAACTGCATCACAGATAGAAGCAGCGGTAAGTTCTCCACCCGTTAAAACAAAATCCCCCAAAGATATTTCTTCATTTATATAATCTGAGAAACGCTCGTCAAACCCCTCATAATGTCCGGCAAAGATAACAAGCTCATCAAGCTTTGCCAGTTCACCCGCTTTTTTTTGCGTAAACGTTACCCCCCGTGCGGAGGTAAGAATGACGTGGGGTTTGGTGACGGTCGTCTTTATCGAGTCGAGTGATTTTTTGAGAACATCAACGCAAAGTACCATTCCGGCTCCACCTCCATACGGCCGTTCGTCAACGGTTCCGTATGAGTCGCGTGCGAAATCGCGTAAGTTTATGACGTTGATTTCAACAATCTTTTTTGTCCGTGCTCTTTTGAGGATTGAGTCGTCCACAAATCCCTCAATCATCTTGGGGAAGAGGGTAACAATGGTAATTTTCATTTGAGTATAATTATACCAATGAAACAGATTATTCTGAGGCTAATTCGTTTGTATCAGAAGTTTTCTTTTATCCAAAGATGGTTTGGGGGAGGATGTCGGTTTTATCCCACCTGTTCGGAATATACTTACCTGGCTGTTGAAAAGTATGGAATTGCAAAGGGGAGTTGGCTTGGGCTCAAACGTATTAGCCGTTGTCACCCGTGGAACAAGGGAGGGATAGATAAACTTAAATAATGCATAATAAAAAAGTGCTTTATGCCTGTATATGGGTATTGTTTATTATCTATCTTTTTTCCTTCCTTTTTACGACGAGTAATGATTTTTCCCAAGACCTCGGGAGACATATAAAATTGGGGGAGATAATCGTGCAGACAAAATCAGTTCCAAAAATAAATTTGTTTTCATTTACGAATCCCAATTTTTCCTTCATAAATCACCATTGGTTTTCCGAAGTTATTTTTTTCCTTTCCCAAAAATGGATGGGGTTAACATCCCTTATTGTTTTAAAAACGGTTGTTGTCGGTCTGTCGCTTGTTATTGCAGCCTCAACCTCGGGCTCTTTGTGGGGCGTTGCCGTGGGATTTTTATTATCTCCGCTTATTTTAGAACGGGCGGATATCAGACCTGAAATATTCGGCTTCCTCTTTTTTTCTTTGTTATTGTTCCAGTTGAAAAGACTGAAAAAGGGAAAACACATCTCTCCATTCGTTCCCGTTATTTTTCTTTTATGGGTAAACATGCATATTTCTTTTGTTTTTGGACTGTTTCTGCTTGGTATTATTTTTCTTGTTGCCGATAAGGGTAAGTGGAATACGGTGATTACTCTTCTTAGCTTTCTTTGTCTGTTTATTAATCCCAATGGAGTCGGGGGAGTTCTTGCTCCTTTTACCATATTCAACAATTACGGATATTCAATCGTTGAGAACCAGAATATATTTTTTTTACAGAGCAGAACAAGCGATATTTTTATAAAAGGATTTTTTTTATCATTGCCTTTTGTTCTTGGTGCTCTTTATTTTCTTTGTCGGAAAAAAGATTATGCCGGATCGTTGCTGCTTTGTGTCTTTACCTCATTGACGTTCTTCCAGGTACGACATTTCCCTTTTTTTATCATCACCGCCCTAGTTTTTATTCCAGACGCATTAAAAAGCCTAAAGATTCATTTTGGTCTAACGACAAAAGCACTATTGTGTTATTCGTTTATTATTTTGCTGTTCTGCGGAATCGTTTTTTTCGGAACCAATATGTTTTTTGAGACATTCGACATTAACAAAGCATTCGGTACAGACTTTACTCTTTCAAATAAAAAAATATTTTTTTATTTAAAACAAAATCCGCCAAAAGGAAATATATTTAACAATTTCGATATTGGGAGTTATTTGATATATGGCTTATATCCGGACATGAAAGTGTTTGTTGACGGAAGGCCGGAGGCATATCCAGCCTCATTTTTTCAAAATATCTATATACCGATAGAAGAAGATGAAAAAATGCAGGAAAGATATTTTAAACAATACGATATCCATACGGTAATTGTTTCACACACAGATCAAACTCCCTGGGGACAAACATTTCTTGCCCGAATTGCACGGGATAAGAGATGGAAAATGACGTATGTCGATTCGACATTCGTCTTCTTTACTGATACAAAAAACGCAATCGACATACGTACAACAGACCGTTATATTGAACTGGCTGAAGAAGAAAATGACTTCTTTAAACTCGCAAGCTATATTCATTTTTTTGAAGTGATAGGGAAGCAAGATGTCTCAATTTCTCTTTTAAAGAAAATGAATACTCTTCGTCCTTCCGCCTGTTCATTAATCCGTATGCATAGCATGCAAAATGACTCCCCATGGTGTTATTAATGCGATACACTAAAAGTAATGGATGATAACCAAAGATCATGTCTTGGGTTTTCTTTGTGTGGTGGTTTCGGGCCGGTAACGTTTAAAAAACTGGTCAAATATTATACGTCTCCAAGTAAAGCGTTTAACGCTCCGGAAAGTCAACTTCTTAAGCTGATACGGGAATCGCAGGCAGGGCGCCTTATCGCATTCAGAAAAAATTATAACGCGGAAAAAGAGTTGGATAAGTTGAAGCGCCAAAATGTTTGGGTGATTGCATGTACGGCAAAAAATTACCCTAAGCAATTGCTCGAATTATACGATCCTCCCATATGTCTCTTTGGAAAAGGGAATATCCTTCTTTTTGATTTTCTCAAAGATACATTCGTTGGAATTGTAGGAACACGAAAAGCAACGGCATATGGAGCACAGGCAACACAGTGGATTTCCCGTGCACTATCTTCCCAGAATATTGTCATCGTTTCTGGAATGGCAATAGGAGTCGATACGTTTGCCCACAAAGGAGCAATAGATGAGGAAGGGAGGACCATTGCGGTTCTGGGGACACCCGTTGATACGGTGTATCCGAGGGAGAATGCGGGACTTTGCAATACTATTATTTCAGGATATGGAATAGTTATTTCAGAATATCCACCCGGATATGCCATAAATCAGGGAACGTTTGTGGCGCGGAATCGGATTATTGCAGCACTTTCCCAAAGGCTCATCGTAGTAGAAGGGGGGATACAATCGGGAGCGCTTATCACCGCAAAATGTGCGGGAGAGCTGGGGAGAGATGTGTATGCGGTTCCGGGGCCCATTACGTCTGAGTCTTCAAAAGGACCCAACAGTCTTATTCAGGACGGGGCCCATGTTCTGACGCACCCCAATATTCTTTTGACGGGAAAACAGCAGCTGACGGCGGTAAAAAAGGAAAACAAGCCGTCATTGCTGACGGATACGGAAGAAAAACTATTTGCCTTTCTCTCTTCGGAGTCGTTATTTTCCGATGAACTTGCACAAAAAGTTAAATTACCGATTTCCGATATACTGCCAACCTTATCTCTTCTTGAAGTGAGGGGGATTGTCAAAAAAAATGCCGACGGAAGCTTTACTGTACGGGTATGATATCAACCTTTTTCTCTCTCCGGAGATATTTTTCGTCATTTTTTGGATGAGATGAGAAAAATATGTCAATATATTTTTTTGCAGTTTCAAAGTCGGTGTAGTCTGCAGCGATGGCAAGAATATTCATATGATCGTTTTCGCGGCCGTGCTGTACTTGTTGGGCATTGAGCGCTATCCCACAACGGATATGTTTGAACCGGTTCACGGCAATGCTTACTCCGATTCCAGATCCGCACAGAACGATTCCTAAGTTTTCCTCCGGATTTTGTTGGACTGCCTGGGCGACTTTTTGGGCAAAATCCGAATGATCATCAAGCGGATCAAGCTGATAATTTCCAAAATCTTCTATCCTGATATCTTTTTCCTGCAGGTACTCCACCAGCTTATTTTTTAGATCAAACCCTCGGTGGTCGGTTGCTATGAAGACGGGCATAGTATTAGTATATCAAATCATATTATTTGTCAAATAAAAATCCCCTCCTTATGACGGGAGGGGATTAGTTGAGAACGGACTATTACTTAACGGTTCTCTTCAAGCTTTTACCTGCGGTAAAGCCTGGAGTTTTTGTTGCTGGAATTTGAATTTCAGCTCCGGTTTGTGGATTGCGGCCTTTTCGGGCTGCTCTTTTTCGGATCATGAATGTTCCAAATCCTGTTACAACGACTTTTTCACCTCGCTTCATTGCGTCAGTGATTGAGCCGAAAACTGCATTAACAGCATCTTTTGATGCTTTTGCTGTAAGACCAGCTTTTTTTGTTACTTGTGCGATAAGATCTGCTTTTGTCATATATGTTCACCCCCTCTTTAAGCGACGTAAACGAATAATAATTAGCAATAGATTACTCATTATTTCGCGTCCTGTCAATCTATATTAAAAATATCTTATTGTAACAATCTATATCAAATACGGGGCTCTGTGACAATGTAAAAAAGGGCATGATGAAAGGAGAGAGAATTTGTCAAAAATGAGGTAAAAATAAAAGGCAACATCCGAATGTTGTTTCCAACATCTCTTAGTTGCCTTTTATTTTTTTAAAATTAAATCTTGGTTGTCGCTTCCGTTCGGTACTCTCGGATTATGGTTATTTTTATCTGTCCGGGGAATACGTCAAACTTTTCTTCAAGTTCCTGTTTGATTTTTGCAGCCAATATTGTCGATTCTTCATCAGTAATTTCCTCAGGCTTAACAATAACACGGAGTTCGCGGCCGGCCTGAAGTGCAAATGCTTCCCTGACGCCTTTTTTTGTTTTTGCAACGTCTTCAATTGTTTTGATTCGTTTGAGATATTCTTCAAAGTCTTCATGACGTGCTCCGGGCCTTCCTCCTGATACCGCATCCGAAATATAAACGATGACTGCTTCAACACTGGTGAATGCGGTGTCTTCGTGGTGGGATGCAACAGCGTCAATCACCTTCTGTGGGAACCGGTATTTTTTCAAAAGTTCTACTCCAAGGTCGATATGGGAGCCTTCCTTGTCGTTAATGACTTTTCCGATATCATGGAAAAGACAGCCGAGTTTTACGACATTAATATCCGCATTCAGTTCGTGGGCAAGGGCAATACCTATTCGTGTCTCTTCGAGTGTGTGAATAATCATGTTCTGTCCGTAAGAAAAGCGGTATTTAAATCGTCCCAAAAGCTTAATAAGCTCAACGGGCAGATTAAAGACACCCACCTTATGGGCAAGCTCTTCTCCTGCCTTGAAGATGGTCTTTTCGACTTCTTCTCTTGTTTTAGCAACGATTTCTTCTATTCGCGGCGGCTGGATACGGCCGTCTTTAATAAGTCGTTCGAGTGCCGTGCGTGCAATTTCCCGTCGTATCGCATCAAAGGAAGAGAGTTTGATGACTCCGTCTTCTTCAAGATCAACGTCAACTCCTGTTGCGACTTCAAATGCGCGGATATTGCGGCCTTCTTTACCGATGATGCGGCCTTTGTATTCGTCGCTTGGAAGGTGGACAACGGAAAGAGTATATTCGGCGGTTACATCCGTTGCGCCATATCTCATTGCGTCAACCAACATCTGTTTTGCTTTTTCATCAACCTTTTCCTTGATGTCTTCCTCAGCCTGAGTAATACGTTTTGCAACGTCGCCTTTCAGTTTTTCTTCCCATCCCTGGAGGAGAAGCTGTTTGGCCTGATCTTTTGTCATTTTTGCAATGATTTCAAGCTTTTGCAGTATTTGGTCCCGTTTTTCCTCAAGATCCTTTCTTGTTACACCGACAGACTGTTTCTCCCGCTCTACTTGTTGTTTTTCGCTGTTAAGTTGAGTCTCTTTTTCAGCTACAAGCTGTTCTTTTTTCGCAACTCTTTTTTCTGCCTCAAGAGATTCGGCGAGATTTTTTTGAGCTTGGTGTTCCGCATCCTGTTTAATACGAAGTGCGTCTTCGTTTGCTTTGAGAATGATTTCTTTCGCTTGTTGCTTGAGAATAACATCTTGTTCCTCTATCTGTTTGCCGAGGAACAATTTCCTAAAAAATGAGCCGAACATATTTTTTTGTTTTGATCAGTCGAGAGAGAGTAGGTGCTTATGCGTCATTCGTTGGAACGGATTGTGATAAAGAATGAATCATAATCAAAAAGGCAATAATTGGTATACTCTCTGCCAACCAATTAATAATATAGCGATATTGTACTCTATCTGCCCATTACATGCAAATACGCCTTTTTGGCTATATCATACGAAAATCCGCGGCGTTGAAGGAATGAAATTGCCCGTACAAACCGTTTTTTTTCATCGGAAATCATGCGTAGGGATTTTGCCTTTTTTTGCAGTGCCTGTTTTGCGAGTTCTTCTTCATCCACCATATTTTCAGAAAAATAAGTGTCTATGTCTTCAGCTGATATACCGAATTTTTTCAGCTCCATCTGAAGCACGATGCGGCTTTTTGGCTTTAGCGTGTTTCGCGTGGAAACAAAGGATTTGATGAAATCTTTATCGTTGAGAAATCCCTGACTTTTGAGGACATCAATGGCTGATTGTATTTCATCTTCAGAAAAATGATAACGGAGCGCTTTTTTTCTCAAAAACGTCTGTATCTCAAACACACTGCGCGGACGAAATGACAGGAAGTGGTAGGAAAGAGCCAGTGCCTTTTCCATTATTTCTTGAATACTTTTAGTTCGACGGCCTTATAGATTGTTTGTCTCAATTTTTCATCCTGCAAAAGCAGATCCTTCACCTGTTCTTTTCCCTGACCGAGCATTTTATCCTGATATTTAATAAATGACCCGCTTTTAGTGAGAATTCCCGCTTCAATTGCCGTGTCGACAATACTGTCAAGCTTATCAATTCCACGGCCGTTGATGGTAAATTCAGCGGTTTTAAAAGGAGGCGCCATTTTGTTTTTTACTATTTTTACGCGGACCCGGGTTCCTACGACTTCCGTTCCTTTTTTCAATGTCTCGATTTTTCTGACATCCATTCGGACCGATGCATAAAATTTCAACGCCATACCTCCTGAGGTTGTTTCCGGATTTCCAAACATAATTCCTATCTTCATGCGCAGTTGATTGGTAAATACAATGGTGGTTTTTGATTTGGAAAGGATGCCGGCAAGTTTTCGAAGAGCCTGTGACATAAGTCGGGCCTGAAGTCCCATTTGGGCATCTCCCATTTCGCCCTCTATTTCCGCTTTTGGAACAAGTGCGGCAACGGAATCAACAACAACAAGATCTACTCCACCGGACCTGATAAGTGATTCTGCAATTTCAAGAGCTTGTTCTCCCGTATCGGGTTGTGCAACGAGAAGATCATCAAGTTGAACACCGATAGTTTTTGCCCATGTTGGGTCAATTGCGTGTTCTGCATCGATGAATGCGGCAACTCCACCTGTTTTTTGCACTTCGGCGATCAACGAAAGACAAATGGTTGTTTTTCCAGATGATTCCGGTCCGTAAATCTCGATGATTCTTCCCTTGGGAAGGCCTCCGATACCTAGCGCAAAATCAAGAGGGATAACGCCGGTCTTTATGACGTCGACGTCTGAGGCGGGAGTCTCTCCAAGACGCATAATCGATCCTTTCCCGAACTCTCTTTGAATTTGTTCAATGGCTAAATCGACTGCCTGTATTTTTGGACTTTTTTTCTCCTCTGTTTTTTGTGTTTGCATAGGTGTTTTATAAATTTATAAGCTCATTATAAAGAGCCGTTTTGAAAAAGCAAATGTTCATTCTTCCTTTGGGCGATATTGCAGTGCTTCCGCGACGTGTTTCCCCTCAATCTGAGACAAACCTTCAAGATCCGCAATGGTCTGTGAAATTTTAATTATCTTGAAATAAGAACGTGCGGAAAGCGACAAACGCGTTATTGCCGTTTTTAATAAAGTATTTGACTGATCGGTTAATGTGCAAAACTTACGAATATCCGCAGGCGTCATTTCCGCATTGGTAAATGATTTTTTAAACCGTGTATTTTGTCTCTCCCTTGCTTTTTGGACACGGGTTCTTATGACGGAGCTGCTCTCCGCCTTTTCTATTGATGTTAATTTTTCCTCTTTTACCGGGGGGACGTCAACATGAATATCTATTCTGTCAAGGATGGGCCCGGAAATGCGTTTTTGATATTTCAATATCGTTTGGGAAGAGCACTTACACCCTCTTGTCGGATGTCCAAGGTATCCGCACGGACAGGGATTTGAAGCAGCAATAAGAAGAAACCGACAGGGAAATGTAACGCTTCCCGCAGCTCTTGAGATCGCAACCTGTCCGTCTTCAATGGGTTGTCTCAATGATTCGAGGGTGGCATGGGGAAACTCAGGAAATTCATCCAAAAAAAGAACGCCGCGATGGGCAAGAGATATTTCGCCCGGCATAGGGTGAGTTCCTCCCCCGATAAGACCGATGCGGGAAGTGGTGTGATGGGGAGAGCGGAAAGGGCGGGTTGTTACAAATCCTTTGTTGTTTAACATCCCCACAACGGAGTAGATTTTTGAAACTTCAAGTATTTCTTCACGACCAAGACGCGGCATGATGGAGGGGAACGCACGGGAAAGTAATGTTTTTCCCGCTCCGGGAACTCCCTTAAGATGAATGTTGTGAAATCCGGCAGCGGCAATTTCAAGGGCGCGCTTTGCCGTTTCCTGTCCCCGGATTCCTTCAAAATCAATCTGTGTTTCGCTGTATTCTCCGCGATTTTCAAGCTCAAGAGGAGGAATAGATTGTATTGTTTTTTGTCCATTCAAATGGAGCACGAGGTCCTGCAGGTTATAGACGGGAATTACGGAAACTCCTTCAACTGCCGACGCTTCTTTACTGTTTTCACACGGAACAAACATGTTTGCAATTTTTCTTTCCCGTGCCAGTAGAGCAAGGGGAAGGACTCCGGGTGTTCCACGGATAGTTCCCTCAAGAGATAGTTCGCCGATGAAAAAGCTATTCTTGAGGTTTTTTTTATCAATCATTCCTGCCGCCGCAAGCACTCCGAGGGCAATAGGCAGATCAAAACCGGATCCTTGTTTTGGGATATCAGCGGGCGCCAAGTTGACGGTTAATCTTGAATCCGGCATTTCAAATCCTGCGTTTGCAATTGCGGTACGCACCCTGTCCTTTGCCTCGTCTATTGCTTTATTGGGAAGGCCCACAAGTGTAAATGTAGGAAAACCTTTCCCTGCGATATCGACCTCAATTTCAATAAGAACCCCTTCCAAACCGATGGTAGTGCCTGAGAAGATACGGGCAAGCATAAGATTAACTGTAGTATTTCATCCGTTATTTAAACAAGGGCTTATAAACCACAAAATATCATTTATAGACTGTTATGAGGGGTAAAAAATCACATTAGTGCTTTTTTGAAGGGATTAGATTAAATTTGTCTTCGTGTAAAGAATGAAAGCGATAAGAAGATAAATTGCGAGTCCGTAGGGGGAGAGAAACAAGCAGAAAAGAAGACTGGTAAGAACAAGGAAAAAGTAGGAATTAAATTTCCGGGTCGAAACAACAGTGCGGGTGATAATCAAAAATAAAAAGACAACAAGCAGTGATTCCGTGCGGAAAGGAGATAGGGAAATATGAAAAATATAGCTCAGAAGAAGGAATAGCCCAAACAATGCGGTGAAAACATCTTTCTCATCAAAAAAAAATCTATCGAGACGAAGAAGCATATATGTATATTATAGATTAAATAATTGAATTAAAAACAAACTCCCCTTGTTTTGAATGTAATATTGGTCAATAAAATATGCGGCGCAAAATGAAAGAATCGCAATTAACGTGATGAAAAAATATTTCTTTTTCTGATCCATTAATTTATTATACTGTAGATGTGTATGAGGAATTTTTACAAATGCGTCGTATTCTCTTTCTTTCTTTTGTGCGTATTTTTTGGGATAAAACTTTCCGTCTATGGTACTAATAATTGTTTTTGCAATGCAAACAGTTCCTGCTATGCGGACGGATGTACACGCAAAACAATAAAAAACGACAACACCATTGACTACGGGTTGTGTGTAAGTGGAGGCTGTTCGGAGCCATATAGCGCGTGTTATAAGGCAGCTGATGTAGAGCATACGAACATCGGGCCGTATTATTGTGTATCCCAACCTCCCTGTTGTGCCGACATGGTTGCACGCAACGACCCTGAAGCCTGTTGTTGGCCGGAGCGGGGATTTTGCCATCCGACTTCCTGTGCTAAAGTAACGAGACCCGAAAAGTGCGGATGGTATTGGACATTTCACGACGGCATGACAAACAGGGAACAGGGATATGGGTGCGTAAAAGGATTAAACGCAAATTCTCTTATCCCCAATTTTGGTATCCCTTTGGGAGTACCGGGGGGAAACATAACCGTTGTCCCGACAAGAGCCCCTCTGTCTCCCACTGCACGTCCGACTCAAGTATCCCCCCAAGTTCCGACAGCGCCTTTTGCCGCAACGGAAACCCCTGTTCCAACGTTCGCAGCAGCGACCATTATCCCAACTACCATTTTTTTTCCTACCACAGAAAATACGGATGCAAACAAAACGGCAACACCTCAGGATGTTTTTATACGCAAAAAGGCGCAGCAGATGAAAAATAACATGAAAATTGCAATCATAAAATCTGAAGGGATATTTTCTCTTCCCGTTTACGTGTTTAATGCGGTCGCACGTGCAGATTCTGCTTTGGAGCTTTTGGTCAATAAGATATCCCAGCAAGCGGTTTCTTTCTTCACACACCAATAGTAGGGGGGGGCAATCTTAAAAAAGATTGTCGTAATGGCTCCGGATGATATACAATACTATTCATGTACTTTTCCCGCCTTGCAACTTATTTTGAACGGATAGAAGGAAAGAGTTCGCGACTTGAAATAACCCAAATTCTTGCGGAATTATTCAATGAATTGAACGCCGAGGAAATAGGACAGACGGTATATCTTCTCCAAGGACGTGTTGCTCCTCTTTTTGAAAAAACGGAATTTGGAATGGCTGAAAAAACAGTCATAAAATCAATAGTCTCTTCGCTCAATATTGACAGACCCTATTTTGAAAAGGAAAATAGGCGGCTTGGGGATGTGGGGAAAACCGTTGAAGAATTCAAAAAGCAATATGTCTCTTTTGAAGAAAAGGAAATGACGATTAACGAGGTTTTTCTTGAACTGGAACGCCTTGCAAAGTCATCAGGAGACGGATCCAATGACATAAAAGTAGGGATATTGAGCGGACTTATACGTCAACTTGACAGCAAATCATGCCGTTTTTTGGTCCGCATTCCGCAGGGAATGATGCGGCTTGGGTTCTCCGATATGACGATTATCGATGCATATTCGTGGGCACTTTGCGGGTCAAAACAATTCCGGCCGGAAATTGAGGCGGCGTATCACGTTCGACCGGACCTCGGATACATCGGGCGGTTGATAAAAGAAAAGGGAATGGAAGGAATAAAAAAAGTAACCCCTCATATTTTTACTCCCATCATTATGATGCGGGCAGAACGGCTTTCTTCAGGGGAAGAGATTGTTAAGCAGTTAGGAGAATGTGCCGTTGAGCCAAAATATGACGGCTTTCGGCTTCAAATCCACTACAGCAAGAAGTTGAATGAGGTGCGGCTCTACTCCCGCAACCTTGAAGACGTTACCCTCATGTATCCGGACGTGGTTGAAGGAGTGAAAAACGAAATCCATGCCGATGAGATTATTATTGAGGGAGAAGCGATTGGATACAATCCTCAAATAGACCAGTTCCTTCCTTTTCAGGAGACGGTACAACGGAAAAGGAAATACGACATAGAAGAAAAAGCAAGGGAAATTCCCCTCAAACTGTTTGTTTTTGAACTTCTTTACAACAGCGGAGCATCTTTTATCAACGAACCTTTTACAAAGCGGAGGGAGAAACTCGAGTCCGTTATCGACGTACAAAATAATCCCAAACAAAACACGATAATCATTGCACCTCATACTCTTTTGTCGGACGCAGCCCGTATTGAAAAAACATTTGATGAGGCAATCGCCGACGGACTTGAAGGCATAATTGCAAAAAAATTGGATGGCACCTACCGTCCGGGAGCCCGCGGGTGGAACTGGATTAAGTTTAAGCGAAGTTACTCTTCAAAAATTCACGATACGGTTGACTGTCTTGTGATGGGGTATGACACGGGGAAGGGAAAACGGACGGACTTCGGAATAGGGGCATTTCTTGTCGGGGTATACGACGAAAAAGAAGAGGTATATAAGACAGTATCAAAAATAGGGACGGGACTTACCGATGAGGAGTGGCGTGAAATGAAAAAACGCTGCAACAAATTGCAGACAAAAACCAAACCGGCACAGTATGCGATTGATAAAACCATGGAAGTTGATATGTGGGTTGCCCCGGGGATTGTTGTAGAAATAAAAGCAGACGAAATAACGCAGTCTCCCAACCACACGGCTCTTTTTGCTTTGCGGTTCCCCCGACTGGTGAGGTTTCGCGATGACAAATCGATAACTGATGTTACGTCTTTTTCGGAGATCTCCGCCTTGTATACCAAACAGGAAGCGTAATTCGCCTTTTCAGCAATAACACGTTTTTGTCATGATATAAAAGAGTCTTCATAAACCGCATGGGGTATTCTCCAAAAAAGGAATGCGGATTTTTTTTCATCCTACGGCTTGAGGTGAACATGATAAGCCTATCGTCCCGTTTTATCCTTCCGCCTGCCTCGTGGATGTGATATGCAAGGTCGATATCTTCGTGGACAAGTTTGTCATTGAGGCAGACCTTATCTTTTATTTTTTGCCATATTTCTTTCGTTATTATCATGTTGGGACCTATGAGTGTTTCTTTTCCCCTATGAATAGGACGCATAAGATCGAGATATCCACGGGCAAGTAGAGTTGTTTTCAACTGGGCATCATAGAATGAAATAGGGCCGGTAAGAGCGTCAAACTTATATTTTTTAAAATCATCTTTTATTCTTTTTATCCATGTTGCAGGTGGCTGTGTATCCCCGTCACAGCGTGCGATTATGTCAAACTGTGCGGCGTTAAATCCGGCATTTCGTGCGGAGATCATACCCTGTTTCTTTTCGTTGATTATTGTGACCATTGGGTACCGTTTTACGATTGAGATGGTATTGTCGGTGCAGTTATTATTCACCACGATAATTTCATCCGGCATTACCTTTTGCTTCATGATGCAATTGAGGCAGTTTGCAATATATTTTTCCTCATTAAAAACAGGAATTATAAGGGATATTTTCATACTCCTATTGTACCAAATGATATAATAAAGACCGATATGAAGCCATTTTTCACAATTATTATCCCCACGCTAAACGAAGAAGAGTATATAGGGACTCTCCTTTCGGATATAAAAAAACAGACATATACGGGGTTTGAGGTGGTGGCAGTGGATGGAAACTCCGAAGACAATACAAAAAAGATTGTAAAAGAATATAAAACATCTTTTCCTTTGAGGATTTTGACGGTTAAGAAAAGGAATGTCTCTTTTCAGCGAAACAGGGGTGCAGACCTGAGTGAGGGGACATATCTGGTCTTTTTGGACGCGGATGTGCGCATAAGGCGTAATTTCTTACAAAAGCTATATATGCACATTCAAAAGCAGAAGGGGTTGCTTTTTGTGCCTGAAATATACCCAAACATGAGGGATCCGCAGACACAAATCATATTTGACGGCGTCAACACTGCCATACGAATATCTCAAACGCTCGGCAAACCATTCTCCTCAGGCGGGTCAATGATTGTTGAGCGCAACTTTTTTGACCGTATCGGACAATTTTCAGAAAAAGCATTTATGAGTGAAGATCACCAGCTTGTCCAGGAAGCGTATAAATATGGCGTTCATGCAAAATTTTCTCCCGACATCAAGGTTTCTTTTTCCCTTCGGCGCTTCAAAAAGGAGGGAAAGTTTAAGGTGCTGTATAAATATGTCGTCAATACAATACACTTTCTGTCAGAGGGAAAAGTCGATAAAAAAATATTCGAATACGAAATGGGAGGACACATCTATAAAAGAGGGAAGAAGAAAACACTCTCACTTGAAGACATAATCAAGCTTCCTTTAAAACAACTTCGCTCCGTTCTCTACGGAATTTTCAGTGAGTAAGGGAAAACGCATCTTCTGCTTTTATATTCTTTTATTTTAAAAAGAGCATTGCGGCAATGTGTTTTATTAGTTAATAAATATAGGATATCTTATAGTTATCATGAATAATTCTATAGGTCTTGACAAAAGGGGGACAGTCCTCTATATTCACAGTATGAAAGTTTCCATTCACTACAAAAACCCGGCAAATAGATATACCTCTGGGGTACAAAAGGATATGGTTGATTTTGCGCGGTCACAGTTCAGCCTTTTAGTAAAGAAGAATCTCGGTTTACCAGTGAAGACGTTTAGATTATAAAGAGGATTTTTTCGCCAAAAAAAAAGGAGCATCACTACCGCTCGTATATTGGGGACGACGAGTAGTAATGCTCAGGAATTACGATAACATACTTCAGAACCCTTGTCAAGAAGGGTGTTATTTTAGTTGATATAGAGCTCCAAAACCACTTTTTGATTCAACTATTTTTTTGCCGAGTACCGAAAACTTGCTTTCCTGTAAGTTCTTATATTTCTGTCGCTCCATGGTGGAAACAACCACATACTGTACCTGGTATTTCTTCAACAGCTGTCTTGTTTTATCAATATCCGTTGACTCGTATATCTCATTTATCTCGGGAATACGGGCACCCACCACATCGGCGGTGCCACGCCACAACCATTCATGTACCCACCACCCCGCAACAGTCGGGAGTCCGGTGTAGGCGCTTATTTTATTGAAGTCCGTATACGAGTCTCCCTGTGCTTCGAGAATAACCGGTTGACCCTTGATGTTTTTATTCATGTAAGCGATGATTTCCCAATCGTCAGGAAACTGTTTCTGCACCCACTGTACGCCATTTAGCTCCGGTTGTTTATTAAGTAGCCCGTAATAGGAGGGAAAGGAATAGAAACTGTAAATAGCGACGAAAAGGAAGGGAATTATCCATACAATCCGCAATATTTTTGCAACAACATTCTTTTGCCGTATTATGACGTAAAACGTGTACGCGGAAGCAACGCTCATCATTATAAAAGCCTGATAACCAAGTTTGAACATGGTGTTTGCTCGAAAATGAGCGGGATAGATATCTTTTATATAGAAGAATTCAGGAATAAAAACGAGAAAAGTACTGAATGCAAAAAGGACAAAGATAAAGTCGTCAACGGGATGCTCTTTGTAGTGTTCCGATGATTTTCCCCACACGAAAAGGACAAAAGATATCCAGAAAAACCCCCACAAAACAAACAACATCCACAACGGATCCGGCTGGCAATTTCCCTTTTCAAACAGGAAGGGTCCCAGTTTTCCGATATCGGTTAAGAAAGAGGGGCTGCAATTTACCCCAATCCGTGTTGCAAACGGCGTGAAGTGAAGGGAAAAAGGAAAAGAAAACACAAGAAAGCTTGAGAAAAGAAGAAATACGTGGAGAAACAGTCTTTTTGTAAATCCCCATGTTGATAAGAAGAAGAATCCGCAAAGCAATAAGTAAATCGGACCGTCAAACGCATTCGTCATATAGTGTATTGCGGTCATTAAGCCGAGAAGAACGGTTAAAAGATAGCTGTTGGTAATAATTGAGTGGGATTTCTTTCCCCTATTGGTAAAGAAAATAAACAGTACCGCAAGCGTGAGAAGAACAAAAGGGATATCAAACACGTGCCCGTGAAGGTCGGCAACGACATAAGAATAGGAAGGAAATTCATGGATAGTAAAAGGAATGAAGCGCGTAGCGTTCGGATACCAATACTTTGTCGGATTATATTGCGATAATATTTCCCAAAACGGTACCGGAGCGTCAGGGGAATATCCGGAAGTAAAGAGATATATGGTATGTAAATTGCCTCCGAAGTTCAGAATAAACGTACCGAGAAGTCCGACAAGAAGAGATGTCCGTAATTTTTTGCCAAACGCAAAAACGATATTTGCAACAAGCGAAAAGGCGACGGTTATTGCTTGAGCAAAAATAGTTGCAAGCACAAGATTGTATCCGACAGCTGATTGTATGCCCGAGAGTTTGATAAGGACCGCTCCTGTGAGGTGCCCGAAATAGTAGTAGTTAATGGGAAGTTTTGCATACCACATGTCAAGAGGCGGAAAATAAGTGGAGCGGAGAATGGAATTAATAAATCCGTAATCCATGAACTTTTCAAGCCCCCTTAAAGAAGGCTCCTGACCGCGGACAAACGCAAGAAAAAAAAGGGCAACCAAAAACAACAACTCTTCTCCAATGAGAAGTGGAACATTGAGGTGGTCTTTTGTTTTTCGCGGAATTAAATATCCTACCCCAAACGCAACAACCAAAAGAAAAAGAAGCGTGAACAGATGAAAGGGAAGAATTTTAAAGCTTCCCAGCACGAACATTCCGTAGCTGAGAAGAAGAATGCCGATGGTCTTTGCAAACGCATACCCGTGGTCGATAAAGTGTGTAAAAAACCTTTTTGTTATGCCAAAAAAAATAATACCTACACAAAAAAGCACAAAGTACCACTGCAGTGTTTGGTATATCCATTCCATAGTGATTTATTTTATTATAAAATAACCCGTATGGAAAGTAAGTATATACCAATTCAATTCGAACAAAAATTGTCATCCTTTTGGGAGTCAAAAGGGTTTTTTAAAAGTGTAGTTGACGGAAAGAAAAAACCGTTTAGTATTATCCTTCCTCCGCCTAATGCAAATGCCGATCTTCATTTGGGGCACGCAATGATGGTGTATGAAGATATTATGATTCGCTATCACAAGTTATTAGGGGAAAACACTTCCTGGGTATACGGAACGGATCATGCCGGAATTGAGACCCAATTCGTGTTTGAACGTCATCTGCAAAAAGAAGGGAAAAGCAGATTTGATTTTGACAGAGGGACATTGTTTCAGATGATTTTTGACTTCGTGATGAAAAATCAAAACAATATGAAAGAACAGCTAAAAAAGCTGGGATTTGGCCTGGATTTTGAAATGAATAAGTTTCCGATGGATCCGGCGATTGTTGCAATCGTATATAAAACGTTCAAAAAATTGTTTGATGAAGGGCTTACGTATCGTGCAAAAAAATTGGTCAACTATTGTATTTCGTGCGGAACCTCGTTTTCGGATTATGAAGTAAATTACGAAGAACGCGAGGGAACGCTGTGGTATATCAAATATCCATTTGCAAAAGGACAGGGGTCTATAACGGTTGCTACCACGCGTCCTGAAACGATGTTGGGAGATACCGCAATTGCGGTTCATCCAAATGACAAGCGGTATAAAAAATACATCGGCCAAACGGTTATCGTTCCTCTCATTGGACGGGAAATCAGCATCATTGCAGACAACTTTGTCGATCCGAAATTTGGGACAGGGGCGGTAAAAGTAACCCCTGCCCATGATCACACCGATTGGGAGACGGGACAACGGCACAAGCTTACAAGCATTCAAGTGGTTGGGTTTGACGGGAAAATGACAAAAGAAGCGGGCATCTATGAAGGTCTTTCGATTTCAAAAGCGCGGGAAGCAATCCTGCTTTCCTTAAAAGAAAAAGGATTATTGGTTGAAGAGAAAAAACACATGCATCGAGTGGGGCGCTGTTATCGTTGTAAGCGGGTCATTGAACCACTCCCCAAAGAACAATGGTTCATTTCCATAAAACCACTTGCGTCTGTCGCAATAGAAGCGGTAAAAAAAGAAGAGGTAATTATCTATCCAAAACGATTTAAAAAAGAATTGATACGAATTCTGGATAATTTTATTGATTGGAATATCTCCCGTCAGATTGTATGGGGAATACGGATACCTGCCTATTTTTGTAAAAGCAAAGCAACCTGGTTTGTTTCCGAAAAGAAACCGGAAAAATGTCAAGTGTGCGGAGACGGTGATTTTATCCAGGATACGGACACGTTTGATACGTGGTTTTCGTCAGGACAATGGCCGTTTGTTACCCTGATGACCTCAGGAGATGAAATGTATAAGCAGTTTTATCCCACAAGTGTCATGGAAACGGGACATGATATTTTGCGGGCATGGATTGCACGCATGCTTATGCTTGGTATGTATGTGACGGGGAAGGTGCCGTTTAAAACCGTATTTCTCCACGGATTGGTCCGGGACAAGCACGGCCAAAAGATGAGTAAAAGCAAAGGAAACGTCATAAATCCGTTGGAAGTCATAAAAACGTACGGCGCGGACGTGCTTCGTGCAAGTCTTGTGTTTGAAACGAAAGAGGGAAGCGACGTTGTTCTTACTGACGAAAAGCTTATCGGTATGCGCAACTTTGGAAACAAGCTGTGGAATGTCGGACGATTTATCCACATGAATAAGGGAGAATCCAAAACAGAAGCAAAGACGGGGAATAAGGAAATAAAAAAATTACTTAAAGAATTTGAAGGAGTAAAGAAGAGATATCATACAAACATGCAAAAATACAAATTCGGACAGGTAATGGGAGACATGCATGCATTTATTTGGCACAGACTGGCCGATTTTTATATTGAGCAGTTGAAAGAAGAGCTAAAAAATGGTAATATGGAAGTCCAAAACGGGCTAGAAAAGGTTTACTTGGAATGTGTCACCATGCTGCATCCATTTATTCCATTTGAGACTGAGGCTATTTGGCAGGAATTTAAAGGACATGAAGCCTCGGTTCTTGAGGAACGATTTTTGATATAATAACACGAAAGCAAAACTTTACAAATTAATTATTTTATTGCTATGCCAAAACGAACATTCCAACCAAAAAAAGGAAAAAGAGTAAAGACACATGGATTCTTAAAAAGAATGTCTACTCATGACGGACGTGCCGTTCTTTCTAAACGAAGAGCAAAGGGAAGAAAAAAGTTGACAGTTTAAAAACAACACATGCTACAACCAAATTTTTTTAATTCTGTTTTTACCTTTCCGATTCTTAACATCATTGCGTTGTATCATTACTTGTTTTCGCTTTTGAAACTGCCGGGAACGCTTGGATTTTCTATTATCGCTCTCACGGTAACAATTCGCGTAATTCTTCTTCCTTTCTTTAAGCAGCAAATGGATACGTCCAAAAAAATGCAGGACATCAAACCCCATATAGACAGACTTGCGCAAAAACACAAAGGGGACGCAAAAAAACTGCAGGAAGAACAGATGAAGTTGTATCAGGAAGCAGGCATAAATCCTGCTGCCGGGTGTCTTTTTATGATTATTCAGATGCCCATTTTTATCGCGCTCTATCAAACACTGCAGCTTTTCTTTGTCGCCGATAAGATAAAGGTAATTCATGCAATGAATAATGCGCTCTACTTTTCTTTCCTTCATTTCAAATCACTGGACGCATGGTTTTTCGGTATCAATCTCGCGGCAACCCCGAAGCAAGTGAACACGATTTTTATCTATCTTATTCCCCTTATCACGGCGCTTTTACAGTATCTGCAAACACAAACGACAATGGCAATGAGCCCTCAACCGGCCCCACAGCAAAATCAGGAAAAAAACAAGGATGGAAAAAAGACGGACTCGGGAAGTGATTTCCAGAATGCAATGAATACGCAGATGAAATATGTGATGCCTCTTATGATCGGGTGGTTTTCTCTGAATATGCCGATAGGACTTGCTCTTTATTGGAATATCTTTTCCGTATTTAGTATAATCCAGTACGAATTACACAAAAGAACGACCGAAACTTTAAAAATTTTACCTAAAGCTTAACTCCCAAATTGATTATTATTTTTAGTAATTATTAAAAAACATATGGATAAAAAACTCACAGTTCAAACAGAAATAGAAGCACTACTGCACAAATTAGTGTCTCAATATACACTTGAAATAATCGAGGACGAAGGCGCTTTCCAAGTTATCATAAAAACAGAAGAAGCTCCGACTCTTATCGGAAGACATGGAGATACGGTTCGCGCATTTCAGAAAGTGCTGGAGGTTATTCTTTTTCAACAGTTTAAAGAACCGGTGCGACTTCTCATCAACGTCAATGACTATCGGGAGAAACAGGAAGAAAGATTGAATGAAATGGCACGAGAATATGCCCAAAAGACTCTTGACAGTCGAACACCCGGATATATAAGCCATCTTTCTTCATACGAAAGACGCATTATTCATCAGCTTATCACCTCTGAGTATCCGGACCTTGCCAGCTATTCAGTGGGCGAAGGACGGGATCGTCAGCTTGTGGTAGACTTAAAAGAGAATGCTCCACAACAGACAACAGAAAGTACAACAACCGAATAAAAAAGGGCTTCATCCTCTTTTCATTCTGTTGCTCCCGGCACTTATTTTGCTTGATGTTGCTATGTATTTTATGACGCGGTCCACTTGTTGGAACTGCACTGGCTTTAACGAATTTATCCAAAACTCATCTCTCTCTTTTCACATTCTCTCCCAATTTCTTCCTTTTTTGAAGGGTAAGGCATAAAAAAAGGAGTTGTCAATAAGAAAAGTAAAAATACACGTTCGACATAAAAAAAATCAATTACAATTAGGGTATGGCAAGTAATGAACAACCACCGGTTCCGCAACAGGAGAGACAGCCGCGCCCAGCGGAACAACCCTCTTCTTCTACTGTTCAAAAAACACTGAGTGAACTGATCACTGATGTTATTGCCAGAAATGGAACAATAGATGATATTAAACATTCGCAAAATGGGGGGGAGGAAGAGATCCGAAGAGTTCACGAAAAGAAAAAACAGCTAGGAAAAGACGTGCGTATTATCCTCACACAAATACAAAGAGGTTTGCCTCAAGAGCAAATACCCCTTTCTCCGGTTGCGATAGGAATAATAAAAGAAATAGACGCAAGCAAAATCGGTAGTGATTCTGCACCAGTTGTATATGAGCTATTAAGATTTGCATCTTCAAGAGAACCTTCTCATGATTTAGGAACGATGGACGGAATGAATGGAGCAATTCAGGCGGTTCTTGATGTTGCAAACCTTGAAACAAAAACTTCACAAAACATTCTCAAAAAGATGGTCGAGTATGCAGATTCAAAAGGGTGGGCAGGAGCACCGCTTGAAAGTGCGCGAGGATATTTAAAACCAAGATCTTATACGAAAGAACAACTTAATAAGATGAGAAAAGAACGCAACAGCATTTATGACGATATTTTTGGGCCGATAAAAAATGTAACATTGCCTGAAGCAGCAAAGGCAAAACTTCGTGCAAAATTGGAGGCTGAAACAAAAGAAGCGATGGGCGAAGGAGGCTTAAGCCCCGAAAAATTTGAACAAGGATACCAAGAAACAATAAAGATGGAAACAGAACGTATGCAAGACGAAATATCCGGTTTACTGAACTCGGTTATTTCAGCGGGCAGCTCGCCAAAAGATCAGGCTCTTGCTCTGCAAAAATATAATTCAGCTCTGAAGGGCTTTCTTTCAAAGGGGTTTATGTCTCCTGAAGATTTTGATATGTTGAAAGAATTACCGGATAGCCCTTTGGTTGAAGAATATTTCTCAAGTGAAACGAGAAGGTCTGAGGGGAGTGATATAGTCGCCGAAGCGTCACGGGTGTTTGTCCCGACTCAAGAACAGGTGAGACTCCTTCGGGCGATTTCAAGTGCCGAATCATTAAAGAGTTATTTTTATTCAGAAGTAGATAGAACTTCCGGACAGCTAAGATATTTAAAAAATGACAAAGTAGAGTGGAAGGTTTTTTATGAAGACATGAAGGGTATTTTTGAGGAGCTTCTCAGTATTGCAGATCGGAATCCAAATCAATTTTTTGAACAGGCCTTTAATCCGATGTATGAAGGTCATTTGTATCAGCTTCTTCTTAAACGCCTTACTCACTTGGGATCACAAATTGCAGTGAATGAAAACGAATGGTTTGAAGATCAGAAAATTGAGGTTCAACAGCCCATTGAAGATCCTAATCCATCAAATAGTGAAGCTCCCTATAAGCCATTGCTACAGACAAAAACAACCAAAGTATCTCTCGGGGTTGCTATAGGAAATTATTTTGCAAATAACATGACGGACTTGCTACACGTCAGAGAACATCTTCATAATGTGAGCGCAATATGTAATCAGGGGTTAGGGTGGGAACAACTAAGTCAATATTCAGAGCGTATGAGTTTGTCCAAATTTGACTGGATTGTGCGACAGGAATCTGACTTGAGCCTTGCTTACAATCTTTACATGACCAACCTACAGCAAGAACTGTCGGCAAACAGGGGGGTCGTTTCAACCCAATTTGGAAGAGCGGACGAAGTATGGCAGTTAAACAGCGTGGAGCTAAAAGCCTTTTTGCAATTAAAAGCTCATTTAGCACTGCAGCATCCTGAACTTGCAGCAAATGAATCTGCTCTTAATCAGAAGGCAATACAAAAAGTGAGAATGGCAAGCGCTATCGCATCTGGAATAACCGGTGAATTCTGGAATTCTCTCCTTACGGGACGGATGCCCATCAACACGGAAAAAGGACCGGATGGTGAAGGAGATATTGTCGATAAAACAGCTAACGTATACACCGGAACCCATCACCGTGGATATGAAAAAATGATAGGACAACTTGACCTTGATATGGTGTTGGAGAGATTTGGACTTCCGAAGTATTACAACGCCATACGTTATACCCCGCGTTATAGAAATATGAAGCACCCGCCAGGCGCCTACTCAAAAGAAGGATATTTCGACCACAGTATCGTATATAGAGCAAAGTTCCTCAATGAAGACGCTAACCAAAACGGAAGATCGGATGAACTTGCTGATTTTGATGAAACCTATGTTACTTTTACCGATTACATGAGGACAAAATGTGTCGGACTATTCGCACGAGGAGGTTGGCGCTTTGCTCAATGGGAAGCATTTAAAGTGTACAAAGGAGAAGATCTAAAAAAGATGGACTATGCTAAAACACTTAATAATGTGAGGCAAGCCGGGTCGTACATCGTAAAACAGTTTATCGATAGTGTCTCTTCGCCAGGGACAATTAATGGATTGTCGCAAGAAGAGGTAGAACTACTGTCTGGTATTAGTGGAGTACGGGGTGATCAATTGAGTAGTGAGCAAAAGGCAAATTTTAAGAAAACGCTTTATACAAATCTCCTTTTTAATCAAATAAAAAGAACGGCCCCGACAAAATTTTTACAGTTTGAGAGCAGAAGATGGACACCAAGGGGTGAGCGGTTATTAAGAAACGACTTAACAGATTACCTTAAAGGTCAGTTGCCGGGCTACAGGAGCGGTGTCCTTGAAACCCACATTTATACCATGTATGTTTCCGCTCTGTCGCTTGTTGAAAAAAGTACTTGGGCAAAAAATAAAGAGAGCAAAGAGACAATCAACTATGAGATTGGAGATAGTGATATCAATGCTCATAGAAAAGAACTTGAAGCCTTTTTTGAAAACTACAAGGCAAACTTGGGCGAATATGACAGTTTTGGTAAACAGGTTTTGATCTCTGAATCATTTGATCAATTCCTTAGCACTCTCAAGGGGTGTCAAACAAAACTAAGAAAATCAATCGAACAGACTCGACATTCCAGAGAAAACGGAGGAGGAAAGGTTGAGACGCTTGCAGAGCGATTTGCAGAGCGCTTGATGCCGGATGAGAATGGCTCAACAGGGAGCTCAAAAGGAGACATTGAGAATCTGATCGGAGGAGATGATCTTGATCTTACGAAATTTTATTTCAGTGGGACAGGTGGCTTTTCTACAACGCGCATGATGGGAGAAACGTTTGGAGTGACAGGAAAAATGAATACGGCACTTATGAAGCTTATAAATGAAGCGCTTCCTAAATTTGTGAGGGGTCAATATAAAGACATTCATGAATTGGAAAAAGCCGTCACCGAAAACTTTCTCCCTCTTTTTAAAGAAATACAAGGACCCATTGCAATAATGGATAAAAATCAGGCGGATGAATATATGATATCGCTTGCTTTATTTGTCTCCAATATGGTGGGAAAGGATAGGATTATGAGAATAAAGGGAATTGGACCGGCCATTGACTTCTGGAGACGACAACGATATGGCACGACCCAATCAAGTGTCATGCAAGACTTTTTCCGTAATGATCTGAAAAATCCATCTACCTCTCTTGACAGCGATGAGATATACGCCTTTGGACACATCCTGCTTAACGGATGCGGAGTTCCTCCTCATGAGGAAATTCCCGATCATTACGAAACCGTTCTTTCTATTGGAGGACGCCCCATTATTACAAGAAGGGTAAATGCCGGAGTGTCGTATGAAAAAACAAAACTCTGGGGACCTTTCACGTACATGAAAAAGGTGGTGGATCATTCAAAACAACAGAAATTTTCACAAGAAGATTTTGAAAAAAGCGCCGGGATAGAAGGAGGAGTGAAATGGCTTGAAACATATGCACCAGCAATTGCAGGCGCACTTGTTGCAATTCTTCTTGCAATGGCTTATCTTGCAAACCAAAAAAATAAAAAGAAATAAATTTGCAGAGTATAGTATACTCAAAGTATGAAGCGGATTTTTGTGTTGTTTCTTTTCTTTCTTGTTATTGTTCCTCGGTTTTTTCATGTTTATGCTGATACTCCAATTGGAGGAGTTATTGTTCCTGGTGTTACGTGTGGAATTGCTGGTGATACCGATGCGCAAAAAGCAAAGTGTTGCATACCCGAAAAACAGGACAATTCAGTAATGACCACACTTGGGAATACTGCAAGTGGGCTACCGATTGTTGGTGATTATTTTGGAGGTCTTAACGATAAAATAACATCCGTAAGTTCAATGAAAGACCAGGTGAGTCCATGTGCATATGGAGTCCCCTCAACTCCGACAAACCTACAAGACACCAATTGTATTTGTATAAAAAATTCATCATCAAGTGCAATTCCTGCATTCAGTAATTTTTGTAATCAATATTTTTCTCAAGGCTCAAGTTCACAAGAGCGGGCAAAATGTATGCAGTGCATGGACACAACTGGAGGGTTCTACACAGCAATAGGATGCATTCCGCTTGATTTATCCACATTTATCACAAACTACATTCTTAATATAGGAATAGGAATCGCAGGAGGCGTTGCACTACTATGTATATTCTATTCAGCTTTCAGGATGCAAACTTCAATGGGGAACGCGGAAGCGATAAAGAAAGCGCAAGAAAACCTCACGGCGTGCATAACCGGATTGGTTATTATTATCTTCTCCGTCTTAATTCTCAAGATAATAGGAGTAGACATATTAAGAATCCCCGGTCTAGGTAAATAGTTTGCTCCGTTTTTATACCTTCTTCAGAAGAAGAGACGAAGGTAGTCTTGTCGTTTTTACTTTAATTAATACAATTCTTCATAAGGAGAAAGAACTTGTTTCAGACTCATCATCATTTTTTGCCGCCAAGCTTTGTTTTATCGAATCCAGGAATAAGGTTGAAAACCTTTCCTAATGGAGTGAAGCTCTGAGCAAGGAGAGCATATTTACTCATTTCTCCTAAGCCAGCCTCAACTCCACCCTTAGCACCACCGAAGAAGGTTCCAAGCCCAGCATCAAGAGGTAGAGGCTTCGGATTAATCGCTTTTTGCACAATACCAATAAAATCCGGAATCATAAAAAGGATCCACATACCAATGATGGCAGATAGATATTCAGGATTAAGCTGCGTAAGAAACGGCGGAGTCCACAATGTTCCGCTTGTTGAAATTCCCATGATGATAGAACCAATAAGAAAGGCCCCAATAATAATCGGGAATGGAACAAGCAGTTCAAGTAAATTTTTTATCCAACTGCTGAATGTAGATTGCCCAGGAATGGCTTCCATCAGAAGATAAAGAGGGGAGATGACAATGAGCACAAGAAGTTTGATGTAGTTTGAAAAAAGAACAAAGAATATTCGGAAGAACATGAGTAGTACTGTAAGGAAAATAATTGCACCTAAAATGAGTGGAATGACAACTTGCCCGATAGCAATGGCGAGTAATACAGAAAGAATCGTCGCAACATTACTAACGATTGCCTGTACGACACCCGACATCTCAGCCGATATTCCCAAGCTTATACCTGCCTTAATATCCATTGTTTTTATCCAATCAAGGAGTTTCCCAATATATGGAGTGAGAAAATAGATAGACACAAAAGTCAAGATTGTTTTCAGTATGAATGACACAACTCCTCCCATGATATGAAGTAAAGCGTTTGGCAGGGTATAAAAGACAGTTCCGACGTTAAAATTAAAGAGCAAACCAATAATGTCCCAAGGAGTAGCTTGAAGGAATGTTTGCATCAGTTGTTGAGTGGTCTTTGGTCCATGAAGGAAGAGGCTTATAGAGAGATTCGTAATGGCGTTGTTGGTGCTGCTGACGTTTGGAGCAACTGCAGCATATTGTGGTCCCAATATGGCAATAATCAGAACTATCACGATATACATCAAATCAATCAAAAAACCTGCAATTGCAAAAGAAAAAGTAATATAAATAAGAGCCATGATTATTTTGGGGAGGGAATTCTCCACCTTTACTATCGTTTGGGGATTAATCTTCGTACGAAGCATTATCATAAAACCGATTGTTACAATAACAAGGACGAGAAGAAGATAAGAGACATCCCGCATTGCTTTCCATACTCCCATAAGTGGGCTAATTGAGGCAAATCCGACACCTTCAGCAGCGTATGATTTTGGAATAAACCCTGCCTGCGCAAGCGCTTGGGCCGTCGTTCTCACTCCCGATGCAGGAGGATTTAAAAACGGATAGGCGAGAGCTGAGGCTATAAAAGTAGAAGCATTTGCGGGATTTTTTTTATCAAGATCATCATAACAAGCTTCGCCAATAAGAGAGCAGGTAATGAGTTTATATGTGGCGATTGATATTCTTCCGGTCGGAGTAGAGTTTATTTTCTTATCGGTAATAAATGCTCTGATCCCATCATTGCTGCTAACGGTTTTTATATTTTTGTTTGCATAGATATCGTTTTTATTTGACTGAAATATGCGTGCAAATATCGACAAAATAAGAAGGTATACGACAACAACGCATAGTGCTATTTTTACATAGCGCAAAGGAGACTCCATCTTCTTCCACAGATGTTTCCACAAATACACAACCATACTTTCATTCTACTTAAATATATTATTGAATTGCAAACTGTTCCAACGGTATCGCGGGATAGGTCTGTTTTAGCCATGTATTAAACGCAGTTTGTGATTGTTCTTTAGGGCCGTTTAATAGAAGTACAAACTTGTCATTTTCATAGTCAAAGGAAATGACTCCAAAAGACATGGTGAGAGGTGTTTTTCTTCTCAGTTCGGTTTTTTGTTGTGCGAGTAGTTTAACGTCGGATGGGAGGTCTTGAGTAAGGTCTCCTCCCGTGAAACGAAGAGGAATAAGAGTGGGGGATGCTTCTGCACTTGGGGTTCCCGAAACCGAAGAAGTGGGTTTTTGGACGCGTGTCGGTGTTTTTTCCGTCGGTAGAGAAATCGGAGAGGGAGTAACCGTTTGATTGCTCGTATTTTTGTTTCCGATAGGAACAATAAGAATAATAAGAAAAATTACCAAAAGAACACCAGCAGGAATAACATAATATTTCAGATTCGTTTTATTCATCATAGGTTAATTTTTCTTAACTGGAAATGCATAAATGTAGTAAGGATGTGGATCGTATTGATTCTCATCAAGCGGTCTGGGTCTTCCGGACCCGTATGCAGGGTCGTAAGCAAGTATTTTCCCGTCTGATGAAACATCCGTCACCCAGAAATAATGCCCCCCATATTTACAATCTGCCAATACAAAAAGCGTCCACCCTCCCTTAATATATTTTCTGAAATCATCTACGACCTCTTTTGCCTCAACATGTCCTAACGAGATAAGCGTTGACACTTTTATTCCACTGGCTTTGGACATGTAATTATAGAGATCGTACATTCCAGACCCATTGCAACTAATGGCAACTCCTGCTTTACTCATCGACTCAATTACTTTTGGCGGGGTAAGTGTTGAATCAACATAGGAGGAGAGAATCATGGCAGCGGTTGTTGGTCCGCACCCGGCGGAACATTCGGTGCATTTTTTCCCATTAGTCCCATTTTGAATGGGAAGAAGATAAGAGTCATACGCTCCGCCGCACTGGGCATAATACGTATAACTCCCACTACCGGAAGGATTCTCTGAGCCATTATCAGAATTAGTCTGTGGTTTTGGGGTGGGAGTCGCAGTTGGAATGGTGATTGCTTTTTTTGGAGTAGAAATTGGCGAAAATAGTGCGTTAAAAACATTAAGAAGAAGATCTGTATTTTTTTTAAACTCTTCATCCGGAGACAGTTTATTTTTTTCCGCATAGTCAAGCGCATTGTCAAGTTCGTCAACACTTTGATGGGCCAATATGACCTGCTCTGCAGGAAGAAATTCTCCATAGGAAGTATTCTGATCAAGCCAGTCATTATATGCATTTTGCCCGTTATCTGTTTTGAGGGTTACTACATACTTTCCCAATTTGTCGGAATGGTCAACGGTAAAATCGGTCTTGCTTATCGGAAGCTTTGCCTTAAAAGCGTTTTCCGTAAGTGCGGTTTTACCAACACCATTTGTACCGTTATTTTTTTGAGTACCGCCACTTTGAGTGCCGCCATAGTTTGATCCCTGTTTACCCTCATAAAGGGTTGGAGTGAGAAGGGCATTGGTTTGAGTCTTATTCTTATTCAGAAGGTTCTGAAGCCCTAAAAGTATCACCAAGACAAGGACAAGGACAAATATTGAAATAGGAAGAATTTTTTTTATCATTTGTTGACAACGGACATTTTATTCTACATAATGAAATATATGCCCGGCTTTTTTGATTTTATAAAAAAAACACCAACCAATGCAAGTGCAGTTGCTCAACCTGTGGCTGCAACACCACCTGTTCAAACATTTAATGGGATAGGAACCCCGCCGGCACCAGCACCTGTCGCTCCACAGCCAACAGTTGTTCCTCCAAATCCCAATCAGCAACGTATACAAGAGTTGTTAAAATCACAAGCTCCACAAGCCCCGCAGCAACCGTCTCAGCCTGTTAACGTGGGTCAGGCAAATCCAACTCCGCCGCCTGCTGCAAAACCGTTGGGAGCTTCTCTCAATTCAAACATTAATACACAAAAAAGATCTGATTTGGATTTAATGACTCATCTGACGCAAAGATCGAATAGGGTATTTGTTGCGGCACAGGCAAAAGCAAAAGAACTCGGGAGTCCGCTTATTGACAGTGAGCACATGCTGCATGGTTTGCTTGCTGACGGAGAGATATATAAACTATTAACAGAACTTAAAGTCCAACCTCAACAAGTTGAAACAGAACTTACCCAATCATATAAAAGAGAACCGGCAAAACTTGTTCCTCCGCAAATTTCTCCGCGGTTAAAACGCATTATCGACAACTCTCTTGTTGTTGCGCGAAAATTAGGATTTGAATTCATTTCTCCCGAACACATTCTTTTTGCATTATTTGAAGAAGGAGAAGGGATAGGCGCACGCGTGTTGGCAAAATTAGGGCTAAAAAAAGAAGATATAAACAAAAAAATAGCAGGAAACAAAGAAGGACTTCTTACCGATCAGAAAGAAGCCGAAAAGAAAAAAAGCTCACTTGAACAATATACCGTTGATATGACGGCGCGTGCCGCTCAGGGACTTCTTGACCCGGTAATCGAGCGATCAAAGGTAATCGAAAGAGTCATTCACATTCTTTCAAGACGGAGCAAGAACAATCCAGCCCTCGTTGGAGAAGCGGGAGTCGGAAAAACCGCAATCGTCGAAGGACTTGCAGAACAGATAGTTGCAAAACAGGTGCCGGAAACCCTCCTTAACAAACGCATTTTGAGTCTTGACCTTATGAGCGTTATGGCAGGAGCATCACATAGGGGAGAGTTTGAAGAACGCATGAAGAACATCATTGAAGAAGTAAAAGCGAGCAAAGGACAGATAATTCTTTTTATCGATGAAATACACAATATAGTTGCGGGGGGAGAGGGGTCGGGAGACGCAGGCAATCTTCTCAAGCCGGCACTCTCCAGAGGAGAAATGCAGCTTATCGGCGCAACGACATTAACGGAATATAGAAAATATATAGAGAAAGATCCGGCCCTTGAAAGACGATTTCAGCCGGTAGTCGTTCCGGAACCGACGGAAGAAGAAGCAATAAAAATGCTCAAAGCATTAAAAGGGAAGTATGAAGCATTCCATCGCGTCCAGATTCCGGATAGCGCAATTGAAGCTGCGGTACGTTTGTCCAAGCGCTATGTCGGAGACAGATTCCTTCCCGACAAAGCGGTTGATCTTATCGATGAGGCTGGTTCTGCAGTACGACTTCCTCTTATCTCGCTTCCTGAAGAAATCAAATCCCTTGAAGAGAGAATAAAACAATTGGAACAGGAAAAGACGGAGTTGGGAAAAACGGGAGACCAGGTGCGGGTACGAATAATCAATTCAAAGCTCTCCGATATTCAAGGCGACCTTGGTGATAAAAAAGACGAATTCAACCAAAAGAAGGCCCAAACAACAACGGCAGTATCCGTTGAGATTATTAAGGACATTGTTGCGCGATGGACTGGAATTCCTGTCGCAAAACTGTCCGGAAGCGAAACGGAAAAACTGACAAAACTCGAAGATATTATGCATGAACGCATTATCGGACAGGAAGAGGCAGTAAGCTCGGTATCTCAAGCTGTCCGACGTGGTCGTGCAGGACTTAAATCAGCAGGCCGGCCGATAGGTTCATTCATTTTCATGGGGCCCACAGGTACCGGAAAAACGGAACTCGCAAAAACATTGGCAGATATCTTATTTGGCAGCGAAGATGCGATGATCCGCTTTGACATGACAGAATACATGGAAAAACATGAAGTCGCAAAACTTCTTGGTGCTCCCCCTGGATACGTCGGATATGAAGAGGGGGGAAAGCTCACCGAAGCGGTGCGTCGAAAACCGTATTCAGTTGTTCTGTTTGACGAAGTAGAAAAAGCGCATCCCGATATTTTCAACATCTTACTTCAGATTTTGGATGATGGACGATTGACCGACAACAAAGGACATGTCGTGTCGTTCAAAAATACGGTAGTTATCTGCACGTCGAACCTCGGTTCAAAGGTTATTCAGGAAGAGTTAACAAAAGCGGGAAAAACAGAGATAGAAGAGCCTCCAACGATCACTTCATATACATTCTCTCCACGAGGAAGAGAAATAGTGTTGATAGGAAATAAAGTTCTTGAGAAAGAATCATCCGCGGCCGATGGCGCGAAGCCATCTGCATGGATCGAAAAGACACTCCTTGATTATTTTGCGGGACAGGAAGTAGAGGTAGATGTCGTTGTTCAGCCCATTGCTCCTGCTGACCCGACACAGCCCCAACCGTCTGTTCCTCCTCAGCCAAAAGGAGAACTTCCGGTGCATGGATTTGACACTCATGCAATGTCTTCCTCCGGAGTTGAGATGATTACCAAAGGAGGAGTCGCATATGTGCGTACTTCAACAACTGCAAAAACATGGAAACAGTCAACGCTCATTTCTTATTTTAAGGATGGGGTTGTCATCAATTCTCTTCCTGACGCACCTGATGAACAGTTGCCGACGGCTTCCCTTAAGACGCATACATTTACTCCTGACGAACAAGAGGTAGTGACATATAAGGATAGATTTTGGAGACGAAAGATGGCGACCAACGATTGGCAAACGGGATTTTTAAAAGATTATTTTACCGATTCAAAAATTGAGAAGGGAACCTTTCCGCTTTCCTATTGGGATATTCATACGTTCTCTCCGTCGGGCACAGAGATAATTATCGTAGGAGATATCGTCTGGTTAAAAGATCAGACAGGAGAGCAGTGGAAAACAAAACTGTTAAGCGAATATTTCGGTCCCGAACTACCGCTTGAACAGCATGTCAGTGAAAAGCAGAAAATTGACGTCGAAATACAGAAGAAACAGTTCTTGTCCCTAAAGGAAAAGGTCATGAATGAGCTGATGAAGTTCTTCAGACCCGAACTCGTAAACCGATTTGATGAAGTCATCATGTTTGAGCCTCTCAGATTTGAACATATGACACGTATAGTCAAAATTCAACTTAAGGGAGTTCAAAAGGCCATGGAAGATCAGGATATGGGCTTTTCCTGCTCAGAAAGCGCAATAAAAGAAATAGCACGAAACGGATTTGATCCGGTTTTCGGAGCACGCCCATTGCGACGCGCAATTCAGCGACTCATTGAAAATCCAATCTCAAGTCTTATCATAGAAAAAAAGGCGAATGCGGGAGATGAAGTAAATGTTGAGTTTGACGGCCAGCAGTTTGTCTTTAACATTCAAAAAGCGACAGTTGTCGAAAATAAAACAGATACAAAAAAGAAATTTGTATGCGATATCTGTGCGGCTCATTTCTCAACGGAAGTGGTAAAAAATGCGACAACCATCTGTTCCTACTGTGGCTCGTCGAAAGTCCAGGAAGCATTTAATGTGGAAAAGTCTTTTTCAGACGAGAAAAAAGCGCCTCAGGCAGAACCAACGGCTCCTCAGGGAGTCGCAAAGGATGCATCAACAGGAGACATTCAGGCAGTAACGGTGTAGAATTGGAAAGCGGTACTATGACAAACAACTTTACCCCATTAATTATTTCTGAAATTCAGAAAAAGCAAGAAGAGCAAAGGGGTGTTGTTGCCCCAAAAAAGAGCTCTTTTGACCTCAACGTCATCTTTCTTACTCTGGTTGTTGTCACCCTTGCTATCCTGGTCGTCCTTCTGTTTCTCCTTATCCAAAAAAAGATGCAGGAGTTATCGTTAGTCCCACTTTACTTTGCATGAACAATCCCCTTACGGTTTTTGTCCTGTTTATCTGTGAGATTCTTGCGATATATTTCTTAGCTCATGCTCTCTTGAATATGGCATTTCACCTACTCAGAAGAATTTTTCATTCTGACCGTCCCATTATTTTACTTATGGCTTTTTTATATCTTCCCGGCACCATACTGCATGAAATTTCCCACTATTTTTTTGCGCTTCTTCTTGCCATGAATCCTGAGGAAGTGTCTATACTTCCTCATATCGAAAAAAATCATATTCAGCTGGGACATGTTACTTATCGGAAACATGCCGGTGACTTTATCCGCCCCATTATTGTAGGAGTAGCCCCTTTTTTTGGAGCAATCGGAGCTTTATGGGCAAGCCAAGCGTTTCATTTGTTTCCGGGAGGAGTCTGGTGGCAAACCGTATTGTTTGGATATCTCATTCTGGCCATTACGGCAAACATGTTTTCATCAAAACAGGATTTAGTGGATCTTGTCTATGTTATTCCCTTATTCTTGATTATCGGCGCCATAATGTATGTTTTTTCAATACAGGTCAACACCCAAACATTCATCTTAATAATCAGCACGTATAAGTCGTTCTTTCAAGCTCTCCAGGTTCCTCTTTTGTTTTCCGTTGCGGCGCACGCTATACTTATGGTGATAATAAAAATTATATTATCGGTACTATGATAAAAGACGCATATGCACAAAGCATCAACATAAGTGGAACGCCCATAACGGGTCCGTTAGTTGGCTATAACACGATAGGGGATGTCGTAAATAACGTCGTTCCGTTTGTCATGAGTATCGCGGGAATAATACTTTTTTTCATTCTTATGTGGGGAGGATATGATTATCTCATGTCTCAAGGCGCTCCTGAAAAAATAAAATCGGCCAATGCCAAGATAACCGCCGGAGTCGTCGGTTTTGTGCTTCTTATACTTTCGTTTCTTATCACGAGAGTTATCACGTATATTTTCGGTATCGGTGGCGGCGCAATATAGGTATAATTCTTCACATGTATATTAAACGGATGGCTTTGTACCGGTTCCGTAATCTTTCCGAAAAAATCGTCCATTTTTCAGACAGCCTGACTATTGTAGTGGGAGAAAATGCCCGCGGAAAAACAAATATATTGGAAGCGATTTGTTGTCTTATCAGCGGAGAGGGATTTCGCGAATCGAAGGAAGAAGAACTTATTGAAATAGGAAAGAGCGACATGCAATTGGACGGTATTTTTATTGTAGGTGAAAATGAACACCACTATCGGATACTTCTGCAAAAAGGAAAAAGCGGTACGGCCCTCAAGACGTTTTTCGTGGAAAAGGCGCATAAAGGCCAAAAACAATACATTGCCGAGCAGACGAAGGCAGTTCTGTTTGCTCCCGAGCAAGTAGAGATAATTACGGGTGCTCCGTCACTCCGCAGGCTTTACTTTGATCACGTCATCGGTTCATTTGATTATTCCTATAAAGTGCACATCAGTAACTACGAACAGGCGCTCCGCAAGCGGAATAAGATTCTTGAATATTATCACGGAGGGAACATAGATGAACAATTGTCATTTTGGGACACGTACCTCATGAAAGAAGGAGCTGCTATCACACAAACACGGCAAAACTATATCGAATTTCTCAATAATAATTCCCACCTTGATGGCAGGGAGTTCAAGATAGCGTATGAAAAGAATGAGTTTTCCCGTGAGCGGTTGCAAAATAAAAAAGAACTTGAGCTGAAGATTCACAAAACACTTATCGGTCCGCAAAAAGATGACTTTACTCTTTATTTACTCGACAAAGAGGGAGAGGCAAAGAACATCCAGAAATACGGCTCCAGAAGTGAGCAGCGCCTGGGCATATTTTGGCTGAAGATGAATGAAATCCGTTATATGGAAAAAGAATTAAACATCAAACCCATCCTTCTGCTTGATGATGTATTTTCCGAGTTTGACCATGGCAATAAAGAGCGAATCCTCAATCTTATCGATGAGCATCAAACCATCATGACAACAACCGATAAAGAGTTTGTCGGAGAGATAGAAAAAAAGAACAATAATATAAAAACGGTCTTCGTATAATCCCTTATATATCAATCGTCACGACAAAGGGGCGATGATCGGATACGTCGTCCTCCGGAGACGACTTGGAAATCACATCTACCTCGGGACTTGTAAAGAACATATCAACAACTGCCGTTGCATAACCGGGGTTTGTTTTATGTTTCATGTTGAATGACGTAGTCAGTTCATTTTTAAACACGTTCACCATATATTTTTCGATATTTGCAACGACTTTCGTACTTGGCTTAAGATTAAAATCTCCCATGA
The DNA here is from genome assembly GCA_021833625.1 of bacterium. Taxonomy (GTDB): domain Bacteria; phylum Patescibacteriota; class Microgenomatia; order UBA1406; family GWC2-37-13; genus JAKBEU01. The sequence goes on from JAKBEU010000003.1 coordinate 205,715, forward strand.
GGACCGCATATGTTTTTTCTTTTATCTCCTGCGCGATGATATTTCCCATGCGGGATCTTTCGGGGGAATCATCTCCTCCCTTTCCCCAAATACCGTGCAGATTAAATACATGCAGTTGTTTTCCGTTAATCGGAATGACAACATGTTGCATATTCTTCGGATAGTGGGAAAAATCATTTTCTTGTGGAGGTCTGGTAAGTCGTTTATACGTACCGTGGAGAAATATCGTTTTTTCCTGTGTAATGGGAAAGCGGGAAAAGATGGCATTTCCTTGATCCGTCTGTCCTTGAGGCCAGATCTCATATAGTTCCGGGGAATAGTAGGAATGATAATGGCGAAGGAGAGCTTTAAGGTGACTCGTTGACTGGAAATGCGGCGGTTGTTTTGTATCTCCATTGAATACCTCCTGCAAGCAGAGCACGTCGGGATTTTCGCGCTTAATAAGCGCTGTAATGTTATCCCAATATATTCCTCCCTCAAGTAAATTTAACTGTAAAAATTTTATGTTCATAGATACAGGAAAGTATAACAATTATTTTAATTGACATAAAATAAGAGAAGAAGAAAGAAGGGAGAATAAATCTGCCTAAATTCGCGATTTTCAGAGAGTGATTACTGCCACATAACATTTCGTTAATGTGGGGCTTTCCAAAAACAAGGCCATTATGTTAAACAAATGCGACCTTTTTTTCGTTTCTGAAATCAGTTCTAGTGTGGGTGTCTGTCTTTAAAAAAGAAGTAAACTCAAACGAACTTAAATTCAAGCAGGTTTATTATTCCTAACTAACTTGTATACATTATACCACACTTTTTCAATAAAAGGGGAGTATTTGCAATTACTTCTCAAGATCAAGCGTCTCATCAATTCTGATTTGTGCAACAAACTCCGGGACGTGTGACACAAGAATCATCATTCCCCGATAATTATTCAATGCCTCGGCGATACGGGGGAGGTGGCGGAAATTAATGTGATTGGTGGGTTCGTCAAGAATAAGCAGCCCCGGTTTTTGAAGAACTAAACGGGCAAACGAGACGAGGCCTTTTTGCCCTTCAGACAAAGTGCCGATTGTGGAATAAATATATTCTTCCGTAATAAGAAACCCGGCCGCGACCGAACGAATCTGCTGTTCATAAATAGGTCCTCCCGTTTCTCTCACGGCTTTAACAAAAGATTCATACACCGTGTCGTTAAAATCAAGAGTTGAAAAATCCTGGCGGTAATAACCGATACGGACACCGGGCGATATCACTATTCCGCGGGCAGTTCCTTTGGCAAGTGATTCAATAAGGGTGCTCTTGCCGATACCGTTTGGTCCCTTGACAAGGAGATGTTTATTTTTTACTAAAAATACATTAGTCGATTTCGTTATTTCTCCACTTTCCTGCATAATAGTGAAGGACGATATTCTCATATATTCATTTACAAGGCCTTCTTGGGAAGGAATCACAAATGAACGAATCGTTTTGTCTTCTCTCCGCACGGCAACCTTTTCACTTTCCATCTTTTCTGCCTTTTCTCTCATTTTTTTTGCCACAAGCCTCATCTTTCCTCCCTTATGGGCAAAAAAGTTTGAACGCTCCCTATTTTCTTGGATACCGTGTTCCATCTGTGCATTTTGACGCCGTTCCCTTTCAATACGTATTGCAATTTGCTCGACTACATCGTTGTAATTTCCGGCATATTGTTCGATTTTCTTTGTGAAACTGTCAAGGTAAAGAACACCTTCGGTGAATGCATTCAGAAATTCTGCATCGTGTGAGATGACTATGACACTTTTTTTGTAGTTAACAAGGAAGTTGGTAAGATGGGCAATTCCTTTATGATCAAGATTGTTGGTCGGTTCGTCAAGTAGGAGAAGGTCCGGATTTTTGATGAGTGCCGATGCCAGAAGAAGACGTGCCTGTTGACCTCCCGAAAAAGATTTTATTATTTTATCAAGAGGTGCTTTCAGATTTACGGCATTCAGTGCACCACTCAGTCTTTTCCTTACCTCGTACGGCTCGACGCCTTCCCCTAACTGTTTTTGGAAATATTCCTCAACGGAAAGTAGCATATCTTCGATTGCTATTACCTGACGCGCAGTAGCAACAACAAGCCGTTTGTCGACCGAGATTTCTCCTGAGAGGGGATAGAGTTCTTTCGTAATCAATTTAAAAAGAGTGCTTTTTCCGGCACCGTTTTGGCCCATTAAAGCAACCTTCATGCCTTTTCTGACAGAGAAACTTACTTCGTCGATAATGGTTTTGTCCTGGCCAAAGTCAAAGGAGACTTGAGAGAACTTAATTATGGTTTCCAGAGATAATATTTTATCACAAATTAACGCCTGGAGTAAACTGAGGCTAAAATTCTTATGAAAACTCCCACTTAACAAACGTTCTGTTACCTATGTTATAGAGCTTATCTTTTCGTTCTGAAATATAAGATTCCACAATTTCCCCTATAAAAATAGTGTGGTCTCCCGCATCGCATGTTTTAGTTACCTTACATTCGAAACAAGCAATCGAGTCCTCGACAAGCGGGGGATTAATTTTTTTCGAAGGGACCGTTTTCAATTTACACTTTGACAATTTATCCGTGTCCCATCCATGAACAGTTCCACAATACAAAACGTCATCCTTTTGTGAAAATGAAGGTAAACACAAGACGTATTCTTTCGTCTCAAGTATGACCTTATGAGAATAATGTTTGTTATAAAGACAAATAGCCCAACTTCGGGGATTTGAGTTGCAGAGAGTAAACCAGCCAATAGGAGTAGCATCAACCTTTCCATCAAGACTTTTACAGACAATCAAAGCAACCCCTTCCGGATGTCTCTTTTTTATTGCATCATCGGTAGATATTGTTTTCACACTATTATTGTATCAAAAGCAAAAAACAAACAGGAAAGGGGGTTTATTCTGTTCTATCATTCCATTTTATGCGTGCTTTAACTAATTTATTTATCAATTTCACCGGAAGCTCGTCATTGAGGGGGAGGTGGATTGCCGATTTCGTGGTAACATATTTTTTCAGCTCGTTTTTACATTGTTCTATTATGGGAGGCGGGATGTATAGTCCGATGTGATTTTTCATCAGTGCAAAATAGATGAGCCTTCCTTTGTAGTTGAAAAAGGGCATTCCATAACTTATTTTCTCCTCTGCCTCAGGTGCGGCTTTTTTTATTATTTTACGAAGAGCATTGAGCTTGTCTTGCATTTCACGTGGAGCATTTGCAATGTATTCATCGACGTCTTTTGCGCGTTTCATGAATAAAGTATAGCAAAAAGATCTTTTTAGCTAGTCTGCGGGAGGCATGGGACAAAGTTGGAACGTGCTTTTGTTATAAAAAAGAGTAGGTTTTTACTATTGATTTCCAATTTGATATAATGCTGGTATGGCTATAAATGACAAGCTACGTCAACTTGCAACTCTTACGCATTCAGCAGATATTCTTGTGTATATGACAAGTGACAAACAGCCAGGCGATTTATTTCCTACAAAAATTGCAATTGATGTCCTACCTATTTTCTACCAGCATTTGAAAAAAATCGGAAAACAGAAAAAATTGTCCCTGTATTTATACAGTACAGGTGGTCAATTAGAAGCTCCTTGGCCACTTGTCTCATTAATCAGAGAGTATTGTGACCTATTCGAAGTAATTGTCCCATTCAAAGCATTGAGTGCGGGTACCTTGATAGCACTTGGAGCTGATAAAATAATTATGACTCCCATGAGTTATTTAAGTCCAATTGATCCTCAAGGAAATTACGAAGTCCAAGGTCAGAGAAGGGCAATTCAAGTAGAAGATGTAACTGGTTTTGTTAATTTTGCCAAAAATAAGGTTGGCATAAATGAGCAGGGTTCTTTGTCTGAGATAATGAAAATGTTGTCTGTCGAAGTTCCGCCCTCTGTATTAGGCTCAATAAATCGAACTCATTCACTAATAAGGCTTCTCGCCACTAATTTATTAAAGAGACATAAAGTAAAGCTCGAAGACCACCAAATTAAATCAATTGTTGAAACTCTTACAGAAAAGTTATTTTCACACAGTCACTTAATCAATAGATGTGAAGCAAAAAAGCAAATTGGATTTAAAAAGATAATCTCTTATGCTTCAACAAAAGAAGAGGGTTTGATTAATGACATATATGACCATTATGTGAGGAAAATGCAAATAGATAAGCCATTTAAACCGGATGAAATTGTTGGCGCTGCACCCACTGGCACACTTAAGTTAGCGAGGGGCGTTATCAAATCATCCACAAGAGAAGATAACTATATAACCGAATATACGTTTACAAAAAATACAAATCCTGGCATTCCACAACCATATGCGATCGCTATCAATGATCATGGTTGGGAAAAAATTTAAGTTATCAATTTATTAATACTATGGCTTTGACAACTTTCAGCAAATTTGCCAGTTATACTGGTCAGATTAATTCCGACAATAAAAATATAGGTGCTGGAACATCTAATATTCCAACAAGTGGAGCGTATGTTGTTGTTGGAAAAAATTGCGTAGCAGAAATAAAAAATGATCTTTTGATAGAAAGTAAACAGGATGAGGAATTGATAAAAGAAATCGAAAAATCGAATTATCATTCAGTATTAACGCCAGCATTTTAATAGAGTAAAAATGAATGTATGCTCTTCCAACAGTTGAACAACCTTTTTTTCAAGGTGATTTACTTTCAAACTATAGTTTTATAGTTCCTCCTCTAGGAAAGCAATTTGTATTCATTGGAGATGCTGTTTCTTCTATAGTTGTTGAACTTAGTGCAAAAGAAGACGCCTATATGGATGGAAAAAAAGAGCAATTGATTGCAAACTCATTTAGATCAAGTGCAATGATAATAACTCAAACATGCGATATTCAGAGAAGGGAATATATAAGCGTCTGTCCAATTTTTGATTTAGCAGTGTTAAAAAGCAAATACACTAATTACGGTTGGGGAGAAAATAGAATTAACAATTTTATAGAGGACTTAAAAAACCAAAAACAAAATTATTTTCTATATTTGCCAGCTCATACATCGGAAAATGTTAACTTTTCAGAAAGCTACGTTGACCTACAAGTAATAAACAGCATGCCATCAAGCAATGTCACAAACTATCACAGATTTCTTTCTTTAACAGATAAGGGAAGGCATTGGATAGGATTCAAACTTTCAAATTTATTTGGCAGACCCTTTGTTTAACCATGAAGGCACTACGCTATTGTTTATTTGACAAAGTAATAACAAGATATTACAATGCGGATATTACAATTTCACCTTTGGTGAGATTTAGAGCACTTTTTATAGCAGAGTAGCCATATTTTTGATCGTACCCCACCCACATCATGTAAGGCCGAATAATCATACAATCATAGCCAATCGGTACAGTTTCTCACCTTGTCCAAAGTGTAGTATTGCTCGTTCATCATCCGCTATTAACAATCGCGGATTTTTAAAAGAAATGCTTTTTCATGAAAGCTCTTCCTGAGCCGGATTTGAGATATTTTTCAAAATTGAATGCAATATATTTATTCGAGAAAGCAAAGTAAGAGATAA